>NZ_JBEYXM010000015.1:0-198170 GCF_040704595.1 Streptomyces sp. NPDC046870
CGGCCGCCTCGTTGCCGCCGCGGGCGGCCAGGACGTCGGCGAGCAGGCGGAGAACGCACCGCCGGGTGGGTCTTCAGCAGGCTGCCAGCGGGCAGGTCCTGCGGACCCACCGCGACGACATCCTCGTCGTCCTCGCCGACGTGCTCGAAGAGGGTGATGCGGGCGAATTCGGGGACGACGTAGATCGGGTAGGTGGGTCCGGCGTCCCGGTAGGCGCGCATCTCGTCCAGGTGCTCGTTCTGGAAGAGCACCGTCTTGCTGCCGTCCTGTTCGATCCACTGGGGGAAGAAGATGGTGCCGTGCAGGACCCGCCGACGTGGCAGCACATTGACGACGACCGAGGTGCCGGTCGGCTCGTTCCACGACACCTTGTACACGTCGTCGGCGAGCTGCACCAGATCGACCTCCTGGTCCTTCACCCAGCGGCCGCCGACCATGCCCGAGTGGATGCGGTAGTCGATAATCGTTGCGTTCTTCACGTACATCTCGTACTGCCAGCCGTTGGCGTACGTGTAGATGAACCGGTGTCCGACGATGCCGGACAGGTCCTGCGGCGGGACGGGGTTCTCCACGGTGGTCGGCGTGTCGTGCTCGGCAGTCATGGGTGGTGCTCCTTGCAGTGCTTTCGGGTGGGGGCGTTCGGCATGCGGTACCGGCCGATCTCACAAACCCAAAATTATTTTGCTACAAAAATGTGCAGTATGCAAAACAGTACGGTCACAGGTCACAATGACGGCATGCGAGACACAGACGGAGTAGTGGCCGGCAGGCACGGCGAAGGTGCGCCCGGGGTGCCGGGATCAGCCCGGGTGGCTGTCGCACTGGGCGGGCTGCTGGGTCCGCTGCGACGCGCCGTGCTGCGCGCCACCCGGAACGCCGAGGGGCTGCCCGACCTGCCGGAGGCACAGATCGAGCTGCTGCGGGCGCTGTCCTCGTCACCCGAAGGCCTCAGCCCCGGCGCGGTGGCAGAACGGCTGCGAGTGGCCCCCTCCACCGTGAGCAACCTCGTCCGGACGATGTCCGGCGCACGGCTGGTGGAACGAGTCCGCCCTGAACACGACCAGCGAACCGTGATACTCACCGCGTCGCAGGTGGCCCTGGACCTGCTGGAGCGCTACGACCGGGCCAGTACCGCAGCACTCACCCAGGTCGTCGAGGAACTGCCCGACTCCGACCGGGCGGCCCTGGACCAAGCGCTGCCCGCCCTCGGCCGGCTGGTCACCGCGTTGCAAGCCGTTCACGGCACCGGCAGCGGCACGCCGGCATCATGACCCAGTCGGCGGCGTACACGGCGCAGTTGCCGGACCTGGCCGGGCGGAGGACCCAGCGGCGGCGCCCGGCACGAATGATCGACACCCTCAGCAACGAGAAAGTGACCGGCCGACCCCGGCGGCGCCTACGCCGGCCACCGGCCGTCATCTCCCCGAGTCGAGACACCGCGCACCTGGGGAGGGCGGACAGGGTTCACCGCGGTCCATGCCGGCTGGGGCAGCCGGATGCATCTCTGGACGATTTCGGGTTCGCCTGGCCCACATGGCACGTGGCCGGGCGCGAGCTGCCCTACGCCTCAGACACCGAGCGGCAGCCAGCCTCGGTCACCAACCTCGCCGAACGGCGGCCCCAGTTGAGGCGCGGTCCGGCATTGTGCTGCTCATCGGATCGCAGTTCCGACACTGCGGGAGCCTGCGTGAGAGGACCAGGTCGGCGACCCTGAAGGCGTGGCCCGCATTCGGTTCTGTGCCTCCTGCGGGGCCCGGCTGCCGCGGAACGCGTCGGCCAGGCGGCGGTACTGCGACGACATGTGCCGGGCCCAGGCGTACCGGGCCCGGCGGGCCTCCGACCGGATCATGACCCCGGGAATGCTTCCCGCTGAAGCGGGGCGGGCCGGCGACAGGCGCATGATCAGACTGTTGACCTGCCCGGAGTGCGGCCGGATCACGTTCGCCGGTGGCGACCGCCGCCGCGACGCGGTGCACTGCTCCGGCCGCTGCCGCTCCCGAGCGTGGCGCCGCCGCGCAGCCCACCACGCCAGGGCGTCAGCGTGACGTACAGCCGTCACAAAACCGCGCCATACCAGCGAGTATGACGCCTCGACGTCACACACGTCCGTCCCCGCCGCGCGCGGCCACGCCGCTGCGCGCGAGCTGTAACGCGCGGGATCACCATCGGGGCGGAACCGGTCGGGGCCACCAAGAAGGTTCAGGCGGCTGCCGGCGGTCGCGGGCCTGCGTCAGCTGGCCGCCCCGCCCGAGCACCCCGGCACCAGGCCACGGGCAAGACCCAGCTTGGCGGAGACAGCCGGACGGCCCCGGCGGGCAGCCGGGCCGGGAGGTGCACGGGGCGCACGACGAGCAGCAACACGGGCGCGGGCGGCCGGACGCAAGGCCCAGCCCGGCGGGACGGGGCGCGCGGGGCCGGCATAGCGCGGCAGCGGCACTGCGGCCCGGGCGCGGCCGGGTGCCGGGCGCGGCCGGGTGCCGGGCGCGGCCGGGTGCGGGGCGCGGGCGGGCATGGCCCGTAGCGCGGCGTTGCCGGGGGGTGACGGGACGGCAGGCACGGGAAGTACGGCGGCGGGGCGGCGGGCGGGCGGGCCGGGCAACAGGCGGCCTTCGGACACCGCACCACCCGGCCGCCGGGCTGTCGACAGTCATGCAATTCCCCACGGACCGCGCCGTCGGCTTCACGTAATTCCCCACCCGCGAACTCGGTCCGATGACCGGCTCAGACGACTACACGAACGGGTAGCCGCCTCCAGCGGCTCGGGTCGGGTTGACCATGGCCATCACACGATCGCCGATGGACAGATCGGATGTGGTACCTGGGCCGATCTCGTCGACCTCGCCTGCGATGTCCAAGCCGGCGATAACCGGGGCGTCACCGTTGAGCCGCACCGACGACGCGCCAGTTCTTATCAGCGTGTCCACCGGGTTGACCGCTGCGGCACGAACGCGAAGCCGTGCCTCTCCGTGGCCCGCGTGCGGCGTCGGTCGCTCGATGACCTGCAGCACCTCGGGTCCGCCGTAGCGCAGGAGACCTACCGCTTTCATACGATCCTCCTCATGGTCTGTGCCAGAACGCCTGGCGCACGGAGGTCGCGCCGGGCGTCCGGTGATCAGTGCTGGATGGCCTGGCGAACGCCGGTGTCAGCCGCGCGTTCGATGGAATCGATGAGGCGGTGCCGCTTCAGAGCGTGCTCGAAATCGGGCACGGTGCGGGTGCCGTCGGCCAGATCGCGGGCGAGATGCGTGTACAGCCGGGCGACATTGGCACCGACCGTGCCCCTCAACTCGGCCGGTACGTCGTTGACATAGGACGCAGGCACCTCGATCCGCTGCACTGCGCCGTCCGCGCCGCGGCCGCCGGCGAGCGTGAGCTCGGCGACCTGCATGTTGCCCCAGGTCGAGGTCAGAACGAGGTCGCCTTCGGAGCCGTTGATCTCCCAACGGAAGTTGTCACCACGTGACGCTCCTCCGCGATAGAAGACCGATGCCGCGGCACCGCCGCGCAATGTGCCGATCACCGCGACCTGATCGGCCGCGCTGACCTCGATGGTGCTCCCGCTCTCGGCGATGATCGCGTGTTTACGCCCGATGGTGAGCTGTGCGGCGACGGCGTCGAACTCTCCCAGGACGAAGTGAAGCGGGTCGAGTGCGTGCATCGTGGGTGAGGTGAGCGGGGTCGCGCCGTTGGCTTTGTCGTACCAATAGGCCTGGCTTGCAGTGGCCTGCGGACCCCAGACCATGCCGGAGCCGACCATCGTGGTCCCCAGAACCTCGCCGATGTACCCGTCTCGTATCAGGTCCCTGGCATGGCGAACCTCAGGTGCGTAACGGCCCTGCAGGCCGGCCACGGTGCGCACCCCTGATGTCCGGGCCAGCTCGGTGAGCTTCTCCGCCTCGGCCAGCCCATTTGCGAGGGGCCACTCGCTGTACACCGCCTTTCCGGCCGTGACGGCGTCCGAAATGATCTCCAGGTGCTCGGTGACCTTCACCGAGACGACGACCAGATCGACGCCGGGATGAGCGATGAGGTCCCGGTGGTTGTCGTAAGCGGGCACGCCGAATTCGGCGGCCGCCGCTTGGGCCGAACTGCTCCGCGACGTGCTGACGGCGCGCAGCTCCACGTCGGGCAGCGCAGCAAGCACGGGTATGTGTCCGAGGGAGGCCCACCCTGTGGTGCTGCCACCGACGATGCCCACGCCTATTCGTTCCATCGTTGTCCCTCCGGACATTTATCTGTGTCGAACGTTCCATAATTTGCGCGCCGAAGGACCGACGCGTTCACGTGACCCCTCGCCCTCAGCCGAGACAGGTCAGCGCGACCTCCGCCGACCTCATCAGGGCGGCACGATCTGGATTGATGGCTCCCATCACCCGCAACCCCTGGAGGGCGGCGACCAGGAATCCGGCCAGATCAGCGGCGCTACGGTCTACCGGAATCTGACCGCGAACCTGCCCCTCGGCAAGCACGTCGAACAGAGCAGACTCCAGCGCCTGCGTCGTGGAACGCAGTCGCGCCGCTACTCGACCGTCCTCTCCGGCGCGTTCCATCGCGGCAGCCACGATCAGACAAGCCCGACGACTCCCGTCCTTGACAATCTCGTCGACGGAGCCCACAAACACCTCGCGGACGACCTGCCTGGCGTCATTGCCGGAGCGCAGCAAGTCGATCAACGGCACCGCGTAACGCTGCCGGTAGAGGTCGAGCGCAGCGAGATACAGCCCCTCCTTGCTGCCGAAAGCCGCATAGATCGAACCGCTGCCCAGCCCTGTGGCCTCGGCCAGGTCACGCATCGACGTGCCCTCGTAGCCGGTACGCCGGAAGGCTTCCATAGCGGCAAGGACTGCGGCGTCGATGTCGAACTCTCTCGTGCGTGCCATGCGCACACCCTACCCGATTACTGGAACGACCGACAAAGTATCAGGGGTGCCGAACATGGCCACCGTCTCCCCGGCCTGCACGGCGGTCGCATCACACATGTACGCGAGGCCCCTCACCACCGGAACATGCCTCGTCGACTGTCCGCGAGAGGGAGACCTGCTGTCCGAGCGGCTGACCAAGGTCGAGGCCCAGCACGACACCACCGGCCAGTCCGACCTCACCGAAGAGGGCTGAAGTGCCTCACGCACCCCCACTGCCCGCGGAGCCCCTGGGCAGGACGGGCAAAGCCGACCTCACCGCTCCCGGCCGGCCAGGGAGACGGCCAACGGACAGCCCGACGCGAAGGAGCGCTTTCGATCGGCGGGCGACCACAGCATCTGCCATCCGAGGATGTGCTGTCGTCACCGGTGAAGCCTCCGGCATCGGTCTGGCCACAGCTCATCAACTCGCCGACGCCGGATGCCCTGTCGCCGTCCTGGGCCGATCACAGGGTGCAAGGCATGGACACCAGGGGCCCGGGCGGGCGCTGGAGGGAGTCGCCACGGCTTGCTACGGCCGCGAGAACGCCCGCGCGGCGAGGTCCTCGCCCGGGCGGACGGTCGCCGGACGGAAGCCGGCCGGACGGAAGGTGCACGGACGGGACCTGAGCGGACGCAGGTTCATCGAAGGCTCCTCGAAGAAGACGGTGCAGCATCGTTCGCACAGGGGTGATTCCAGCAGGACCCTCCCACCACGACCAAAGACAAAAGCAGACGAGACCTACTAATTCCGGAGGCGGGGGGGCAGTTGGTGCAGCGGTCTGAGGCGCGGGAGAAATCCGGCCCCATGCCGCCGGCCCGGTCCGCCCGGCGGACTGACGCACCGAGTCGCGGCCAGGCGTTATGCGTGGGCGGGTCGTTGATTCTCAGCAGCCCGGGAAGAGCCGCGATGGCCGGCGCTACGGCTGCTCGGTAGCCGTCGGCAGGTTGTGCCATGCGTGTCCGCAGGCGCCTTGGCAGTACGTCTCGCGGCGGCGCGTGTCAGCGACGGCGAACACGCAGACGAGGACGCGGAACGCCGTGACGTATTCCGTGGCAGGCAGGCCCGCGAACCCGTAGCGGGGCGGGTCCATGCAGATCATCACCGAGCAGTTGGCCGTGGGCTTCACACCGGATTGCGCCACCCCGGCACGGCCGTCCGCCGCTGTGATGTGCGCCTGCATCGCGTAGCCGGCGACTTCCCGCAAAACCTCCTGCTGGCGTGTCGGGGCGAGGCCGGAGAACCAGCCCACCCCAGCGTCCAGCGTGCGCAGGCCCTGGGCGATCTCGTTGACCACCTGTTCGGTCTCACGCCGGAAAGTGCGGCCGTCGTCGCCGCTCGGTTCGGTCACCGCGTGATGATGTCACGACGCCGGTCGCGGGCGGGGAGTGCTGCGACAGGACCTGAAGGGGATGGGCTGATCCGGTCCTGGCAGGATGCGCGCGTGCAGATCGTGAAGATGGTGGGCTGCGTCGGCCTGCTGGCTGTGCTCGTGGGGTGTGGTGGCGCCGGTGATGGTCCCGCAGCCCCGGGTGAGTCGGAACATGTGAAGGCGACGGCTTCGATGGACCCGAGTTCGATCACTGTTCTGGTGACCTTCGTCGGTGGACCGGCCGACGGTCGCACTGAACACCTGCCGCTGCCCGAGGCGGCGGGCAAGGTCACGATCGATGGCGTGACCTACTGGTGCGACCCCGGCCCGCCACCGGAGGTGAAGGACACCCCGGAGGGCCTGGCCCAGGTGATGCGGCCCGTCTGAGGTCACCGGCCGGGGCCGCCCCGCCCGGTCATGATGAGAGCCGGACCGTCCCCTTAAGGGCGCCTCCGGCCTCGCGCCAGCCCGGATGCGCCCCGGGTCCGGCACGGCGATCACCAGACGGTTCCGGCCGGTGGGGACAGACCCGGTGCGCGCGCCCCTAGCGCGCACGCCGCTCGGCCGGCCGGCCGAGCGGTGGCTATACCGTCGGGGACGCGTCGAAGTAGGTGTTGCGGTAGCCCTTGCCGTCGTTGTTCCAGTCGAGCTGGATGAGGCCGTCGGCCAGGTACCTGCCCGAGCCGGCGCGGTAGGTGAGCGTGCTGGTCTTGTAGGAGCCGTTGCCCCAGGTGTTGCCATGCTCGAGCTTGTACTCCAGGCCGGGGTAGATCGCCGACTTCACGACGGGGTCGGGCCCGGCGACCGACTTCTCGATCTGGAGGTGGAAGCGGGCGGCGTCGAGCACGTCGCTCTGGTTGACGTACCAGACGGGGCCCTCGAACTTCACGTTGACGTAGGCGTAGATGTAACCGCCGGAGCGCTTGGCGCACAGCGAGACGTCGAAGTTGTAGTTGTCGGACAGCGGTCCGCTGTAGGCCGGGTTGTCGACGGAGGCGCTGCTGGTCGTGCAGCGGTACGTGGCGGCCGAGGCCGTGACGCGGCGGAGGCCGTGGTGGCGGTGGCGAGCGAGGCTGCGGTGACAGCGGCAGCGGCCAGCAGGGACAGGGCGGTGCGCTGGAACGCGGGCATCGGGTTGCTTCCTCCTTAGCGTCGGGCGGGATGCCAGCAAGCGTGGAGGCGGGCCGTGGGCCGTGGCCCGTGACCGGTGTGCCGCCGGTGCGTGCCAAGGCCTGGCACGGTGATCGCCTACGGCGCACCGGGAGACGGGAACGGATGCTGGTGGTGCCGGCGGCGGCTCGTCTCACACCGCGGTAGCTTTCGGCGCGGGTGCGCGGCGGGCGCAGAGCAGCAGTGCGCAGCCGGCGGCGGCCGTCAGCGGGACGGCGAAGTGGCCGCTGAGCGGGCCGGCCAGGGCGGTACCGGCGGCCAGGCCGAGACGCATGGTGCCGGAGATCCAGCCGACCGCCTCGGTGGACGTGCCCCGCGGGCGAGCGTGGTGACCCTCAGGCCGGCGACGGTGAGCAGAGGCACGAACAAGGCGCCCGGCAGCAGCGCCAGAAGGAGGACCGCGGGGGCAGGGAGCGGGGCGAGCAGGGGGAACCAGCAGACCGCGTATGCGGCGCCCAGCAGCAGAGGTTCGCGGGGGCTGGTGCCGTTCGCGGGCTGGAGGCGAGCGAACAGGGCGCCGCCGAGCAGCCCGGCGGCGGGAAACGCCGCGGACAGTGTGCCCGCCGGCCAGGATGCGTGCTGCCGGCCGGCCATGGCGATGGCGGCGACGTCGAGGGCCCTGGCCGTGGCGCCGAGGAAGACCAGGGCGAGCAGCAGGGGCCGCATGGCGGGTGGGCGCAGGACGCCGAGCCGTTCGCGGCGGCGTGGTGCGGCGTGCCAGGTGCGGGCCGGTGGGGTGGTGGCGAAGGCGAGGGAGCCGGCCACGGTGACGGCGGCGGCCAGGGCGAGGGTGGCCGTCGGGGAGAGCCAGGTGGCCGTCGCGATGGCCAGGGCGGGGCCGGTGACTAGACGATCTGCTGGGTGGCCGAATCCAGGGCGCAGGCGGTGCGGACGGGTGCCTCGTCGGGCAGCACCCCGTCCCACAGGGACCGCAGTCCGCCCTCCAGCGCCGGGCATCCGGCTCCCGCCAGAACGACGCACACGGCGGCTGGCGGTAGGTGGCCGGTGCCCGCCACCGCCAGCGCGCCGAGCGCGCAAGCGACCAGCAGCGCGCCGAGGCAGCAGGACAGGAGCAGGCCGCGCAGGTCGGCCAGCCGTCCCAGCAGCGGCAGACCGAGCGCCGGAGCGATGCCGTACAGCGCGGCCAGCAGTCCGGCGGTCGCTGGCTGTGCTGCGGCGCCCGGCATGACGGTGGTGAGGGGGACGTCGCGGACGTGCGCGTGGGCCAACCCCTGCCTGCCTCAGGGGGTGCGGGGAGTCTCGCGGCTGGCCGCCCGCACGGCCGGTTCGTCAGGGGACCGCGCGGGCGGCGGCGGCAGGGGGAGCCACTCACGGGACAGCCCAGCAGGGCACACAGCGCGGCCTCAACGCCGCTTCCCCGACAGCGGTCAGCACCAGGACGGAGGTTCCAGCAACTGATGCCGCGTTCGTCCACGCCGGTCCGTCTCGCGGAGTCCTGGGTAGGGCGGACCGGGGACGGCACGTAGAGCGGTGCTCAAGATCTGTGGATCGGCTCCGGGAGGGGACGCGGAGGCCGTACCTTTCCCGGATGATCCTGATGGTCACCGAGCAGGCCGGCGTTCGCAACGCCGGCCGGGACGGCACACCCATGCCCACCGCAGTGAATGACGTGCACCAAGCCCGCGCTGGACGCGGCCGGCTCGTCGAACGCCCCGAGGCGGTGGCCGCGTGACCCCGCCGACACACGGCGTGCTGCATCACGTCGAGATCTGGGTGCCCGACCTCCCCCGCGCCATCAACTCGCTCGGCTGGCTGCTGGAGACACTCGGCTACACCGTTTTCCAGAGCTGGGACAGCGGCCGCAGCTGGCAGCTCGGGCCGACCTACCTCGTCCTCGAACAGTCCCCCGCTCTCACCGACGACCGGCACGACCGCTGCCGACCCGGGCTGAACCACCTGGCATTCCACGTCGAGGACGCCGCCACCGTCGAGGCGCTGGCCGTCGAAGCCACACAGCACGGCTGGCGCCTGCTGTTCCCCGACCTGCATCCGCACGCCGGTGGCGAAGAGCACTACGCGGCCTACCTGGAGAACGAGGACGGCTTTGAGATCGAACTCGTCGCGATCAACCCAGCCAACCGCGGATGAGCACGGTGAGTTCCCCTGGCGTTGCATTCGGCGATCAGGCACGCAAGAGGCCAAGTGCTTCAGTCCGGAACACAGGTGCGGAATCGGCTGAGCAACTTAAGGGCGGGAGCGCTCTGCGCGTCGAAGGTCTGGCTTCGCTGCTCGGCGGAGAGGTCCGGCCCCAGATACGGGCACCGTGGCAGCGGAAGCAGAAGGCGATCTCGAAGAGCTGGTCAGTGCAGCTGTGGACTCGGATACCCCAACCGGGGAGGAAGCAGCGGTACCGCTCGCTGCCCGGCATGTCTTTGATCAGCTCCAGAACCTGCTGTGCCTGGCTGCCTGCCCAGAGGGCGACAGCATCACCTGTCAGGCTAGGAGAGGTCAGGTGACTGGCGGGGTCGGTGATTCGGACGGCTTCGATCAGTTCGGCCTTGAGATGGGTGGGGGGCAGCAGCATGCTCCCAGTGTCCTTGACCACGAGCCCGCATGACCCAGTCGCGCGACGTCCACGGGGCCGTGCGGCAGAGCCGCGCGCCCGCGTCACCGTGTCCGGCGCGGGCCGGAGGCAGAGAGGGCCGTCTACAGGGCGTAGACGCGATCTGAATCGGCTGGTCGCGCGTCACAGTGTTCCGGCTTCCGGCCAGGCTGACCAGTGAGTGTTCGGTGGGCGTTGAAGTCGGTAGCGAGAGGGGTCGCCGGTGGCGAGTACTTCGGCGATCCGCTGGAAGGTCTCGTGATCGCTCGGCATGGAATCACCGAGATCGTGTGGCTGCTGCCACTCATCGAGCCGGAGGACCAGGGGCACGTGTGCGGGCAGCCTGGTGCGCAGTTCATGATCATTTGCGAGGAACGAGCTTCGGTCCTTCGCTACGAGCGACCGCAGGATGTCGATGAGAGGTGCTCCCTGTTCGCCGGTGATGGGGAGTGCCCGACCTCGGACCCGAGCGAAGCGGCTGCCGCGGTAGCTCCTGCCGTCTTCGGTGAGCTCGTCGATGCGGTCGAACAGGTCGTCGTTGCAGAATCCCGGCTCGCCGCGAGTGAGGCAGTTACCGAAGACGTGCAGTACGTCTGTGAGGTTCCGTGTCCGGGGCGAGTAGCCCAGCAGTTCCACCACCATCCCCCACTCGCCAGGACGGTGGAACAGGGACATGCGAACGTCGACCGGGTAGTAGTAACCGTTGGCCAGATCGGGGAACGTGGCTTCGTCGGCGCAGTGGTCGAACTGACCGAGAATGGCAGCCGTTGTCATCACGGCCTCAGAGTAGGCGGGCGGGCAGTCACCTCTCCCGTTGATAGCGGTGGTCTGACTGGAGAGCCTGCGGTAGGAGACGAGGGCGCAGGAGATGCTGGTGAAGGCCAGGGCCTGTCGGCAGGGCGGCGGTCGGCGCGCCGTCAGCACCACCCGCGCGCGGTGCGCCCGTACGGCGTGGTCCGCGGCGGCGTCCTTGGCGGTGTGCCGGACGCAGGGCCCAGCGCGGGCGGAGCAGCGCGGAGTCACCGCCAGCAGGTGAGCCGCTGCGGCGGGCTGTCGCGCGAGGGGGGGGCCGTTCGGCGGTATGTCAAGCCGCAGCGGGTATTGGTCAAACGGGGTTACGCAGCTGGTTCAACGCTCACCGCGATGTCTCGTCGTCGAAGGTGAAGCGCCAGGACCTCCATCTCGACGAACGTGCCGATGAGTCCGGTTACGGCGAGTTCCGCGGCCTGGGCGCGTGCTTCACCCAGGGACAGATCTCGCGCACTGCGGAGGGCCTGCAGCACGGTAACGACGCTCGGCACGTCTCCAGACAGGCGAAGCCTCGCGGGTCCATGCGCTTCCAGCAGGGCTTGTCGAATGTTCTCGGGTGTGACGGGGCCGCTGTCTTGCTCGCACCACCCATTCGGGCAGTCAGCACACCGTCCTTCGGCGCCCCAGCGGAGCATGCCACGGTCAAAGAACTGACCGACATCGCAGGTAGTCGTGCCTCCGCAGGCGCTGCATCGGCCTGTGACCTGTACTCCTTGCGTGATCACAGAAGGCTCCTCAGCGTCATGGGTCAATACTGACGGGATCCTCCCTGAGAAGTCGGCTTCCGTCGACCAGGTCTGCAGACGACCTTGCCAGTGTTGTCCTACTCCCCGATCTACTCCCACCTCGCCATGAGCAACCCGGTCGTCGGTGGGATACCGGGTGACCACGTCTGTGCAGCCAGCAGCGGCGACACCTCAACAACCCCTCGCACAACCCGCAGGCGACAGGACCTTGCGAGGGGACCGCGCGGGCGGCGGCGGCAGGGGGAGCCGCTGGCCGTACAGCCCAGCAGGGCAGACAGTGCGGCCTCAACGCCGCTTCCGGGCAGCGGTCGGCTTCAGGACAGAAGTTCCAGCAGCTGATGCCGCGTTCGTTCACGCCGGTCCGTCTCGCGGAGTCCGAAGACGGCGTTTCCTTTGGCGTGCCGGTGTGACAGGTGGTGCTCCGTGCGCAGGATGAGAGCCGAGAGTGTCTTGACATGAAGGTGCAGCAGTCTCTCGACCGGGTGCCACGCCGTCGTTCTACCGTGTCGAGGTGATCCGACTAATCGCGCAGGACGACACCCTTGAGCTCAGTGAAGAACAGGTGTCAAAGATCAACAACTGGCTGCTGGAGTTCTTGCCTGCTCGCACTTGCGAGGTCACCGTGGGGCCTGGAGCCGCGATCGTGGTGCCGGACCAAGACCGCGGTCTGGACGATCTCACGCCAGGTCTCCTTTCGCAGTTGGAAGCCATCGTCGGCTGTGCGCTGCTCGCCTGACTTCCTCGCAGGGCTGCGGTAATGCCTACGAAGGCGAGAAAGTGTCCGACCTTGCGCTCGTAGCGGCAGTGGAGACGGCGGCAGCCGGCCAACCGCTGCCTTCATTGCCAGAGATCAGCTCCGTCGCGCCCGCTGGGGTCCAGCGTAAGGAGGTCTTCATGCAGGCGCGACAGAGCCCGCCCAGTGGAAGAGCCGTCTTCGCCCGACTCCATGACCAGCCAGCCGGCCTCGACACCCGACACGTTCACATCGCCGCCGCCGTCCAGTTCGTCGAGCGTCGCGAACACCGCCTCATAGGCGACGGCCCGGACTAACGAGCTCGTGCACGGTAGGCGGTGAGGCGTCGAGGGTGGTGGCGGGGCTCGGTGTTCACATCTGCCGTGCCGACGTCAGGTCCGCGGTCTGCTGAAGGGATAGCAGGCCGGCGACGGCTTGGACGATGTCACTCATGTGCTCGCGGCGGCCGAGATGGCGGGCCAGGGCCCGCCAGTTCTTCAGGTGCGCGATGCCGTGCTCGACCCGGATACGCCGTGAGGAGTGCGCTTTGCGCTGTCGCTCGTGCACTTCCTCGTACCAGTCCGGAGCGTTCTTATTGGACTTGCGGTGCGGAGGTGTGACCACCCGGCCGCCGGTCTGCGCACCCAGGCCCTGGTAGCCGGCATCGGCGAGGATCTCCATGGCGGGACCGTTGGCCAGGAGACTGGCCAGCCCTAACTGGCGGGCGTGGGTGATGTCCGCGCAGCTTCCGGGCCTGGCCGGGCTGCAGAACAGCATCCGGCCATCCGCGTCGGTGAGCACCATGGTCTTGACGGCGTTCTGCTTGCTCTTGCCGGAGATGAACTTATCCCGGTCCTGGCGTCCGGCGGCCGGCCGCCGGACCCGGATCTCGGTGCCGTCGATGATCCCGGTCTTCCCGCTGGCACCGAGATGGTCGACGACCTCGGTCAGAGTCCGTAGCCGCACGCCGGGGCTCACGGTGCATCCTCGCTCGGCGAGCAGCGGCCGTACCTCGCCGATGGCGCGGGTGATGGTGGAGCGGTCCACGTCGAACCAGCAGGCCAGCACGTCGTGCGTGGCCCCGTGCCGGAGGTGCACGAGGGTGGCCAGGAGCCGGTCGACGAACACGAGCCGGTGCTTCGCCCCGGCGCCCACCGCCCGCTTCCGCGGCCGGGACGCAACCTTGGCCTGATGCCGTTCATGCCACAACGGGCCCAACTCAGCCACCAGTTCAGCGATCACATCGGCCGAAAGACCCGTGATTCTCCGATTTCTGACGATCGCTGCACGAGACGCGTTCCCCACCACACGACCATGATCGACGATCAGGAAACCGACGCCTCACCGCCTACCGTGCACGAGCTCGTTAGTCAGCGACCCAGGAATTGGGGACGTGGACCATACGGTGGGGCGGTGGCCGGCCGGCGGCCAGTGCAGCTCATACTGAACAAGAAGTAGGAGATCTACCTGCGCGCCGCACAGCAAAGGACACCTTCTCCGCCTCAAGAGCCGACTCGGCAAGGGCGGCCGGGGCAGGCGCTGTGCGGCTTTAGCTGCTTCGCACGTTCTGCCGGCCGGTTCCGGCGCAGCCCTGTTCGCAGCCCCAAGATGCATCAGTATTTTGTTTATGATTCATACCAATCCTCTCCACCAGCCGCAAGGTATCGGTGAACATAATCTCGCAAGTCTCTGGCAACCCATCGACGACTATCTGTCTCATGCTGCCAGACAAAAATGTCGTGCCTTGGCGGCTCCACAATAAAAGCGAAAAGGTCACCACCGCCATTGTCTCCGAGGAACAACAAAGGATTGAACGGCATGTAGAGGTTGCCGAATCCTGCAGTATCTCTCATCTCGCGATTGCGCGACACGATACCTGCGGCGGGCCACACAAACTCGCATCCGAATTCATCAGAAACTCCGTTGGCCTCGCGCAGGAAGGACTTTAGCTCTGCGGGAAGCTCCAGCCCGAGGGCCAACTCAGCTGAGGCGAGTTCACTCTCATCAACTGGATCCGCGAGGTCAACTTCCCCAGACAGAGAAGAAATGAACTCAACCCACATCGACTGCCTCCTTGACTTGTGAAAGTAAGAGAACACGAAGGGCGGCAGTTCAGCAATAGTAACCGGACAGGGCGCAGCACCGTGTTCTCCGTCTTTGTACTGACGGTGTAGGGAGCGCAGTTCTGGACCGCGGTGCAGTCTCAGCTGTCGACCCCGGCTTCCCACTTGCGCCGGCGCAGCATGTGGTCGGTGAAGAGGTGTCGGCTCCGGTCGAGCAGTTCACCCACCTCCGCGTCGCCGCGCCGGCCGTCCGGTGCCGGATGCCAGCGCTGCACTGATTGCGCGGCCCAGGTGCGCAGCTTCACTTCGGGGTCCTCACACAGAGCGACTGCCGCCCGTAGCGCCACGATGCCGCCGCGCGCGTCGAGCAGCCGGAACGCGCCGACGCGGACGTGCCGCGGCCGCTCGGAGCTGGTGCGCTCCAGTAGCCAGTCGGCGGGCAGTTCCTGGACCGAGGGCAGCAGGGCGGTGACGGTCTCGCGGACGACTCCGGGGGCAGGGTCGTCGAGGAGCGGCCGCAACTGCTTCGCATCCGCGCAGTCCAGCGCCCGCAACCCTGCCACTGCCCGCGCCCGCACCCCGGCCGCCGGGTGCACCAGCAGCGGCCGCAGCAGTTCGGCGTCCTCGCGGTTCCCGCACTCGGCCAGCCCGATGACCGCACCGGGCGGCAACTCGGGGTCGTCTGGTGCCGTGCACCGCTCCCGGTACCAGGCCGCCGGGTCACAACCCTGCTGTCGTATGACATACCGGGCACAAGCACGCACGAGCGCGGAACGGTCGCTGAGAAACGGCTCCGCCTGCTCTGACCGCCCCGCCCGTCTCAGCGCGGTGACACCGGCCGAACGGATACGCGGGTTGCGTGCGGACAGCAGTAAAGGCAGCACACCCTCGTAGGCACCCTCATCCCCCAGAGCCGTAAGCGCCGCTGTGGCACACAGGTCCTGGACCACGGTGTCCTGGTCCCAGGCGGCCGCGCGGGCCAGCTCAGCGGGACGGAGCAGTCGGCCCTCGATGGCCAGCCGGTACGCGAACCGCCGGACGATGCGGTCGGGGTCAGCGAAGAGAACAGCGAGCTGCCCGCGCGAGGCCTGGCGCAGGATCTGCCCGAGCACATCGACACCGAAGGCACCTCTGTCACGGCGGCCGACGCGGAGGACGAGCGACGCGAGGCCGAGAGCCAAGTCCACGTTCAGGGCCTCGCGCAGCAACTGCCGGGCATGCTCGCGTACTGGGCCGACCCAATCGGCGCAGCGGATCACGACCAACGGCAGCAGACCGGGGTACCGGACCGACTGGCGCAGCGCCTCCTGACGGATCCGCCCGTCGCGGTGGCACAGGGCAAGTGCGAGCCAGCACTCGCCGAGCTGAGTCAGCTCGGCGGACAGTGGGGCGGAGTGCTCCCACCCCTGCAGGAACTGCGGGCGGTGCCAGGCCACCTCACGCACTCCTGCATCCAGCGCGAGCCAGTCAGCGGGGTCGGCGACATCAAGCGTGCTGCGAAGCGGCGCGCCTCCCGCGAGCCGCATCGCTGCCGCTGCCCCGCCCCCGATGTCCTCAAGCATTCCCGCCCCCCCCCAGCAGCCGTACCAGGTGATCGTAGAGGCGGGGCTCGCGCAAGGCGCGCGGAATATGGCCCGTGATCGCCCAGGGCCGCCGCCCGGCACCCAGCCCACCAGAAACCGAACGCGGTGACACCGCCCCTGCTTCGCTTGCCACTGGTTACAGGCAGCGCGCCGCATCGGTGACAACCACCATGCTCTGTCCCACTGAAGCCGCAAGTCAACGGATGCCCATGGTGACAACTACCGTGCTCTGCGTTCGCCTTGATCGTCATCGAGCTGCCACCCGAGGTGCCCACCGAGATCGCTGTCGACCTCAGGACAACCGGCATCGCAGGCGGGTTGATCGGATACGAGTACCGGCCGCTGAGCGAGTCGGCGTACTTCGGGGGATCGGTGAACGGGGGGTGGTCACTATCGCGACGAGTGGCCTGTTCGGACACATCGCCATCGATGCGGCCAGTGGCCACATAGTGCATATACCTCATATCGGGTCATCGAGCGTGAATCACGTCAACAGTGACCTCGACTCCTTCAACCGATGCGTTGCGGCTGTGATCACACGCTTCCCGTTCTACGCGGAGGGGTTCGAGGCAGTGGCGGAAGAGCTGCGCGAGCTCATCTCCGGCATCGACGCCACTGCCCTCGCGGGCGATGGGTTCTGGGAGACCTTCTGCTACGACGTGGCGATCGGAGACTATGCGGACTGGGAAGCGTGATCCCGGATCGGCCCCGGCGCCGATCAGCCGTCCAGGGCTCAGGCCCTGGTCAGTCGTGCAGCCGTCTGCGGGCCGCGTTGGCACTCGCGTCGCAGCACGGTCACCCGTCCAAAGACGCGCAGGCGGAACCTGGTGACGGGGCTGTCCAAGTCAGCCCCGACGCCGTGATCACACCAGCCAGGCCGAGGTCATCCCACCGGGCCAGCGTGCCCCGTCAGCGAGCCTCCGCGCCTCAGCGGAATTCGTGGATCACCTGGATCTCTCCGACGATGTGGGCGTTGAAGTCGTCCAACTCCTCGGCCGGAACCCACAGCTCGAGGATCGTCTGCCCGCCTGCCTGCTGGACGGGATACCGGCTCAAGAAGTCCGACTCGACCTCGAAACGAGTGACGAAGCCAGCGCCATCGTGCTTCACGTTCCAGTCCCGCGCGATCCTGACCGCGTAGTCCTCATTGAGCACCGGGTAGAAGATCGGCTGCTCGGGCAGCCGGGGCGGCCAGGCACGCCAGCTCAGCTCCCGCACCAGATCCAGCTCCTTGGGACCGGTGGGACGCCACAGGGTCGTCGTTGCTTGCCGGCTGGTCATCTGCATCGCTCTCTGAACGTAGGCCGCCGGTACGGCGGGGCGGAACACCGGACATTACCGGCGCCGCGAACTCAGCAGCCACGCACTTTTCCCACCAGCCAACTCCGTGACCGACAGCCGAAAGCCTCCTGTGCTCGCGATCGCTGCAATCCACAGGGAAAGCACCTGCCGCCGCGGCGGCCGCGCGACCGCAGGAACGCGTGACGCCATCGGACCGGCTGACCGAGAACGCCAGGGCGGCGGCGACAGGCGGCACGCGCGCGCGGCGGCAGGAAGCCGGCGGAGGATACGGGCGGACGGTAGCGACAGGAACCGGCTGGCGCCCGGACCAGTAGCCGATGGCCCGGCGGCTCACGGCCGACAGCCGACGGCGGCCGACGTGGCGGCCGGGCCGCGGCGGCCAGTAGCGGCCGGTGGCCGACAGGGCGGGCTAGACCCGGGGTGAGAGCGGCAGACCGCCACGGCCCGGCACGAGGCCGCCGACAGAGACGGGCCGACGGCCGGGCGCAGCCGCGCGGCCGAGGCAGCCGACGACCGGGACGGCCCGGCGACGGCCCAGGGCCGAGGAAAGGCAGAGGCGGCCGTGGCGGGCGCGGCAGGGGGACGGCCGGACATCAAGCCGGCGGCGGAGGCGACTGAGACAGGCCGCCGGGGCGGCGCTGCCGGGCGGAGACGGGCGGCGAGCGGCGGCGCGGGCAGCTGGGCAGTGGAGGCGGCAGAGCGGGCGCCCCGGACAGCACAGCGGTCCGCGGCACAGACGCATCGGAGCAACGTGGGCGGGCCGGACGGGCGGAGGCTCCGGGCACCAAGCGCAGGGGCGGTGCAGGACCACTTGAGACGGCCGACCGGTACAGGCGCGGCGCGGGGCCCAGGGGCGCGACACAGCCGCGCGGCGCGCGGCGGCCAGCCCGCGGGCGGAACGGGACCGAGGCAGGGACGACCGACCGGGCGGAGCGGCGGGGAGCGCGGGGCGTACGGCAACCCGCGGAGCCGGAACGCACGGTACGGACCGGCAGCCGGCAAACGCCCGGCACACCGGGCGAAGCATGGGCGCGGGCCAGGGCGAGACGGCACACGGCGCGGGATCCGCAGAGCGTGACAGCCAGTTGAGCGGACGGCGGGAGCGGGTCGGCAGCCGGGCCGGAGGGACAGCCGGGCCGCGCGGAGGGGAGCGAGCAACGACGCGGGGACGAGCGCAGGTGGTGAGCCGCAGGACGCACGAGCCGAGGCGGGACCGGGACGGCGGCGAGCCGGGAACGGGAGGAGACCGGCACTCCAGCCAGACCGTGGGACCGGCGCGCTGTAAGGAACGGCACAGCACCAGCACGGTCCGATACCGGAAGAGCACGGGCGGCCTGCGGAGGATGGATTTCCTTCGAGGACGAAGCAGGATTCACCCGCCGGCCTCCCCGAGGACGGACCTGGGGTCGGCGCGGCGTCACCCCGGTCGTGACGGTCAGCGGCCGCCGCTCCGGACGCCTGTCCGTCGCCGGACTCATCGCGGTACGGCCCGGCTCCAAGACCCGACTGTGCCACCGACTGCGGTGCACCGCGGCGGTAAGGACGAGCGCCGCAGCATGGGCGAACGCAACTGCATCCAGCTACTCGACGGCGTGCATCAGCTGGTCAAGGCACCGATCGTGCTGGTGTGGGACCGGTTGAACACCGATGTCTCCCGTGCGATGCGGCTGACCGTGTTCCTGCTGCCGGACTACTTGCCGGAGCTGAATCCGGCCGAAGGACTGTGGGCCCACGTCAAACGCAGCCTGGCCAACCTCGCCTCGGTAGCCCTCGACCGCCTCGACACCCTCGTCCGCAACCGGCTCAAACGCCTGCAGCCCGCCATCCTCGACGGCTTCCTCGCCGGAACCGGACTCGACCTTGACCTCGGCCTCGGCCTCGACCCACCACTGCCGCCCTGAAAGACTGCCCTAATCGTTCGTCCGAGTCAGAGCAGCTGATCTAGCCGCACATTCATACGTCGAAAACCAGCTGCGTCGTAGAACGCACGAGCGCCTTCATTGAAGTCCCAGACTTCTGTCACCAGGCGTCGACAACCTGCCTTGCGTCCCACTTCACGCACCGCTTCGAGTAGCGCCGAGCCGACGCCCATGCCGACGGCATCGGGGACTACTGCGATTTGATCAAGAGAAACGACCAGGTCCGACCGGAACAGTGCACTGGAATCCCATCTGACGACTCGAGCCTGGGCGTACCCAAGGGCTCTGCCGTCCGAGCTATCGGCGACGAAGGCGGTGACTGAGGGATCGGCCAGCCGGGCCAGAAAGAACGCTTCAACGACATCCTGCTCGGGCGAGTCCGTGAACAAGTCCGGACGATGTCCCACATGCAGCTCATGAACGATGCCGTTCAGGCTTGCAAGCAGGGAAGCATCGTCGGAGGAGGCAGTACGTATTTTGATCACAGCGACATCCTGGGCCGCCGCTCCAGTCGATGTCACGTGGTTTTGGCCTGGGCAAGCGCCGACCGCCGGGCTCTTCAACGAAGCGTCACCCCAAAAAGCCGACGTCAGTAAGCGGCGTTGTCAGCGGGCTCTGCCATGGCGTGCGCCGTGGATGAACTGGTGGAGCGTGTCGACGATCATGGCGAGGGCGTCCGTCTCGTTCCAGAAGACTTCGTCGATGACGTCAGGGTCCTCGAAGCACATGTGCAGCAGGGACCTGCTGACCGGTTCGAAGGCGCCGTTGGCGACGGCGGCCTTAATGAGCAGGTCCGCCTCGGGGGCTGCCGCCGAGACGGGTTGGGTCGCGGTCGAGTTCTTCGTTTCGGGCGTGCCCCCAGTCGCTGGCCATGCGTGCCAGGGTCTGAGCGTCGCAGTCGGCGAGGTGGCTGTCGCGTCGACTGAAGGCCCACGAGGTGGGCGAGTGCTGGCAGCCAGGTGTCCGGCACAGCTCGTCGGCCCGGTCTTGGGTGATGATGAGCCGGAAGCGGCGTTCGTTGCACACCACGAACGCCGTCTCCAGCGGGTTCATGGACTCCACCGTGATCCGTGCCTTGTGCCCTTCCCGGGCAAGGGAGCCTGCCAGTTCGAGCACGGTGCCGTAGGGGATGGCTACGCCGAGCACCTGGGACTGGAAAACGGCCGGCGCGTACTCGTCGTCATAGCCCCAGTCGACGTCCGCGGGCAGAAGGGTGGCGCACTCGTTCAGTAGCTCGGAGAGGAGAAAGGTTCGGGCGGTGCGGGCCGGTGCTGCAACCATTTCACGGGCGAGCTGGGTGTACCGGCGGCCGGTGCTTTGCTGGGCGGCGCGGATCTCAGCTTTCCGCTTCTTGTCCTTGGTCACGACGTTCCTTCCACGGCATGCCCACGCCCATGCCGTAGCCCGGCCATCATGATCAAGTCAGGTGATCGCGCGAATCCGTGACCCTTGTCCTCGTCCCGGGGCGCGTGGGTACTTCCGGCCGGGAGTCTGGCAGGCGCGTGCTGCCGCAGGCGGCAGAGGAGCGCACCCGATACAGGGTCTGACGGTCAATCGCCGTAATCGTGCCGGATCATGTCGCGGTCGCGGGATGCGGTGATTGCGGCGGCCTGCTCGAGGGCTGAGAGAAACGGGTCCTACGCCTGACAACCTCACAGCACCCCACGTCCATCAGGGAAAACAGGGGATGTGACTCACAGCGGAGCCGGGTGTCTGTGAGTGCGAAGTGCTGCTGGAGTACTAGACGGTGCGCTGGTATCCGTTCTGAGGAGCTTGCCGCATCCGTTCCGAGAAGCTGCGGCGCGCACCGTCGAGGGCGGTACGGCCCTGTGGCCACCGCCACGGCCGCACCTCAGATGTTCCTCAACCCCTTCCGGCCCGGCACTCAGGCGTGGCAGCTTCACTGAACACGACCCTGGCTCAACGGGGCGCCTTCAGGGAGGGTTCATGACGATGGTCACGGAGTTCCGCACGAGCGCCTTACCGGCCGCGGAACGGTTCGACTCCTGGCACGGCATGGTGAACGACACGATAGTCCCCAACCGGCTGCGCAGCGACCATACGCCGGACTTCCGGGCGCGGTTGCGGCTGATGGACCTGGGCGCGGTCCAGGTGTCCGCTCTGCGGTATCCGCCGCTGGAGACGTACCGCCCCGCGAAGCTGATCCGGCGGTCAGACCCCGAGAGCTACCAGCTGATGTTGAACCTGCGTGGTGGCCACAGGATCCGCCAGGGAGGTCACGACACCACGGGCTCGGCTGGCGAGATGCTGCTCTACGACACCTCGCGGCCCTGGCACGGCTGGGCGGGGGCGGACGCCGGCAACGCGGGTAGCGCCGTCAACGGCATCATGGTGCAGGTTCCCCGCGCACTCCTGCCGCTTCCGCAGGACGGTGTCCGCTCCCTCATCGCCACGCGGCTGCCCGCCGGCCAGGGCGTGGGCGGGCTGCTGGCCGGCTTCCTGAAGCAGCTGGTCGACCACGCCGGCTCGTACACCCCGGCGGATGCCGCGCGTCTGGCCACCGTCATGGTCGATCTTCTGGCAGCCGTGTGCGCCCACCATCTGGAAGCGGAACGGCTGCTGCCGCTGGAAACCCAGCACCACACGCTGTTCCTGCGTACCCGTGCCTTCATCGAGCACCATCTGGCCGACCCGGAACTGACGCCGGCCGCGGTGGCCGCCGCCCACAATGTCTCCACCCGCCAGTTGTACCGCCTCTTCCAGGCCAGGGGCCTGACGGTCGCCGGCTGGATACGTCGGCGCCGGCTGGAGAACTGTCACCGCGACCTGGCCGACCCCCGCCACCGCCACCGCCCCGTCCAGGCCGTCGCCTCCCGTTGGGGCCTGACCGACAAGGCCCACTTCAGTCGCCTGTTCCGCGCCGCCTACGGGATGCCGCCCGGTGACTACCGGCGCGTCGCACAGAACGCCGGGCGGGAAGGCACGGAACGGCAACCGGATGGCGCTCACGATCAACCACCGTGCTAGCCCGGCCGCCGACACTCGGGAGGTCATCACGTCGGCAGCAAGTTCATCTCCACAGAGAGGACCGAACTACGGTGCGTCGAATCGTCATGTCCGTGCTCGCGACCGGAGCGCTTGTCGTCTCCGGTCTGGCCCTCGCACCCTCGGCTCAGGCAGCCGTGACCGACTGTCCGAACGAGAGCGGATACCTCTGCTTCTGGGTCAACGCCAACTATGGCGGCGCCATGGGCAAGGTATCCGGCAACAACACCTACTGGGGCAACTTCACCGGCGGGTGCAACTCGACCCAGCGGTGGAACGACTGCGCCTCGGCCATCCGTAACGAGGGACTGAACTGTGAGGCGGTGGTGTACGAGGCCGCGAACTACGGCGGATCCTCGTGGGTGATCAACCGTGACACCCAGGCCGCGGATCTGACCCAGTGGGGCAAGCCGAGCGGGGGCAACTGGAACGACGTCATCAGCTCCAACAACTGGTGGTGTGGGTAAGGGCTGACGGCATGCGTCCGATGGCCACACCTGCCGTTGCCGCGGCAGTCGTCGCCGTGTTGGCCTTCGGTTCCGCCGGCTGCGTTCGCGCGCAGCCGGCGGAACGGCCGGACCGGGCCGCCGTGCCCGCGCTCAGCCAGGCCGCCGTGGACCTCGCTCTGAGGACCTCCCCCTACCGCGAGGACCAGCGCACCCTCCGTCGAGCGGAGGACGAGCTGACCCGCCGGTGCATGGCCGGACACGGCTTCGGCCACCCGGCCGCCTCCGGTACCACCGCCCGGGACGACGACCCGTGGCACCCCGATCCCGAGGTGCGGCGCACCCTCGGTTACGGCTTCTCCGACACCGGCCCGTCACCCGACGACCAGTACCCGCCCGGCCTGCCCGCGGCGAAGCGGGGCAGCTACGCCCGTGCGCTCACCGGCGACCCTGGGCAGCGCGCCACGCTGCGGCTGTCGAGCGGCCCGAAGTTCACCTTCGCCACCACGGGCTGTATCGCCCAAAGCCGCAGCCGACTCTTCGGTGATGTCATGGCGGCGGCCAGTGTCTCGTACGTGCCTCAGGAGGCCTACAACGCGGTCCACGGACGGATCGCCGACGACGCCACCATGCGGCGCGCCCTGGGAAACTGGGCGACCTGCATGAAGAAGCAGGGGTTGCCGTTCGCCTCCATGGAGGACGCACGGGCGGCCGCCGCCCGCCGGAGCCATGGCGTACCGTCGGCGCAAGGCGCCGCGCCACGGGAGGAGGTACGGATAGCCGAGGCCGACGCGGAGTGCGCCGTTGCCGTCGATCTGCCAGGGGTGGTCGACCGGGTGGGGCCCCGGTACCTGCGCGAACTGAGCGCGGAGCAGCGCCGGGACCTCAATGCCGCCGCACAGTTCCGGCTCGAAGCGCTGCAGCGCGCCCGCGGCCTCCAGGACGTGCAGCCGCACACCACGGCCACGCCCCCACCCTCTCCCTAGGTGGCGGCCAGGTCAGACCGTCTCGTCCGCCAACTGGCGCGCAGGCCATGCCCCGTCAGGACCGCGGCCCGGTAGGTGGCCGACATGTCGATGGCGACGTGCCGGATGCTGTTGCGCCAGGACAGAGGTGTGGTAGACAGCCAGGCCAGCACGTCGGCGGCGGTGCGGCCCTCGACCTGGCCGAGCAGGCCACCGACACCGAGCGCGTCGACGAACCCGGTGTGCCACCGGTCCCGTCCGTAACGAGCAGGCCGCCCTGGGGGTCGTCCTCGTGGTCGGGTGGCACCGGTGTGAAGCCGGCGCTCTCCAGGTCGAAGCGCGCCCGGGCCGCGAGGGCTTCCAGTTCTGTCAGAGCCATCCCAGTTCCTTCTCCGAGTCGAGGAAGTCGGTGCCTCCCTTCTCCTGGCGCTGGCAGTCGTCCGCGGCCTGACGGGTCGCCGCCCGTTCCGTGTCGTTTTTCGGGCCGGGTAACGGGTCATTTGAATAAGCACTTCAGTTGGCCAGTTGAGCGGGACGGGCTCATACATCCCAGCCGAGGTCTCCAGCGCACGAAATACTGCTGGCCAGCTCTCTGAGCGATCTTTAGGCTGAGCAGGTGGCCAATGGGAAAACCTCGTACGTCTGCCTCTCCTGCCGGGTCTCGTACAAGCAGCCCAACGACAGGGCGAGCAGCGGATTTGTCCGCGTTGTGCGGAGCCGATGGTCCACGCAGGATCAGCGTTCGCGGCGCCCCGGCGGCGAGACGTCGCGGCATGGCGGGCCCTCACCGTGTTGCTGAACGCAGGCGTGGGCTTCCACAAGAGCTGCTGCCAGGAGCTCAAAGCGGGCCTCGAGGACCTTAGCGAGGTCTTCCTCCCGCACCGCTCCCTGGGCGTGCTGGAGCACGCGCGAGAGGATGGTCTTCAGGGCATGGACTGTCTGCTTGGGTGTGGGGCCGGAATGGTTCCAGCGGGTGATACCGACACCGGTCACCCGTGCCGCGTATGCGATGAGATCGTCGAGATTTCCCTGCCACACAGCTCCTTCGGCATGGTCGGCCAGCGCCCAGCGCGGGGGTGAGCCCTTCCTCTTCCGATAGGCCGTGTCCTCGCTCATCAAGCGGGCGATGCGGCGCCGGAGCTTGCCCCGCGGCGTCTTCTTTGCCTCATCGATGAGGAAGTTCTTGATCGACGTGAGGAACAGTCGCTCTAATGAGGCCTCGTCGGCGGCCTGGGCGAAGCAGACGGTCACGAACCGTTGTCCCGCTCCTTCCTGGGACCACATCGCACTGATCACGTCGTAGGCCGCGTCATCACTCCAGACAGTGTGCCCTTCCGGGGGCGGAAAGCCGGATGCGCGGCGCACCTGGTGGACCAGCCGCCGCAACAGATCCAACGTGGCCGGCCCGAACCCGCCGGTCTGCAGCTCCTCGAATGCCCCGCTTGCCACGAGCCACCCCCGATCCCCTGATCCCCGCTCGGCGCCAGCAGCCGCGAGGCTTCGGGTCTGCATACACCCACTTCCACGCCCCAGGCACGCGACGCGCCCAGGGAATGAGGCGGGCACGGTAACCAGAGGGTCCGTAGTGTCGTCGAGAAGGCCGTGCTCGCCAGGTCGGTGTGGCCTCGCCGAACGCTCACGGGCGGAAACTCTCGGCCTCCGGGACTACCGAGCTTCCGCACTAGTAACGCCCTCGCCTCCGCCGTCCTCACAGCAGCCGCACCGTCCGCATGGCCATCCCGCAGCGGAGTGCGCACCGCGCATCACCCTCAGCCACGCAGCCGGACCAGTTCCCGACCGACGCCCCATCCGCAACTGGACCGCCGGCGGGAGGATCCCCCGCAGCCGGCGCGGCAGGAAGCCGGCCCTCAGATCACCGCCGGCTTCCGCTACATCGCACACACCCCCACCTTGCGTCAGTTCACCCTCGCCGCGGTGCTCGCCGTTGTGGCGTTCGGCTTCTCCGAATCAGTCCTGTTCGCTGTCGCCGACGCGGGGCTGCACCGTCCGCCGGCGTTCCTCGGCGTCCTCAGCTCACTGCAGGGCGCAGGTGCCATAGCAGCCGGACGGCCGCCGCAATGATCATGCGCCGTGCAGGGGAAGCCCGGACCGTGGTGCTCGGCCTGTCCTGTGCCGCCGCAGGCTTTCTCCTGAGTGCCGTTCCCTCTCTGCTCGCGGTCGCACCAGGCATCGCGCTCATCGGAGCGAGCCTGCCCTGGATTCTCGCGGGCCTCATGACCCTCTTTCAGCGACGCACCCCTGCCGCTGTGATGGGACGCACCGACGCCGCGTTGAACGTGCTGATAGGGGCTTCGCAGACCGCAGCCATCGCTGCCGGAGCCGGCTTGATCGCACTGGTGGACTACCGCTTCATGCTCGCCGTGATGGCGATCCTGATGGCCGCCTCGGCGCTCTACCTGACCACCCGCACCACCCGCCAGGCCAGGGCAGAAGACTTCGCGCTCATGGCGCACAAGCCCGGCGAAGAGCCAACGCAAGCGCCAGCACCGCGCCGCGGGTAAAAGCATCATCCGCGAACGGGCGCTGCAGAGCCTTATCTCGGCCCCCAGTGGCGGACCGCTACCGCCCGGCAGCGCCGCCGCAGGGAGCTCATCTGGAGCGACCGGTGTCCTAGCCCGTTGTGCGTGGGTGGGGCGTCGAGTTCTCAGCGGCCCGGGAAGAGCCGCGACGGCGGGCCCTTCTGTCAGTCCTTCAACAGTGCGTCGCGCACGGGCATCCAGTCCAGGGCGGAGCGGATGCCGTCTTCCAGGGTCAGCTTCGGGCTCCATCCAAGCAGCTCGGCAGCCCGGTCGCTCTTGGTGTAGGCGCCGGCGACGTCACCGGGCCGCCGATCGGTGTCGATGGTTGTCACGGGTGTGCTGACGACGTTGTTGAACGCGGCGCACAGCTCTCGGACTGTGGTGCCCGAGCCGGTGCCCAGGTTGATCGCGATGGAGCGCTGCTCGCCTTCGAGGATGGAGTCGAAACGCTTGATCGCGGCGATGTGAGCCGCAGCAAGGTCCCAGACGTGCACGTAGTCCCGGATGCCCGAGCCATCGCGTGTGGGGTAGTCCGTCCCCGTGACCGGGAACGGACGGCCTTCCTCGTGTGCCTGGATGAGCACGCCCAGGGCGTGGCTGGGCCTTTTGAGCTGGAGCCCGGTACGCAGTTGAGGGTCGGCGCCGACCGGGTTGAAATAGCGCAGAGACAGCACCCGCGGCCCCGCGACGGCGATGTCGGCGAACATCTCCTCGCATACGGCCTTGGTCCGTGCGTAGGGGCTCTGCGGCGCCAGCGGCGAGTCCTCGTCGACGGGCGAGCCGTCCATGGCCTGGTAGATGGAGGCTGAGCTGCTGAAGATGATGCGGTCCAAGCCGTTGCGGTGCAGGTGACTGACGAAGGCCAGGCTCTTGGCCACGTTCGCCTCGTAGTAACCGATCGGGTCCGCCACGGACTCCGGCACCACGATCAGCGCCGCGCAGTGCACCACCGCGGAAATCTCCGGGTGCTCCGCAAAGATGCGGTCGACCAGCGCCCCGTCCGCGATGTCACCCTCGTAGAAGGTACGGCCCTCGGTGAACTCACGGCGGCCTCGGACGAGGTTGTCGAGGATCACGGGAGTGACGCCGCTGTCCAGGCAGGCCGAGGCGACCGTGCTGCCGATGTAACCGGCTCCCCCAGCGATAAGGACCTTCACCACGATGTCTCTCCCTGGCTCGTTTCACGCCGGTTGGTGATCAACGCAAGGCTAACGGAAACAGCTGACCGGAAAGGCCGACAACCGGACCGTCCGGGGGCCGGCTGCCAGCGGGCAGGGCTCGGACCAAAGGTGTTGACCCGCGCGGCAGTACGCACCAGCTTGCCGCCGGAGTTGGTTGCGGCCTTGGTGCGGCTGCCGGGGTATCGGTGACGGGCTGCCGCAGGCCCACTGCAGGCAGGGCAGGCGGCAGGCTGGGCTGCGGATCCGGCGTGCGGTGGTGGAGACGAGTGTCACCAAATCCGATACGCGCCAGGGAGACGCCCTGCTCGACCTCGCCACCTTGACACTCGAACGCGAAGAGCACCAACGACGTCGTTGCCGACCACGATGCCAAGTCGCCCTTAACTGATGTGCGCGTGGTGGTCGTTGTCGAGCTGCCGGCGACTCCCGGGCTGACCGAGGTCATCTTCGACCCCACTGCGCCTGGCCTGAGACCTCTCAGGCATTCAACTAGGACAGCTCTGTGCACCCGCAGAGCCTTCGGTATCGAGCGCCTCCAACGTGTCTGCGATCTCGATGAGGTCTTCAGTGGAGAGTGTGGGTGGAGTCCAGTGGCGTGCGCGTGCGTGATCGATGAAGATTGCCTCCAGCTGGATGTGGTAGCGCTCGACATAGTGAGCGAGATCTGAGTACCAGAACCACTCGCCGTCGGTGTGCAGTTCCAACGCACCGATGAACTCGCCACTCAGTGCGTCGTGGATCGGTGATCCGGTTACGGCAAGGGCTGATCCTGCCCGCAGGTAACGCACCAGCTTCTCCTCGTCCGGGGCAGCGTGGTCGCGGACCGAGTCGCGCAGTGCAGGGCCGTCGGAGCGGCCGTGCGCCAGCTCCTGGAACTCACCAAGGAACCGGTCGTAGGGAAAAGATCGGCTGGCCATACGTGGAAGCCTATGTACGGAGGTCGACTGCGAGATGCTGTCACCGGGCAGCGCATCGGCGCGGGAAGAAGCCGATAGCGGAGGACCTGCGGATCAGGTGCGCACCTGCGTACGGGCCCAGCGGCGCGTCGTTGCTGGCGAGGCTGTTGACCGGGGCGGGTCCGGGCGGCTGCCGGTATGACGTGCTCACCGCGGGCCTGCTCGATCGTATGGAACAGCGGCAAGAGGTAGGCGCCCTGGGGGCCCGTGTGATCACGCCCGGGAACGGCAGAACGCAAAGGCCGCCCGGTGTAGCCCATTTGATGCCCTCGGTTCGGGCCGCGCCGGTGAGGGGTAAGTCTGGTCGGTGCCAGCCGCCCTCGCCCCGGTGGGAGAGGCATGCTTTCCGGCCAGTACTCGCAGGTAGCAGTATGGGAGGCCGGCTGGTGGGGGCATGATCGCTGTTGTGTTACGCGACGGCATGCCCGCTTACGTGCGGTGGGAGATCCTGATGCACGAGCGGTTCAGCGACGTGTGGATCTGCAAAGACCTCGGCCGAGCGACGACCGGCGCGGATCCCGCTGAGCTGGGGCAGGCCGTCCTGGCCGCCTACCTCGCCGGCCGGGACAGCCGGGGTGAAAACGTTCCTCGTTCTCGTCCGCACCGACCACGGCCACCACATCGTCATCACGGCCGACCACCTCACCGACCCCGGCTGGGAAGTGGACCCGGCCGTCTGCCAGCTGCTGCCCGCCTACCTCCGCAACGCCCACGCCTGAAGCCGAGGCCGTGAGGTGGCCGTGACACCGCCGGCGCAGGGGGGCTCCGTCCCCTCAGCCAGCCCGCCTTCGGCCAGCGTGACGCGTTCCCGGCAGCGCAGACCCGCCAGCAGGCCTCGGACAGCGCGCCCGGCCCGACCCACCCGCGGGGCCGGCAAGACGCCTGTTCAGTAGTGTCCGGCGCCGCCACGGCCCGTGTCCTGCAGCGGTCGGCGCCGAGCGGCGTGCGGCTGGGAGAGCTCCCAGCGGCCGAAGCATCTCAGCGGGAAGGAGCGCAGCAGACCGGCACAGCGCGGGGGACGGCGCGGAGGCACCGGCAGTACGGCGGCGGGCCCGGGCGCAGGACGGCCGGGCCCAGGGCGTGCCCGTCCGGCCGACGGCCCAGGGGGCCGGTGCGGCGGGTGGCCGGCCACGGGACGGCACACGGGCGCAGCGGCAGCGGGAAGACGCCAGGCACGGGCAGCGCGGGGCGCCGGTGCGCCAGCAAGGCGCGTGCGGGCCCGCGCAACGGGGCACGGCGCGGGCAGGCCACCAAACCGCCGGCGGCCCGGGGACCCGTCCGGCCGGGACCCGCGCAAGGCCCGCTCGCCGCGGTTAAGCCAGGGCACGGGACGAGGTCAGCCACCTGATCCCGTGCCTTCGGCTCTCATGCGGCCCCGTGGCTACACCTGCAACACAGCTGCGGTGAGTGCGTCCTCAAGCACGGCACGGCGGGGCAGGTCCAGACTGAACTCCGCCTCAACCACAGCCAGTACTCGCAGCATGGCGTCCGGAACGTCGTGCCCGTGCTCGAAGGGCGTCGACCCATCGGGCAGGACGAGCCCGGCGCGTCGCAGGGCGGGCAACAGCCGGTCCGGTTCGCTTCCCGCACGCTCGTACTCACGGCCTGGCTCGAAACGGCATACCGTCCGCCCGTTCTCGGCCAAGGCACAACCCATGTCGGCGTTGACCGTCCGCCACAGCTCCACAGCCGACGTACCAGCCGACAGCGCCTCCACAGCCTGGTTCGACGCTCGACCGACGGGACCACCCTCTACGATCCCGAACGCCCAGCCCGCGCTGACGCCCGCCCTCATCACCACACCGTCGTATTCATCCTCGACGGCATCCACGCCCCACCGCGTCACCGCCTCAGGCACAGGCGTGACGGGCTCCAGGCGCCGTATCAACTCGGCCGACTCCAGGCCCCGGGCGAACAGCACCCAATAGCCCAGCTCGAAATGGTCCCCTGCCGCGAGCCACCGAACACCGTCCACGCCCTCGACATCTCCTCGAAGTCAGCAAACGCAGTGATGGAGCAGGCTATCCGCCCGCATGGTGAACGGGGCTGGCCTTGTGCGCCCCGCGCAGCCAACAACCCGGACGGGGAAACGTGACCACCGCGCCATGGGTGGTGAGTCAGCGTCCGCGAGCAGGGCGGGTGACGACCCTGCGGCGGGCCCAGGCGGGCCGCCACAGGGACAGCCGGGCGGCAGGCGGGGACCGGCCCGGGAGGCGGCAAAGGCGGCGCAGGCTGCCGGACGGCCAGATGGAGGCGCTGGCGGCATCGGCGCGACCGGGCGACCCGGGCTGGCGCGCGGGCGACGGGGCCGGGCGGAGACGAGCAGCGGGCGGGCCGGACGCGCCGGGCGGGCGGAGCCTCCGGGTACCAAGCGCGGGGACGGGCGGCGATCGACCCGCGGGCGGTGCGGAACCGAGGCAGGGCCACCGGGCGGGGCGCCGGGGAACGCGGGGCTACGGCAACCGTGCGGAGTCAGAGCGCGCGGTACGAACGGGCAGACGACGGGCGCCCGGCACAGCGGGCGCAGCGCGGGCGCGGGCCGGGTGAGACGGCACACGGCGCGGGGGCCGCAGAGCGTGACGGCCAGTTGAGCGGACGGCGGTACGGCGGGGCCGGGCGCCGGCGCGGAGACGACTGCATGCGGTGTGGCCGGAGGACGGACGAGCCGGACGGCACAAGGCACGTGGCCTCTGTGATTCGCCGCAGGGCCGATGAGCTCACCCTCGAACGGTGGGCGGAGCGGGACCGGCTCTAGATGCTGGTGGCCAGGGCGCGAGCGGCAGTGGGTACAGGGGGGCGACCCAAAGCACAGCGCCGAACCTCACGCTGCTAGGTCCGCACCAGACCCTCGTATCAGGCGTCACTGCCCAGCGAGTCAAGAGCGAGGCTGCCGCTCACCACAGCGAGGGGGAGCCGGCCGTACTCGAGCAGATCGCGGGGCAAGGTAAGCCCGAAATGCCTCTCGATCACGCCCAGGGACATCGCGAGCCGGTGATGGTGCCGCTCGGCACTCACACGCAGGTAATCCCCGGTCGGCAGGATAATGCCCGCCGCCGTCAGGTCCTCCTGGAGCAGATCCGGCCGTATCCCCCACCGTCGCCGCTCCTCACCGAGACCGAACGAGCACAGCAGTTCACCGCCGGCGGCGTAGGAGAAGAGCGGAGGCGGGTGAAACGCCTGCGGGTCGAGATTCACGGCCTCCACGCCGGCGCGCGAGATACCCGTGAGGATGTCGTGCCGGGCGCCGCGGCTTTCCCCGTACTCGACGGCGAACGCCCATCCCCCCGCCTGCCCGATCCGGGCGACGCCGACGTCGGGATCATTGAGGAGAGCGACCGCTTCCTGCGCCGTGGCCGTCGCACGCGCGGCGCCAGGACTGGCCCCCAGGCGTACAGCCAACTCCTCCGGCGTGATGCCACGGGCGAAGGTGACGCTGTAATACCACTCAGACTCCGCCAGCCAGCGCACGCCTTCAATCGCCATGACCACATCCTGCCGTACGGTCACGAGCGGACCCCGTCCGCAGCGTCGTTCAGGCAGCGGACACCACACTGCGGCGCGCGGCCAGGAACCTCCGGCGCGAACCGGGACGGCGCACACACGGGGCGTACGACCAGCAGCAACTCAGATGGGCCGCCGGGCGCAGGCCCAACCCGGGGTGCAGCGGGCCGAGCCGCCAGGCACAGCGCCGGCCGGAACCCGCGCGAGCCCGGCTGGCGGCACGCAGCCCAGCGCGCGGTGATTCGGCCGCGACCCGGACCGGTTCGGCAGGTGGCTGTGCGACTTCGGTGACCAGGTCGCCCGCACCCAGCAGCACGCGCACCCGGCCGGCCCCACCGCGATCGAGATCCTGGCAGTCGTCGCCGACGACCTCACCCCCCACCCGGACGCCACCGCCGAACGGAACGGGAACGGCTCACCCGCCTCGCAGTGCCCTACCTGGGCTACCTCCGCCCCGGTCACGAGGTGGAAGACGCACGCGAGGTCGCCCTCACCTTCACCCTGTGGTCAGGCCCGCAGCTGGCCGCACTCCTCGGCCACGACCACCAGCGGATCAACGCCTACACGAACGCGTGGAACTGACCCGGCACGCCATGAGCAATCAGGCCCAGACAAGAGGGCGGTACCCCTGGGGTGTCGCCCTCTGTCATGTCTCCGGAGCTGGCAGGGTGCTCCGCCCTTCGACCACGGTACGGGAGGCTTGCGAGCGCCGGGGCGGAATCGGACGTTGACGAGTTCCGACAGCGCAGGGCCTGCGGGAGGGGGCCCGGCGAACGACGCTGAAGGCGTGGCCCGTATTCGGTTCTGCTTGTCCTGCGGGGCCCGGCTGCCGCGCAGCGCGTCGGCTAGGCGCCGGTACTGCGACGGCGTGTGCCGGGCCCAGGCGTACCGGGCCCGGCGGGTCTCCGACCGGATCATGGCCGTGGGGGATGATGCTGGCCGAAGCGGAGTGGACCGGCGACAGGCGCATGATCAGACTGTTGACCTGCCCGGAGTGCGGCCGGATCACGTTCGCCGGTGGCGACCGCCGCCGCGACGCGGTGCACTGCTCCGGCCGCTGCCGCTCCAGAGCGTGGCGCCGCCGCGCAGCCCACCACGCCAGGGCGTCAGCGTGACGTACAGCCTCACAAAACCGGGCCGTACCAGCGAGTATGACGGCTCGACGTCACACACATGCCTGTCCTGCCGCGCGCGGCCAGTCGATGCGCGCGAGCTGTAACGGGCCGGTCCCCAGCCCGGAGCACGCCCTGCGCGACGGCTCCGCGTACCGCCGGGTCGGGCCTGCGCGGTGGTCAGCCGCGGCGGGACCTCCAGTGCCGCCGCTCGCCCTGCTCCTGGCGGTGGCTATCGCCCCGTGTCGGGCGCGGCCGGGGTCATGCCGGGGGTCGGCATCGGGACTGCCGAGGGTGGCCGGGAGGAAGCGGGAGGCGGCGTGGCGCGGGCGGGAACGCACGAACACGGCGGGACCAGCGCGGGCCCGCCAGACCGCCGGGGAGCCGCGCGGAGGGCGGGGGCGCGGCAGCGGCGGGCACGGACGGCGGGGCGGCGCGGCACGGGCGCAACGGTGGGGCAGGCGCGGCGGCGGGCGCAGCATGCGGGCCGCGGCCACAGGACGGGGGACGGCCAGGGGCCGGCCTCCGCAACGGCGGCGGGCGCGGAGGCGCCGCGGCCGGGTCCGGCAGCGCACGGCCGCCGGGCGAAGCGGGGGCGGGGCCGGGACCCGCGCGAGCCCCGGCCGGCGGGAGGCGGTCCAGCGCGCGGCAGGCGGCCCGGCGCGCGGTCGGGAGGCCGGTGCGGGCACGACACGGCCCGACGGTCCGGTCCTATGCGGGGAGGGCCGGACGGCGGGCGGCGGTGGCCGCCGGATCTTCCAAGGGCGACCGGGAAGAAGCGGGACGGCGGCGCGGGCGCGGCAGCGGCTCGGGCGGCCGGACACGCGGCGGGCGGACACGCGGCGGGCGGGACGGCGCACGCAGGCCCAAGGGCGGCGGGACGAGGCGGCGCAGGCCGGCACAGCGCGGCGGCCCGTGCACGAGTGGACGGGGAACACGGCACACCGGCGCGGGCGGGAACGCACGAACACGGCGGGACGAGCGCGGGCCCGCCAGGCCGCCGGGGAACGGCGCGCAGGCGCGGAGGAAACAGCGGCGGGTGCGGACGGCGGGGCGGCGCGACACGGGTGGGTCGGGCGCAGCGGGCGGGGCAGGCGGCGCGCGGCCACGGGACAGGAGACGGCAGCAGGCGGCCGGAGGCCGGGCGCGCGCCAACAGCCCTTGCACTCGCCGGTCACGTCCGCACGTTCGGGACGGCAGACCACCGACGGGCGGCCGGAGGCCGGACGCAGACGGGGCCACGGCGGCAGGCCGCCTCCGAGCACGTCGCCGCGCGGCCGCAGAACGGCGGGGCGGCGGGCGAGCGGGGGCAGGCCTGGGAGGCGGCAGAGGCGGCACAGCTCCCCGCAGGGTGCCGGACGGCCTGCGGTCGCTGAGCAGTTCGGTAGCGGAGGCCAACCGATTCGCCCGGCAGTACGCCGTCGACTTGCGCACGGACATGATTCGGGCAACGGGGGTCCCGCTGAAGGAGCGAAAGGCGACTACCGCGTGACCGAGGACCGGCTTCCGGCGCCGTCACGGCGGCGAGTAGAGCGCAGTGGGCGTGTCTGCTTCGAGGGCTGCGGCGCGCAGGGCGGCTGCCACGCGGGTGACCGGCTCACTCGGCGGCTGAGGGAGACGGGCCAGGAGCAGCCGCCGTTGTTCCTGAGGGCCGCCTCGGACGGGGAGGATGCGTACGCCCGGAGGTGCGGCCGGGGCGAGGGTGGCAGGCACGGTCGTCAGTCCCAGGCCGGCCGCGACGAGGTGGAGCTTGGCGAGCCAGTCACGCGCGGTGTGCGCGATGTCGGGCCGCTCGTCCAGGCCCGGCCACACACCCATCAGTCGGTCTTCTCCCGAGGAGGAGCCTGCGATCCAGCGCTGCCCGCGCAGGTCGGCCACGTCGACGAAGTCGCCGTGGGCGAGCGGGTGAGTGGCGGGCACCGCCAGACGCAGGCCCCGTTCGGTGAGGGTCTGCAGAGCGAGCGGCGGCGTCTCTGTGTCCGGCGGTCTGAACGGCGGTGCGGAGCCGAGCAGGGCCAGATCGAGACTGCCGGCCCGCAGGGCGCGCACCAGCGCTGGCGTGCTTCCCTCCCGGCCGACGACGTGCAGGTCGGGGTCTGTCCGGCGGAGGGCGGCCAGGGCCCGCGGCACCAGCACCGCGCCCGCGCTGGGGAACCATCCCAGGCGGACGGTCCCGGCCTGACCGGGCAGGCCGGACAGTTCACGTGCCGTCGCTTCGATCTGGTCGAGCACGATCGTGGCGCGGTTCATGACGACGCGGCCGGCCGCGGTGAGCCGTACTCCCTGGCGCCGCCGCTCCAGCAATTCGGCACCCGCCGCCCGCTCGATCGCTGCGATCTGCCGGGACACCGCGGACTGCGTGTAGCCCAGCGAGGCGGCGGCCGCCGTGAAGGTTCCCTGCTCGGCGACGGCACGGAAGACGCGCAGGGCGGTCAACGACACATCGAAATCCATGATGCTTACGCATACCAGACGTGCGGAACTTTCGTTGGACTCATGGTTCGCGGGTTCCTAGCGTGGCGTGCATGAATGCTTCGCGTATAGCCCTGGTGACGGGCGCTAACCAGGGGCTCGGCCGCGCTCTCGTCGAAGGACTGGCGGCCCGCATGAACCCGAACGACCTCGTGCTGCTCACCGGCCGGAACCCTCAGCGGGTGGTGGACGCCGCGCGCGAGGTCACGGAACTGTTCGGCACGCGTGCCCGAGTCGAGGGCCGGGTCCTGGACGTCACCGACACCGATGCCATCGCCCGTCTCGCCGAAGAGGTCCGGGCCCGGTTCGGAGGGGCCGACGTCGTTGTCTCCAACGCGGTCGCCCGCCTGTTGCCCGATGAGCCGCAGGCGGAGCGGGCGGATGAGTTCATCGACGTCTCCAACGTCGCCACCCATGCGGTCCTGCGCTCTTTCGGCCCGGTCTTGCGGCCCGGCGGCCGGCTGCTCGTCGTGGCCAGCAGCCTGGGTACCCTCGGCCACCTCAGCCCGAGGCTGCACCACCTGTTCGACGGCGCGAGCCTTGATCAGGTCGAGTACGCCGTGGAGTCCTGGCGCAGCGCCCTCCACAGCGGCACCGCGCGGGAGGCCGGCTGGCCCGTCTGGCTGAACGTGCCCTCGAAGGTGGCCCAGGTCGCCGGCGTCCGCGCGGCCGCTGCCGAGCGCCGCGAGCACGACCTCGCCTCCGGCACCTTGGTCGCAGCCGTGTGCCCCGGCATGGTCGACACCGCCACCTCGCGCCCCTGGTTCAGCGACTACAGCAAGGCCCAGTCGCCGGCCCAGGCCGCCGAGGCCGTGCTCGACCTGATCTTCGCCGAGCGCGTCGACCCCACCCTATACGGCGAGCTGGTCCGTTTCGGCAAGGCCCTGCCCTGGCACGGCGGCACGCCCCCGGTCGGACAGGACCGGATGCTCACCCCCTGACCCTCGCTTCGCAGCACACCACCGGGAGTTCACTTCATGGGTTCCGTCACCACCCCCTTCGGTTTCTCCAGCACCGCAGCCGAAGTCTCGCAAGGCATCGACCTGACCGGCCGCCGCGCGGTGGTCACCGGTGCCTCCTCCGGCCTCGGAGCGGAGACGGCCCGGGCCCTGGCCGCCACGGGCGCGGCTGTCACCCTTGCCGTCCGGGATGTCACTGCGGGCAAGCGCGTCGCCGAGGACATCACCGAATCAACCGGCAACCAGGAGGTGCATGTCGCGCACCTGGACCTGGCCAGTCCCGCATCGGTCACCGCCTTCACCACCGCGTGGCGGGGCCCGCTGCACGTCCTGGTGAACAACGCGGGTGTCATGGCCTGCCCCGAGCAGTACACCGAGCAGGGCTGGGAATGGCAGTTCGCCACCAACCACCTCGGCCACTTCGCCCTCGCCACCGGCCTCCACGACGCTCTGGCCGCCGACGGCAACGCGCGCATCGTCGTGGTGAGTTCAACGGGCCATCAGCGGTCACCCATCGTGTGGGACGACGTCAACTTTGCTTTCCGCCCATACGACCCGTGGCTCGCCTACGGCCAGTCCAAGACCGCCAACGTCCTCTTCGCGGTCGAAGCCACCCGCCGCTGGGCCGATGACAACATCACCGCCAACGCCCTCATGCCCGGCGCGATCTACACGAACCTGCAGCGTCATACCGGGGGACGGGGCAGCGGCAGAGTCCCCGCTCACCTGATCAAGACCGTCGAGCAGGGCGCGGCCACCTCCGTCCTCCTCGCCACCTCACCTCTCCTCGAAGGCGTCGGCGGCCGCTACTTCGTCGACTGCAACGAGACCGAGGTCATCGACCGCCGCTCCGGCACCCTGGACGGCGTCGCCCGGTACGCCGTCGACCCGGACAACGCCCGACGCCTGTGGACCCTGTCACAGGAACTCCTCGCACGCACGTGCTGAGCAGCCGGCCAAACGAGCGGGCCACACGCCGGCCTCGGTCCACTCGGCCAGGCGTCTGCAGCAGGTCATGCCCGAACCGAAGCCGAGTTCCTGCGGCAGGTGTTCCCATGAGATTCCGGTGTGCAGGACGAACAGGATGCCCTGGAACACCAGCCGAAGGAGTTCTCAGCCCGCGCGCGGGTGCGGTCGTACCGGGAAGGCAAGGGGGCGTGGCGGTCAGCTGCCGCCGTCGGGGGTCTGGGCCTTCCAGGCGTAGTATCCGGGCCCGAGAACGCTGTCCACCTGCGCGACGTCGACCTCGCCGCCGTCCTCGTCTACGAAGGCCAGGCGCACGGGCCGGTTGGTCCTCGTGTCGACGAGCACTGAGGAGGGGCCGTAGTCATTGGGGCGATGCTTGTTGCCCCAATCGAGGAGGGCGCCGAGCACGGGACGCAACTGGCGGCCGTCCTCCGTCAGGTGGTAGGCGTGGCGTTCCCGGGAGCCGCGGCCGCCGGCCTCGGGGCGGTAGGGGCGGCGCTCCAGGATGCCCTCGTCGACGAGGGTTTTGAGCCTGGCGGTCAGGACGTCGGTGGAGATGCCGAGTGAGGCGCGGAACTCGTTGAAGGTGGTTCGGCCGTAGAAGGCGTCCCGGATGATCAGCAGGGACCAGCGCTCCCCGATGACGTCGAGGCTGCGGGCGATCGCGCAGATGGGGTCCGACACAGCTGCCTTCCGACTCATGCGGACAGTTTAGCCGAGCTGGCTCTGTTGTCCGAAGTGAGGTGTCGGTCGGCGCAAGGCTGGGTGCCGCCGGAGCGCCTGCTTCGCGCCCCCTTCGCGCCGTCCCCACGTCCTTTGAATCTGCTTTCCCAATCCAGCTCTGATACGGTGGCCCGTGGCTCCTGACTTCGTCGATCCAACTCAAATATGAGGGGTGTGCCATGTCGCGCGGTCCGGCTCACGCCCATCGACTCCTGCCACCACGGCGATCGGAGACCAGAGCAGAGGCGGCCAGGAGTCCCCGCCCCCGGCTCGGACACATCTCGTCGACTCCGGAGGTCTGAACCATGAGCAGCACAATCGGGGTCGGCATCGTCGGCCTCAGCGCGACGGGCAACTGGGGGGCCGTGGCCCACTGGCCGGCCATCGAGGCGGTTCCCGGGGTGCAGTTGCGGGGACTGGCGGCCAGTTCGCCGGAGTCGACCGCAGCAGCCGCGAAGCGCTACGTCGTGCCTGGATATGCGTCGGTGGCTGAGATGGCGAGCCGTGAGGAGATCGATCTGATCGCGATCACGGTGCGGGTGCCCGAGCACCGCAAGCTGCTTGAGCCTGTACTCGAGTCCGGCAAGGCCATCCTCTGCGAATGGCCGCTGGCGCGCGACCTTGCCGAGGCCGAGTTTCTGCGGGATGCGGGACGCCCCGGACCTCGGTTCACCGGACTGCAGGGACACGTGTCACCGACGACGAGGTGGGTCCGCGACCTGATCGCCGACGGCTATGTCGGCGAGGTCCTCTCCTCATCGATGATCTGCTCGTTCCCCGGCGGCGGAGCGACGTTCACGTCGGCGTCCGCCTATACCGCGGACGCCGCCAACGGAGCGACGATGATGACCATTCCCTTCGCCCACGCGCTCGACATGCAGGCGGTGGCACTGGGTGAACTGACCGGGATCACGGCGACGATCGCGACGCTGCGCACCCAGGCCGTCAACACCGATACAGGAGAGGCGATCGCGAAGACCGCACCCGACCAGATCGCCGTCACCGGCCGGCTGCCGGGCGGGGCCGTCGCCAGTATGCACTTCCGGGGCGGGGCGCCGCGGACGACGCCGTTCGCCTGGGAGATCGACGGGACGCGAGGATCTCTGCGGATCACCGGGGATGTCGGCCTGCCCATGAGTGCCGCTCTGGCCGTCGAAGGGGCACACGGCCGGGAGGCGTTGTCCCCGCTCGAACTGCCCGCCGGGTACGACCGGTTCCCGGGGCTGGCCGGAACGCCGGCCCACAACGTCGCCCACCTGTACGCGGAGGTGGCCGAGGCGCTGTCGGGCCGGGAATCCGAGGCTCCTGGGTTCGACCACGCGGTGGAACTTCACCGCTCGCTCGAGGCGATCGCGCACAGGGGAACCAGAGGGTAAGGGACAGAAGCCGCCTGCCCGCGGCACGCCGACTGCCGTCAGAGCGATCGCCCGCGGATGCGGGCCCGCGAACGGCGCACCTCCTGGCGTGCCTTCTGAAGGAGGCCGTCGGTGAGTGTGCCTCGCCGCTTGAGGATTCGTCCGCCGACGATCACGGTGTCGACGTCACGTGGCCCGGCGTTGAGGAACGCGGCGAGTACGGGGTTGTCGAAGCTGTCGAGGTGCGGGGCCGGCAGGTCGAGCGTGATGAGGTCGGCCTGCCGGCCGACGGTGATCTCTCCGATCTGGTCGGTGAAGCCGAGGACCCGGGCGCCCCCGCGCGTGGCCAGGTCCAGCATGTCCAGGTGGCTGTACCGCAGGGCGGCGGGCATCTCGCCCCGGCTGATGGGTTCCGCGTTGGTCCGGGACCGCTCGGCGGCCAGTGCCAGCCGCATATCTGTGAACAGGTCGCTGGGGCCATAGGCGACCGTGTCGGCGCCGAGGCCGACCGTCACGCCGTGGTCCAGTGCGGCGCCCACGGCGGGGTGGGTGCCCAGGCCCATGGTCATGTCGACGCTCGGGGTGGCCGATACGGTCCCGCCCGATTCCGCGACCTGCTTCCACTCCTGTTCGGTGAACTCGTTGGCGTGGACGTAGTTCACATCCGGTCCGAGGAGATCCTGCCTTCCGAGCTGGTCGACCGCGCCGGGCAGGCCCGCCATGCCGGCGTGCAGGGAGATGGGCAGCCCCAGGTCGCGGGCGAGAGCGAACTCGAAGTCGTTCTCCGCCGCTGTGGCCATGGACGGACCGCGTACGGCGAGCCCGAGCGCGATCCGGCCCTCCACCCGGTGCGGCGCATGTGTGGCGTGCAGGTGGCGGGCTTGTGCTTCGTAGCGGGAGTGATCGCCGCTGGAACTGGCCTTGCCGCCGAAGTACAGCCGGGCCCGGATGCCGCTGTCGTGCAGGGCACGCAGGTTGGCGTCGATGTCCGCCTCGGAACCCAGGTTGTGGGCCCAGTCGGCGACGGTGGTCACCCCTGCGTTGATCGCTTGGACCGCGCCCCACAGCACGCCCGCATACACGTCCTCGGAGGTGAATGCGTCGCCGTGTCCTTCGTTGATCTGCTGCGCGTAGGTATACAAGGTCACGTCGCTGGAGCTGGCCGACAGGCTTCCCAGCCACATGTGCCGGTGCGTATCCACGAGACCGGGCATGACGAGCTGGTCGCGGGCATCGATGATCTCTTCGTCGCCGATGACGGTGGCGTCTTCGCCGATGCCGGCGATGCGGCCGCCCCGGATCACGACATCAGCGATCCGGGTCGTCCCGTCGGGGAACAGCACGCGGCCGTTCCGGATGATGATCGGGGTGGATGTGGGAGGAGTGTCTGGCACGACGGCTTCCACTTCTTGGCGGTATACAACAGGTACCGGTATATGGTGGGAACCGCCTTGGGAGTGCCACAAGAGAGCACTTTGAACCGCCCAGGTATCACCGGAGGTACCACGTGGCCCCATCTGCGATGGTCGAGTCGGGCGCACATTCCGAGCGTGACCAGTTGTTGCGCGATGTGATGGACCGTATCGGTGACAAGTGGTCGGTGACCGTCATCTGCCGGCTCGACGACGGCCCGCTGCGCTTCAACGCCCTCCGACGGGCCGCGGGCGGCATCACACAGCGGATGCTGAGCACCACGGTCCGTCGCCTCGAGCGGGACGGCCTGATCAGCCGCACCGTCGAGCCCACCGTGCCGCCCCGGGTCGAGTACGCGCTCACCCCACGCGGTCGCAGTCTGCACGCCGTCCTGGCCGAACTGGTCGCCTGGACCGAAGCCAACCTCGACGCCATCCGCCGCGACCGCGAAAAGTACGACACCGCCGCCCGATCACACATCGAGCAGTGACAAGCCCCTTCAGCGGGTCAGCATCCGAACCGGCCTCAGTGGTTCCTCACGTCCGTGCTCCCAGACCAGCGGGCCGGGCCGGCCCACTCGATCAAAGATGGCCGCGATCTCCTCCTCGCCCAGGCCCAGGCCAGACCGCCGCAGGAAGACACGCTTCCCACGGAAAGAACCGGGCGGTCAGCCGGCCGCGGCGCGTTCGGCCTGGGCCTTGGTGTGAGCCAGCCGGTAGTTGCCATGGCGGCAGCCGGGGTCTCGCGGTGCACGTCGTTGACCAGCCGGTCCAACGAGTGATCGACGGCCCGCCGAAGAGCGCAGTCCGCTCTCCTCCCCCCGACCGGCCGTTACCGAGAGCCAATCCGATCCCAGCGCAATCCTCACGCTGACCTACGGCAACCTCGTACTCGCACAAGGCATCGGCGACTACAGCGATTCCCGGCGAAAGACGCTCGGCCTGGCCGTCGAATTGCTCACCACTCCCCGATAAACCGCCGGCGGCAGACACTCAGCCCGGGCCGGTCAGCGGCCCACTGCCAGGAGGAAACCGGCAAGGCGGTGCGGACTGCCTCCGAAGACGATGACGGACTCGATGACCTTGCTGCTCAAGCCGGCGAAGGCGCTGACGATGCCCACTGGACGACCGAGCGCACCACGTCCTGGCTGAGCAGCTGCCGCCGCCTGCATCGCCGCTACGAACGTAGGGCCGACCACTTCCCGGCCTTCACCGCTATCGCTTGCAGCCTCATCTGCTACCGCAGACTCACCAAATGAGACGACGTATTAGACCGTCCGGCACACCGAAACTCATCGGCGACCGAAGGGAAGCAGTGCAGATGGGTTGGCGTCTGCGTGGCTGTGTATGCGAGACCAGTCTGGTGACGCAAAGACTTCCGAATGAGCGCCTGTGCCAAGTCGGATGCCTCATGTGTGACAACTGGGTTGCCTCGCTCGTCCTCATTCACCAGCTCAACCGGTCCCACTGGTGACAACTCCTGAGCTTCGGCTCACTCGCGGCGTGATCCCGCCGGGCCCCCTTCGTTGAACCGGACGTCCACGCCGACGTTGACGCGGCGCCTGGGCTGTCATGGCGACGATCCGTGCCCGCAGCCGCGCCGGTCACGGGTCGCGCCCCGGGTCGCATCCTAGGTCCTCTCCTGGGTCGCGCCCCGGGTTACATCCTGGGTCACATCGCTCCTCCCCGGCGCGGGCCTTGAACACCTAGTCGTCGGCGGGGACCTTCACGCCGCGCTGGCGTAGTCCGACGACGGCGGCCGCCAGGTGGGTGGACGCCGAACTGGAGGCGTATCCGGTGCCGATCTGCTGGCTCTCGCCGAGCATTCACGTCACGAACGCCACCAGCGCGCCCCGTGAGCCCTCCAGCTTCGGCAGGCCGGTGACGGCGCTGAACCGTTCCCACACCCGCCAGCTTTTGGCGTAGGTGTCGATCTGAACCGATGGCGCGAGAGGTTCCCTTGGCTCACTGCGCCCCACCACCACACCTCGAGCGACGAGGGGCCGCCGTCGGCTCGCGGCCCGTCCGGACGACGGGCCGCGGACGGAGGAGGGCTGGGGGCGTAGGCGGCGATCCGGTCAGCTGGTGGGCTTCGGGTGGATCAGGACCGTCGTGCTGGTGTACTCCGCGAGGCCCTCCAGGGCGTTCTCGACGCCGATGCCGCTGTCCTTGTGACCGCTGAACGGAAGGTATGGGCGCAGACCGTGGGCGTGGGCGTGGGCGTTGACGGTGACCTGACCGGCGTCCAGCTGCGTCGCCACACGCGCGGCGGCGTCGAGATCGGTGGACCGCACGGACGCGGTGAGGCCGAACGGTGAGGTGTTCACGCGCTCGATCACGGCGTCGAGGTCGTCGTAAGCGACGACCGGCATGACCGGGCCGAACTGCTCCTCGTCGACAACGGCCATGCCGTCCTTGGCGTTCGCCAGAATCGTCGGGGGATAGAAGTACCCCTGACCGGGAAGCGCTTCACCTCCGGTGACCGCGACCGCTCCGTCGTCGATCGCCGCGCTCACCAGCTGGGCGACCTTGTCGCGCTGCATGGTGTTGGTCAGCGGGCCGAGGGTGCTGCGCGGGTCGAAACCGTCGCCGACGACCGCTGTTCGCGCCCGCTGTGCCAGTTCCTCGACCAGGCTGTCGTGGATGGTGCTGTGCACGTAAACGCGCTTCACGGCGAGGCAGATCTGGCCGCTGTTGACGAAGCCGCCCCAGAACAACTTGTCTGCGATGGCGACTGGGTCGGCGTCCGGCAGGACGATTGCCGGGTCGTTGCCGCCGAGTTCGAGCGTGACCCGCTTGAGGCTGTTCGCTGCCGAGGCGGCGACCTTCTTCCCCGTGGCCGTGGAGCCGGTGAAGCTCACCTTGCAGGGGACGGGGTGCTCCACCATGCGAGCGCCCAGCGGGTCGAGCCCGGAGACCACATTGAGCACACCGGCCGGGAACACGCTGCGAAGGAGTTCGCCCATGGCCAGCGTGGACAGCGGTGTGCAGGGCGAGGGCTTCAGGACCACGGTGTTGCCGGCGCGGAGAGCTGGAGCGATCTTCCACATGGCGAGCATCAGAGGCGCGTTCCACGGGGCAATCGCAGCGACGACGCCGAGCGGCTTGTGGACCTTCTCGATGAACTCCGTTGTCGACGAGCACCTCGCGCGGCACCTCAACGCTGCCGAAATAGCGAAGCCACGCGACGACCAGATCCATTTCGCCGGTGAAGGAGACGGGACGGCCCTGCTCGCGGATGAGGATGCGGGCCAGGTCGGCCGCGTGCGTCTCCAGCAGGTCGGCGGCGGTGAGAAGTGCTCTGCTGCGCGCATCCTCGTCCTGCGACCACGGCGGCTGTGCCAGCTGTGCCGCTCGCATCGCCGCGTCTAGCTGCTCGGGCGTGCAGTCCGGCGCCTGGGCGAAGACCTCACCGGTCGAGGGATTGACGACGTCGAACGTCGCAGTGCCCTCCACCGGTCACGAAGGCGTCGCGGTGCACGGGAACGGTGCGCCGCAGCGGCGTACCGGCAGGCACCGGTCACCTTCATTCGCCCGCCGACTGTGCCGCGAACGGGCTGGTCTTGGGAGCGCGCTGTGGGCTTCCTGCCTCAACCGGCCACTGGCACGCAGGCGCGGGCTCACTGCCGATCCGGCACCAACGGGCGTGGTGAGCCGGCTACCACTGGCTGGCGTCGGGTCGAACGAGCAGTTCGCTCATGACGACGCGTGCGGGGCGGGTGACCACATAGGTGATGGTGTCGGCAATGTCTTCGGCGTGCAGGAGGGTGGCGTTGGCGTAGGCGTCCTTGCTGGCTTCCAGGATTTCTGGACGGATGTTTGTGAACAGTTCGGTGGCGACCGGGCCGGGTTCGATCAGGGACACGCGGACGTGGCGGCCTGTGACCTCTTGGCGCAGCGCTTCGGTGAAGGCTCCGACGCCGTGCTTGGTCAGGCTGTAGACGGCGGAGCCGGCGATGGGGACGCGCCCGGCCAGGGAGCTGATGTTGACGATGTCGGCTGTTGCGCGGGGGCCCTCGGCCGCGGCGAGCAGGTGCGGCAGTGCAGCGTGGGTTGCATAGAGCAGGCCCTGCACGTTGAGGGCGATCATCCGGTCCCATTCCTCGATGGGGGCGCTTTCGGCGGGGCCGAGCAGCATGATTCCGGCGTTGTTGACGAGCGTGTCCAGGCCGCCGAAGGCTGCGACGGTCTGCTCGATCATGGCCGTGGCCTGCGTTCGGTCGGTTATGTCGGTTTCGATCGCGAGGGCGGTGCCGCCGTCGGCCTTGATGCGCTCGACGAGTTCGTCGAGGCGATCCTTGCGCCGGGCGGCCAGCGCGACGTTCGCGCCTTGGGCGGCCAGTGACAGGGCGGTGGCGGCGCCGATACCTCCGCTCGCTCCGGTCACGAGTGCGGTCGTGCCGGTCAAGGCAGTGCTCATGGGTGTCCCCTTGGTGATCGGTGCGCGGTGATCCGCCGAACGATGACACCACCGTAACCCTTATGACGGTGTCGTGCGACAGTACTCAAGGCGTGACGGTGACGTCGGAGTGGGCTAAGCTTGCGAGCGTGAACAGTGACGACACCGCCCACAGCACCCGGCGCCTCCGTTTGGCAGCAGCTCCCGGGGGGTTGTGCGTCGTACAGGACTTGCTGAACTCGGCGAGCATGCCAGCGGCCTCGATCCCTGACCTCCTGGTCGACGAGACCTCGGCACAGGCGTGGCTCGACGCAGCGTTGCGGACGTGGCAGGAGCAGACCGGCCGGACCGCACCCCGGATCACAATCGGCGTTGACGATGCGGCCGCGCTCCGTGATCTCCGCAGCCTTGTGCGCGGCTGGCTCACCGGCGATGCCGATGACGGCACGCCGCACCCGCTGGAAGCCGACATCACATTCCGCGACGGCCGCCTGACCTATGCACCCAGGGACGACGGTGCCGCCGCCGTCGCGTCACTGATTCACCTAGAGACGCTGCTTGCCTCCCATACCGGCACCCTGAGCCGACTGAAGACGTGCAAGAACCCGGCCTGCGGCGCGGCGTTCTACGACCAATCACGCAACGGCACCCGCGTCTGGCACGACATGAAGAGCTGCGGCAACGCCATGAATCTGCGAGCTTCCCGCGCCCGCCGGCGGCATTCCCCGCATCCCGGTGAAGCGGTAGAAGCCACTCCCTGACAGCGCCTCCCGTTATGGCTGTCCGGCCTAGTGCCGGTGCACAGCGGACAGCCCGATCCTGGATCCGACCGGGACCCAGCGATTGCGGTGGAGGAACGCGACGCAGAACGGCGCCGGGGCGAGGAGATGCGACCGCCCCGCCTCGGCTCCCACGTGAAGCGCCGCCTCTTGGTCCTCGTCGGGCTCGCCCCGGCTCCATCGCCCGCCCGGCCGACGGGCCCGAACACGCAGTTCGGCCACATGCGCCTCAATCCGGGTCCGCGCCAGCAGGCTGGCAGGCGCTCGTACCCGTAGAGGGACGTCATGCACTGTCGGGCGCCGGTATCTGCGGCGTCCTAGTCGTCGCAAACGCCGGAGCACCGTGGGGGGCCCGCATCGGATGCATGGTCCTGCTCTTGGCCGTGATCGCGCTGCAGACCGTCTTCCCCCAGGAGTCCGCCGACCGCCTCGCCTGGTGGAAGGACCGGCGCCGATACCGCAGGCACCGGCCGCGCCGGGACCGCCCGCCTCGCCGCCGCAGAACGCGGAGCCGGCCGCAGTCCTCGGGGAGGACGTCCCGCGAACGCGGCATCAGCGCGCCGGCATCGCCCCGGAAGGCCGTCAGGGCACAGGCGACACCGACCGTACCCAGGCGGCCTGATGGAGATCAGTTGGCCCCGTTGGGCCCACGGGGCCAACTGCATCGGTTTCAGAGTGGGGCGACGACGCGACGACCCCGCAGAAGGACGGCGAGGCCCCACCAGCGGCTTTCGTCGAGCCGAAGGCACCAGCCGAGGAGCTGCCCCCGCCCTCCGGAGGCGGACAGGACCTCGCGGCCCTGCTGCGGTCCCGTCACGCCCGCACAGACGACGGAGACTCCCCGGGCCCCGCAGACACTCGCCCGGGCCGCTCCTTGGCCCGTGCAGCGCCCCGCACGGGCCAAAGCCCCGGCCATGGACCGCCGCTCTTGGTACATATCGAAGGAGTCCACCGGCGCCCTGGCGGCCGGTCTGGAAGAACTGCACTGGCTCCTGTCAGTCTCGGTACTCTTCCGCGTTCATCGCACTAAGCACTCCCAACAAGCTGTCGATGGCCTGGAGAACCTGCCGACGCTCCGACGCGGACAACAGCGGTTCGGACAAGACGCCCACCTGACTCACCCTGTGCAGCAGCGGCGCGCACGCCTTCTCGACGGCCATCACGACCGCGTGACCGCTGTAGGCGTCGTAGTGAGCACTGCGGCGCCACATCGACTCACACAGCTTGTCCAGCTTCGCCAACAGCGCCGACATGCCGCCCCGGTCGAACTCCGCCCGGACCTCCGAGGCCACTTCCTCAAACGCCTCGCAGCAGCCAACCTCATCGGGCTCCGGCTCGGGCTCCTCGTACTCCTCGACCAGATACCGGTACTGCTGATCGTCCGTGAGATCCCGCGGTACGAAGTAGCAGCGGTCACAACAGGTCTTGACCCACGGCATGATCCAGCCGTACTCGACATCCCAGATCCACACCACCCGCTTACGCCCTGGCGATGGGCAGGTCTGGCACGTGGTCGCTGCCTCCGTGAGCGCCTTCCGCACAACCGCCGCCGCCTCGTCGGGAGCGTCCATCCACGGGAAGCTCACGCAGCGCAGCCCACCGAACTTCTCGTCCCAGTGCAGTGCGGGCGCGGCCGGCCAGATCCGCCGGAGCTGCTCGACAGCCCGCTGAGTGATCGGGTTCCAGCCCGCCCCGCGAGCGCTGAACATGACGAAGCGATCCGATCGGCCGGACCGCACGAACCTCAGCGCTTCCGTGTACCTCTCGCCCGTACCGGCCTGTCGGAGACGGGCCATCTGCGCATCGGTGCATTGCCTCTTGGGCATCTGCTGCTCGTTCCTAGCGGTCTCCCACGCTCCCGCCGGACGAAAGGACAGACCGAAGGAACGCGGGCCCCGGAGGACCTTGGCCGATGGATCACGGCGGCGTGGGCGCCAGTGAACGGCGAGGGGCGCGCGCGACTTGCCCGCCGCAGATGATACAGCCGCGAGCGGGCTAGTCATGATGATCCCTGTTTTCCCGGTAGGTCATGACGGTCCACGACCGGGGCCGAAATGGGGCCGCCTGTTACCTAGCTGAAGCAGAGCACCGGGGCGTCGGTCCAAAAGTCCAGCGCCCCACGCAGCACGCCGCCGTGCAGGATGCTCACCATGCGCTCCTCGGCGGTGCCGCGGGCGAAGTCGGGCGGTGCGTCGCGCGGCCCGCGAGGCTGGACGCCAGGGCCACCCTGGGCACGATGCTGGGCGAGATCAGTAACGCCCGGCACAAGTTCAGCGCCGCGATTCCCCGCCCGGCGGACGACCCGGTCGCCCCGGCCGAGGCGATGATGCGCGCCCTGTGGGAGGGGCAGACCTCCCGGCACGGCGCCCAGACCGCGACCGTGCCGGAGACCCTGGACGCCGCCCGGGCCGGCGTCCATCTCGCTGCCGCCTTGGTGCAGTGGTTCGTCTCCGGAGCCGTCGTCCGAAGACCCTGAGGGTGGACAGCCGCCACCTGCTGATCCTCATGGGCAGGGCGAGGTCTGGTCGCGCCGAGCCTCGCCCGTACGATGATCGCCGTGACCAGCCGCCGCGCCCTTGGCGCCGGCCCTGAGGCTCCTGCCCAGGGCATTCGTGCCGTACAGGCCGACCTTCTCGACGCACTGCCCGGCGTCCGTCTCCCCGACCTCGGGGATCTGCGGGCCCGCGGAGTGCTCGGAGCCAACCCCGCCGCGCCGCCGAGCCTGCGACGCGTCCTCGGAACGGGCAACGCAGACCCGGTGCCAGGGTCCTCCCGGCCGAACCCGGAGGGGAGCGACCAGGCGGACACCCCCTATACCTCCACTGCGCGGGATGCCTCAGCGGCTGCGGTGGGCGGCCCACAGCCGGGCGCCGCGGCATAATCCTTGCGCCCAGTCCTCGCGTGCGGCGATCTCGCCCCACTTCGCCGCATTGGCTGCGGCGAAAGCATCCAGAGAACGAGCGTGTGCCTGGTGCCAGGCTGGCATGCGCGCGGCCCACGCCTCTGCGCTGGCCGGGGTGTGCAGTTCACTGGCGAGGAGCCAGATGACGGCGAGTGCCGCGTCGAGCCAGACAGCACCACGGCCGGCCCAGACCCAGTCCACCAGATGCGACCGTTCAGGGGTGATCAGGACGTTCTCCGGATTAAGGTCCGTATGCACCAACGTGTCGCCAGCGAACCACTGAAGGTCCGCAGACTCCCCTACGTACTCGGCCCAGCGCCATTCCACAGGCTCTAGCGCGATCACCGGAAGTGGCCGGCCGGCGAGTTCGGTGAGGGTCTGCGCAAGCAGGAGCAGGTCGGGGGAGTCAGGGGCGTAACGGGCATGCCGCCCGGCGATGTACTCGAAACCGAGGAGGCTCCACCCGCCGGCTTCTACATGCCATAGCAGCCTGGGGCCGATCGGCGCCACGTGGACGCCCAGCTCCGCTTCCCACTGCGGCGCCCAGATCTGCGGGTGAGTACGAGGGAGCCCCTTGACGAAGACTTCACCCCGCGCAGTGCGCAGCCGAGTCGCTACCGCAGTGTTGTTCCCGCCCACCATGGTGCGAGCCTCCAAGACCGGGCCGGTCCGCTCCTGGACGGCCGTCCGGACATCTATCGGAAGCTCTTGCCAACAAAGGCGTCTGGTCTCCACGAACCACCAGTCCCTTCGGCATGGCTGGTGCGAGGCCTACGCCTGTCAAGGCGGGATTGAGCTTCAAGATACCCGCCGGGCGGCGTCCCGGCGGTCAGCCCAGCATGCCGCCTGGTGCCCGGAATGAGGCCCGGCAGCGGACCTCAGCAGCGGTGGCCGGGGAAGCGTTCCCCGCAAGCCCGGACCCGGGGACGCAGGCGGCTGACCGACCATGCTGATCACGCACCGCGTGCCACACCATGGCCGGATCCCCGGCCGAAGAGGCTGACGGGAGCTGCGTGGATCACTTTCAACAACTCGCCCACCCCGCCTTGACCACGCAACGCCGCTTCTGGGGCGGGGCATCGTCCGGAGCGGATCCGGTCCCGGCACTCCGAGAGAGGAAGGCTAGAAGCTGGCGAGCAAGGCGGTGACATGCGGGTCCTCGCCACGTGCATGCTCAGCCAGTGCAGGTCCCGATGGTCAAGGGCGTTTTTGGCTTCGGCCCGTGCGAAGGCCATGCACGGCCAGCGCGGCGCGCGGTGTTCGGGATTGACCGGGGTGGGGCGCGCGTGCAGGGGTGGTGCGCCGGAGCGTGAAACGCGCCGTGTTGTGCTTCGGCAGAGCCTGCTCTGTTCGAGTGAGGAGTCCCGCGAGTCGTGCCCCTTGGTGGAAGGGATGCATATGCCGGGCGGCAAGTCCGTCCGGCGGTTCGCTGAATGCCACCCCCGCGGAGCAGGCATGCACGGGCATGGCTGCGGCTCTGTGAGGCTTCCGCCTGGCAGCCGCATCCCCGCCAGCCGTGGGTGAAGCTGCGGCGCGATCCCCTTGGCACTCTCCCTCGTGCGCTCGGCGATGCGGGCGTGCGGTCAGGAGCACGGTTATGCGAAGACGCACGCCTCATGTCCGCGTGGGGCCCTCTCCCCGCAGCACGGCGGCGCCGCGGATCATCGCGCTGATCCCCGCGCACAACGAGGCCGACCGCATCGGCGCGGCCATCGCCGCTCTGCGGGCGCAAAGCCGGCAGCCCGACCGAATCGTCGTGATGGCCGACAACTGCACCGACGCCACCGCGGAGATCGGCCGACGGGCCGGGGCGAGCGTGGTGGAGTCCGCGAGCAACCGTCACAAGAAGGCCGGGGCGCTCAACCAGGCCCTGGAGGACGTCCTGCGGGGACTGGCCGGTGATGACCTGGTCCTCGTCCAGGATGCCGATACCACCCTCCTCCCCTCGTTCGTGGCCTGTGCCGTTGAGGCGATGGCCGCGGATGTGGGGGCGGTCGGCGGGATCTTCTATGGCGAGCCGGGCGGGGGACTGCTCGGAGTTCTGCAGCGGATCGAGTTCCAGCGCTACGCCAGAGAGATCGCTCGGCGCGGTTACCGGGCCGATGTGCTCACCGGGACCGCGACCGTCTTCCGCGTCTCCACCCTGCGGCAAATCCGCCAGGCGCGCCTGGACGGCCTCATCGGCGGCGGTGCCTCGTACTACTCGCTGGCCTCGCTCACCGAGGACGACGAGATCACCAAGGCGGTGCGCACCATCGGCTACCGCACCGTCTCACCCCCGGGCTGCCGGGTCGTCACCGAGGTGATGACATCGGTGCCGAAGCTGTGGCACCAGCGCATGCGCTGGCAGCGCGGGGCTCTGGAGAATTTGCGGGACTACGGCTGGACGAAGGTCACCGCTCCCTATTTCGTGCGTCAGATCCTCATGGGGCTGTCCGTAGTCGCCTTGGGCCTGTATCTCCTCTTCACCGGCTGGATGCTGGCCCGCGGCCGCCCCGAGTTCTCGCCGTTCTGGGCCGTCATCGGCCTGGTCTTCGTCGCGGAGAAGGTCGTCACCGCCCGTGGCGCGGGCCGCGGGCCCCAACTGCTCGCGGGCACCCTCGCCGTCGAGCTGGTCTACGACCTGTTCCAGCACGCGGTGTACGTCCGCTCCCTGTGGGACATGGTCCGGCGGCGCGAGGAGCGCTGGTGCGTGACCTGAATGGACCCGCCTGGCCGCAGACGTCCTCGCGTATATGCCCCGTCCCGGTACCGGGGCGGGGCGACAGACGGGAGAAGAGACGGGACAGACGGCAGAGACGGGAGAGACGGGAGATTGGTGTACACAGGCGTGCCACTGGCCAGTGCTCTGGGAGCGGGTGGGGCGTCCGCGCTGGCCTGCCGACGCCGCTCCGGCTTCGACACCCTGGCCGCCGTGGTGGCAGCCACCACCTTGGTCATGGCCGGGGTGTCTGTGTCCAAGCTGCTGCCGCGGCGCCGGTGCGATGCGGTCTTTGTCGACCCTCCGGTCCGCATCTCACCGGAGCGGCTGGCACTGAGGCTGCCCAGAGAGCGCATCGCGGCCGAGGCCCAGGTGGGGGTCCACTGAGCTGGTGGCCCTGGGCTGCCGTACCGGGCGCCACCGCGGTCGCCTGCCGTGCTCGTGCCGTCCCATTTTCCACGCCGCGCGTCGAGCCCGCACCCAGCGCGGCCGTAAAAGCCCCGGGACACGCCTGCCGTGCCGGAACACCCGGCCTGGGCGCTGCGCCCGGTACCACAACAGGAGGAAAGCTATGACACCCACATCCCTTGCCACGGCGACCTTCCCGGACGGCACGATCATCACAGCTGCAGGAAACGGCGAATCGGGGTTCGTCGTGGACGGCGGCCCGGCTGTCGGCACCAAGCTCTACTACCCCTACGGCACGGCGGTGGACGGGGAGGGCAACCTCTACATCGCCGACAGCCACAACCACCGGGTCCGCAAGGTGACACCCAACGGGAACATCACCACCGTCGCCGGCAACGGCCAGCCCGGATTCGTCTCCGACGGCGGCCCCGCCGTCGCCACTAAACTGCACCACCCCCACGGCGTGGCCGTGGACAGGCAGGGCAACCTCTACATCGCCGACAGCCACAACCACCGGGTCCGCAAGGTGACACCCAACGGGAACATCACCACCGTCGCCGGCAACGGCCAGCCCGGATTCGTCTCCGACGGCGGCCCCGCCGTCGCCACCAAACTCCACTACCCGCTCGGAGTGGCGGTGGACAGGGAGGGCAACCTCTACATCGGCGACGCCCACAACCACCGGGTCCGCAAGGTGACACCCAACGGGAACATCACCACCGTCGCCGGCAACGGCCAGCCCGGATTCGTCTCCGACGGCGGCCCCGCCGTCGCCACCAAACTCCACTACCCCTGGGGGCTGGCCGTGGACGAGGAGGGCAACCTCTACATCGCCGACCGCTACAACCACCGGGTCCGCAAGGTGACACCCCACAATGTCATCACCACCGTCGCCGGCAACGGGGTCGCCGGATACGTCGCCGACGGCGGCCCCGCCGTCGCCACGTCGTTGCACTACCCCGCGGGCGTAGCCGTGGACAGGGAGGGCAACCTCTACATCGGCGACGGCCACAACCACCGGGTCCGCAAGGTGACACCCCACAACATCATCACCACCGCCGCCGGCAACGGGGTCGCCGGATACCTCGCCGACGGAGGCCCGGCGGTGGGGGAAAAGCTCTACTACCCCTACTCGGTGGCCGTTGCCCCGTCCGGCGACCTCTACATCGGTGACTCGCACAACCACCGGGTGCGCAAGGTGTTCGGAGCGGCGGCCGTGAGTCCGCCGCCCCCGCCGGTCGCCGACCTGTACGGCGAGGTCGTGCTCCCGGTCGCCGTCACCCGTGGCCTGGACTTCGAAATCGGCGCCCGCATCCACAACCGCGGTCCGGCCATCGCCAGCGGCGAGCACATCACGGTGGTCCTCACCCTGGCCGACGGCCTGGAAAGCAGCCAGGAGAACAACGGGCGGCGCCTGACCCGTACCTTCCCCGGTACCGACCTGGCACCGCGCAGCGGCTCGCTGGACGGTGTGTTCCGCGTCCGCGCCTCGGATGGCACCCAGCCGGGCATGTACGAATCCACGCTGGAGATCCAGTACGGCGGCGACCTCAACCTCAAGGACAACAGCTTCACCCTCCCCGTCACCGTCGTCGTCCCTGAACCGACGGCTGACGAGCGGGCGCTGGTCATCTACCAGGAGACCGTGCCGCAGACCGCTCCCGGTCAGACCGCCCCCTTCCACCTGCGCTATGTCTCACCCGTCGGCCAGCCGGTCAACCCGGGCGTCATCACCCAGCGCTTCACCGCACCTACCGGCTTCGTCTTCCACGGCACGCCCACCTACACCTACCCCGACACCGTCCAAGGGGCGATCACCGGCAACCTCCAACACGAGATGTACGACGGCGGCCGCACCCTGGTCATCCGCGACAACCCGCACCTCAACACCACCGACACCGACACCGGCACCCTGGTCTACACCATCGGTCTGCGCGCCCGGTCCGACGCCGCAGCCGGCCTCGTAAGCGACGGCTCGGCCAGCATCGGCCGACGTCCCCCCGTGCAGATCATGGCCAAGGTCGCCGGCACAGCGGCCCAACCCACCCTGCGCATCACCCAGAGCCGACTGCAGCAGGCGCGAGTGCGGCCCGGCCAGCGCTGGGTGTACCCGGTCGTGCTCACCCTCACCAACACCGGGCAGACGCCCATCGGCGCGCAGGACATCGTCCTCACCGCCCCCGAGGGCCTGTGGTTCACCGAAAACCGGATGATGATGTCCAAGAAAGAACAGAGCGGCGAGATCGAGCTTGCTGCCGGGCGGTCCAACGGCAACCGGACACTGACCATCCGCGACGCCGCCCTCGACCTGGCACCCGGCAAGGGGGTCGTCGTCTACCCCGAGATGGAAGTCGAAACCGACGCCGCGACCGGCGCCGTACGCGTCGGCATCCAGGTAGGCAACCCTGCCATCGCCACCGGCCAGGCCACCGTCACCATCGAGGTCTAGCACCGCGAAGCACCCGCCCAACACCAGCACCCCACGGGCCGATCGTTCAAAGCCGGCCCGAGCCTCACTCCTGCCACGCGCATAAAGCCTCACGCGCTGCCGTCACCGGCAACGGCTGAAGTCACCTCATCACGGCGGGCTCACCACGACCGCCACGCGCCGCGGAGACGCCAGGTGTGTAACCGGGCGCCTCCGCGGTCTGCGGCCCGGGCCGCCCGGTCGGGCGGCCCGGCGGACCGGCCGAGGCCGGGGTGGACCGGGCCGGCCAGCAAGGTCGCCACGAGGTAGCGGTGAGCCGGCTGCCGGAAGGAGAACCGATCCGGCATTCCCGTTCGGGGGACAAAGCGCCTACCTCCTCCCCCGCAAGGGCATCACCGGCACTGATTTCAACCGCGACCCGACAGAGAGGAATCACTGTGTCCCTTCGCTCCGCCATGGCGGCCACCGGTGCCGCCTGCAGCGCTGTCGCCTTGCTTCTGGCTGCACCAGGCTCGGCATCTGCGGCAACCGGCCAGTTCCGCTACGCCTACACCACCGCGGAGGGATACGAAGCCGCCGGCTTCCTGAACAACCCCACCAGTGGCGAGTGCATCAACCTCCCGGCACCGGGCGCCGCCCCCGGGACGGCCTCACGAGCACCCCGCAATCGCACGGACGCCACCGCCACCGTCTTCCTCAACGCCGACTGCGAAGGCGACACCTTCTACACACTGCCCCCGGGCGCCAGCGCATCCGACCGTCTGCTCTTGCGTTCGGTCGTCTTCTCCTAACCCTCTGCCCCACGCACCTCTTCCTGCGCCACACCGGCAGAGCACCGACGACGTGCGCCGCGCGCCGCGCAGCCTGATGCCCGCCTGTCGTTGATACGACGGGCGCGGTGCACGCCTCGTGCGAGTCAGCGGGCCCGTGAGACGGTGACGGGCACGTCCGGACAGTCGGCGAGGACCTCGGTGAGCGCGGACTGTTCGCCGGCGTCGACGCTCAGCCCCCAACGGGTCTTGTCGGCCACCCAGCCGGTGACGTACTGACAGCGGTAGCCGACGGCCGGCGGAAGCCACGTAGACGGACCCTGATCGGCCTTGGACCGGTTCGAGGCCGCCGACACCGCGATCAGGGCCCGCGGTCGTCACCGAGACAGCCGGTACGAACTGGAGCAGGCCGTGAAGAAGGCCGTACGGCACGCCCAGGACGGGCCAGCCGCCGAATAGCCCACCCCTGGCCTACCGTAGCGGTCTCCTCGTCTCTGAGGATGAGGCTGGCGCCAGGCATACTCCCTGTACTTGCGGGGCCAGCGACGGAACTTGTCCCGCGCCACCTCCTCGCGGTGCCACCAATCGCGCTGCACCGGCCGACCGCCGGATTCGAGCAGCGAGGGGTAGCGGCCGGCGCCGGTCACGCGAGGCGGATCGCGACCCCTCCCTCACCAAGCCGCCCGACACCATGCGCCTGGAGCGGCCCGGCCACTCAGGGCCCGGGGTGGGAGGTGGCCGCCTTCAGCTTCCAGCCACTGCCGCTGCATGCCTCCTGCAGTGGCGGGAACCGGTGCCCCTTCACGTCAGTGCAGTACCCATGACCCCGGCCGCAGTCGCATTCGTAGATCCCTGACTGCGGAACGATCTCACCGGGGTGGTGAACCTTCTCGCTGCTCTCGCTCATGACGTCAGTGTCCGCAGCGGCTCGCTCGGCGAGTCCCTTCGCCCCTCGAACCCCGCCCGAAGGCACCCAAACGGCGGCCAGCCGCGGTGGAAGGCATCGACGGTGACCTGGAGCCTGCCCGAGCCCATGCTCACCGTTGCCGTGGACCAACCTGACGTGCCTGCCGGATGGGCCGCAGAGCCGAAGTGGGACGGATTCCGGGCGCTCGTCTCCGTCGAAGCGGGAGGCGTGGTGCTGCGCTCCAGGCGCGGCACCGAGATGGCGGCCTCGTTTCCGGAGATCGTAGCCGGGGCCGCGCAGCTGCCGGACGCGACCGCGCTGGACGGCGAACTCGTCGTCTGGGACGCCACGGGCCGGCTGGCCTTCGAGCAGCTGCAAAACCGGCTTGCCCGGCGCGGTGCCGGTGCGGCCCGGGCGGCCGGCGAGTGGCCGGCGCACTTCGTGGCATTCGATCTGCTCAGGTTGTCGGGGACGGACACGACCGGCTGGCCGTACCGGCGTCGCAGGCCCGCGCTGGAATCGTTGTTCACCACCCGCCGGCTCATCGCGCCGTGGACGCTGTGCCCGTCGACCAGCGACCCGCAGACCGTGGGCGAGTGGCTGACGTGGGCGTCGGTCGGGATGGAAGGCGTGGTCTTCAAGCGGCTGGACGACGTCTACCGGCCGTCGGTGCGGGGCTGGCGGAAGTACAAAAACGCGATGACTGGTGCCCTGCGCCGACTGCGGAAGGACGGACCCGTTGCCGATGTACGCCGGACCCGAAGGACGGCTGTGCCACGGCTGCTCCAGTCGGCGCCTGGCGGTCCCGTGCGCGCGGTGCGGCAAGCTTGCGAAGGCAGCCGCACGGCGTCCCGACGGACGGATCTGCCAAGTGTGCAAGGAGAAGGAACCGGGCTCGCGCAAGAAGTGCGGCAGCTGCCGCCGGATGATGATTCCCACCCGGCACCTGCCCGACGGCACCTACCTGTGCCAGACCTGCGCCCCCAGGAAGCTCCAGACGTGCTGCCGCTGTGGCCGCCGCCGGCGGGCGAACGCGCTGACCGCCGACGGGCCCGTCTGCGGGACCTGCTACGCGAGCCCTGCGCGCCGGTGCGGCATCTGCGAGCAGGTGGCGCCCATCAGGGTGCGGGCAAAAGGCGAGGCTCCCGACATCTGCTACCGCTGCTACGTGCGGCCGGAGAAGCTCTGCACCGTATGCGGGCGGATCCGTCGCGGCCACCACATCGACCACGGCAATGGACCGTTCCACTGCGATGGGTGCGTCCCACGCGAAGCCCGCAAGCGGCAGCTGCACATGTGCGCACTGTGCGGCCAGGAGCGGAAGGTGGGCATGTTCTGGCCGGTAGGGCCCGTCTGCCCCTTGTGCTACCGGACTGCTCTGACGCAGCCGGAATCGTGCACGATGTGCGGCCGGCAGCGCATTCTCGCGGGCCGCACCCCGGACGGCGGCCGGATCTGTAAGGCGTGCTCCTTCCCCGACGAGCGGCCCGATTACTGCTCGTCCTGCCAGCAACCGGCTGACCTCCTGCCGGGACGCCGCTGTCCCCGCTGCACCCTGCTCGCCAAGGTGACCAGCCTGCTCTCACGCGACGGAACCATCCTCGACGCCTCCCTGCGGCCGCTCGCCGATGTACTCAGCGACGCTCTCAACCCCTACCCCGTCCTGGCCTGGCTGCGCCGAAGCCCCGCCGCGCGCTTCCTGGGCCAGCTGGTAACCGCGCCCGACGAACTCGACCACGCGGCCCTGGACGCGCCGCCCCAAGGACACGCCACCACCTACGTCCGCAGCCTGCTCACCACCGCAGGACTACTTCCGCCACGCGATGAGAACCTCGCCCTGCTCATCAACTGGACGGCCCGCACGCTGGCCAAGCTGCCAGGACATCAGGCGACCCTGATCCGCCCGTTCGCCGAGTGGCACATCATCCGCGACGCCCGCCGGCGCTCGGCGCGCGGCCGCTACACCTACACCGCCCACAAGGGCGACTGCGCCAACATCCGCGCCGCCATCGACTTCCTCACCTGGCTGGACACCCAGCAACACACCCTCCAGAGCCTCACACAGGAAGACCTGGACATCTGGGCAATCTCCAGGCCCACCCTGCGAGCCCGCTCCATCCCTTTCATCCGCTGGGCCGGCGCCCGCCACCTCACCCGGGCCAGCCTGACCATCGAGCACCCGCCCTCCCAGCTCCCCGGCCAGTTCCAGATCGAAGAAGACCACTACGAGGAACTACGCCGGTGCCTGAACGACCCCGCGCTTCCGTCGGACGTTCGCATCGCCGCAGCCCTCCTCCGCCTCTACGCCCTCCCTCTGACCCGCATCGTCGAACTCACCACCGACCACCTCCACCACGACGCGGATCACACCTACCTGACGATCACCGCCACCCCGTCGTCCTGCCACCGAAGCTCGCCCGCCTCATCGACGACCACCTCGAAGACGGATCCCGGCACGGCAACGAAGCCACCAGGTACCTGCTGCCGGGCCGAGCCCCCGGGCGGCCCCGCAACCCTGCGGGACTGTCCGACAAACTCACGCGCTACGGCCTGCCCGCCCGCGCAGCCCGGAACACGGCCATGATGCAAGCGCTCGCCGACCTGCCACCCGTCGTGCTCTCCGACTTGATCGGCATCCAGCCGAGAACCGCGGAACGCTTCGCAGCCATGGCCGGCGAGAACTGGTCCGACTACCTGGCCGGTCGCCATCCTGCCCGCGCCTGAGGACCACAGAAGGGCGCAGGCATACACGGCGGGGGTGGCTTCACGCTGGCGTGTCGGACAGTTCCCGTCTCAGACGATCAAGTTCGAAGGGACCATTAGAGCGGTCGTGGCCCCGACCTGGGGGTGGTGACGCTACTCGGCCCGCCACCAGCCCTGTCCGACATGCCAGTCCCTCACCCAGTGCAGGAAATCGCCCCCCGGCAGAGCGGAGAGGGAGCCGGCATAGGGTGCGGCGCATCCGTCTCTGAGCCACCAGACCCGACCGCGTTGCGGCCCGGTCACCACCAGCGTCCAGTACTCACCGGACCTGTCGCTGCCCAGCAGCACCGAGCCGTGCTGGTAGGTCTGGTGCAACAGGAACGAGTGGCGGCTGTGGTCGTAGTAGTCGTACTCCCACTGCCATTCCTCCTCGAGTGAGAAAGGCTGACTGGGCACGCGTGCAGCGGTGCCATCGAACGGCTCCGGGCTCATCCAGCAGTCCGCTTCCCAGGCAGCCCAGCTGGCTGGCTTCTCTCCCACGGGCAGCAGACCCCCCTCGTCTGGCGGACCGTCGTCGGTGCCGTTCGCGATCTCGGCAACGAAGGTGCGGTACGGCTCAGGCAACACCACGCCGTGCCTGCGCTCCCACGCCCAAAGAGCCTCCCAGCCCAAAGGGCTGTGCCGGACCTCTGCCGGAAAGGCCTCACGCAGGAGGGCTACCGCACCCAAATTCGCATCTTCCACGCACTACAGGTATCACCGGTCACCGACACTCTGACCTCGGACCAGACACGCTGCGCACTCCATCGGCACGTGGCGGACGGTCTCGGCCAAGCGACCTCCTCACGCGATCGTCCTGCTTCGTGCGCGAATCAAGTAGCGCGGTCGGACTTCCGCCGACCTTCATCAGGGCCGCAGAGTGCCCCGGCTACTGAAGAACGACGGTTACACCGCAGCGTTTGAGCAGCCGAACGATGTCCTCGAAATAGGAGAGCCCTTCATCAGGGTCCGAGACGACGTCTGCCAGCGCTCGGCGCGCTACGTCCGCATCGTGCCAGATCAGGGTGAAGGGCAGGGCCACGCCGAAACCACCACCTAGGCAGTCCTTGAACGCGTTCCACTCCCGTCCGAAGTAGCCCCCGGGCCCCACGAGGGCCTCTGCCATCGCGCAGTGAAGGCCGGGCACGTCGGTGACGAACTTGCCGTCAAGATGATGGATGCAGCCAGAGCGGTCCGGGCGCTGGTCGCTCATGCGGGTGGCCGTCAAATCAAGCCACTCGGATCTACCCTGCGCGGAGTACGGGGCCCATTGGTTGCGGGTTGTCGGCGCTCCCCGATACCAGGTCTCCCAGATCGGCCGGGCCAACAGCGGAGGCCGATCGTCGCCGCCGTCGGCGAGTGTGATGTCGACGAGGGTGCCTCCGAGCACAGACGGCTGTGTCTTCTCCATTCGCAGGTACACGTTGTGGCGGTACATCACCTCGCCGTGGCGGTCCAGGGCCCACAATTGCACCCAGTCCCGGTCCCACTTGCGGGGCCGACGCAAGGCGGCGAGCAAGGGTTCAGCGGCTTCGCATCCGATGAGGTGCAGTGGAATCGATGGCGGGGCCCCGCGCGAGACAAACAGCCCATCCACTCCGACGCAGTGTCCAGCGGGACTGGCGACCATGGTGGTTCCCGCGAACAGTTTGAACTGCGGCGACACTGGCAGGGTGTGGTCCCAGGCGTGCTCCTCTTCGACCCCAGCCCCCACGACGATATCCACCAGGGCCGGGTCGCTTCGGTTCGGCTGGTTGGCGAGGACGACAGCGTCCACCAGGGTCCACCACTGCAGCGGCTGCTGGTCGTCCCATACCTCGACACACACATCACCCAGCAGCCCAGTCGACTCCGCGGCTGGCGACAGGGCATCGCGCAAAGAACCTGTGGGAGTGCATCCTCGCAGCGTCAATACCTCGCGCTTCGGCGGCACCTTGTCCACAAACATGCCCTCGACGCTCGCGCACCGTCCCCAGTACTTCTCCTCGCCCTCCTCGTCCTCACGGACCAGCAGGTACTTAACCGGGAAACCCCGATCCCAGGCAACGTGATCTGCGATCCGCACAAGTCCCCCGAACACTCAACCGATCTCCTGCCCAAGATACGGCGTCAGTCAGGAGACCACCGTCGCGGGCGACCGGGCGCACAGCAGCTTGGTTGCTGTCGTTCTTATCCGAGGGTGGTGCGGCGAGCACCGAGGAATTACGCAGCTTCGGAACACTGCCTCTTCACCAGTAGGTCCGCGAGACGAGCGAGGCGATCGTCGGCGCGGTCACCGGCCCCCTGACCGTTCCCCGGACGCTGTTGCTCGGCCGGTACGACGACGAAGGCCGCCTCCAGTACGTCGGCCGCACCACGACCCTCGCCCGCCAGGCAGGCGCGGCGGTCGCCGGCCTGCTCGCGGCCGGGCGGCGCGGGCATCCATGGACGGGCTGGTCGTTCTCCGCCGGGTGGGGCAGCCGGGAGCAGCTGGACGTCACGCTGGTGGAACCGCAGCTGGTGGTGGAGGTCGGCGTCGACGTCGCCCGTGACGCCTCCGGCCGGTGGCGCCACCCCGCGCGCTGGTATCGCGCCCGGCCCGACCTGTCCCGCGCCGGCGTCCCCCGCCTGACAGCGCCGCCGTACTGAGTGATTGGGTGATCACCCAGGCACCCTGGCCGCGGCGGCGTAGCCGGTGGCCGGGCCTGGATGACGGCGCCGACTCGCTCGTCTGAATGAACATCGACGCCAAGCGGAATGGCGAACCGTTCCGCCAGGACAGGCCGACGCCATGAAGTTCGATGACTTACCGCCTGACCTGGAGCGGCTGCGCACTTTGCGGGTGTGGCACGCGATGTGGCTGGCACGCATCGACCGCAAGCTCGCGCAGCTGGTGCAGCGGCAAGCCGAGCAGGAACGCGGCCGGCGGGCGAAGCCGGCACCGCCGGACTGGATCGTCGAACTCGGTATCGGAGTCGGCCGGCCGCCCGTGCAGGTCCACCGGGGCACCTGCTACATGGCGGGCAAACGGCACCGTCCCGTCGGCCCGGACGAGGCCCGCCGGCTGCTGGCCGACGGCACCAACGCGTGCAGCCACTGCCGCCCCGACACCGCCCTCGGCATCGCCGGCTTAGTCGGCCGCGGCCGGCGGGCGGCGGCGACTCACTCCTGTGACGGGACACGGGCAGCGATCTCCTTGGCCCAGCGCCCGGCCTCCGGCGCATGGCCCCTGCACTCGGCCGCGACACGATGCAGCCAGCTCAGCAGGTCGTGCGCCTCATGAAGCGTGAGCAGCGGCACCCGCTCGCCCGCGGTCTCCACCGGCGCGAGCCGTACCGCCGCTCGCCGCCCGTCTCCGCCCGCCCGCCGCCGCGCCGTCGCCCGCGCGCCAGCCCGGGCCCCGCCTCCCCCTCCTGCACCGGCTGCGCCGCCTCTGCCGCCTCCCGGCCGTCCCTCCGGCGGCCCGCCCGGGCCCGCCGTCCTCCGGCCCCCGCCCCCGCTGCGCCATGTGCCATCCCACCGGCCGTCCGCTCGCCGCGTCGCGTCCAGACCACATTCCTGCGGCAAGTGGGTCCCGGACCCGTCGTGGAGCGCGACCGGCAAGCAGATCCGCTTCGCGGGCGGCTCGGGCCAGCCGGACTCCGAGCGACTGACGGTCGGCGGCAACGGCCACGTCTACGTGACGTCCGAGCGTGACAACGCCAACAACACGGTTCCCAAGGACACGATCATGGAGTTCGACCCGTCCGCGACCGGATCGACCCTGACGCCGTTCGGCGCAGCGAGGCCAAAACTGCCCGGCGAAAACATCCGGCTCGGCTGGCCGTCACGCTCCGCGGGCCCGCGCCGTGTGCCGTCTCGCCTGGCCCGTGCCCGCGCTCCACCCGCTGTACCGGGTGCCCGCCGACTGCCTGACCGTACCGCGCGCTCCGCGCGGTTGCCGTACACCCGACTACCAGGTGCGCGGCTATCCCGGGTGGCACCAGCACATGACCCTGGCCATGGCCGCCCACGCTTGCCTGACCGTCCTGCGAGCTCGCGAGCTGGACACGGACGAAGCAGAAACGGATCCTCCCAGCTCATCCATTTCAGCCTCGCCGAGATACGACGGCTGATCACTCGCCTCACCAACGCCGGCCCACACCTGTCGCGCACATCCTGCACTGGTCGACCTGGCGCCGCCGACGACAAGACCAAGGCCCGCACCAGCCACTACAAACGCCACGGACACATCCCCCTGACCTGGCCACTAGTCACGGCAGACACCGTTGCAGTACGAAGCTCTGAAAGAAGTCCGGCAACACCGCGTTGGTCAAGAAGGACAGCAACCTGTGGGGCCTCCAGTACGCGTGACCTGACGGGCGGACCGGCCGGCGCACCGTCGGACCGGCGGAGGGTGCCGGTGCGCCGCTCGACGTACCCCTCTGTGGCTCAGCCCTCCTGGTTGGCCGCCTGCACGATGGTCCCCTGCGCCACAGCGACCAGGTGCTCCTCGCCCTGCTCCGAGACGACGTAGACCGAGCACTGGCACACGGCTTGCCGCCGGGTCGTGGCGATCGTCTCGGCGCGGGCGACGACGAGATCGCCCACGGCCGGCCGAATGTAGTTGATCTTGTACTCGGCGGTGAGCGCGTCGCCGCCGAGCGCGAGTCCTCCGGCGAAGGTGAGCGCGTTGTCGGCCAGGTAGCTGAGTACTCCGCCGTGCACGAAGCCGTGCTGCTGCTGGATCTCGGGCCGGTTGACGACGCGGATTTCGGCCGAGTCCCGTCCTACGGAGGTGAGTTCGGCGCCTAGGAACATGCTGAACGGCTGGGCCTGGAAAATGCTGTGCGCGAAACGGGTGAGGTCCGTGGTCAAGAGTGCCGTCCTGTCGTTCGGGGAGGGGCGGGGTGGCCGCGTACGGGTCGGTGAGCCGCTCGTCGAGGGTCTGCTGCGACCTGGCGACGGTTCGGGGCCGGTGGCTTCGGCCTACGGTAGCGGTGGTGATCTGCCGGCGGCCGAAGGCCCCGTGAGCGCACGGCACCGCCCGTAGGTCCTCGCGTTACCGCCGCTCCGTTCTGGTGACCGGGCGCCGGGCGGCCGTCGGCCGCGTGCGCCACCCTTACGGGTTTCTTGACGAACCACAGGACTGGAAGGCCGGCCGAGGGCAATGCGGCAAGGGTGACCCGCATTGCGATCGTCGTCCTGACCCTGACACTCGGCCTCCTCGCGGCCGTCGCCGCGGTGTTGGCATCGCCATGGTGGTGCTTCGGCGCCGTGCCCCTCCTCGCGCTGGGCCTGCTGGGCGCTTGGGACCTGCTCCAGCGCCGGCACTCCGTGCTGCGCAACTATCCCGTGCTGGGCCACGCCCGCTTCCTTCTGGAGCGGATCCGCCCCGAGCTCCAGCAGTACTTCATCGAGCGGAACTTCGACGGCCGCCCCTTCGACCGGGACGTCCGCACCATCGTCTACGAGCGGGCCAAGGGTACGGACGCCGAACAGCCGTACGGCACCGAACGCGATGTCTACCTGGCCGGATACGAGTACCTGGTGCCCTCCATGGCCCCGCGCCAGGCGCCGAGCACGCCGCCGCGGGTCCGGATCGGCGGCCCCGACTGCCGCCACCCCTACGACATGGCGCTGCTGAACGTGTCGGCGATGAGCTTCGGCTCGCTGTCGGCCAACGCGATCCTCGCCCTCAACGGCGGCGCAGCGGCCGGCGGCTTCGCCCACGACACCGGCGAAGGCGGTCTGTCGGAGTACCACCTGCGACCGGGCGGGGACCTGGTCTGGGAGATCGGCACCGGCTACTTCGGCTGCCGCACCCGGGACGGCGACTTCGATCCCGCCGAGTTCGCCGACAAGGCCGCGCACGACAACGTCAAGTGCGTTTCCCTGAAGCTGTCGCAGGGCGCCAAGCCCGGCATCGGCGGCGTTCTGCCCGGGAGCAAGGTCAACGCGGAGATAGCGAAGGTACGCGACGTGCCCCAGGGGCAGACGGTGATCTCACCGCCGTACCACAAGCTGTTCTCCACCCCGCGCGAACTCGTCCGCGCCATCGCCCGGCTCCGGGAGCTGTCCGGGGGCAAGCCGACCGGATTCAAGCTGTGTGTGGGCTCGCGGCAGCAGTTCCTCGCCGTGTGCAAGGCCATGCTGGAGGAGGGCGCTGCGCCTGACTTCATCATCGTGGACGGCGCAGAGGGCGGCACCGGGGCCGCGCCCATGGAGTTCGCCGACCACGTGGGCGCCCCGCTGACCGAGGGCCTGCTCACCGTGCACAACGCCCTGGTCGGCGCGGGACTGCGCGACCGCGTCCGGATCGGGGCGAGCGGCAAGATCGCCACCGGCACCGACCTGGTCAAACGCCTCGTCCAAGGTGCCGACTATGGCAACGCCGCGCGAGCAATGATGTTCGCCGTCGGCTGCATCCAGGCCCAGCGGTGCCACACCAACACCTGCCCGAGCGGCGTAGCCACCCAGGACCCCCGGCGCGCCCGCGCCCTCGACGTGCGGGACAAGGCCCCGCGCGTGCGGCGCTTCCAGGAGGCGACCGTGGCCAGCGCCCTGGAGATCATGGCGTCCATGGGCGTCACCGACCCCGCCGACCTGCGCCCGCACATGCTCCGCCGACGCGTCGACCCCTGCACCGAACGCTCCTACGAGGAGCTGTACGAGTGGCTGGAGCCCGGGCAGTTGCTCGCCGAGCCGCCGGAGGCATGGGCGGCCGACTGGAAGATCGCCGACCCCGACCGTTTCACCGTCTGACGTGGAGGACCGAAGTGGCCCGTACAGTCGCCCGTGTCATCGTGGACGCCCTGAGCGAACTCGGCGTGCGCCAGGTGTTCGGCGTCGTGGGAGACGCCCTGAACCCCTTGACGGACGCCTTGCGCACCACGGACGGCGTGGAGTGGGTGGGATGCCGGCACGAGGAGGCAGCGGCGTTCGCCGCGAGCGCCCAGTCGCAGCTCAGCGGCACCCTGGGCGTGTGCATGGGCACGGTCGGACCGGGCTCCGTGCACCTGCTCAACGGGCTGTACGACGCGGCCAAGAGCCACGCGCCGGTGCTGGCCATCGCCGGTCAGGTGCCGCTCGCTGAACTGGGCAGCGACTACTTCCAGGAGGTCGACAACGACGCCCTCTTCAGCGACGTGGCCGTTTTCCGCGCGACCGTCACCTCGCCCGACCAGCTGCCGCAGCTGCTGGAGCTGGCCGTGCGCAACGCGTTCGGCCGCAAGGGCGTGGCCGTCCTGACGGTGCCGGGCGACCTCGGCGAACGCGAGCTGAGCACGGACCGCCCGGCCCGCTTCTCGCTGAACTCGCCGGTGACCCGGCCGGAGAAGTCCGCCGTGCGCGAGGCGGCCGAGCTCCTCGACCGCGCCGAGCGGGTCACGCTGCTCGTCGGGTGGGGCGCCCGCCACGCCCGCGAGGACGTCCTCGCCCTGGCCGACCGGCTGGCCGCGCCGATGGTCCTCACTCTCAAGGCCAAGGAGTGCTTCGAGGGCGACGCCAACCCCTTCCAGGTCGGCCAGACCGGACTGATCGGCAATCCGGCCGCCGCCTCGGCCCTCGAGGAGGCGGACACCCTGCTGCTCCTGGGCACCGACTTCCCCTACCGGGACTGGTATCCCGAGGGGAAGACCGTCGTGCAGGTGGACACGGAGGCGACCCACATCGGGCGGCGGGTACCGGTCGAGGCCGGCCTCGTCGGCGACACGGGCGCGACCGTCCGCGATCTGCTCACCCACCTCGCCGCCCCCGTGGCCGGGACGGACGGCGCGCGGGACCGCTCGCACCTGGAGAAGGCGCGGAAGCGATTCCAGGAGTGGCGCACCGGTCAGGCGCGGCTCGCCGACCCGTCGCACGACAAGGGTCTGATCGGTCGGCTGCGGTCCACGTTCGACAACCGTTCTGATGACATCCGCCCCGAGGCGCTGGCGGCCGTGGTGGACCGGCTCGCCGCGGACGACGCTGTCTTCACATCCGACACCGGCATGGCGACGGTGTGGCTTTCGCGGTTCGTCGAGATGCGCGGCGAGCGGCGGCTGATCGGCTCCTACAACCTCGGTTCGATGGCCAACGCGATGCCGCAGGCGCTGGGCGCCCAGTGCCTGGACCGGGAGCGGCAGGTCGTGGCCTTCTGTGGGGATGGGGGGCTGAGCATGCTGCTGGGCGACCTGATGACGCTGAAGACGCACCGGCTCCCCGTCAAGCTCGTCGTCTTCGACAACCGCCGCCTGGGCATGGTCAAACTGGAGCAGGAGCAGGCCGGGCTGCCGGAGTTCGGCACGGTGCTGGACAACCCGGACTTCGCCGCCGTCGCCGAGGCCATGGGCATCCCCGGTATCCGCGTCACCGAACCGGCCGAACTGGAGAAGGCCGTGCGCCGCGCCTTCGGCACGCCGGGGCCGGTGCTGCTCGACGTGCTCACCAACCCGGACGAGGTCGCGGTCCCGGCCAAGCCGACCGTCGAGCAGGGCTGGGGGTTCGCGGTGGCCAAGGTCAAGGAGATCGTCCGCAGCCACGGGGACGACGGCACCGCCTGACCCGTGGGGCGGGTGCGTGAGGCGGCCCCGTCGGCCGGTTCGCTGGGCGGCGGGGCCGGATGTCCGCTCATAGTGGCCCGGTTGTACGAGTACATCAACCAGGGCCACGCGGACGCCGACCGCAGCCACAACTGCCCGCGTCGGCTCGCCCGGATGCTCCTCACCAGGCCCGACAACCTCAAGCTGCACATCACCATCTTCTACGGGCCAAGGTTCAGCGGCGCCGGACACGCGTGGCTGTAACGGGCCGGGACCCAAACCGAAGCACACCCTGCGCAACAGCTCCGTGTACCGCCGGGGCGGGCCTGCGTGGTGGTCAGCCGCGGCGGGACCACCAGCGCCGCCGCTCGCCTTGCTCCTGACGGTGGCTATCGCCCGGTCGGGCGCGGCCGGGGTCATGGCAGGGCTCGGCATCGGGACTGCCAAGGGTGGACGGGAGGAAGCGGGAGGCGGCGTGGTGCGGGCGCGGCGGCTCGGGCGGCCGGACGGACGGGAATGGGACAGCGGACGCGGGCCCAACTGAGTAACCGGCACAGTGCGGCGGCTCGTGCACGAGCGGGCGGGGAACACGGTGCCCCGGCGCGGGCGGGAACGCCCGAACACGGCGGGACGGGCGCGGGCTCGCCGGGCGACCGGACAACGGCGGGGCGCGGAGGATACGGCGGCGGGCGCGAAGGCGGCGCGGCCGGGCCGGGCAACGGGCAGTCTCCGGGTCCGGCGGCGCACGGCCGCCGGTGCAGCGGGGGCGGGGCGGGGCCTGCGCGGGTCCCGCCGGCGGCAGGCGGGCCGGCGCGCGGCCTGGGGGGCCGGCCGGGAGCGATCGCCCATAGTGGTCGGCGGCGAAGTCAGGGGCGCGGCGATGCACGCTCGGCAGGTGCACGCCGATCGCGGTAGCGACCGCTCCGTCGCCGGCGTGCGCTGCGCCGTCGACGGCGGCGGGTGCGCGCGGGGACCGCGGATGAGTCCGCCGCCCGGCAGGGCCTGTGGAGTTCGCGCGGCTGCGCGGCCGGCTGCGGGCGGCGACGGGGCGGCCCACCTTCCAGTTGCTCTAATCGCCGCACGCGCCGACTTCGACGCAGCCGGTCTCGCCCTCGTCCGGGCCGTCCTGAGTGCGGTGCCCGAAGCCGAGGCATGGCGCATGACAGCCGACGACTACACCGCCACCCTGCACCCAGACACTCTCGATTTCGACCGCCTCGGCACCACCCCCTGGGATCCCGCGCTCGCCGCCGCTATGCACGCCTGCGGCCGGCCCGCCTACGAAGAAGGTCTCCTCGACCAACTCCTCGCCGATCTCCGCCAGGGCTACCCGTCCGCCAGTACACCGGCCTGCAGCCACACGACAGCAGGGGCGCGCCGGTGTCGTCGCTGGTCTGATCGGTCGAGGACGTGATCGTCCGTGGTCAGGCTTGTTGATCCCCTTTCGGCCACTGGTGGGCGCGGACGATGGTGGAGTCGGTCTGTACAAGCCAGTCGATGTCGCCGGGCGCGTCGGCGGAGGTCTGGATCTGCTGCAAAGCTTTGATGGACACGTCGTCCACCGGCTTAGCGGCGGAAGCGGGTGACACCGTCTTCCATGGTCCATAGCGTTCCGGCAGATCACGTCAGGAGATCCCGGTCCGGATCTTATAAGCCATGCCGTTGGTGACCTGCCGGTCCGGCACACGCGGTCAGCCCGTCGCGGCCCTTGGTATCAGTGAGTAACTTTCACTGCAGAGCAGTGACTTCATGGCGGCGTATCACCCCGTTCATGGCCGTCGTCATCGGCGTCGGCGTGATCACCTTCGTTGTGAAGAAGTCATTTCGCGAGGCTGTTTTGGCCGGTCTGTTCGCTGCCGGTACGTGCGCGGTGGGCCTGCACAACTTGGTCGGCTGATGCGGGCAGCGGGTCGGTGAAGCAGCCTCTCACCGGCCCTGACCGTCGCGGTGGCCCCTGCCCGCCTCAGGGGTAGCCGTCGGGCGGACGGTGCAAAGGCTTGCTGAAGAAGTCTGTGGTCAGGCAGGGCTCGCCGTCTCCGGGGCACTGGCAGACCCGGGGACAAGCAGGGCCGTGGGCATCCGTGCTCCGGCGGTGAAAGGTCGGTTGGGTCCGGACCGGCCGCGATGTGCGGTACGGTCACCTGATCCACCTGGGGAATTGATCATGGAATACCGTCTACTGGGTCGTTCTGGCCTTTCCGTGTCGGCCCTCGCGCTGGGCACGATGACGTTCGGTGACAGCACCTCGCAGGAGGAGGCGTTCGCTCAGCTCGACGCGTTCGCCGAGGCCGGCGGCACGCTGATCGACACCGCCGACGTCTACATGAACGGCGTGGCGGAGACGATCGTGGGCCGCTGGCTGGCAGAACGCCCCGCCTCCCTGACCGAACCTATGCTCGTCGCCACCAAGGGCCGGTTCCCCACCAGCGGCGAGCCCAATGGGCAGGGGGCCTCCCGCCGCCACCTGCAGCGGGCCCTGGATGCCTCCCTCACCCGGCTCGGCATGGATGCCGTCGACCTCTACCAGATGCACGGCTGGGATCCGCTCACCCCGGTCGAGGAGACCCTCTCCTTCCTCGACGACGCGGTGCGGGCAGGGAAGATCCGCTACTCGGGCTTGTCCAACTTCACCGGCTGGCAATTGCAGAAAACCGCCGACCTCGCCGAAGCGCGGCGCCTGGATCGCCCGATCGCTTCCCAACTGCAGTACAACCTTCTGGTCCGCGAGGTCGAATGGGAACTGGCGCCCGCGGCGCACTCCGCAGGGCTCGGTCTGATCGCCTTCTCCCCCCTGGCCGGTGGCGTGCTGACGGGCAAGTACCGGCCCGACGCTCAGCCGGCGCCTGACACACGTCTGGCCCACCCCATGTTCGGTCCGCTGTTCGGCGCCAAGACCGCACAGCAGCGCACCTGGGACGTCATCGACACGCTCACCCGCATCGCCCAGGAGCGCGGTGTCACGCCTTCGCAGGCGGCCCTGGCCTGGGTAGCCGCCCGCGAGGGGGTGTCCTCGGTCCTCATCGGCGCCCGCACCCCGCAGCAGCTGCACGCCAACCTCGCTGCCGACGGCCTGCGGCTGACAGCCGAAGAGACCAGCCTGTTGGACGGGGCGAGCGAGCCGTATGCCGACTACCCCTACGGCCTACTGGCGGCCGGCCTGCGCAGCCGGGACGTGGCCGGTACCCCGCAGTTCATGGCCCCGCCCTCGAACGCCGGCTGAGCGGTCCGGCAACGGCCCCCGGCTCTTCGGCGCGTGTGCTGCCAGCTTGCAGCATGGCTTCCGGCGGCGGCCCGGGCGGACTGCGCCCGGACCGCCGCCGCAGCGGGGGGTCTGACAGGGCCAGGACAGCGAAAGGTGAACGGGAGATACTCAAACCATGAGCGAGGACGGCATCGGCGGCATCGGGGAGTTCCTGCAGTCCCGGCGGGCCCGGATCAAGCCCGCCGACGTGGGGCTGCCGGGTCTGGGGCGGCGGCGCGTGCCTGGTCTGCGCCGAGAGGAACTGGCTCAGCTCGCCGGGGTGAGCATCGACTACTACACACGCCTGGAACGCGGCCGGGCCCACAACGTCTCCGACGCCATCCTCACCGCAATCGCCGACGTCCTGCGCCTCGACGGCACCGAACGGCAGCATCTGCGCGACCTCGCCCGCCCCGGGGGCCCGGCCTCCGGCCCACGCAGCACCAGCCAGAGCCGCACCGCCAGCTCCCAGGTGCGGCCGGGACTCGCACGGCTGCTTGAGATGATGGACGCCGTTCCGGCCTGTGTGATGGGCCGCCGTACCGACATCCTCGCCTACAACGCGATGGCCGACGCCCTTTACGGGTTCAGCGCCATGCCGGCCCGCCACCGCAACGCCGCCCGGCACACCTTCCTCCACCCAGGCGTGCACACCTTCTACGCCGACTGGTCCGACGTCGCCGAGGAAGCCGTGGCCTTCCTCCACCTGGACGCCGGCCGTCATCCGCATGACACGCGACTGGCGGCCCTGATCGGTGAACTCTCCCTGGAGAGCACCACGTTCCGCACCCTGTGGGCCCGCCATCCCGTCCGGGACAAGACCTATGGCACCAAGAGGCTGCACCACCCCCTGGTGGGCGATCTCGAACTCGCCTACGAAACCCTGGTCCTGCCCGGCGACGCCGACCAATGCCTCGTCACGTACACACCCGCGGCCGGCTCCGCCTCCCAGGAACGCCTGCAACTCCTAGCATCCTGGCAGGCCTCCACCACACCGCCCCTCAACACCTACAACAACGCCGACCAGGCACGCTGAATTTAGGGGGGCCGACGCCGACTTCACCGTCACGCGGCGGTACGGAGTTATTGCGGATCGAACTGCCGCGGTCACGGATCGCGGACGGCAGGTCCTTGACACCACCGTCCACAGCCCGCCGCACCCACGGCTGCCCAAGTTGATCTCCGGATAGATACGCACGTAGTCGAGGCCCGCCCAGCGTCGCCCGACCACGGTCGTAACGCAGAGGCACCCCGCGGCGCACGGGTTGTGAACACACACGGCCCCCTATCCCGTACCGCCGGCAGCCCTCACACCCATTCAAGAGGGCTTCCGGCCATCGCGGACGCTAGCCGTCGGTCCCCTCCCGGGAGCTACTGGGCGCCTGGGCCGGGCGCGGGATCAGCGAGCCGGTGTGACGGTAACGGGGTACGTTCGGACAGTTGCCGAGCACCTCGGCGATCGCGGCCTTCTCGTCGGCGTCGACGCCCAGGCGCCAGCGGATCTTGTCGGCCACCCGGTCGGTGACGTACTGGCAGCGGTAGCCGGCGGCAGCCAGGTGGACGGGTCCTGGTCGGCCTTGGACCGGTTCGACGCAGCCGACACCGCGATCAGAGCACGGTCGTCACCGAGATCGTTGGCGTACGCCTCACGCTCCTTCGCGCTCCAGTCGGAGGCGCCGGAGTCCCAGGCCTCGGCGAGCGGGACCAGGTGGTCGATGTCCACACCGCCCGGCCCTTGGATGAAGCGGTCGTCATACGGCGAGAACCACGCTCCCCCGCTCAGCCGGCAGCTCGCCCCCTGCTCCGGGGCGACGACCGCCTCGGCCTTCAATACCTCGGAGCGGGCGGGAACCCACGAACACGGCGGAGTGAGCGCGGGCCCGCCAGGCCGCCGGACAGCGGCGCGGAGGATACGGCGGCGGGCGCGGAAGGCGGGGCGGCGCGGTACGGGCGCAGCGGGTGGGGCAGTCGCGGCGGCGGGCGCAGCATGCGGGGCGTGGCCGCAGGACGGGCGACGGCCGGCGGCCCGGCCTCCGCAACGTCGGACAGGCGGGGAGCAGCACGCGGGACGGACGGCGGTCAGGTGCCGCACGGCCGGAACGGCCGGGCACGGCCGAGCCGCCAGGACGCCGCACAGCTCGGCGGCCCGCTCGCAGGACCATCGCCCCAAAGGAGCAGAGGCTGCAGCTTCGAGACGACTATGGCGTGCGCGGCCGGAGGCCATCGAAAGCGATCTGGAGCATCTTGTCGCGCTGCTCAGCAGAAGCAAAATTCACGGTGGTATAAGCCATGGCGTACCGCATAACGTCGTCGATGTTCACATCGCTGCGCATCACGCCTGCCGATTGAGCACGAGCGAGCAGGGGCCCGCCTGCCTCGTTCAGTGCCTCGACGCACGCCTTATACACAGGCGCATCACGGTCGAAGCCGACGGCAACAGCGCGCTTCGTAGCGACATAGTCGACGAAACGTGACAGCCAGCTCGTGATGCCGACCCACGGGTCCTCGCCCTGTAGTCCGTTAGCCATGCGACAAACGGCTTCCACTTCCGTGAGGTAGACGTTCTCCAGCAAGGAGTCGCGGGTGGGGAAGTTGCGGTAGAGCGTGGCGATACCCACGCCCACCCGGCGGGCGACCTCATCGAGAGGGGCATCGGCCCCGTACTCGGTGAACACTTCGCGGGCCGCCTCGAGCAGCGCGTCGTAGTTGCGGGCTGCGTCGGCGCGGTTCGGTCGCGGCGCCCGGAGCAGGCTGAGATCGATGGGCATGCGAGACCCCCACTTGAATCGGAGTGCAGCTATCGGTAAGGTGATAGCGCGACTCCGGATAATCGGAGCGCGCCTCTCAGTATAGCCGTCTCACCATCGCCGCCGCTGCTACCGCCGCGAAGCTCAGGCCGAGCAAGGTCTCTCTGCAGGCCCGACTGGATTGAGACAAGGGAAGGTTCCCAGTGCAGTCAGAACGATCGACCGAAGCAAATAAACGTAGCATATCTGCTAGCGGCGCCCGCTCCGGAGAGAGCGCCCATGCGGAACCCGCTTCACTGATGACCCGGCCGTTGCTGCTCCTACTTGCGATCACGGCGGGCGCGGCCATTGGTGGCCTCTACTACGCGCAACCACTCCTCGATCAGATCGGCAGAGATCTTGGCGTGGGCGAGGGCGCGGTGGGGGCGCTGGTGACTTCCGCGCAGGTCGGCTACGCGCTTGGCATCATCTTGATCGTGCCGCTCGGCGACCTGCTGAGGCGACGTGTTCTTATCCCGGCGATGGTTTTGCTGTCCGCACTGGCGTTGGGCGCCTGCGCGGCCTCACCGAACATTTTGACGCTTGCGCTCTCGCTGATCGCGGTTGGCGTCACCACGGTCGCCGGGCAAATGATTACGCCACTTGCCGGCGACCTGGCTGACGACCACGCGCGGGGTAAGACCGTTGGCATCGTCGTCAGCGGCGTCATCACCGGAATTCTCGTATCCCGGATCTTCTCTGGGCTCGTCGCTTCGGCCACGAGTTGGCGGGTCGTGTTTCTCGTAGCCGCCGTCATCGTCATTGTGCTGGCGGGCCTGCTGTATCGAGCCATCCCGAATCTTCCGCCTAAGGTGACGACACTGTCCTACGGTGGCCTGCTGAAGTCGGTGTTCTCTCTGGTGGTGAAGGAGCCGGTTCTGCGGGTCGGCATGCTCTTCGGCTCGTTCGGCTTCGCCGTGTTCTCCATGCTGTGGACGCCACTTACGTTCCTGCTCAGCGGTGCGCCTTTCCACTACTCGACCGCCGTTATCGGGCTCTTCGGTGTGGCTGGCTTGATCGGCACATTCGCTGCGCAGAACGCGGGCCGCTGGCACGACCGGGGTAGGTCCGTCCTTGGCACCGGACTCTCTTGGGTACTCGTCCTGGTCTCCTGGGCGATTGTCTGGTTCGGTGGACACTTCCTTGTGGTCCTGGTGCTTGGCATCATCGTGATGGACGTTGGAATCCAGGCGCAGAACATCTTCGCTCAGTCAAGGATCTTCCAAATCTCTGGGGAAGCACGCAGCCGCCTCAACACTGCCTATATGGCTGCAAACTGGATTGGTGCCTCCCTCGGCTCTGTCGTCGCTACCTTCGCCTGGGAGGTAGGCGGCTGGACTGCTGTCAGCATTGTCGGTGCATGCTTCTCGGTGGTCCCACTATTGGTCTGGGCGGTGACGCGAAACGGCGTCCTTCGCACTTGATAAGCATTACGGCGCACGGCATCAACGCCCACGGCGACGCGCGGTCGACGTAGCGTGGCCAGCACCGCAAGCGCACACTGGAACGCACGATTTGGCCGTCAGCGCTGTAACACCTCACGCATTCAATACCATTTTTCATTAGCATCCACAGGAGAGGAGCGGGACATGAACATCAATCTCAATGGAAAGCGTGCACTCATCACCGGATCGAGCGCCGGGCTCGGAGAGGCGATCGCAAAGCTGCTGGCTGCGGAGGGCGCATCCGTCGTGGTTCACGGCCGAGACAGGACCCGTATGGAGAGGGTCTCTGAGGAGATTCGGGAAGCCGGAGGTGAGGCCATCACAGCGTTGGGTGACCTCGCCACCGACGAGGGGGCTGCGGAGGTGGCCCGCTCAGCCACAGCGGATGGCCCCATCGACATCCTCGTCAACAACGCTGGCTTCTACCGAGCGCTGTCGTGGACAGACGCGAGCCCTGAGGACTGGAGCGAGGCCTATAACGTCAACGTCATCTCGGGCGTGCGGATGATCCAACACCTGGTCCCGGCGATGCGCAAGCGTGGCTGGGGCCGGGTCATCACCATCGGTGGAGGTCTGGCCGTGCAGCCAATGAACACTTACCCCCAGTACAGCGCCACCCTGGCAGCCCGGCACAACCTCGCGGTATCACTGGCCCGTGAGCTAAAGGGCACTGGCGTGACCTCGAACGTCGTTGCGCCCGGGGTGATCGGCGTCAAGACGATGAAGGATTTCGGCATGGGGCCGAACGAGGCGGAGACCCTCCCGAACGACCAGAACCGTTACGGGAAGCCGGAGGAGATCGCAGGCGCAGTTGCATATCTCTGTAGCGGGTATGCCGAGTACATCTGTGGCGCGACGATCCGCGTCGACGGTGGCCTGATCCGTTCCGCCTTCTGACTCGGCCAGGGCGGACCCTGACTCGAGACCGAAACTCGATGCCGTCATGGAAAAGCAGGATGGGTGAGCTCTCACCCAAAGTCCTCTCCAGCTACCCTCGAAGTAGTCGACCAGCGGGAGGACAACGCCCTGCTCGACGCGCTGCAAGAGCTCGTCACACGATCTTGTGGATGTGTGCTGGTCGGCAGTGACCAGTCCTACGGTTTCGCCGTTCGTGACGTGTGGGGAACCGGCCGTGGGCTGTGGACGATGACTTGTGGGCGCTGATCGAGCCTCTGCTGCTGCCTTGGCCGGAGAAGGCGCCCGGCCCGAAGCCAGTGGACGACCGGCTATGTCTGCAGGGCATCCTGTACGTGCTCTACAACGACATCAGTTGGCAACTGCTGCGGTTGTAGCTGGGGTTCGGCTCCGGACAGACCTGCTGGCGTCGACTGCGCCGTTGGCACATGGCCGGTGTCTTCGACCAGTTGCACTGTCTCCCGCTCGCAGAGCTGCACGCGGCCGACGCCCTGGACTGGACGCGGGCCTGCGTGGATGCCTCCCACGTCCGCGCGAAAAGTGCCCCTATGGCCTTCGTCAATCAGTGGCCGAAACGGGTGACTGGTAGAAGGTGCCGTCTCGGAGCATGGCGAAGAGGACCGAGCGGCGCCCCCGCCCGCGTCGCACGGATCCTGCTGGACATCGTGGAGACCGAGGTGCAGCCGCTGCACCTACCCGTGAGGATGTCGTGCCGGGCGCCGCGGCTTTCCCCGTACTCGGCGGCGAACGCCCATCCCCCCGCCTGCCCCATCCGGGCGACGCCGACGTCGGGATCATTGAGGAGAGCGACTGCCTCCTGCGCCGTGGCCGTCGCACGCGCGGCGCCGGGACTGGCCCCCAGGCGGGCAGCCAACTCCTCCGGCGTGATGCCACGGGCGAAGGTGACGCTGTAATACCACTCAGACTCCGCCAGCCAGCGCACGCCTTCAATCGCCATGACCACATCCTGCCGTACGGTCGCGAGCGGACCCCGTCAGCAGCGCAGAACCCCCCGGCGGGTGCCCGCCGCGGCGCCGACAAACTCACCCCGAACGATAACTAGGACAGCCTTGTGCACCCTCCAAGTCTTCGGAATCGAGCGCCTCCAATGTGTCGGCGATCTCGATGAGGTCTTCAGTTGAGAGTGCGGGTGGCGTCCAGTGGCGCGCGCGTGCGTGATCGATGAAGATTGCCTCCAGCGGGATGTGGTAGCGCTCGACATAGTGAGCGAGGTCCGAGTGCCAGAACCACTCGCCGTCGGTGTGCAGCTCCAACGCACCGATGAACTCACCACTCAGTGCGTCGTGGACCGGTGATCCGGTCACGGCAAGAGCTGATCCTCCTCGCAGGTAACGCACCAGCTTCTCCTCATCCGGCACTGCGTGGTCGCGGACCGAGTCGCGCAGTGAAGGGCCGTCGGGGCGACCGTGCGCCAGCTCCTGGAACTCACCCAGGAACCGGTCGTAGGGAAAAGATCGGCTGGCCATACGTGGAAGCCTATGTACGGAGGTCGACTGCTCGATGCTGTCACCGGGCAGCGCAGCGGCGCGGGAAGAAGCCGATAACGGGGGACCTGCGGATCAGGTGCGCACCTGCGTACGGGCCCAGCGGCGCCTCGTCGGTAGCCAGGCCCCTGACCGCGGGAGGTGCGGTCAGCTGACGGTAGGCGTGCAGACGGGCGAGGACAGCCGGCAGGTCACCGGCGAGGCCGCCACCGGTGCGCCATACGAAGTGCAGCAGAGCGGACACGCCCGGCCGGCGAAATCCGCCGCGTCGAGCACATGGGGATTGGTGGGGGCAGGCAGGGCGCGGCTGAGAGTGAGCGCGGCGTGGACGGCCTCGGCCAGCCCGGTGGGGAAGACGCCCGGGTGGCGCGCGGCACTCGCCGCGATGGCGAGGTAGAACGCGGCGAGCTCCGGCCGATCCAGGACGTCCAAACGCGGGGCACGTCGGCGGTCCAGACGGCGGGGGCGGCCGCCACGAGCCGCTGCAGCACCAGGGCGTAGCCGGCGGCGCCCGCGTCCGGAGCGCCGGCCAGAGCGGCGGCGGCCGCGAGCGGACCGGCCGCGGCGGCCAGCTCCAGCAGGTCCTCCACTGCGACGGCGTCGTCATGGCGCGAGTGCGGGCGGGCGGCGGTCCGCGGGGCGGGTGAGGGGCGGCGACTCGGGCGGCCGGACAAGCGGGAACGGAACGGCGGACGCAGGCCATCGCTTGCAACAAAGGCTGATCACATGGCCAGCGGGCGATCGGACTGGATGCACATGCCGGTCAGCCTGTGGGTAGGCCGATCTGATGGCGTTCGAGCACGGAGCGGAGCTCCGAAAGGACCTGTACGGCGGCCAGCCCTGAGGGGCCGCGGAGGGCGCCTGCGGTCAGCTCGGCCAGCGTTTCAGTGAAGGTCGCCTCGGCCGCCTCGACGACTTGCAGGCCGTCATCGGTCAGGTCCAGCAGTGATGAGCGACGATCCGATGGATTGGTTCGCCGTGTGACCCATGCCTGTCTCTCCAGACGGTCGACGCCCTTGCTGGTTGCACCGATCCCGATGGCGAACTCGGCTGCAAGGTCCGCCACCCGGGACCCGGGGTAGTCGCGCAGGAAGCGCAGGAATTCGAACTGCGAGGTGACGATCCCGTGCCGCTCGCGAAGACGGTCGTTCAGCGCGTTGTAGAGGCGCGTCTCACAGCGAACGAGGTCGGCGAAGAAGCCCGGGAGGTCGACCCGGCCACCGCTTGACTTAGATGCCATGGCATATATCTTAGCACCCAACTATATGTCTGAGCATATAGTTCTTGGGCATGCACTTGTGATGGAGGCGACAATGAGCAGGCAGCAGCGCGCGGAGATCGACGCGATGGTTCGGCGGCCCCGGCCTGAGGGCCCTCGGTCGGTGGAGGAGCTCCGCGCCGGGTTCAGGGCAATGATGGCCGAAATGATCGTCCCGGCCGGGATCCGCACCCAGACTGCGACGCTCGGCGACCGGCCCGCGGTGCTCGTCGAGCCGGCCGGCAGTGCGAAGGCCGGGACAATCCTCTACTTCCACGGCGGCTCCTACGTGGTCGGTTCACCGGAGACGGCGATGTCGCTGACGGGGAACCTGGTGACCAAAACAGGATTCAGGGCGTTCTCGTTGGATTACCGGCTTGCCCCTGAGCACCCGTTCCCGGCCGCGATCGAGGACGGGCTGAGCGCCTACCGCGCACTTCTCGACAGCGGCGAAGACCCTTCGGCGATCGCGTTCGCCGGGGACTCCGCCGGTGGCGGCCTCACTGCCGCCACCTGCCTCGCCGCTCGCGGCTCGGGCCTGCCCATGCCCGCCGCGATCGTGGCGTTCTCCCCTGGACTCGACATGACCCGGACAGGCGGGAGCATGGACAGCAAGGCGGGCATCGACCCGTTCTTCACGCGCGAGGGCCTGGAACACACCGGGGCCATGTACCTTGCGGGACAGGACCCACACCAGCCCATGCTCAGTCCCGCCATCTGCGCCGACCTGACCGGTTTCCCTCCGATACTTCTGCAGGCGGGCGCCAACGAAATGCTCCTGGACGACTCCACACGCATGGCCACGCGCGCGAGGGAAGCCGGAGTGGACGTCATCCTGGACGTCACCGCTGACGTTCCACATGTCTTCCAGGCGTTCGCCGGCATCCTGGACGAAGCCGACGAGGCACTCGAGCGCGCCGCCCTCTTCCTCCGTCAGCACATCCGCACCAAGGGCACGGCACACACGTCGGCAAGCTGAAGGCGGCATACGCCCTCATGCACGCCCCGGGCCCTGGCTCGCCGTCCCTCCCTGGAGCCAGCGCCCCACCCCGCTCCGAGGGCCGCTCGGCTGGGACGTGGCCTGGCAGCGCTGCCTTACCCTCGCCCGCGTCCGGGCCGGGGGCGCGCTGCCGGAGCGAGCGGGTGAACTCGTCGTGCAGGGAAAGGATCTCGGGGCGTGGGCCGTCGCGCAGCAGCAGGGATGGGACAAGCTCTCCCCCGCGCAGCAGTGGCTCCCCGGGAGCACGCTCGGACTGGAACCCGCCGGCCCCGCAGCCCGGCCCGCGAAACTCACCGCCGACGACAAGTGGGCACTCAACCTCCGCGCAGCCCGGCAGTACCACGACCGCGAGGGACACCTACGACCCGCCAGGAAGCACACCGAGCGCCTGGACGTCGACGGCGGGAGGTCTCAACTCTTGACGGCCTCTGCGATCTGCTGGGCGGCCTGCACAGGGGTGAAGTACGTGGTATCGATGACCTCGGCCTCGGCGTGCAGCCACGCGCGGGCGGCCTCGGCGTAAGGCTCGAGGTACCGGAGCCGGAACGGGGAGTCGGGGCCGAGAACGGTGTCACCCGCGATGCGTGCACGGAGGGTGTCCTGGTCGGCGTGGAGGACGAAGTGCCGGTCCGGAATATCGTGCTGGGCAAGGCCCGAGCTGATCTGGCGCCAGTACTGCTCGACCAGGATGGTCATGGGCATCACCAGGGTGCCGCCGGTGTAGTCGAGGATGCGTCGGGCGGTCTCGACCACGAGCGGCCGCCACGGTGGCCAGTGCTGGAAGTTGTCCGTCGCGGGCAGCCCCGGCTTGCCCGCGCCGTGCGTGCCGTTGAGCCATACGATCATGGACCTGACGCTAGCGCTGTGCGGGCCCCAGGAACGCCTTCGGTGAGAGTAAGGCTGCTGAACGAGGTCACGCGACAAGTCAGATGCCTCACCTGTGACAACCACAATGCTTCAAACGACCCCCTCTCGCAGCTCACGCGACTCCGCTGGTGCGACTACCGTGCTTCGGCTCAGCGCTCTTGAGCCAAAGCAGGATAGTTGCCACGTAGGCAGGCTTTTGTCACCTGCGCCCCCCTTGGGCGCATGCCGTATCTGAGTGTCACTGCGATCCTGCGGCCACCAGGGTCGCGGTGATGGGTTCGAGGTTGGTGATCAGTTCGTCGAGTTCGGCGGGGGACAGGGCGTCGTAGGGCGGGGTGGCGAGTTCGTCAGTGAGGGTTTCGATGCGTTGCTTGGTCGCGCGGCCTGCGTCGGTGAAGTGGCCGTCGATGTCGATGAGTCCGCGTTCGCGCATGCCGCCCATGACCGCGGCCAGGCGCTCTTTCGGCAGGTGATGAATGCGTCCGAACGACTCCGGGGGGTGGATGCCCTGCTCCAGAGCGGAGAGCACGTGGGCCTCGGTGCCGCCGATGCGCGCGCCGACGAGAGCGGCGATGTGCCCGTCGCCGCGGTGCTCGCGCAGCATGGTCGCGGAATGCCACAGCTGGGCAACGGGGTCGCCCGGTACCTCAAGGGTGCGCATGCCGGCGTACATCACCCGGCCTTCGGTAGGGGCGCTCGTCGCGGCCTTGGTGGTCAGGTCGGCGGCGCGCGCCAGGCCCGGGGACTCTGCCAGCTCGTCGCCGAGGATGCGCCGTAGGGAGGCCGCGCTGCCCCGCTCCCGCGCGGCGACGGAGGCCTCGGGCGAGATCGTCTCCCAGGCGCTGGGGATGTGCCGTGCGGCCTCCCCGTCGGCGAAGTTGTAGAAGGCTGCGTGCACGACTTGGGCCGGCACCCGTCCCAGTGGTGCGGCGCGGCTGGCGAAGTAGCCGTCCCAGTAGGTGCGGTGGCCGAGTGCGGCCAGTTCCTCGTTGCACTCGTCCGCGAGGAACGTGACCAGGCAGATCGGCTCCAGAAGCTCGAACATGCGGCGGGCGATGTGAGTCATCGGATGCAAGCGCGTCTTGCCCATCAGGTTCTCCCTTTGCCGGTGTGCCGTCTTGGACCGTCCGGCACACCGAAACTCATCGGCGACCGAAGGGAAGCAGTGCAGATGGGTTGGCGTGTGCGTGGTTGTGTATGCGCGAGCGGGTCCAGATCCAATCTGGTGACAGAAAGACTGGTGAATCAGTGCCTATGACAAGTCGGATGCCTCGTTGGTGACAATCAGGCTGCTTCGACTGCCCTCATTCACCAGCTCAGCCGGTCCCGCTGGTGACAGCTCCTGAGCTTCGGCTCAGCTCGCTGCCCGCCACCCCTTCGTCCGCGCGAGGGGCCACATCCGCGCTCAAGGTGATTCAGCAAGGCCGCCCTCCGCGCCACCGTTCCTGCTCGTGTTCCTGGTCGACGCGATGCGGCAGGAGCTCCGGCCTGCTGTCAGGCCGGAGCCGGTGAAGCGCCGGGTCAGGTCGCGGTGGCGCCCTGGCCGCGGCGGATGCGCCCGAGGAGGTCACGGTGATAGGCCGCGAGGCCTCCGTCCGAACCCGACAGGGACAGGCATCTCGACCCAAGCCAGGGGGCGGGGCGCAGCGGCACGGTGGCGCGCGGCGACACGCCCTTCGGGCACGGCACCGCACGGCAGACGGAAGGGCGGGACGGCAGCGCGCGGGAGGACTCGGAGCGCGGGCGGCGGACGGCACGGCGGCGGCTCGGGCGACCGGACAGGCGACAGCGGGACGGCGGACGCAGGGCCAACTCAGCGGGACGGGGCGCAGCAGGCCGGCACCAGCACGGCGGCCCGGGCCCGCCGGGCAGCCGGGGAGCGGCGAGGAGGCGCGGAGGGCGGCGGCGGGCCGTCGGACCGGGCGGCGGCGGGCCGTCGGACCGGGCAACGGGCGGCCTCCGGCACCGATCGCACCGATCGCACCGACCGCACCGACCGCACCGACCGCACCGACCGCACCGACGAGGAGGTGAGCACACCATGACCGAGCAGCGTCGCCACGACATCGACTGGACCGACGCGATCAACCCGCAGATCGTGATCGCCCAGCCCGGCGACCAGCACGCCATGACCCCGGAGGAGGCCTAGCAGACCATCGACGAGGCGAGAAAGGAGGAGGGCCCATGAACACCCGGGCGAAACTGAAGGACCCCTCCCGCGGAGCCGGGAAACCACATACCGCCGACCAGCGCCGGGACGCAGCCAACGAGCAGCCCCTCCCCCCGTTACCTTCTTCGTGGCTCCGCAATGGGGCTTCCGGCCTTCGGGTCCGGCATGACTTCCCCGCCTTGTTGTTCATGATCCGGGGGGTGGTGTCACCGGGTCCGGAGGCATCGACGGACCGCTGATGAGGGGCTTGAGCACCGGCTTCACCCGGGCCGGAAGAGCTCTCCGTAACGTGAATGTGGCAGCTCGGTGCCCTGGCAAGGCCGGACGAGAGCGTGATGGATGAGCCTGCACGTGATCGACACCGGCGATATCGACGTCTTCCTGGGCCTGGACGTCGGCAAGGGCGAACACCACGCCACCGCCGTGACCCCGGCCGGGAAGAAAGCATTCGACAAACGCCTGCCCAACACCGAGCCCAAGCTCCGCGAGTTGTTCGCGAAGCTCCAGGCCAAGCACGGAACGGTGCTGGTCGTGGTCGACCAGCCGGCCTCGATCGGAGCCCTGCCACTGGCGGTGGCGAGGGACATGGGCTGCCCGGTCGCCTACCTGCCCGGACTGACGATGCGGCGGATCGCCGACCTCTACCCCGGCGAAGCCAAGACCGACGCGAGGGACGCGTTCATCATCGCCGACGCCGCCCGCGCGATGCCCCACACGCTGCAGGCGGTCGAGGGCGAGGACGAGACGATCGCCGAGCTGGAGATGACCGTAGGCTTCGACGACGACCTGGCCGGCGAGGCAACCAGGGTCGCCAACCGGCCGCACGGCCTGCTGACCCAGATCCACCCCTCGCTGGAACGAGTGCTGGGACCGCGGCTGCAGCACCCGGCCGCCCTCACCCTGCTGGAACGGTTCGGATCCCCGGCCCAAATCCGCAAGGCCGGCCGTCGGCGGCTGGTCACCCTGCTGCGGCCGAAGGCACCGCGGATGGCCGAGCGGCTGGTCGAGGACATCTCGCCGCGTTGGACGAGCAGACCGTGACCGTTCCGGGGACCGAGGCCGCCGCGCTGATCGTCCCGAGCCTGGCCGCCTCATTGACGGCCGTCCTCGACCAGCGCAAGCTGCTGGCCGGGCGGATCGAGGAACTGCTGGAGGCTCACCCTCTTTCGAAGGTCCTGACGTCAATGCCGGGAGTAGGCGTCAGGACCGGAGCCCGCATCCTGATCGAGGTCGGCGACGGCAGCACCTTCCCAACCGCCGGCCATCTCGCCGCCTACGCGGGTCTCGCCCCGGCGACCCGGAGCTCGGGCTCCTCGATCCGAGGCGAACAGCCCTCCAGACGAGGAAACAAGCAGCTCGAACGGGCCTTCTCCCCCTCCGTGTTCGCCGCTCTGGGCGACCCGGTCTCCCGGGCCTACTACGACAAGAAGATCGCCCAGGGCAAGCGCCACACCCAGGCCCTGCTCTGCCTCGCCCGACGCCGGGCAGACGTCCTGTTCGCGATGCTCCGCGACGGCACCTTCCACGAACCCCGGCCAGCCACGGCAGACGGGCGTCTAGGAGGACGCGTCGTCCCCAGCCGGAAGGTGAACAGCCACGTCATAATTGGCGATCCGCCCCGCCAGCGCCCTCGGGCTCACACCATGCACGTTGTCCCGGTCAGGGTCGGCACCGGCTTCGAGAAGGAGGCGAATCGTCCGGCCTTCGCCCCGCGAACAGAACACCGCCCTCGACAACGGCGTATCGCCATGACGGTCCACGGCATCGACCACCGCCCCCGCGGCCAGCAACACTTCGACGACCGCGGGGGCTTGCGCCTGAGCAGCAAAATGCAGCGGAGTCCAACCCTCTGCATCGGAAGCCCCCGGGTCAGCGCCCTCAGCCAGCAGCACCCTCAGGCCATCCGCGTCCCCGCCGACAGCGGCATAGTGCGCTGCGGTCCGACCCAATCGATCCCGATCCGTCATGCCGACCATCCTCACCCGGCTTGACCCAACAGATAGGGGCACCCCCCGGCGCCGATGTGACCGCCTCACCAGCACCGCTTACCACAACGCCCCCTTCCCGGCCGGCAGACGGGATACAAGTCAGGCAGCGGACACCACACCGCGGCGCGCAGCCAGGAACCTCCGGCACGAACCGGGACGGCGCACGCACAGGGCGTACGACAAGCAGCAACTCGGCGCGGGCGCCGGGAGCAGGCCCAACCCGCGGGGACGGGACACAGTGGGCCGAGTCGCCGGGCACAGCGCCGGCCGGGGCCCGCGCGGACCCGGCCGGGAGGCAGGCGGCAGGCGGCAGGCGGCAGGCGGCAGGCGGCCCAGCGCGCGGTGAGACGGCCCGGTGCGCGACAGAGACCGGTACGGTGCGGGCACGACGCGGCCCGGGGGTCCGGTCCCGCTTCCTGGTCCACCGGTGCGCACCCCCAGCGGACCGGGGACTGCTTCGCCATCGCCCACGAATGGGCCGACCACGAGGGCTGGACCTACTGCGAGGGCCACGCACTCGCCGACGAGCCGATCATCGGCGCCTTCGAGCACCCCTGGTGCCGCACAGCAGACGGCCGCGTGGCCGATCCGGCCGTCGCCGACGGCTGGATCGTGGCCTACCAAGGACTGCCGCTCACGGACCGCTTCGTCCGCGCCCAAGGCCGGGGCGCCGACGCATGTATCGGGGCTGCGCCCGTACGGCCGGCTCTCGGTATCCACCAGGCAGTGCAGCCCGGCCTGCACCCCGCGCGACCCGCGAACACCCAGACCGACGAGGGGACACCACGGTTGTGTGAGCAGCGCCCGCGTGTAGCAGGACCGTCGCGGGCCGCGGGCGCATGCAAGGCACCCACTCCCCTCGGTGACATGCCACCCGCAGGCGCCGCCACTTGGACGCTATCTCCCCAGGATGAAAGCGCCGGCTGGGTGGGAGCACCGCGGGCGTGGGTGCTCCGCACCAGGTGCTGGGCTCGAACATCGGGCCGTCGTCCTCCCCGCCAACGCGGGTGTGCTCCGGCCAGACCGCACCGGTCGCAGCGTGAACCGTGCGAGGCCACCTTCGCCCTGGACGCCCTCAGGCGCGGGGGAGCGTGCCACCTGAGCCACGCCACGACCAGCCAAGCGGCCCGAGCTGGGACCACGCAGATCAGGGCCGGGCGGCGCAGACTGGGAGTATGAGGCTCACCAAGAGGGGACATGCCTGCGTACGCCTGGAGAAGCATGGCGGCGTCCTCGTCATCGACCCGGGCCTGTGGAGTGAGGAGGACGCGGCGGCCGACGCGGACGTCATCCTCGTCACACACGAGCACTTCGACCACTTCGACGAGGAGCGGTTGCGGGTCGGACTGGAGGCGAACCCGGCGGCCGGGCTATGGGCGCCGGCGGCCGTCGCCGACCAGGTCGCCGCCGCTTTCCCCAATCGGGTGCACACTGTTGGTCACGGCGATGCCCTCACCCTCGCCGGCTTCGACGTCCAGGTGCACGGCGAGTGGCACGCGGTGATCCACCCGGACATCCCGCGGATCACCAACGTCGGCTATCTGGTGGACGGTTCGGTCTTCCATCCCGGCGACGCGCTGACCGTGCCGGACCGATCCGTGGACACGCTGCTACTGCCCGTACAGGCGCCCTGGAACAAGATCTCCGAGGTCATCGAGTACGTACGCGAGGTGGGGCCCCGGCGCTCCGTCGACGTGCACGACGGGCTGCTCACTGACCAGTCCCGGCCCGTCTACGACACATGGGTTGGCGATCTCGGCGGCGCGGAGCACCTGCGATTGGCGCGGGGGGAGAGCATCGACGCCTAGGTCGTGTCTGACGGAGCGGATCGCGCCGCTGCTGCCGGGTGCCGACGGGCGGGATCGTCCGTGACGTGATCACCGGCAGGTGGTCAACGGGGTGCTGTGGCGGTTGCGGACGGGGGCGCCGTGGCGTGACCTGCCCGAACACGTGCAGGTCTGCGACGACGCGTGGGCCGGGTGGAGTGGACGGTGTCGGTGGACTCTCCCCGTTACCGGGCCCACCAGCACGCCGCCGGCGCCCGCAAGAAAGGGGAACAGAGCGGGACGAACTGGAGGATCCGCACCGCTCGGCGGCGCGGCAGGCCTCGGCCGGTCCTGGCGCGGGCTGACCACGAAGGTCCACCTGACCGCGGCCTGCCGCTGTCGATCGTGCTCACGTACGGCCAGACGGCGGACGCCACCGCCTTTCTCGCGGTGCTGGAGGGCATCCGCGTCCCGAGCTCAGCTGTCCGGCGAGCCGGTGCTGCCGGAGGCGGTACTGAGCGAGGTCGACCGCCTCGATGTGGCGATCACGACGATTCTGCGCGCCGCGCGCACGGACGGACGAGGGGACCCAGTGCGATCTGCGCTCCTCCGCACGGCAGGCGATCGGCGGTCGCACGGTCGAGGTCGCCTTTCCCGCGAAGATTGAGGTGGCCGTGGCGCCCGACGTCGCCGTGTCACCGCTGTCACCCCTGGAGAGCGGCCCGCGGCACGCGCGGTCCCGTGTGTGGATCACCGCGCGCGACCAGGGCGACGTGATCGTGGTCGACGTTCTGGACGACGGCCCCGGGTTCGATTCCGCGGACGTCGACCGGGTCTTCGAAGCGGGTGTGACCGGTGGCGCCGGGTACGGGCTGGGGCGCGGTCCCGAGGGTTCGATGTCGTCGTGGCCGAGCTTCGCCCTGTGGTGAACGCGGCACGGACTCGCCGGGCGGCCGGAAAGCGGCGAGGAAGCGCGGAGGTGGAGCGCACGGGAGGCGACCGGCGCGGGCGCAGCGGGTGGGGCTGCGCGGCCCACCCGGGCGGGACGCGGGCGAAGGACAGGGGACGGCAGGCGGCCCGGCCTCCGCAACGGCGGGCGGCACCCCGGACGGGCGGCGGTCAGGCGCCGCACGGGCGGGACGACCGGGCACGGCCGGGCCGCCAGGACGCCACGCAGCTCGGTGCAAGCCTCCGGACGGCCAAGGGCTGGCGCGGCGCGGTGGGCGAGACGGCCGGGCCGCCGACGGGCGGCCGGAGGCCGGGCACGGGGGCCGACAGCCGGAAGCGGGGGCCCTTCCGGCCGCCGGTCCAGGGGGGGCCGGTGCGGCGGGTGGCCGGCCACGGGACGGCACACGGGCGCAGCGAGAGCGGGGACGGCAGGCACGGGCAGCGGGGCGGGGCGGGGCGCCGGTGGGACAGCCGGGCGCATGCGGGCCCGGGGGGCGGCAGGCGCAGCGGAACGCGGCGCGGGCAGACCACCAAACCGCCGGCGGCTCAGGGGCCTGCCCGGCCGGGGCCCGCACAGGCCCGGCCAGCGGCATACGGCCCAACACGGCACGGTGGACGCGGCCACCGCTGGGGCGGCCAGGTGGAGGCGGTGGCGGGATCGGTACAGCCGGCTCGGCCCACGCGGACGGGACGCGGGCAGGGACAGGAGGGACGGGCCAGTACAAAAGCACGGCACTGGCGCGGCCGGGCGGCGGCGACAGGCAGCATGCGCGCGGCGGCAGGAAGCCGGCGGCGGGTCCGGGCGGACGGTGACGACAGGAACCGGCAGGCGCCTGGATCAGTAGCCGATGGCCCGATGGCTCACGGCCGACAGTCGACGGCGGCCGACGTAGCGGCCGGGCCGCGGCGGCCAGTGATGGCCGGTGGCCGACAAGGCGGGCGGGGCCCGTGACAGTGGCAGGCCGCCGCCGTCCGGCACGAGGCCGCCGACAGAGGCGGCGACGGCCCACGGCCGAGGAATGAGGCAGAGGCGGCCGTGGCGGGCGCGGCAGGGGGGCGGCCGGACATCAGGCCGGCGGCGGAGGTGACTGAGGCAGGCCGCCCGGCGGCGCTGCCGGGCGGAGACGGGCGGCGAGCGGCAGCGCGGGAGTTGGGCAGTGAAGGCGGCAGGGCGGCGGCCCGGCAGTACAGCGGTCCGAGGTGAGGCCCAGGAGCACGGCACAACCTCGCCGCACGGACCCATCGGAGCAGCGCGGGCGCCCGGCACAGCGGGCGGAGCGCGGGCGGGCCGGGCGGAGGCTCCGGGCACCACAGGGGCAGTGCACGACCGCTTGAGGCAGCCGACCGGCACAGGTGCGGGCTCCAGAGGCACGATACAAGCGCGCGGCGGCCGGCCCGCGGGCGGTACGGGAGCGAGGCAGGGACGGCCGACCTGGCGGAGCGCCGGGGACCGCAGGGGCGTACGGCAACCGCGCGGAGCCGGAAGGCACCATACGGACCGGCAGCCGGCAAACGCCCGGAGCGCGGGCCGGGGCGAGACGGCACACAGCGCGGGATCCGCGGCGGGTGACTGCCAGTTGCGCGGACGGCGGGAGCGGGTCGGCAGCCGAGCCGGAGGGACAGCCGGGCGGCTCGGTGGGGACGACCGCGGACGGTGAGCCGCAGGACGGACAAGCCGGACGACGCGAGGCTCGGGGCCTCCAGGCACACGGAATTGAGACGGGGTCGGGACTGGCGGCGAGCCGGGGACGGGAGGAGACCGGCACTCCAGCGGGACCGCGGGACCGGCGCGCCGCAAGGGACGACCACGGCGCCAGGGGCGGACTGCGGGAACCGGCAGGCAGGACGATCCGGGCGCCCGGTTCCCCCGGCATCGCCCTCATCTCGACCAAGGCCGACGTCCTGGTCGAGGTCCTGCTCGGCACCCGCCCGCGCACGCCCCTCCTCCGCCGACCTCTGAACGCTACGGTGACCCGCGCTTCGGCCCCCAACCTCGCGGCGCACCAAGAGGCGTCAGGACGAGCCGAACCGGCCGGGTCCCGGCAGAACTGCCTCCGCCTACGGGACGGGCCATGCACAGGAACAGCCGCAGCTGCGCCGCGCCGCCTCCACCGCAGGCAAGCAGCTTCCCGCCGCGGCGGTACGAGCGGCAGTAGGGGTCGCCGGCCCCTTGCTGACGCCCACTCGTCCCGCCTGCGACGGCTGGCCTGCACGGCGTCACCGCCGTCCTCCGGGGACTCGGACCCAACCATTCTCACGAAAACGGACGGTACGTCGCTATCGCTAACGTACGAGTTCTGCGACGGCCATTGCCTCCACCCGAGCTTCCTCACAACTCTGGCAGTCTTTGAGAGCGTCCAGATAGCGTTCCGCATCCAATGCGGCGCTGCAGCCAGATCCTGCCGCGGTTATTGCCTGACGGTACTGGTGGTCAACAACGTCACCGCAGGCAAATACACCATCCACGTTCGTACGCGACGAGCGTCCGTCCACCGCTATGTAACCGGCACTCGTCAGCGCTATTTTCCCTCTTACGAGTTCGGTCCGCGGTTCATGTCCGATTGCCACGAATATGCCGCTGGTGGGCCATTCTTCCTCTTCTTGTCCGTCGGGGTCTCGCAACCTGACGGCGGTGACTTTATCCTCGCCCACGATGTCGACCACTTGCCGATTCCACAGCACCGTGATCTTTTCGTTGCGCTTTGCTCGATCTTGCATTATTTTGGATGCTCGAAAGGCGTCTCGCCGATGGATGACCGTGACAGAGTTGGCGAACCTCGTGAGGAAGGTCGCTTCTTCCAGGGCGGAGTCGCCACCGCCTACTACGACCACGTCTTTTCCCTTGAAGAAGAAGCCGTCGCAGGTAGCGCACCAGCTCACTCCTCTGCCGGAAAGGCGTTTTTCGCTCGGCAGCCCAAGCTCCCGGTATCGTGAGCCAGTAGCAAGGATGACCGTGCGGGTGGCGTACTGGGTGCGTGCCGTATCGAGCACAGTCTTCACATCGTCTTCAAGATGAACACTGGCGACATCGTCTGTGACGAATTGGGCCCCGAACCTTTCGGCCTGCTGCCGCATCTTGTCCATGAGGTCGGGGCCCATGACGCCTTCTGGGAAGCCCGGGTAATTCTCGACGTCCGTCGTGTTCATCAGCGACCCACCGGCGGAGATGGAACCCTCGAACACGAGGGGCGCCAGGCCCGCCCGAGCAGCGTAGATCGCCGCGGTGTATCCGGAAGGACCGGACCCGATGATTGCGACATCGCTGACTGCGACCATGTCAGAACCTTCTTCACCTGTCGGCCGTTGTATGTCACGCCGAGAAGGAGCTGGCGAAATTTGGACAGCCTGCTGTGCGAGATGCACGTTCCATAGGTGATGGTCAGACATATTCACGCCATTTTGCTCGCGTCGCCTGTCAGGCCGCTTGGGGGTCCTCGCAGTTTCGCGAGCCTCGGCAGCTCGGACGGCCCCTTCTTCCGACAGAGGCAGCCCCGCGTACCGAATCCGCTGCCTCCATGGTGCCTGTCCTCACGCTAAGCCCGCGACCAAACGGTCGCACCTCAAGTCATCAGCACCGAGGCGCAGCACATCTCGTGAGGCGCGACAACATCAGCTTGCGAGAGACGGTCCGAGAGGCGGGTACCCGGGCAGCGAGGTCCGGCGCGGTGGGGACGCGCGGCCCGTAGTGGGTAGGTCATCTGCCGGGGCTGGCCGGCGTTCCGTCCCGGCGACCAGCGTCGCGGACGGAACCGGCGGCACCCTGCCGATCGGCATGCCTCCGCCGGGACATACCCCTCCATCCAGGGTCGCCGGTTTCTCCGGCTGGAGTCGCTGGACGCGGCATGAGCGGCGCGGTCCGCGCGACTCTCGCTACGAACCGGTCGGCATACCTCGTGGTTCGATGCCCGCGGTCTCGTACGTCGACGAGTTGTCGGGGCCGAAGCGTTCGACATGGGTCAGAACTTCGGGCGCCTTCACGGCGCCGGACAGCGATGCCTGGGTGACGGTGCCGTTCTCGTGCTCGCGGGTCAGCTCGAGCCATCGGCGGGCGTCCCCGGTGCCGCGGACCGTGGTGAGCGGGCCGACGGCGGCGTCCAGCAGGTCGAGCAGCTGCGGACCGAGGTCCAGCAGCGCGCCGTGCCCCAGACGCCAGCCGGTGGCGAACTCACCGCTCAGGACAGCGCCGTGCAGGTAGTGGGGAGCGGGCGCCGGAGACGTCGAGACGGCGGGCAGCCGTGAGGAAGGCGCGGGTGGCGGGGTGGTAGCGCTTGGAGAACCAGTTGCGCGGTCGCAGCCGCCTCCGCGACTGCTGCCGCCACCCGCCGGGCCGCCGTCAGGTCCGAGCCGAGCGGCTTTTCCAGCAGGAGCGCCTTGCGTTTCTTCGTGGCGTAGGGAGGAGTTCGGCCGGCACCGAGGGCGGCACCGCGAACGCCACCGCCTCGCAACGATCGAGCAACTCTGCGCCTGCCTGGCGCCAGATGGCGCGGCGGTTCCCCGCGCCGCATCCTGCCGACGCGCCCCGACGGCGGCGACCAGCCGGGGCTTCGGCCTGGCCTGCCAACACGGGCACGCATGGCGCGCACCAGGATGGACCCGAACGGCTCGCTGAAGCATTTCGGGCACCGGCAGGTCCCGGTCACTCATCGTCGAGGCTCGCTGCTTCCGGAATGCGTGCCTGAGAGGTTGACGACGTCTGGGCATGCCGCGCAACCGACAGGCCGGGCCGGGTGATTGCCGTGCCCGGTTACGTGGGGATCGACATCTGCGACGCCGCCGACACCGGCTGACGATGGCAAGGCCAAGAACCACGGCAATCGGACGGCCCTCCCCAAGTGCACCGCTCCGGCTCCGTCCGCCGCCGGCCATGAGGCCGACGCTGTTCTCCCACCTGGGCTGGGTGAGTCCGCCGGTCCCGCTCTCGCCTGGTGTGGGCACCCTGTCGGCTGCAGCCCCGGCGTCAAGCCGCTAGCGTGATGGGTACGTTTTGGTCATATTTGCTCGAGTGTGCCCACGGCGCGCGGTGAGTGGGCAACCGGGTTCATGAGAGGAGCACTCCTCATGAAGCGGAAGACAAAAACGCCCGGGGTGGCAGTGACCGTCGCGGTCGTCTCGGCGTGCGCACTCAGTGCGTCGCCGGCGCTCGCTTCGGATGACGCCCACCCGCTCGGTGCTTACGACATCATTGCGCCGCCTACGCTCAAACCGGGAAACCTCGGCGTGCTCAGTGCGCAGAACGAGCAGAAAAATCCGTACGATGTGATCAATGCCGCCGCCGCTCGGGACCCCATCACCGTCACCCGACTGAGGGGAAATATCAACCTGCTTCAGGGGTCGGGCGGCAATATAGGCGTGCTGCCGACGGGTGATCATGGTGCCTTTATGGTGGACGCCGGCGTGGCCGTATCTCGCCAGAAAATGGAAAAGACCCTCAAGAACCTGGGGGTCTCCCATATCGGAGACCTGGTGAACACACACTGGCACTTCGACCACACGGGCGGAAACAGCTGGGCCCACGAGTACGGGGCAAGAATAATTGCCACGCCGAACACTCTGCGCGACCTGAGCAGCACCATCCGGGTCGAGGAGTGGTCGCACACCTTCACTCCGATCCCGCCCAGCGCTCGTCCGACTGTGACCGTCTCCTCGGAAAAGACGTTCAGCGCCGGTGACCAGCCGGTGCAGCTGCGCCCTTACAGCCCTCCCGGTCACACGAATGGTGACCTCTCCGCATACTTCACCAAGACGAACGTACTCTTCACCGGTGACACATACTGGAATGGTCTCTACCCGTTCATCGACTGGGAGACCGGAGGCAGCATTGACGGAATGATTCAGGATGCCAATCAGAACATCGCAATGGTGGATGCGAACACAATCGTCGTGCCCGGGCACGGTCCCATCGGCAAACGCGCCGATCTGGTGCAGTACCGCGACATGCTTGTCTCCATTCGCAACCGCGTCGCCGATCTCAAGCATCAGGGCCTCACAGTCGAACAGATCGTTGCGGCCAAGCCCACCCAGCCCTTCGACGCCAAGTGGGGGCAGGGCCTCATAGGTCCGGACCTCTTCACAAAGCTCGTCTACCGCGGCGTGTAAGCCTAATACTCCAGCTGTATACCGTGATCTTGCTGGTCGGCTATCAGGTCCCGGGCCGAACTGATCCCGGTCTCGATTGGTCCGGTCCGATGCCCTTGCTGTCTCAGCTGGACTGGTCAGAGGAGGGGCTGGTGCTGCTGTCCGTGCCGTAGAAGCGGCCTTGGTCGCACAACGCGTCGATCTCGGCGTTGTCTTCTTCGCTCAGTTGTGCATCCAGCGCGACGCTGATGACGCGTCGGGCACGGGCCAATCGCCGGGCGACATCCCAGTCGGCGATGAATGTGCCGACGGTGTACTCGTCGGCGGTTCCGGATGCCTGGCGGGATCCGAGCCGGTCGAGGGAAACGACGAACTCGTTCAGGTCCTGCAGTACTGCGACGACCTCGCTGACGGGCATGCGGATCTCAGGGGAGGACATGTCCATCAGCCGATTCAACTCCAGAGCTGGTTCTCGGGCCCAGATCCTGATCTTGCTGGTCGGGCCGGTCAGGGAACGGGTGCGGCCACCGGTGATCATCGGTGTGTGAAGACAGAAGATCAGGCGGTGGCCGCAGGTCACAGCATAGATCCTGCCCGCTGGCAGAGAGCGTTCGAGGCCCTGACGGGCAGTATCGCGGGACGGTTGGTCCGGGTGGAACCCCGGCGCCGGGCACGGGCGTTCGTGCTCGGACTGTTGTCGGACCTGCCGCGCAAGAACTGCTGGACACTCGCAGAGCAGGTCGGGGACGCGAACCCGTACGGTCTGCAACACCTGCTGTCGAGGGCCAAGTGGGATGCCGACGCGGTACGCGATGACATCCGCGGCTTCGTCGTCGAGTACCTGCACCACGAGGATGCAGTGCTGGTCGTGGACGAGACCGGCAACCTGAAGAAGGGCATGGGCACTGTGGGGGTACAGCGCCAGTACACCGGCACCGCCGGGCGCATCGAGAACTCCCAGGTCGCCGTCTCCCTTGCCTATTCGACTCCGCTCGGGCACGCGGCGATAGACCGGGAGCTATATGTCCCGCGTTCGTGGACCGAGGACACAGCCCGCTGCCGGGCCGCCGGAATACCCGACGACGTCAGCTTCGCCACGAAACCAGCCCTCGCAGTCCGTATGATCAACCGCGCGCTGGACGTCGGCATCCCCGCATCCTGGGTGGCCGGCGACGAGGTCTACGGAGCCAACCCGCATCTGCCCACCGCCCTGGAGAAACGGCAGGTCGGCTACGTACTCGCCGTCGCCCGTGACCACCAGATCACCACCCACGCGGGCACGTTCCGCGCCGACGCCCTGATCAAGAAGCTGCCGCGGAGAGCCTGGCAGAAACTCTCCGCCGGCGCCGGGGCCAAGGGGCACCGCTTCTACGATTGGGCCCTGGCCGACCTCGCCGACGACCGACCTGGCCACCACCAGTTGCTCGTCCGGCGCAACCGACGCACCGGCGAACTCGCCTTCTACCGCTGCTACTCAGCCGCCCCGGCACCGCTGTCCACCCTGGTGCACGTCGCCGGACGCAGATGGACCATCGAGGAGACCTTCCAGACCGGCAAGGGCCTAACTGGGCTGGACGAACACCAGGTCAGACGTTGGACGTCCTGGCACCGCTGGGTCACCCTCGCGATGCTCGCCCACGCCTTCCTCACCGTCGTCCGCGCTGACGAACACGCCCGCCACCCGAAGCCGGACGGACTGATACCGCTCACCTGCAACGAGATCCAGCGCCTGTTCACCGTGCTCGTCGTCCGGCCCATCCAGGGCACGGCCCACCGGCTCGACTGGTCCCACTGGCGACGCCGTCCCCAGGCTCGATCCCAGGCCAGCCACTATCAGCGACAAGCCGCCCAGACATGAAAATCGCGATCCACAGCTGGAGTACCAAGGACGGGCCGCGGGCCCCGTCGGCAGCGGCCCGTCCTTCGGTCGTCTCGGCCTGCCGGCACGACAACGGACGGGAGAGCCGTCAGGAGCGTTCGCGCTTGCGGCGCAGACCAACAAGAATCAAGAAGTCCTGTCCCGAGGGCCGTCATGGCAGCAGCCGCCCAGGCTGGTCGTGTACGACTCGCCCGTACTGGCCAGCTGAGCAGCCGCCTTGCCGGATACCTGCTCGGTCGCGGCCCCGTCGACGAGATCTGTCACCGCATCCGGGTGGGACACCGGAGCGACGTGGGAGGAGTTGACCTCAACCGCGGTGTCTTCGGCAGCCCTTGTCGCGCAGGACGTGTGAGGGCCGCACCCGGGGCCGTCCCGGACCCATCCTGGGCACCCGGATCGCCTCCATCACGGTGATGAACTGGGTGCGGTCGTCGGTGTTGCTCGACTCCGCGATCGTCCGCGCCCACCAGCATGCCGCCGGCGCCCGAAAAGGGGGCTCCGCAACCCGGAGCTCGGACGCTCCCGAGGCGGCCTGACCAGCAAGGCTCACCTGGCCTGCGACGGCGCCGGCCGCCCGCTCCCCTTCACCGTCACGGGCGGTCACCCGAACCTGCATCAGACCCGAGTTTCCGGCCGAGGGATGGGCGATCGGACTCAAGGCTACCTTCGGGCATGCGCGTGCATGCGATCACTACACCACGTACAAGTCGTCCGTCACCTCGGCGGTCCTACGGTGTAGCGGTTGGCGGACGAACGTCAGCGCACCTTCAGACGTAAAGGGCCATGACCGGACATGATTTCCACCCGCGCTTTCTGGCTCGCCGGCCGTCCGGCCAGCGGTGAGACGACCTTGGCTGTTACCTCCCCCTGGACCGGTCAGCTCATCGGAGAGGTCGGTGTGCCCACCGACGAGCAGGTGGAGGAGGCGGTGGCGGCGGCGTATGCCGTTCGCGATGATTTCGCGGCTACTCCCGCATATGTTCGTGCCGCCGCGCTCGACCACGTGAGCAAGCGCCTTATGGAGCGCAGCGAGGAGATCGCGCAGCTCATCTCCGCGGAGAACGGAAAGCCGATCAAGTGGGCTCGCGTAGAGGTCGGCCGTGCGGTGTCCGTGTTCCGCTTCGCCGCGGAGGAGGCCCGCCGCTTCAACAGCGGTGAGGCCCAGCGGCTCGACACCGACGCCGGCGGCCAGGGCCGACTGGCGCTCACCCGCCGCTTCCCGAAGGGCGTTGTGCTGGGGATCACGCCGTTCAACTTCCCGCTGAACCAGTGCGCCCACAAAGTCGCCCCGGCTATCGCGGCCGGCGCCCCGATCATCCTGAAGCCGGCGCCCGATACTCCGCTCTCGGGCCTGATCATCGGTGACCTCCTTGCCGAGACCGAACTGCCGGCCGGTTCATGGAGCATCCTGCCGGTCGCCAACGACCGGATGCCGGGGCTGGTGCAGGACGAGCGCCTGCCCGTCATCTCGTTCACCGGCTCCGAGAGGGTCGGGTACGCCATCATGGACTCCGTTCCCAGAAAGCACTGCACGTTGGAGCTCGGCGGGAACGGTGCTGCCGTGGTGTTGGCGGACTTCACGAGCGACGAGGATCTTGACCGGGCCGCCGCGCGCATCGCTACGTTCTCCAACTACCAGGGCGGACAGTCCTGTATCTCTGTGCAGCGTGTGATAGCTGACGCCGCGGTGTATGACCGGCTGTTGCCGCGTATCGTCGCAGCCGTCGAATCTCAGGTCACCGGGGACCCTTCGGATGACAGAACTGATGTGGGTCCGCTTGTCAGTGAGGACGCAGCGCGCCGCGTCGAGTCATGGGTCGACGAAGCCGTCGGTTCCGGGGCCTCGCTCTATACGGGCGGCAAGCGGGAGGGCGCCTCGTACACGCCTACGGTCCTCGCGGATGTTCCGGCAGACACGACCCTGGCCTGCGAGGAGATCTTCGGGCCAGTTCTGACGGTACTCAAGGTGTCCAGCGAGGAGGAGGCTTTCGCGGCCGTGAACGACTCCAAGTACGGGCTGCAGACAGGGGTGTTCACACGCAACCTGCAGGCTGCCTTCCGGGCACATCGGGCTCTGGAAGTCGGCGGCGTCGTGATCGGCGACGTGCCCTCCTATCGCGCCGACCAGATGCCCTACGGCGGGGTCAAGCAGTCTGGTGTCGGCCGCGAAGGAGTGAAGTTCGCCATGGCGGACTACACCTATGAGCGTGTGCTGGTCCTCACCGATCTTTCGTTGTAGTAGGGCGCCCACAGCCCTCCGGGAGCCGCGTCCTCGCCGCTCGTTCACGCCGGAGTTCAAGGTCGAGATCGTCGAGCTGTGCCAATGCGGTGACCGCGCGGCCGGCCAGGTCGCCAAGTCAGGCTGATCCTTTCGAGTGGACACCCCGACAATGGATCTTGATGGTTCAGGGAGGGATGTCCAGGGGGGACGCAGGTCTCCGTAGCCGGAGGCGTCCAGGCAGAACGCTGTCGCGCTGTACCGCGCCGCGGCCGGGAAGCGGACGTACGGGCGGTGGCCGCGGATCTCGGCATCGCCGCCGAGTCGCTTCGGACCAGGGCGCGCAAGGATGAGGCCCATGCCGCGCCGGAGGACCGCGATGGCGGAGGGAACGCGGCGGAGGAGCCGGCCCGGCCGCGGGCGGAGGACGCCCGGCTACTCAAGGCCGAGCAAGGGTGGCAGCTGGCAGGCGAGATTCTGCGCAGGGCAGCGGCCTATTTCGCCCGAGAGGTGAAGTGAGCCCCCACCGCCGGGACTTCATCTCCGAGAACCGCGCCGACTTCGGCGTGCAGCGGATCTGCCGGGTGCTCGGAGCGTCCCGTGCCGGCTACTACCGCCATCTGGCCACCGAGCAGGCCCACGCCGAGCGGCGGGCCGGGGAGAGGCGGGCCGTGAGCGAGATCCGCGCCATCCACGCCGACACCAGGGGGCGTACGGGGCTCCGTGCGTCCATGTTGAACTGCGTGCGAGGGGACGGAAGATCAGCCGCAAGCGCGCACCCTGCTGATGCGGATCAACCACGTCGTCGGCCGGCACCTGCGGAAGAAGGAGCCGACGGCGATCGCGGACAGGACCGCGCCGCCCGCGCCGGATTCGGTCATGCGCGACTTCACCGCGGACACGCTGAATAGAAGGTGGTGCGGCGACATCACTTACATAGCCGTCGGCTCGACGTGGCCCTATCCCGCCACAGTGATCGACAGCTGCTCCAGGAAGGTGGTGGGCTGGTCGACTGCCGATCACATGCGCACCTCGGTGGTCACCGACGCGATCGAGATGACCGTGGCCGCCCGCGGCGGCCGGGTTCGCGGCGTCGTTTTCCACACGGACAGAGGCGCCCGATACAGCGCGGGCGCCTTCGCCGATGTCTGCCGCCGACATGGCATCCGCTGCGGCATGGGCCGGGTCGGCTCAAGCTACGACAATGCCCTCGCCGAGGCGTTCTTCCAAGGCCTCAAGCGCGAGTTGCTCCACGGAAGGCACTGGACCTTGCAGGCACAGACTCGGCTGGAGCTGTTCCGCTGGCTGTCGTACTACAACCGGCGCTGTCGGCATTCCGCGCTCGGCTACCTCACACCAGCCGAGTGCGAACAGCAACTGACCACCTCACATACGCTGTCACTCGTCGCATGAAACCCGGTGTCCACTCCCAGGGATCAACCTCAGGTTCCGGAGGCCATCGTTTGCGTACACGCTGGCGTGGCTGCGCCCGCCCGTTACGTTCGGTGTGATCGCGACGCGGACAGGGTGACTGTCGTCTTCGCCGGGACAGGCACAGCGCATCCTCTTGCGACGATCAGATCTGGTTGAGTCCGCCATCCACGAACAGCTCGGATCCGGTGACGAAGCTGCTCTCATTGCCGGCCAGGAACAGTGCGGCAGCAGCGGCCTCGTCCGGGTGCCCCATGCGACCCAGCGGAATCTGACTGGCGAAGGCGTCCCTCATCTGTGCGGCCTGGTCGGCATCGGCAGCCAGGCCGTTGATGCCCGGGGTCACGATCGGGCCGGGGACCAGGGTGTTCACCCGGATCGCGCGGCCGCTTAGTTCGTTGGCCCAGGTGCGCGAGAAGGAACGGACCGCGGCCTTGGACGCGGCGTACACGCCAAAGGCGGCGCCGCCTGAGGTTGCGGCAGTCGATCCGGTCAGGATCACCGACGCGCCGTCGTTGAGCAGCGGAATGGCCTTCTGAACAGTGAAGAGCATTCCCCGTACGTTGATGTTGAAGGTGGCATCGAAGTGCTCCTCGGTGACCTGCTCAAGAGCAGCGAACTCACCGCCGCCCGCGTTGGCGAACAGCACGTCGATGGGCTGGCCTCGCTCGGCGACAGCCGCGTAGAGGCGGTCGATGTCCGCGAGATCCGCGACGTCGCCCCTGACGGCGGTGGCTTCGCCGCCGATCTCGGCCAGCGCGGCGTCGAGGGCCTCCTGCCGGCGGCCGGTGATGAACACGTGGGCGCCTTCACGTGCGAATCGCTTGGCGGTGGCCAGTCCGATTCCGCTGTTGCCTCCGGTGATGACTGCCGTCTTCCCGTCAAGCTGTCCCATGATCGTTTACCCCTGTCCGGTGCGAACGCCAGAAGTCGTGCACCAAGTGTCACTGCGGCTTTACAGTCCGGAGCGGATGACCCCGGGCCCGGTTATGGACTATACGGTAAAGAACCCCCTTGTGGACCGCACGGACAAAAACGTGACCACGGGCACGCTGTCGAGGCGCGACCGGGCGGCCGGCGCAGACCTGTCCGCGAGGACGCGGGGGCACCTCTGACGGAGAGCCATGCATTGCGCGCCCCCTGTCGCCCGGCCTCACCCTGCACGGCGGCCGCCCACGGCGGCGAGGCGGGGAACGCCCAGGTCCTCCCGCGTCACCGCGAGCGACCGGGGCCGTGCTGCGTGCCCGACGATATGGACCGATAGGTCAAGAAGAACGTATGCTGTGGCCATGGGACGACCGCGGAATTTCGATGACAACCAGGTACTGGAGTCTGCGCGCGAGCAGTTCTGGAATCAGGGGTACGCGGCTACATCGCTGCAGAACCTGACGGACGCCACCGGACTGGGCAAGGGAAGTCTGTACGGCGCCTTCGGTGACAAGCGGCAGCTGTTCTTGCACGTACTGGACGGCTACCGCGAGGAACAGCTGAACGGCGTCCGAGCGGTCCTCACCGGGCCCGGGACGCCCTTCGAGCGCCTGACCCTGCTCGTTGAGGGGGTGGCCAAGGGATTCACGGAGGACCCGCAGCGCCGCGGCTGTCTTCTGGTCAACAGCACGTCCGAGCTGCACAGCAACGATCCGGATGTAGTCTCCCGAGCCCGGACCACCTATCAAGCGGTCGAAGATCTTCTGATCGCCTGCGTGAAGGAAGCCCAGGACGACGGGACGGTCGAACCGAGCGCGGACGCCCAGGAGCTCGGGCGACTGCTCCTCGCCGTCATGCAGGGCATCGAGTTTCTCGCCAAGACCGACATGGACGGCTCAGCTCTGCTGCAAATAGGCCAGGCCGCCCTCAAGCAGCTGTCCCGGCACTGAACATCCTGCGGGTCGGCATCGTCCACAGGTGATACGCCGACAAGCAGCGACCAGGGTGGGCCCGCCTGGGATCGGCGCGCGAGCGTCCAGCACACCTGCCCTTCGCACGTTCCCACGAGTGGCCCGGCCGCCCGCCCCAGCACAGTTGCCGCCCCAGCGCTTTGGTCATGCCTTTGAGCGGGCCCTCTTCGGCCGTGCGGCTGCGCCATCGACTGCGCCTCACCATGGCCGGACGACGCTCTGGCAGCCGACGGCGCCGGACCGTTTCACACGAGCGCTGCGGGCGGGCTCTGCAGAGTTCCCCACAGGACCTTGTTCGCGGTTCTCTTTCGCATGCCGACGGCGCGGCGAGCGCTTGCATTGATCCACTGACTTCGCAACGCATTCGACATACGTTCTTGACTGTACGGTCCATATGACTTACGTTCGAACTGCGAGCCTTGGATTCGCTACTGCAACGGGCACCGGAGCGGCGGCTGGCAGGTACAGACTGTTCCGCTGCACGGCAGGGAAGCGCCGGGGCGGACTGCGCAAGGGTCTCGCGTGCCCCCTCCGCAAACGACTGCACACGCCCAACGAAAAGCGATCACCATGACCAGCCCTCCACAGCCGCTCTTCACCTACAGCCTTCACAATGTGACGATTTCCGTCAGTGACCTCGACGCGTCGATCCAGTGGTGGAATCGGGTGTTCGGCCTCACCCTGGTGGCGAAGTCCCGCTTCGACGCCATCGGAGCGGACGTCGCCTTCTTGGAGGGGCCCGGTTTTCGGCTGGAGCTCCTTCAGCCCGCAAACGGTGTGCGGATCCCTGAACTGACGGCAGAGCCCCCCGCCCACATCCGCCCGATCGGCAACAAGGCCCTGGTCTTCCGTGTCGAGGACCTCGACACGGTGACCCGCACCTTCCATGATCTGGGGGTGACGACCGTCTGGGAACAGATGGACCTCGGCGACGGCAGTATCTCGACCGCGATCCGTGACAACGACGGAAATCTCATCAACGTCTTCCAGCAGGGCGCAAGCCCGGTCGGCTGACACGGCGAACCGATCAACCCGGCCGCCGAGCCAGATTCAGCCGCTCCTGACGGAGTTGTCCGGGCCTGGTTCGGGGGCGCCGCCGATCGCCGCCGCTGCCTAACGCAGGTTTGGGGTGGCCGGCTGGCGAATGCCCTTTGCGCATGCGGCCAACGCGCGGCCTGTCGGGCGATGAGCCGGCCCTCCCGGGCGGCCAATTCACAGCGCCGATTCCCAGCAGCTCCAGCGGCAGTGCTGCCATTCAACGGGGTGCGAGCCGCCGCTAACTCCGCGCGAACTCAAGCAGGTCTTTGTTGAAGATCTCGGCGTACTTGGGCACCATCGCAAGGCCATGAGGTGCGCCCTCGTAGACCTTGTACTGCGCGCCCTTGACGATCTTGGATGATTTGGCGCCCGCGGAGACGATGGGCACGATCTGGTCGTCGTCGCCATGCACGATCAGTGTCGGCACATCGACCTTCTTCAGGTCCTCGGTCGTGTCCGTTTCGGAGAACGCCTTGATGCAGTCATAGGCGCCCTTGATGCCGACTGTCATGCTCCAGAGCCAGAACTCGTCGCGCGTTCCCTGGGAGACGGTCGAGCCCTCACGGTTGGCACCGTAGAACGGAGCACTGAGGTCCTTGTAGTACTGCGAGCGGTCCGTGAGCACACCCTGGCGGATCTCGTCGAACACCTCGATCGGCAGGCCCTCGGGGTTGGCTTCCGTCTTCAGCATCAGCGGCGGGATCGCGCCGAGCAGGACCAGCTTGGCGACCCGTGCCGTGCCGTGCCGGCCGATGTAACGGGTGACTTCGCCCCCGCCGGTCGAGTGCCCGACCAGAATGACGTCGTGCAGGTCTTCGGTTTCGATGACCGCGGCCAGGTCGTCGGCGTACGTGTCGAGGTCGTTGCCGTCCCAGGGCTGACCGGAGCGGCCGCCACCGCGCCGGTCGTGAGCGATGGCGCGGAATCCGTTGTCCACCATGAGCTTCATCTGGGGGTCCCAGGCGTCGGCGGTGAGCGGCCAGCCGTGGGAGAAGAGCACGGGCTGGCCCGAGCCCCAGTCCTTGTAGAAGATCTGCGTGCCGTCCTTGGCGGTGGCGAAGGGCATGGTTGCGCTCCTCTCGATGTCCGCTCGCGGGCCCCTACATCACGCCTCCGGGATGTGACGGGAAAGCGGCGCCGCATGAGGTCAACGTTAATTGCGGGGCGGCGATTCAGCGCGTGTGGAACCACCGTTTCGGTACGAGTGGAACGATCGTTGCCTGACAGGCGAGGCGGTGGTCTGTCTCGTACGGTGGTCCTTGCGGTCAGGAGAATTCACCGGTTACGCCACCCGAGCGAACTCCGGGCACAGTCACCCACCTGCCCTGAACCTCACCCCCGGTGGCGGGCGGAAGCCAGGTGATCACGGGTCGTTACTACTCGTTCTGTGACACGCGGAGGGCAGGACATGGGATCCGACGTTGAGGTGCTGGTCGTCGGTGCTGGTCCAGCGGGGTTGCTGCTCGCAGGTGACCTGGCCGAGGCCGGAGTGCGCTGCACCGTGGTGGAACGGCGAGAAGGGGAATCCCAGCTGACACGCGCATTCGCCGTTCACGCCCGAACGATGGAGCAACTGGACGCCCGCGGCCTGGCCGACGACCTGCTTCTGACCGGCCTCCGCAACCCGATCTTGCAATTTCTGCGGATCGATCTGTCGCACCTGCCGACCCGTTACCCTCACGTGCTCGTGACGCCCCAGTACAACACCGAGCGACTGCTCCTGTCCCGCGCCCTGACACACGGCGTGAACATCATGCGGGCTCACGAAGTGACTGGCGTCCAGCAAGACCCAAGCGGTGTCGACGTCACCGTGAAGACACCGGCCGGCACTGAACACAGCCTGCGCGCAGACTTCGTCGTCGGCGCAGACGGACGAAACAGCTGCGTGCGCCAGTCCCTCGGCCTCCCATTCCCCGGGCGCTCCGCCGTTCGCTCCATGATGCTCGCAGACGTCCGGATGGCTGATCCGCCGAAGAAGCCGCCCACCGTGGCAGCGACCGGAGACGCCTTCGCCATTGTCGTCCCGTTCGGCGACGGCTGGTTCAGGGTCATGGCCTGGAATCGCCACCACCCCATGCCCGACGACGCATCGGTCGATCTGGAAGAAATCAAAGACGTCGCCCGCCAGGCGCTCGGCAGCGACTTCGGCATGCACGACCCTCGCTGGCTCTCCCGATTCCACAGCGACGAACGCCAGTCACCCCGCTACCGAGTAGGCCGAGTATTCCTCGTCGGTGACGCCGCCCACGTCCATTCTCCGGCCGGTGGCATGGGCCTCAACACCAGCATCCAGGACTCCGCAAACCTGAGCTGGAAACTCGCAGCCGTTCAGCGCGGCCGCGCACCAGACACGCTGCTCGACAGCTATCAGAACGAACGGCACCCGGTGGGACGCCGGGTTCTGCGGATGAGCGGGGCACTGCTCCGCGGCGTCCTCACCACACCACGGGCATTGTGCGGCCTCCGTGACCTGTCAGCGCGTACGGTGCTGCAAACCCGACCAGTGGCCCGACGGCTGGCCATGGCAATCTCGGGAATCGACATTTCCTACGCCGCCGCGGCCGGCGCGCATCCCCTTGTCGGGAAGCGGGCACCTGACGTCCCCCTCAGCGACGGACGCAGACTCTACGAAGCCCTCCGTAAGCGACGGTTTGTCCTTGTCACACCGTCCGGCACGGAGCGCTTCCCCTCACTGATCACAGAGTGGGCCGACGAGGTGGAGATCGTATCCCCGAAGGGCGCTACCAAAAAGAGCGTTCTGGTCAGACCAGACGCCTATATCGCATGGGCCATCTCGGACGAGTCACCTGAACATCGCATCGACGCGGCCCGTAAGGCATTGACCGAATGGTGCGGCACACAGGGCTCCAGCTCTGAAGCCCCGTCACCCGACTAGGGTCTGTCGTCAAGTGATGCCGGCCGCGCCCCACACCGGGTCGAGCCAGTCCTCGGCGGTCGCCCGGTCGGTGGTGGCCGGGCACAGCACGAACGGCGCGACCAGCACCCCCTCGGCGAACAGCTCCTCCAGCAGCGCGCGCCGCGCCCGGTAGGGCTCCTCCATCAGCGGGCCGTCGGCCGTGTCGAGGACGTCGAACACGATCAGATACGCCGGCGCGGTCCGGGCGGCCTGCCGGGCACCGGCGCCGCGGCGGCGAACACGGGCCTGAAGCCGGCCGAAGTCGAGACGGCCCTCCTTGGCGACGACCAACTCGCCGTCCAGGACCACCGGTGCGTGCAGGGCCCGGCCGGCAGCCGTGATCTCAGGGAAAGCACTGCTGAGGTCGGCGCCGTACCTCGACTGCAGGTACGCGCGACCAGGGCCCGCGAAGAGCACCGCGCGGTAGCCGTCCGGTTTCTGCTCGAAGGCCAGTCCGCCCGGCAGCGCCCGCTCGGGCGGGGCCTCCAGCACGAGGATGGCCAGCCGGGCGCCTTCCGGTGTCGGGCGGCCGGGCGGCGGACGGCCAGCAGGCGGGGACAAGCCCCGGGGGGAGGCGGCGCAGGCCGCGGGGCAGCCAGGTGGAGGCGGTGGCGGGAGCGGCACAGCCAGCTCGGCCCACGCGGGCGGGATGCGCGGGAACAGGGGGCGGCCCAGGACGAAAGCATGGCACCGGCGGGGGCGACCGGGAGGCCGGCGCGCGGCCGCAGCGACGCGGCCGGCTTGCGGCAGCTCGCTGGCCCGGGGCGCACAGCCGGCAGCGGCTCGGCGCAGCCGAGAACCGAGATCGACGGGGCGGCAGCAACAGGCGCATGGACTCGGCGGCAGGAAGCCAGCCGCGGGTACGGGCGGATGGTAGTGACAGGAACCGGCGGGCGCCCGGACCGGTAGCCGATAACCCGACGGTGCTCACGGCCGACAGCCGAACGTGGTGGCCAGTGGCCGACGTGGCGCGGGCGCAGCGGCCGGCACCAGCACGGCGGGACGGGCGCGGGTTCGCCGGGCGGCCGGGGAGCGGCGCGGAGGGCGGCGGCGGGCACGGACAGGAGGCGGCGCGGCACGGGCGCATCGGGTGGGGGCGGCGCGACTGCAGGACAGGGGCCGGCAGGTACTGTCGGCCGGACGCGTCGAGGTCGTAGGCCAGGAGCCGGGCCACCGGCGACGTTGGGGCTTCCCTCACCGGACTGTTTCCTCACCATCGCCGACCCGGATCACGTGTCCTGCCGAGTGGCCCGTGGGTGGCGGGGCGCAGGTCCCGGAAGAACGCGGTGATGTCGGCGGCGAGCAGGGCGGGTGACTCGTGGGCGGCGAAGTGTCCGCCGCGGGGCATGTACGCGTAGCGCGTGCGGTGGTACGTCTACTCGGCCCAGCTCCGTGGCGGTTGGGCGAGGTCTGCAGGGAACAGGGCGCGGGGCGGTGGGTGCCTCGCCCCGTCGTACCCGCCGGGTCAGGTGGTGCGCGTACTCGTAATACCGGCGGAAGGACGTGGAGATGGTTGTGGTGAACCAGTAGAGGGACGCCTGGGTGACGAGGAAATCGTCGCTGGAGCATGTGGCCGGGTCGCCTGCGCAGTCGCTCCACGCGCGGTACTTCTCCAGTTTCCAGGAGAGCAGTCCGGTGGGTGAGTCGGTCAGGGCGGGGGCGAGGGTGAGGGTGCTCTGCTGGTGCATGTAGCCGCCCTCCTCCGTCTGCCATGCCGCGGCGAAGGAGAGGTACTTCTCCCCTCCGGGCGTCAGCCGTACAGGAAGGCCGCCACGCGCGGGAGCTGGGCGCGGGTGGAGCAGTGGACGAAGCCCTCCTCCTTGAGAGTGCGGCCACGCGTCGACATCTCGTACGTGCCGGTCAAGCGGGCCGCGTCTCAGAGGGGGCGTTCGGTGATGTGCGTCAGCTCGGGCATGAGCGACACGTTAAGTGATGTCGCCGAGGCGGGCCGCACGAGCCCGGAGGTAGCGCTGTTCGGGGAGGCTCAAGGTCTTGGCGGCGGCTGACTCGTAGGCGGCCCGGGCGGCCTCGGGGTCGCCGGCGCGTTCCAGGAGGTGGGCGCGGACCGAGTCCAGGCGGTGGCCTGTGGTCAACTCCGCTGCGAGCGGGTCCAGTTCGGCCAGACCAGCCTTCGGTCCGTGGACCATGGCGATGGCCACGGCACGGTTGAGGCGTTCGACAGGGCTGGGGACAAGGTGGACGAGGACGTCGTAGAGACCGAGAATCTCGGGCCAGTCGGTGCTGTCGGGCGAGTCCGCCTCGTCGTGGACGGCGGCGATCGCGGCCCTCAACTGGTAGGGGCCAGGGCGGCGTTGGGACAGAGCCCAGGTCACCAAGGCCACGCCCTCCTCAATCGCCGCCTTGTCCCACAGCCCGCGGTCCTGCTCGTCGAGGGGGATCAGTTCGCCCCCCGCCCCGGTCCGCGCGGCGCGGCGGGCGTCGGTGAGGAGCATCAGGGCGAGCAGGCCTGTGACCTCACAGTCGCCAGGCAGCAGGCGGTGCACCGTACGGGCCAGCCGGATAGCCTCGCCCGCGAGTTCGGCCCGCTGCAGGGAGGCTCCGGAGGTGGCCGTGTAGCCCTCGTTGAAGATCAGGTAAAGCGTGTGGAGGACGGTGGGCAGCCGCTCCTCCCAGTGATCGGGGCGGCCGAAACAGGTGCCCTTCACCCGCTGCTTGGCCCGGCTGATCCGCTGGGCCATCGTCGCCTCCGGCACCAGATGGGCGCGGGCGATCTCGGCCGTCGTCAGACCGCCGACGGCCCGCAGCGTCAGCGCGATCTGGGCGGGCGGGGGCAGATCCGGGTGGCAGCAGAGGAAGAGCAGGGTCAGCGTGTCGTCCTCGGAGGGCGCACGATCGGGCCCGGGCGGCGGCACGGTGAAGGCGTCGCGCGGTGTGAGCGCCGCCGCCTTCTCCTCACGCAGCCGCCTCGCCTGATCACTGCGCAGCGCGTCCGTGAGCCGCCGCGAGGCGACCCTGATCAGCCAGCCCCGCGGATTGTCCGGAACCCCCGACTCGGGCCACTGCCCGGCCGCTGCCAGCAGCGCCTCCTGCACGGCGTCCTCGGCGGCGTCGAAGTGCCCGTACCGGCGTACGAGCGCGCCGAGGGCCTGCGGCGCGTGCAGGCGCAGCAGATCCTCGACCTCGCCCGGACGTCTCAAACGTCTCCCCTGCTCACGCTTGGCCGAGCGGCCGGATGACGACGGGGTACGTGTTCGCGCCCTCGGGAACGGGGCACTGGGTGACCCGCGCGGCGATCTCCGTGACCCGCTCCAGGCTCTCGCACTCCAGGAGCCAGTAACCGGCGATCACTTCCTTGGTCTCGCCGTACGGCCCGTCGGTGATCACGGGCTTGCCGTCCGCGCCGGCGCTGACGAGGCGGGTCCTGGCAGGCTCGGCCAGCCCCTGGGCATCGATGAACTCACCCGTCTCGGCGAGGTCGTTGTTGATCGCCCCCATGTGCTGGAACATCGCCTGCATATCCTTGTCGCTCCAGGCGGGGAGACCGGCGTTGGGCTTGCCCGCCTGGGCCTCGTAGTCCGCCTGCGTGCCCTGCACCATCACCAGGTACTTCATGAGTCCGCTCCTTCGGCCCGGGCCGCCTCTGGTGGGCGACTCTCACAGGGGACGTCGGAGCCGGCCCGCGCTTCTCTACACGCTCGCGGAAGTTTTCTGTCTCCGCGAAGCCCTTCGTCACGATGCTCCCCTCGCGTGGACAACACGAGCCTGCCACGGGCGATCACCTGCTGACTAGCGCTTCGCCGCACAGCGGCCAGCTTGAACACCGCGCGGTATGGCCATCATCGAGGGTGATCGTCCAAGGCGGGTTGATGAGTGACAAGTACCCCTTCGAGATCACTGACGAGATGCGCCAGGCCGCGGACACGGCCCGGCGGCAGGGCCTACAGAAGGACCTGCGCACCCTAGCGGCCAACATCCGGGCCGACGCAGATGGCCACGACGACAGCTCGGAGCCCGGATGGCGGGCCGGAGTCGGGTGGACGCTGCTGTGGATCCAGAAGGCCGCCAGCCAGCTGACCGAGGGCCGGTCGTAGGAGGCAGGGCAGCGGCCGGTGGAAAGGATCCGATGTGACGTGGAGCTGCCGGGGCCGATGCTGAGCACTGCCGTACCCACGCCGGATCTGCAGCCGGGCTGGGCAGGCGAGCCGAAGTGGGACGGGTTCCGGGCGGCCGTCTTGGCCGACGCGGGCAGAGACGGGCAGCTCGCCGGCCTGGGACGCAGGGCGGGCAGCGGCTCGGCGCAGCCGAGGACCGAGAACGGCGGGACGGCGGCGACAGGCGGCACGCGCGGGCACGGCGGGCACGGGCGGACGGCGGCGACAGGAACCGGCGGGCGCCCGAGCCGGCAGCCCATGGCACGACGGCTCACGGCCGACAGCCGACGGCGGCCGACGTAGCGGCCGGGCCGCGGCGGCCAGTAGTGGCCGGCGGCCGACAGGGCGGGCGGGACCCGGGGTCACAGCGGCAGGCCGCCGCCGCCCGGCACGAGGCCGCCGACGGAGACGGGCCGGCGGCCGGGCGCAGCCCGCGGCCGGGACGGGCCCTGTGACGGCCTAGTAGGGCCGAGGAATGAGGCAGAGGCGGCCGTGGCGGGCGCGGCAGGGGGACGGCCGGACATCAGGCCGGCGGCGGAGGTGACTGAGGCAGGCCGCTCGGCGGCGCTGCCGGGCGGAGACGGGCGGCGAGCGGCGGCGCGGGAGTTGGGAAGTGGAGGCGGCAGCACGGCGGTCCGAGATGAGGCCCAGGAGCACCGCACAGCCCCGTACCGACGCGAACCACTCGCAGATCGTCATCGCCCAGCCGGGCGACCAGCACGCCGGCTCAGCAGGTCATCGACGAGGCGAGCAGGAAGCGGGAGGGCCATGAAGCACCCGGACGAACTGAAGGACTCCTCCCGCCGAGCCGGGAAGCCACATACCGCCGACCAGCGCCCGGGCCACGGCCGCCGAGCAGCCCTCGGCTCCGCTCCCCGGCGCCCGTGTGACCGCCTCACACCAGCACCGCTCACCACAACGCCTCCTCTGCCGGCCGGCAGACGGGATACAGGTCATGCAGCGCACACCGCACGATGGCGCGCGGCCAGGAACCTACGGCACGAACCGGGACGGCGCACGGGGCGCACGACAAGCAGCAACTCGGCGCGGGCGGCCGGTCGCAGGCCCACCCCGCGGGGACGGGACACAGCGGGCCGAGCCGCAGGACGACGGTGCAGCGTACGCCTGCCAACAACATGATCATGAGCTCCCCCGAAAGTTATAATCCGCTGCTGCCCTGCCGCCTCCCGTGAGTTCGGGCTGCCGGCCCTTCGAGAGGATGACGTGATCAAGCGAGTGCACAAGGTCGCCGGGATGATCGTGACGGCAGTCGTCGTCCTGTCCGGATGCGGTGGTACGAAGTCCGGTGAGGCGAAGCCCTCTTCGAAGCCTACGTCGACTGCGGCGGCAAACTCGGACAGCCTGTCCGACACGACCGGCACTCGTGGCACCAATGGCCGAGCCGAGCCGCCACTCGACGGCAATTGGGTCCATCTCGACCGCGGAAGCTTCGCGCGACTCCTCATCGATGACCGGAAAGTCGAACTGTTCAGCGGACACCACTGTCGAGGTAGAGCCTCCAAAGAGGACGGACTGTGGGTCCTCAGACTCAAATGCGATGACGGCGATACTGATCGGACCGTAGGGCGGGTCTACGCGCTGTCGTCGAAGACCATGACCGTCGGTTGGGACGGGTTCGGAGGAGACATCTTCCAGCAGACCGAACGCCCAACTGGCAAGGCCAGCACGGCCGAGTAGAGCCACCGGCCTGCGGTCCACGATATTGAGAGGTCGGCTTCCGACCCGCGCTGCCAGGAACTGGCCGAGTCGCAGAAGTAGCCCGGGATGTCCGTAGCGACGGCGGACTCGCGGTGGCGGCCCATCTCACTGCCCTGGTTCCAGGTCAGTGACCGCTTCGGGTGAGCAGGCAGGCTCTGGACGCTCTCGATCAGGGCGTCGCGCACCAGCTCGGTGCCGTACGTCCTGACTGGGGCGCGGCAGTTCCAGGTCCGGTTCGGGGCCGGCGGTGCGGGCCGGCGGTACGCTTCCCGACCCCCCGCGTGGTGGAGGCCGTTGCTGATGGTGTGCGTGCACGGCTGGAGAACGTGACCGTCACCGTCTGGGATGACATGAGCGAGTTCTTCGACGGCCTCGCGCGCGACTTCCGTGGCTGGGATGGAGAGCGGGTCTGGATCAACACCCACCTGGTGGTGACGGCGACCTTCGGCTCGGGAGGTCATGTGTATTTGGACTGGACGCTTCGGTCCGGCTTCTTTCCCGGCGACTGGAAGTGCACGGTGACGACCGTACTCGAAGCCGGTGAAGGGATGACGGCTGTAGCTGCGGACCTGCGGGAATTCCTGCGCCAAGGGTAGGTCACCAACGTCGCCCTGCAGGCCCTCCCGCGTCGTGAACTTCCCCTTCTCCATCAGGAAGCCGGGCGGCGCTGCGTTGGCGTAGTCGCCGAGGATCTGCATCAGCGCCTCGAGCAGCACGGACTTGCCGTTGGCTTACCACCCCCACTGGACCGCCTCATGTGGACACGTTGGAGTACCTTTGCAGGAAGAGATCGACCGGTGTAAGGGGGACAGTGATCGCCTCATGGTCACGTCCCCCATACACCGGTGTGCGCCGCCGGGTTAGCGGCGGCGCAGGGCCAGGACCGCGTTGTGGCCGCCGAAGCCGAACGAGTTGGACAGAGCCAGGTCACCGTGGGATGGCAGGGGTCGGGCGACGATCCTGACTGGGTCCAGCGGCATCGCGTCGTCGAGGTCGTCACAACCGATGGTGGGCGGGATGATCCCGTGGTGCAGGGTCAGGGCCGTCGCCACGGCCTCCACCCCGCCGGCCGCCCCCTGGAGGTGCCCGAGGTGTCCCTTGAGTGCGGTGACCGGTACGGCGACGGTGCCGTCCGGGCCGCCGAAGACGGTCCGCAGTGCGGTCGCCTCCGCGCGGTCGCCCTCGATGGTCGCGGTGGCGTGTGCGTTGATGTGCATCACGTCCCCGGTGTCCGCGCCGGCGTCCGCCACAGCACGCCGCAGCGCGGTGGCAACCCCGCGGCCGGCCGGGTCGGGCGCGGCGATGTGGTGTGCGTCGGCCGACAGGCCCCAGCCGGCGGCCTCGCAGTATATTCGGGCGCCGCGGGCCAGCGCGTGTTCCTCCGACTCCAGGACCAGCAGGCCTGCCCCCTCGCTGTTCACGAAGCCGTCTCGGTCCTTGGCGAACGGGCGAGATGCGTTTTCGGGTTCGTCGTTACGGCCTGACAGCGCGCGCATCGCTGTGAAGGCGGCCATGACCTCGGGCGTCACGGCGGCCTCCGCTCCGCCGGCGAGCACGATGTCGAGCCGTCCGTACCGTATTCGGTCGATGGCTTGGCCGATGGCCTCGGTTCCGGAGGCGCAGGCACTGACGACGGTGCGTGCCTCCCCGGTGATGTGCAGGTCGAGTGAGATCTGCGAGGCCGCCTGGGACGGCACCGTCATGGGCGCGGTCAGCGGGGGAACGGCCCGTACGCCGCGCTCCCGCAGTTTTCTGTCGCCGTCGAGGAGGACGTGCGCGCCACCGATGATGGTGCCGACGCTCACGCCGACGCGCTGTGGATCGACCCCGCTGTCGCGGGTTCCGCCTTCGGCTAAGCCCGCGTCCCGCCATGCCTCGCGGGCCGCGATGAGCGCGAACCGGGCGGCCCGGTTCATTCGCCGTGCCTGCGGCCCGGGCAGCAGGTCAGCCGGGTCGACGGGCACCGTGCCCGCGATGCGGACGGGGAGGCCGGCGAACTCCGGTGCGGACAGTGGGCGGATGCCCGAACGGCCAGCTAGGAGTCCTTCCCACAGTGTCCCGGCGCCCACGCCGAGCGGGGTGACCGCACCTACTCCGGTCACTACCACGCGGCGGCTTCCGGGTTCCGCTTTGCATGCCATGGCAATCGATTTCCCTTCGGTTGTGTTTCTCTCTCGTGTTGTTTTCTCGCCGCTGGTCGAACGCTGTTCGCCCGACAGCATTCGGGCCGGCTGCGGCTGGGAGAGCGGTGACGGATCCGGTTAGAGTTAGTTCTTGCGGTCACGCAGCACGAACGGGGGAAAGCATGACTGAACTGAATAAATCAGGCATACCCGAGACGCATGACACCGGACTGGGGGAAGCAAGAACCGGGCGATGCGAGCCGGAGGAACCCGAACCGGTCGAATACCAACTGGAATTCGCCGATCTCCCGGGACTGCTGCGCGCTTGGCGGTTCGAAGCGGGTAAGAAACTCGGCCGCAGCAAGGCGCTTCCCCAGAAAGAGGTCGCTCACCGGATGGGCGTGAGCGAGCGCTGGTATCGCTCGTTAGAGAGTGGGGCGAATGTCCCGCTGACCCTGGACACGCTGACCCGTCTCGCGGACGCACTGCTGCTCGGACCGGACGAGCGTACGGCGCTGTACTGGTACCGGTTGAGCGAGGTCTCGGACGAACAGCCGGCGAAGAACAGTGACAGCAGGTTCGACCGGCTCACGGAGTTCGTCCACGCGCAGACAACGTTTCCGACCTATCTCATCGACCACGCGTGGAACCTCATCGCCTACAACGACCTTATGGCCCGGTGGTTTCCTTGGGTCCGTGCACCGCAGGCCAATCTCATGCGGTGGGTCCTGGACAGCGCTGAGGCCCGGGACCGGATAGTGGACTGGGAGCGGCAGGCGTCCTTGTACCTCGCCCAGTTGAGGTTCGCTCTCATCCGGACGCCGGACGACCCGACGCTCACGGGGCTGCTGACAACGGCGCTGCGCGACCCAGTATGCCGGGAGCTGTGGGATGCCGGACCACGCATCATTGCGTTTCGGCAGGGCGGACGTTTCCGCCTGTCACTCCCCCATGTTTCGCAGGCCGAGTTCACTGTCACTGCTCAGGTCCTCCTCCCTGCTTACCGCCCGGGTGTCCGTCTCGTCACACTGCTGCCGGCGTGACGGCACCCGTCGCGGAGTCACTTTACACAAAGAGGAGGATCCGCAAAGCGGCAAAAATTTGCCGCTTGACAGGCTCTGGAGCTCCCTGCAATCTCAGTCAGGCCGGCCCTGGCGGCCGAGCGGTTCCGTCCGGCCATTGGACGCAACGAGGTCGAGTGCTTGCCGAGTTGGTCCATGGCAGACGGTGTTTACGCTGAATTCGCGTTAATCCTTTTCGCTGCAGAATGGTGACATGGAAAGCGCATTGATCATCGAGTCCGACCCGGCTCGGACAGCATTACGGCCCTTGACCGGCTCCGATGCCATCGCGGGTCTGCTGGACGCGCTGCGCCGGCGCGCGGTGCGCGAGCTGCGCCTCGCGCTGCCCCGCCGTCCCTACGACCGCCGGGTGAGGGAGCAAGCCGCCCTGCTGAGCGCCGAACTCGTGGACCGGGGGGCGCGGGTGCGCGTCCTGCATCTGGCGGACTTCGCGCGCGACCCTGGGTATGCCCTCAGCACTCGGCGGATTGCCGCCTCGGGGGCCTGGATGAGGGCCCTGCCCGACCTGCCGGTGTGGATGGCTGTTGTCGACCGTGACCTGGCGATCGTCCCGTCGGACCCGGACCTGAAAGACGCCCCAGCCGTCCTGTTGCGGGGGCGTGCCCTGGTGGGCGCCTATCAGACGCTGTTCGACCAGGTGTGGATGCACGCCTCCGCCTCCGCCTGCGCCGGGGAGCGGCAGGCGCTGAACGAACGGGAGCGGGAAACTCTGCAACTGCTCGCCGAGGGGCTGACCGATGAGGGCATCGCCCGCCGGACCGGACTGTCCGTTCGAACCGTCCGGCGGATCATCGCGAGCGTGATGTCCAGGCTGGGAGCCAGCAGCCGCTTCCAGGCGGGGATGGAAGCGGCCCGTCGTCAGTGGATCTGACCGGCGTCGCCGGTCCCTGCGGTGAGGTGGCCGACCCCAGAGGCAAGGCGACCAGCCCCGGGGCGGCGCTACAGTCCAGTGCGGGCCAGGTCGTGCTCGGAGTAGCGCTCACCGGCCGGTGGTGTGAGGGCGCCGAGGCGGACGAGCTGTTCCGGGGTGAGGACAACGGCGTCGGCGGCGGTGTTCTCCTCGACGCGGGCCACGCGCCGGGTGCCGGGGATCGGGACGATGTCGTCGCCCTGGGCAAGCAGCCAGGCCAGGGCGACCTGGGCAGGCGTGGCGCCGGCGTCCGCAGCCACGGCCTCCACCTCGTCCACGATCCGCAGATTCCGCTCGAAGTTGCCGTCGGCGAACCGGGGCGTTGTCAGCCGGAAGTCGTCCGGGTCGAACTCACCCTTGGAACGGATCGCACCGGTCAGGAACCCGCGGCCCAGTGGTGAGTAGGCGACGAGACCGATGCCCAGCTCGCGCAGGAGCGGCAGCAGCGGCTCGGCGGGCTGCCGGGACCATAGCGAGTACTCGGTCTGCACCGCGGTCACCGGGTGTACCGCGTGCGCGCGGCGGATGGTGTCCGCGCCGGCCTCTGACAGCCCGACGTACCGGACCTTTCCCTCCTGCACCAGCTCGGCCAGAACGGTCATCGTCTCCTCGATGGGCGTGGCCGGGTCGACGCGATGTTGGTAGTAGAGATCGATGCGGTCCGTGCCCAGCCTCCTGAGCGAGCCCTCGACTGCGGTGCGCACGTTGGCCGGTGAGCTGTCGAGCACGTTCGGGCCCGCGCCGGCGTGAGAGACCAGACCGAACTTGGTGGCGATCACGACGTCGTCGCGCCGGCCGGCCACTGCCTTGCCGACCAGCTCCTCGTTGGTGAACGGGCCGTAGATCTCTGCGGTGTCGATCAGGTCGACGCCGAGGTCCAGCGCCCGCCGGATGGTGCGGACGGCCTCCTCCTCGTCGCTGCCCGCCCCCGTGTAGTAGTCGGACATCGACATGGCGCCCAGACCGATGCGTGCGACATCGAGTCCACCCAGCGATACACGCTGCATGGCGACCGTGCTCCCTTCCTGTTGGTCAACTCGCCTGTGCTCAAGGATAGTCCGGCTCACGTACCGAAACGTTCCCAGGTTTCGGGCAGGTTACCGCCCGTGAACAAGTCTCCCGGGATTCGAGGTAATCCGTCATCGCGATGGCAGCAACATGACAGCCCTTTGGTCGCGATTCGATGTCGTGTTTGACTCGCAATTGCCCGCCGAGGCGGGCCGCCAAAAAGGGACAGGGAGTGTTATGCCGAACATGATGCTGGGGCCCGTAAGGGTGGACGGCGCATACGAAGGCGAACAACTTACCCGGCGCATGGGAATTGAGATAGTCACATGTGAACCGGGACTTGTCGTGGGCACCATGCCCGTCTCGGGCAATCGGCAGCCCCTGGGAATTCTGCACGGCGGCGCCAACGCCGTGCTCGCTGAAACTCTTGGTTCCGTTGCCGCTTTCCTGTACGCGGGTCCCGGCGGCAACGCCGTGGGGGTCGACCTGTCCTGCACGCACCACCGCTGGGTGTCCTCCGGCACCCTCACCGGCACGTGCCGGCCCCTGGATGAGCGGCAGGCCATGGCCTCATACGAGATCGCCATCACCGACGCCCGCGGCAACCGGACCTGCACCGCGCGGCTCACCTGCGTCATCCGGCGCGGCCGCAGGTCGGCCCCGTGCCCGGTGGCCGCCGGGCACCCATCACGCGACCTTCCCCGATGAACGGAGCACTGATGACCCTCACCTCAGCGCAGGCCGTATCGGCTTCCGTTGACGACCACCTCGGCCCGGCCGAGCAGCGCTTCTTCGGCCGCGGCTTCCGCCGGGTCACCTACGACATCGGCGAGGTTCGCCTCGCCCGTACCTCGGACGGCTCGCCACAGGCGCTCTCCTCGGTGGGCGTGCGCTACCCCTCCGACTGGTCCAAGAAGACCGTGGGCACCGATCTGCGCCCGCACTTCAGCACCGTCGACGGGATCGTCGTCACCACTCAGCTGGCCGAGGCGTGCCTGCGCTCACTCGGAATCGAACCTCGCGACGCCTGGCTGCGCTCGGTGCGGATGGCGGCCGGCAGCAACCCCCAGGAGGAGCTCGACGCGCTGCCGGCCGAAGCGACGCTGCGCCGTACCGACCCCGTCGCGGGCAACCCGGCGCGCGCGTTGTCCCGGGTGGACTGCGCGGTGGGCACCATGCGGGTGAGGTGCGAGATCGAGCATGGGCCGGCCGCGGGCCCGGTCGGCGAGAAGCCCGTCATACAGACCTCTCCCGACGCGCTCCTGGGCCCGGCAAAGGATCGATACTTCGGCACCGGGTTCACCACCCGGCGGCAGCTCATCCGCGATGTGCGAGTGGACCGGCGGACGCTGCGGGCTGACGCCGTGCTCTCCGTCGTACAGGAGGACGACACGCCTGTGCCTGCGGCGGGTGTCGAAGGGGCCCACCAGCCGTCGGTGTCGGTGATCGACGCGTTTGTGACGGCCCTTCAGCTCGCCCAGATCATGCTCTACGACCTCGACGGAATGCGCCGTGAGGACAGCGACACCCTGTGGATGCGGCAGACCACACTGACCGCTTCCCGCCCGGACCGTCCCGCGAAGGCAGTACCGGTGACGACACAACTGGACGACCCCGGCTTGCTGCACAGGGCGGACGGCACCTGGCGCACGCTGACCGTGCTGGGCGAGATGGCCGGCATCCACGTGCGCTCCGCGGTGACCCACCGGCTTCCGGAAGGGGGTGTGACGGCATGACCCGAGCGGCGGTGATCGCCGGCGTAGGCGGCCATGTGCCCCAGCGCGTGGTGACCAACGACGAACTTGCCCAGCGCCTGGACACCTCCGACGCGTGGATTCGCACCCGCACCGGCATCTCTCGGCGCCACGTCGTCGATGCAGGCACGACCACCAGCGACCTCGCTGTCGGGGCCGGCCTGCGCGCGCTGAAGAGCGCCGGTACCGACGGCGCCGACCTGGTGATCGTCGCCACGACGACACCCGACCGCCCCTGCCCGGCCACGGCCCCCGCCGTCGCCACCCGCCTGGGCCTGACCGACGTACCTGCGTATGACGTGGCGGCCGTGTGCTCCGGCTTCCTCTACGCCCTCCAGGCCGGCGCGGCCTCCGTGACCTCCGGGGTCGCCGAGCGGGTACTGGTCGTCGGGGCGGAGGCCTTCAGCACCATCCTGAATCCCGAGGACCGCACCACCTCTGTCATCTTCGGCGACGGGGCCGGCGCCATCCTGCTGCGGGCGGGCACGCGCGAGGAGCCGGGCGCCGTCCTGGACATGCATCTCGGCAGCGACGGCTCGATGGCCGACCTGATCACGGTCCGGGGCGGAGGCGCCGAGGAGCGCTCCCGAGGCGGCGAACCGCGCCCGGAGGACCGGTACTTCCGCATGGACGGCAGGGCCGTTTTCTTCACCGCGGTGCGCCGCATGGCCCAGTCCTCGCGCACCGTGCTGGCCCGCACTGGCTGGGAGGTCACCGACGTCGACCGGCTCGTGGCACACCAGGCCAACACTCGGATCATCCACGCCGTCGCCGAGCAGCTCGGGCTGCCGCCGGAGCGTGCCGTGCTCAACATCGACCGAGTCGGCAACACCTCGGCCGCCTCGATACCGCTCGCCCTCGCGGACGCCACAGCCGACGGCACGCTGGCCGCGGGACACCGGGTGCTGCTGACGGCCTTTGGCGGCGGTGCAACTTGGGGCTCGGCCACCCTGACCTGGCCCACCCTGCAAGCCGGCTGAGACGAGCGTGCATCGCCGACTCCCACCGACTTGCCCTGACTTCCTCGTCAACAACGACCAGTTGAGGTGACTCATGACCGGTTCCGTTTCCACGATGATCATCGAAATTCTCACCGGCAAGTTCGACATACCGGCCGAGGACGTTTCCCGGACCACCGTCTTCGACGACCTCGCAGTGGACTCCCTGACCCTGCTGGAGATGTCACTGCTGCTGGAGAAGCGGCTCGGCGTGTCCATCGCGGAGGGCGTACTGACCGCGGAGCAGACGATAGAGGAAGCCGCGCAGGCGATCGAGGCACTCGGCGCACCGGCGGCCGCCGGTCCGGCCGCAGCCTGAGCCCGTGCGCGTCGTCCTGCTCCGCCACGGACAGACCGACCGCAACGCCCAGGACCGCTTCCAGGCCCAGAGCGATATCCCTCTCAACGACGAGGGAACCCGGCAGGCTCAGCGGGCCGCGCGCTCGCTGCCGCCGACCGGCTGGGCCGCGGTGTACTCCTCGCCGCTGTCCCGGGCCACCCAGACCGCCGCCTACGCCGCCGGCCGACTAGACGTGCCCCACCACCGCGTCGAAGGCCTGCGCGAGCGTCATCTCGGCACGCTCGACGGTCTGCACCGCGCGGAGTTCGCGCGGCGCCACCCGGACACCATGCGGCGGCTGCTGACCGACCCCGGCTACGCCCCGCCGGGCGGCGAGAGCGGCCACACCGCCCTCGCCCGATTCCGCACCGCGCTGCACGAGGTGGTCACCGCCGAATACACGGCCGCGCTCGTCCTGGTCGTGGCCCACGGCGGTGTGCTCAACCTGCTGACCCGGGCACTGACCGTCGGCCGCGACGACCTGCCCGACGCCCTGGTCGGCACCTGCCGCGCGGTCTGCCTGGACACCGACTGGAGCACCGAAGGCCGCCTCCGCGTCGCCCTGCGCCGCTGGAACGCCGCCCCCGAGGAATGCGCCGAGCCGATGGCTGTCCCCGACCCCCTGCCCTTCGTCGACCTCTACGACCTCACCCTGAAGGAAGTGAGCCGTACATGAGTATCCAGATCACCGTCCGCTTTGACATCGAGCCCGACCGGATGGAGCGGGTCGTGGCCTCCTTCCAGAAACTCTGCGCCGCCACGCGACAGGAGGAGGGGGCGCTGCGGTTCGACGCGTTCCGGTCCGAGGAGCACCCGCACGTTGTCGTGCTGATCGAGGAGTGGGCCGACCAGGACGCCATCGACCTGCACATGAAGGAGGACTACGTCGCCGGCTTCCTCACCGAAGTGGACGGCGCCTTCGTCCGTCCGCCCCAGGTCGATCGCCTGCAGCCGCTCGGCGTCTGACCGGCGGTGGACGACATGCAGCGACCTCGCGTCCTGATCGTGGGTGCCGGTCCCGTCGGGATGGTGCTCGCCTGCGAGCTGCTCGCGCACGGGATACCGGCCGACGTCATCTCGAAGCAGCGCAGGCAGAGCCCCCACTCCCGGGCCACCATCCTGTGGCCTCGCGTCCTGGAGCTGCTGGACCGGGTGGGTGTAGGCCGGAAGCTGGTTGAAAGCGGTCACTACTTCGACCAGATGAACTACTACTCCAATAAGAAAATGATCGGCCTGATCCGGTTCGACCGTCTGCGGGGCGTCGGCTATCCGTTCGCCATCACCATTCCGCAGTGGCGCACCGAGGCGATCCTCGAGGACCACCTGACCGAGTTCGGCGGCACCATCGACTACGACACCACGTTCATCGACGGCGCCCAGGACAACGACGGCGTGACCTGCCGGCTCCGCCTACCTGACGGGCGGATTCAGCCGCGGCAGTATGACTACGTCGTCGGCGTCGACGGATACAGCAGCACCGTCCGCGAGGTCTTCGGCTTCCGTTTCGCGGGCCGTACCCTGCGTACCCGCCTGGCCATCACCGACGCCGAGATTCTGGGTGAGACCACCAGCAGCGAGGCTGCGTACTACCTGACCCGGACCGGCAACATGGTGCTGGCACCGCTGGGCGACGGGATCTTCCGGGTCGGTGCCAGCGTGCCCGACGACTACCCGGGAGACACCCCCGACCGCGCCTTCTTCGAGAAGCTGCTGGCCGAACGCGTCCCAGGCACGCGCCGGCTCGGCGAGATGAAGTTCAGCGGCATCTTCACCGCGCACGTTCGCTCCGCCAGCACCTACAGCCGTGGCCGGGTCTTCCTCGCCGGGGACGCGGCGCACGCGATGAGCCCCTCCGGGGCACAGGGCCTGAACACCGGTATCCAGGACGCGGTCAACCTCGGCTGGAAGCTCGCCGGGGTGGTCCGCGGCGACTACCGGCCGGAGCTGCTGGACAGCTACGACGCCGAACGCCGGCCCGCGGTCGACGAGGTGGCGGGCCTGTCCACCCGGCTGGCCCGGATAGGTCTGTACAGCACCCGGCACCAGACCCTCGCCCGCGATGCCGTGTACCGGCTCGGCACGGCGACCGGGGCGCTGGAGAAGGTCCTGGCGCCCAAGCTCGCTCAGATCGATACCCACTACGGGCCCCGCCCCCGCCGCCACACCCTGGTACCGGGAGAGCGGCTGCCGCTGGGCTGGCGGGCGACGAGCACGGAGCCGGTCCTCGCCGTCGACCGCTACACGGTGCTGCTCTGGCCGGGCCTGGAATACCGCCACGAGCACTGGACGAGGACCGTCGACGCCCTGCGCGCCAAGGTGAGTGGTGTCCGCCTCACCGACCTGGGCGGCCGCCCGCCCGGCCTGCTCCTCGCCAAGCTCGGCCGGCCGGCCCAGGCACTGGTGATCCGCCCGGACGGTCACCTCGACGCCCTCGTGCCCCTGGACGGCGATCCCGAGTCGGCCGTGCACACGGTGACCCGGGCGCTGGCCCGCCATATGCACGACGCGGCACCCCTCACCGCCGTAGCCGCATGACCTGATGAACCCCGCACAGAACAAGGAGACGCCCATGGCCCCCCGTGTCACCCTCCCCGCCGTCGCCGACATGACGCCCGAACAGCGCGCGGTGTACGACAAGTTCCAGTCCAATCTGACCCGTGCGCTGCTGCTGACCAAGAACTCGGCCGCCGCCCACCTCGCACTCGGCGCCACCTTCACCGTCGGGCTGCTGACCCTGCGGGACCGCGAGGTGATCGTGCTGCGCGTGGCCAAGCTGCGCGACAGCGAGTTCGAGCGCATGCTGCACTACCCGCTTGCCAAGCAGGCCGGCCTGACCGACGTGGAGATCAAGGCGATCGAGGAAGGCCACTACGACGAGATGCCCGCCGACCGCGCCGCGCTGGTCCGCTACGTCACTGAGTGCATGGTCGACCACCGGGCGAGCGAAGAGGCGTTCCACGCCCTGCGTGCCTTCTACTCGCAGAACGAGATCGCCGAGATCACGCACCTCGCCGGGCACAGCGCCATGACCGCCATGTACCTGGCGAGCCTCGACATCCCGCTCGATGAGGGCGTCACCTCCTGGGGCCGTCTGACCGAGGTCCAGGACGAGGTCGAGGGCTGAGGTAACCGACGTGCAATACGTGCGGCTGGGCTCGTCCGGTTTGAAGGTGTCCCGTCTCGCGTTGGGCTGCATGAGCTACGGCGAGTCCCATCTCGGCACCCACCCGTGGTCGCTGCCCGAGGAGGAGAGCCTGCCGTTCTTCGCGCAGGCTCTCGAGCTGGGTATCAACTTCTTCGACACCGCGAACATCTACTCCCTCGGCACCAGCGAGGAGTACCTCGGACGTGCGATCAGAAAGCTGACCCGGCGTGAGGACGTGGTCATCGCCACGAAGGTGTACGAGAAGCTCACCGACAACCCCCTGTCCGGTGGCCTGTCCCGGTCGGCGATCATGCGTGAGCTCGACGCGAGCCTGCGCCGGCTGGACACCGACTACATCGATCTCTACATCGTCCACCGCTGGGACTACGACACCCCGATCGAGGAGACGATGGAGGCGCTGCACGACGTAGTCCGCGCCGGCAAGGTGCGCTACATCGGTGCCTCCTCGATGCACACCTGGCAGTTCGTCAAGGCGCAGTACACCGCCGATCTGCACGGGTGGACCCGGTTCGTGAGCATGCAGAACCACTACAACCTCATCAACCGCGAAGAGGAGCGGGAGATGCTGCCGTACTGCCTTGCGGAAGGCGTCGGCGTCACGCCATGGAGCCCGTTGGCCCGCGGTCGGCTGGCCCGCCCCTGGGACACGGAGTCGGCGCGCACCGCCCGCGACCCGGTGCAGGAGCGCTTCTACGGGCCGACCGAGCAGGCCGACCGGGCGGTCACGCGTGTGGTCGCGGATATCGCGGCCGAACGCGGCATCCCCATGGCCCAGGTGGCCCTCGCCTGGTTACTGCGGAAGCCGGCGGTCACGGCCCCTGTCGTCGGCGCGACCCGCCCGCACCACCTGAGGGACGCGGTGGCGGCCCTGGACGTGGTGCTCGACGACACCGAGCTGGCCCGGCTCGAGGCGCCCTACGTGCCGCACACCGTCGTGGAATACGTCTGATCGGTAGGTGGAGGAACATGGGAATAACCGACTACGCACTGGCGACGGCAAGCGGGAAGCGAAGCGTCGACGAGGTCGGCCGGGAGTCCGGGTACGGCCTCGACAAGCTGGGCAAGGTCCTGCCGTCGGGAAAGTTTTCGGTGCTGGCCGAGGGCGAGACCGTCTGGGGCCTGGGCCGGGACGCTGCCGCCCGGGTGCTGCAGCGCAACGCGGTGCCGCTCGACGAGATCGGTCTCGTTCTCTACGCGGGCTCCAGTGAGTGGGGCACCCCCTTCTGGTCGCCCGCGGCCAAGATCGCCCAAGAACTGGGCATCACTCAGGCGCACTGCTACGAGGTGTCCAACTTCTGCAACGCGGGCATGGTGGCCGTCAAGCTGGCGGACGACCAGGTGCGGGCGGGCACACACAAGTACGCGCTGGTCATCATCGCGGACCGGCTCAGCGAGCTCGTCGAGTACGGCACCGGCTACATCGAGCTGTTCAACTTCGCGGACGGCGCCGCCGCCGTGCTGATCTCCGCGAACACCAAGTACGAGGTCCTCGGTGCGGCGCACCACACGGACCCACGATGGGTGGACTCGTACTACGGGAAGATCAAGAACGGTGAGGTCAAGGTCGAGCGGGGCGAGAAGCTCGACGGGCTCAGCGATGCGTTCATAGACAACTTCACCACGCTGACGCACAAGGTCCTCGCCGGCATCGGACGGGAGGTGGCCGACGTGGCGTACTTCCTGGTCACGCACGGCAATCAGGACACGCATCGCGCGTATCTGGAGGCGCTCGGCGTGGATGCCTCCCGAAGCGTGTTCCAGTACCAGCTGGACGGACATCTCGGAGGGTGCGACCCGCTGCTGGCTCTGGAAGAGCTAGAGCGTGAAGACCGGATCGCTTCAGGCGATCTGGTGATCGCGGCCACGGCCGGCTCAGGCTTCACCTGGGGCGTGACGGCAATCCAGAGGGTGTAAGGAGCCGACGGGTGCGGGGTGGTGTCCCCGGGGGAGGTGACCCCGGGGACACCACCCTTCGTCGTCCTCAGCGGCGGTGCACCGAGTGGAGGTCCACGGTGAGGAGCTGCAGGGCCGCCTCGTGGGGGGAGTCCGGCTCTGCGTGGTAGAACTTCAGGATGTTGCCGTCCTGCAGATCCGCGGACTGGTACATCAGCTCCAGTTCGCCGACGACCGGATGGTCGAACAGCTTCGTCCCCTCGATACAGTTCGCCACCCGCTGCCGGCACCAGAGCTCAGCGAACTCCTCGCTTTGGATGGTCAGTTCACCGATCAGCTCGGCCAGCTGCGGATCGTGCCGGTGGTTGCCCGCGATGAACCTCAGATACGTCACGTTCGATTCCGACTCGGTGGCCCAGTCGGCGTACAGCGAACGGACGTTGTCGTCGAGGAAGTTCATCTTGATGATGTTCGGGCGGTGTTCGGCGTGCTCGGGCGCGTCGAAGTCCAGGTGCGCCGCGAAAAGCTGGTGGTAGAGCGGGTTCCAGGCCAGGATGTCGCAGCGGTAATTGAGGACAGCCGCCGCCACGTTGCCGAGGGACCCCACCAGCATCCTGGTGAAGGGGCTGAGCTGGTCGGCGCGGGGCGACGACTGCTGCGGATTCTGTACCGGCGTGCCGATCTTCAGCAGGTAGTCCCGCTCGTCCGGGCTCAGATCCAGGGCGCGGGCGATGGAGAGCAGGACCTGCGGTGAGGCGTGCGCAGTCTGCGACTGTTCCAGCCGGGTGTAATACGTCTGGCTGACACCCGCCAGCGCGGCCACTTCCTCACGGCGCAGTCCTGGCACCCGGCGCGAGCCGCGGGCTTGCAAGCCCATCTGTTCGGGACGGACGCGTTCACGCATCTGCCGCAGATAGCTGCCGAGGTCCGTGTTCACAATCTCTTCCACCCTTCTCATTATGAAGTCCCCCTGCGCGAACGCGAGATGGCTTCGGGCCGATGGCCCATGCGGCACGGGTGCCATGACAGCAGTCACGGCCGGGAGAGCGTTGACGGGGGATGGACCGCTCTCCCGGCCGTGAGTCTCAGGGAGTTTTCCTGGTACGGCGTGGGTACCGGGTCACTGCTGGACGGTCTTGCGGCGCAGGACCAGCCACAGGAGCAGACCGACGGCGATCTGGCAGCAGGCGTCGACGCCGATCGCCACGTGGATGCCGGTGAGCTCCGCGGCGGTGGTCACCGTGCCACGGCCGATGGTGGCCGCGAACACCGCGCTGACCAGCGGGATGCCGATCGCGATGCCGACCTGCTGGCTCTGGGTGGCCATGCCGGTGGCCATGCCCTGCATATCGGAGTCGACGGAGGAAGTAGCGATGACCATGAAGGACAGCGCCGCCGTCATGGAGAAGAAGGCGTTCAGGAACTGCGTGGCGATCAGCGGGATCAGCCACTGCCTGTCCGACGTGGCCCACAGCGCCGGGAGCATGAACGCGCCCTGCAGCGCAAGAGAGACACCGAGCATGATGCGTGGCGAGACCCGCTGCAGGATGCGCGGACCGACCATGCCGGCGATGATCTGACCGACGCCGATGCCGAGCAGCACCAGACCGGCGACCATGGACGACAGACCGAGGACGTTCTGCACGTACAGGCCGGTGAAGAAGATCAGTGCGGTCTCACCGCCGAAAATGAACAGGGCGGCCAGGTTACCCAGGGCGATGTCGGGCTTCTTCAGGATCCGCACCGGGACCAGAGCGTCATCCGTCCGGCTTTCCACGGCCCAGAAGGCGCCCAACAGGACGGCGGCGGCGATCAGCGCAGTGCCGGCCGGAAGGTCGAGTCCGCCCTCCCCGACCCGGGTGACACCGTAGATCGCCGCGAACAGGCCGAGGGTGATCAGCACAGCACCGGGCAGATCGATACGGCTGCGCTGCTCGGCCTTGGTCTCGTCAACGACGAGCGGGACGACCAGGATCGCGGCGACGGCCACGGGGACGTTGATGAAGAACGCCCAGCGCCAGGAGAACACGTCCGTGAGAACACCACCGAGGATCGCGCCGACGCTGAACCCGGAGCTCATCATCACGCTGTTCAGACCGAGCGCCCGCGTCCGCAGCGAGGGCTCGGTGAAAGCGGTGGTCAGAAGCGCGAGGGCGGCCGGGGTGACGGCGGCGGTGGACAGGCCCTGAAGCGTGCGCGCGACCAGCAGCATGGTGGGTGAGTCAGCGAGTCCGCCCACGAGAGAGGAGACGGCCAGGACGACCATTCCGGCGGTGAAGATGCGCCGCCGGCCCACGTAGTCGCCCACCCTGCCGAAGACCAAGGTGCACCCGGCTGCGCACAGGGCGAACATCGTGCTGATCCACTGCAGGTTTCCGGTGGAGAACCCGAGGGCCGTACCGACCTCGGGCAGCGCGACGTTCAGGACGGAGAAGTCGGCGGCCATCATGAACTGCGAAGCCAGGAGCACCACCAAGGCGGCGACCTGACGTCCGGTCATCCGGGTCGGCGACGACTGCGCGACTGCAGCGGTGGTAGCGGTATCAGCGGTTGACATGCACCCAGCTTCCGGGACTCGCCCTGGACCAGCCAGATCCCACTTGACGGCACTCCCGCGGAGACTGTCACTGCCAGTGCCACCCTCACCGGGCCCCGCTGCTGCCCGTGCGTTGCGACGGCTATGTGCACGGTGACGTACAAGTCGCCGGGCGCCCGGCCGCGGCGGAGTCGCAGGGAGCCAGGGCGATGGAGGGTCGCAGGAGGTCCTCACCAGCAACGTCGCTGCGAGGCGAGCTGGGCCTCGCGCAGCTCCTCCCACGGCGAAGCGCAGTCGTCGTCACCGATACGGCGCGCTACGTGTCACCAGCGAACCTCGGCCTGATCAACGTGGCGAACGCTCTGCCGCGGGTCGCGGGCGCCCGCCCTTGCCCCGCCGATCGTGACGCACCTGGTGCTGTACCTGGTGGTGGTCGTGCTCGCTGTGGCGGGGCCGGTGCTGGTGGGGCGGATCAGAGGGGTGGACTGGCCGGGCGCGGTGACGTCACAGGGCTCCGGCGTCCCGGGCCGTCCAGACGCTCGGGTAGATCGGCCGGAAGCCGAGTTCCCGACGGATCCGCTGGTTGGACGTGATCCCGAACCACGGGTCGGGGTCCGTGAGCTCGTAAAGCCCTGCGGGCACCTCGACGCCGTTGAGCTGATAGAGCTCGACCGTCGTGACGGGGGCGTCATCGGCGATGTTGTAGATCCGGCCGGCGATGCCCGGAGCGTACAGCAGACGCATCAGGCCCTGGGCGACGTCCGCGTGGTGAGCCATCTGGAGGCGCTTGTGCGGCGCCCAACGGGATGCCCAGCGCAAGGAGTCGGCGAGGTGCGGGTCGCCCTCGCCGTAGACGAAGGGGAGCCGTCCGATGCGTACGTCCAGACCCTTGAGCGCGAGCAGTTCGCGCTCGGCCTCGGCCTTGGACTCGGGGTAGGCGCCCCACATCGCGCCGCCCGGCCGGCTCTCGTCTTCCTCGGTCAGCGGGCGGCCACGTCCGACGCCGTACACGTTGTTGGTGCTGACCTGCACGAACCGCTCCACACCCAAGGCCTGCGCGGCGCGGCCCAGGGCCACTGCGGCGTCCCGATTGACGGCCCATGCCTCCTCGTCCGGCACCCCGCGGAAGGAGGCGGCGACGTTCACGACGGCGTCCACGCCGGCGAGCGCCTTGCCGAGTGTCTCCTCCTCGCGCATGTCTCCTACGGCGACCTGGGCGCCCAGCTCCGCGAAGCGCTCGCCGCGGGCAGCGTCCCGTACAAGGACGCGCACCTGCTCGCCCGGCTGCTGCTCGGCCAGCAGCCTCGGCACGAAGCGGCGTCCGACCTGTCCCGTCGTACCGGTCACCAAAGTCAGCATGATGTGCTCCTCACGCACTGTGTCGCCTGTCGTTGATGACCAGCCTCGGCGGATGCGGGAACGAGGGGGAGAGACCTCTTCATCAGGGGACCGGGAGTCCCTGGATAAGCCGGCCGGCCTCGCGCACCCTGGAGAGGTGAACCGAGCCGAACTCGCCGACTTCCTGCGCCGCGCTCGCGCCCGCCTGGCCCCCTCCGACGTGGGCCTCGCAGCCAGCGCCCGCCGCCGTACGCCGGGGCTGCGCCGCGAGGAGGTGGCCCAGCTGGCCGGCATGTCCGTGGACTACTACACGCGGCTGGAACAGTCCCGGGGCCCGCGCCCGTCCCGCCAGATGCTCACCGCACTGGCCCGCGCCCTGCGCCTGACAGAGGACGAACGCAACCATCTCTTCCACCTCACCGGTGAACAGCCGCCGCGTCGGGAGGAGACCAGCACGCACGTGCGCCCGGGCCTGCTCCTGGTGCTGGACCGGCTGCACGACACCCCGGCGATCGTGGCGACCGACTGCGGCGAGGTCCTGGCCCAGAACGCGCTGTCGCGGGCGCTGAGCGGGGACGTCCTGGCCCGCCCGCCCCGAGGACGCAACATGATCCGCCGCTTCTTCCTGGACCGGGGGGCCCAGGAGCTGTTCCCGCCCGAGGACCGCCCGGAGCGCGCCCGCGAACAGGTGGCCGGCCTGCGAGCGGTGGCCTCGGCCCGCCCCACGGACCCCGAACCCGCCGCCCTCATCGCCGAACTACGCGCCACGAGCGAGGAGTTCGCCCGCCTGTGGGAGGAACACGAGGTCGCCGTACGCCGCGCCTCCACGAAACGCTTCCGGCACCCTGCGATCGGCATCCTCGAACTCGACTGCGAGATCCTCGTCAACTCCGACCACAACCAGCAGCTCGTCATCCACACGGCCCGCCCGGGCACGGAGTCCTACGAGCGCTTGCAGTTGCTGCGGGTGGTGGGCTTGCAGGACCTGACGCCGACGGTCTCCTGACCACCAGCGTGCCTTCGAGTGCGCTCCCCGCCCGCCGCACATCGCCCACGATCTCGAACTCACACCCCATCGGGGCCGACACGCGCTCAAGCCCCTGCCCGACGCCCACGCCGAGGAACTGGCCGGGGCGATCGACAGCAGACCGCGGCCCCGCCAGTGACAACAAGCCTGCCTATGTGACAACCATCGTGCTTCGGCTCATCCGGTCCTGTGACTGATTCCCAATGATGGTTGTCAAGCAGCGGGCCGTAGGCTGCGGCCCATGGAATCGTTGATCGCTGCCGTCCGTGAGCAGGAAGAAGCTGCCCGGTTTCTCGCTTGGCCGGGGGACTTCGACCTTGACCGAGGCGATCATGTCGAGGAAGTGCACCTCGCCTCGGGCGCCGCACTTGAGGGGTTCGCCGGCGACGGTGCCGGCGGCACGTTCTTCTTCTGCGGTAAAGGCGGCGAGGAACGTCCGATCCTCTATGCCGACTCCGAAGGAGGTGCGGCTCTGGTTGCCATCGGCCTGGCCGAGCTGGTGCGGCTTCTGCTGGTCGTCCCGTGGTGGCGAGACTGCCAGGTGTTCACGGACGAGGAGAGTCGCGAGCTTGAGGCTGAGTATCTGGAGGACATGCCGGACCTCGCGGCCAGGAGGGACCGTGCTGCCGCAGCCCTTGGCCTCGATCTTCCGAGTCAGGCCGAGGTCCTGGCTCGCTCGAGAGAGGTGGCCACTCGACTGGGGGAAGACTTCGTTTTGATCTTCACGCCGGAGGGACACCCCTACGATCCGCTCTTCACCGTCTGAGGCTCAGGCCGTGGCGAGCCGCTGGGGAGGCTGGGCCTCGAAGGTTCGCTGATCGCGTATGAGGGCCCATAGGACGTCGAGGCGTCGCCGAGCGAGGGCGAGGATCGCCTGCTTGTGGCTCTTGCCCTCGGCCCGTTTGCGGTCGTACAAGGTCTTCGAGGTCAGGCAGAAGCGGGCTGCGGTCTGGGCGGATAGGTAGAAGACGCGCAGGAGTCGGCGGTGGTAGCGGTGCGGCCGACGCATGTTGCCGCTGATCCGGCCTGAGTCCCGTGGGACAGGCGCCAAACCAGCGACTCCGGCGAGTCGGCCCGCGGTCCCGAAGGCGTCCATGTCTCCGCCGGTGCAAGCGATGAACTCCGCCCCCAGCAACGGGCCCATGCCAGGCATGCTGAGGATCACCTCAGCATCCCGGTGCTCTCGGAAGCGGGCCGCGATCCTTGCATCCACGGCGGCGATCTCTTCGTCAAAAGCCAGGACGGACCGGGCCAGGGTGTTCACCACGGAGGCGGCCGTGCTCTCCCCGGCCACGGCGGTGTGCTGGGCCTGCGCCGCGGCGACGGCCGCATCAGCCATGGCCTGGGCGCCTCGGACTTTGCGGTTCTTCAGCCACATCGCGCGCCGACTCGGGCCGACCCGGCGCAGGCCGGCCGGTGTTGGTAGCCGGTCAGCAGCATAAGTGCGGCCTTGGAGGCGGCGTAGTCGAAGGCCCGTTCCAGGGCCGTGAAGTACTACAGCAGCTGGGCCCGCATCCGATTGATGACGCATGTTCGGCCGGCTGCGAGGTCGTAGCGGCGGGCGGGCCGGAAGGCTCATCGGCTCGTACGGCCCGGTTTCCCGAGATGGATGAGTGCGGCTGTGACCAGCGCCTGGACGCCGGTGTCCAGGGTGGGCTGCAGGACCGGTGCGAAGCGGGGGCTGTGGTTGACCGCAATCTCCTGAGCCACGGTGCCGCGTTGCCGGGCTGCCTGGTAGGCGTCCGGATCGGCGCAGCCCAGGGCCCAGTAGGTGTACGGGGTGCCGAAGGCGTCCGGGATCCGGCTGAAGTCCTCGCTGGCGCTCTGCATCTCGATGGTGACCGCGCGCTCCCCGAACATCGCGGCGAAAGCGTCGGAGACCTCGCGGGTCGCCACGTCGTCGTTGACGGTCGGCGGAAAGCGGGTGCCCTCCTCGATCTGCGGCGCGCGAGTCGCCCCGGATGCGTGGCACTCGGCATCGACGATGCGCCGCAGGGCGGCCAGGACCGTCTGCCGGGTCTCGTCGTCGTACGTGCGCACGTTCACCAGCAGTTCCGCCGACTCCGGGATCACGTTGCCGCTCGTGCCCGCCTGAACGGAGCCCACCGTGACCACGGCCGGCTGGGTGGCGGCCAGCTCGCGCGAGACGATCGTCTGGAGCCGGACGACGATCATCGCGGCGATCACCACGGGGTCGATCGCGGCCTGCGGTGCCGAGCCGTGAGCACCCCGGCCGTGGACAGTGATCTTCACATTGTCCGCCGCGGAGAGAAAGGATCCGGGGCGGGTGCCGAGCTGCCCGGCCGGATAGGGAAGCACATGCTGGGCGAACACGACGTCCGGGCGGGGAACACGGTCGGTCAGCCCGTCGGTGAGCATCCGGTCAGCACCGTCCCCCGGCTCCTCGGCAGGCTGGAACAAGGCCACCAGGGTGCCCTGCCACGCCTCCGGGGCGGCGGCCATGAGCTGTGCCGCTCCCAGCAGACAGGTGACGTGCATGTCGTGACCGCAGGCATGCGCCACGGGTACCCGCCGGCCGGAGGCGTCCGCGGCTTCGGCCGTGCTGGCGTAGTGCAGACCGGTCTCCTCAAGGACCGGTAGCGCGTCCATGTCGGCCCGCAACAATACGGTCGCCCCCTCGCCGTTGGCCAGCACACCGATCACACCGGTGCCGCCGATCCCCTCGTACACCCGGTAGCCGCGGTTTCTCAGGCGTTCCGCCACACCGGCCGCGGTGCGGTGCTCCTGGTGTCCCAACTCGGGGTGGGCGTGCAAGTCCTTGTAGACCTCTTCGAGTTCAGACCGGACAGCACCGAGCCCGGCCAGCACAGCATCCGCGGAGTCCTTGAGCGTCATGGATGTGCACTCCTCCCTCTCGGCTGGTGGTCCCAGCGCCGGTTCATGTCAGGGCCCCCCGGCCCTTGACCGGCCCCGGCCGCCAGTCTCGGCTGACCGGCAACCTCCAGCCCCAGTGGAACGCGGCCGGCCGCAACGCGATGCCGACCGCGATTCCGGCCAGGACACCTACGGTGGGTGCGCCGAGCCGGCTGCAGACAACCATCACCACACTCACCAGCACCGCGACGGTCGCATACAACGGGGTGCCACCGACGATGGAAGGCGTGCGAGCCAGAAGCAGGTCCCGGATGGCCCCGCCGCCGACCGCTGTGATGGTGCCCGGCAGCACGGCCGGCAGCGAGCCCAGGCCGACAGCGAATGTCTTCTGCGCGCCGGCGACCGCCCATACGCTGAGTGCCGAGGCATCCAGGAGGGTGAAGGCCCAACAGGAGGTGTGGCGGCTCAGGTCGGCCAGGAAGGCCAGCAGGGTGCCGGCGATGGCGACCGTGAGATACGTGTAGTCGGTCAGGGCCACGGGTGTGCCGTGCTGCAACAGGGTGTCGCGGAGGATTCCGCCGCCCAGGCCCGAGACGATGCCGATGACCAGGAAGCCGAACAGGTCCAGACGTCGGGCCCGGGCCAGCACCCCACCGAGCGTGCCGTTGGCGAACACTCCGCTCAGGTCCAGCGCCCTGGTCAGCTCGGTCAGACTCTCTGGCGACAACGCCCGGGCCACGGACACCGGCGTCTCCCTCCCTTCGCCCTTCCACCATCGAAGCAGCCAAAGACGCCGCGTGCCCGCCGGGCATGGCGTGCGAGGCGGACACCAGCGGCCGGGCCGGCGTGGGTGGTCGTAGGCGAGGAGGAGGGCGAGTCCGGCGGCCGCAACGGTGATGCGGGCGAAGCGCACGAGCGGGGTCCCCTCGAAAGATCACGGAACAGTTCGTGATCTTCGCAGCGGCTCCCGCGGGCGACCCGCCCGGCAGCCGGCAGCGGCTCTACCCGATGGGGCGCTGAGTCCGATCATCGGCGCGCGCAGCGGGCTGGTGAGAATCCGTGCCATTGAGACGTGGCTCGGAGACCGCCAGCCGGTACGTGGTCATGCACTGCCCCACTGCCGACGCGGAGGGGCGGTGGTGGAGCATGCCGACGACGGTGCCGGCGAGGCAGGGAACGTCACCTATGCGCACCAGGCAGGGCGCCGAGCGCGGCGTCGGCCGCGCTCACTCCACTGCGGACCACCGCACTGCGGCCGTCAGCTTGTTGCAGGTGACGGTGGGCTCCGCTGGACGCCTGCTCGGCGTCCGCCTTACAGCACTCGTCGACAACGGCCCGGATGAGGAGACCGAGGGTTGCCTGTGACGACCCACGCGCAGCGGGACGGGGAGACGCTGGTCCACCATTTGCGGCGGTGGTAGGTGGCCGGGCCGGTCAGTGACGGGACACGGCGTTCCAGCCGGCCAGGATCGGCAGGACTCGGGAGGTGGGGGAGTCGGGCTCGGTGGTGTAGACGACGAGGCGTTGGTCCGGTTCGTGAGGCGCGCAGACGATCTCGATGTCGAAGGACATCGGACCGGCGGTGGGGTGCTCAATACGTTTGTTCACTGACGCGTAGTCGCGGACGGTGTGATCGTCCCACCATCGGGCGACGTCACGGTCGGTGGTGCGCAGCTCGTCCACGAGCGCGGTGAGGCGGTGGTCGTGCGGGCGGCGGGCGGTTTCGCGGCGCATGGTGGCGACGGTGGCTGAGGCGAAGTCGCACCAGTTGACGATCCGCTCGCGGGCAGTGGGGTCCTGGAACATGTAACGGACGAAGGATGTGCCCGGCTCCAGTGGGCTGCCCAGGACCTCCGTCAGCAGGGCGTTGCGGGCCAGAACCTCGCCGCGATGGCCGAGCAGCAACACCGGGACGTGGTGGAGGGTGTCCATCAGGCGCAGCAGCCCCGGATCGGGGCGCTGGACCGTGCGCGGGGTCGCCGGCCGGTGCGGGGTGGTGGGCGCGGCCAGGTCGTGGAGGTGAGTGCGTTCGACCTCGTCCAGACGCAGGGCCCGGGCCAGCGCGTCGAGTACGGCGGCAGAGATGTTGGCCTGGCGTCCCTGTTCGAGCCGACTGTAGTAGTCCGGGCTCACGCCCGCCGCTACGGCCAGCTCGTCCCGGCGCAGTCCGGGCACCCGCCGGGCTCCGGGGAAGGGCTCGATGCCGGCCTGGGACGGGGTGAGGCGGTCGCGGCGGGAACGCAGAAACGCTCCGAGCGCGGCGCGGTCGCGTGGCATTTCTCCAGCGTAGGCGGTCCCCGGCACCCCTGACTGGTCCTGCCATGACCAGGTTCATCCTGACCTGGCCCGCTGACTGCGGCCCTCATAGAAAGGGACGCATGACTTCCCTTCACACCAACGACAGCACAGCTTCACTTCACACCAACGACAGCACAGTGCGCACGCAGCTGATGAAGCGCTGGATACTGCCCGCAGACGCGACCGACGCCGCCGGCCTCGTCCTGGACGAGACCCCTGTGCCCGTACCGGGCCCCGGCGAGGTCCGCATTCGCGTCCGGGCCATCTCGATGAACTACCGCGACCAACTGATCCTCAAAGGCCCCTTCGGCCGGCTGCCGGCACGGGACCTCGTCCCGCTGTCGGATGTCGCAGGGGAGATTGATGCCGTCGGTCCGCAGGTCAGGGGCTGGAGCGTGGGCGACCGCGTGACCAATCTGCACGTGCTCGACTGGAGCGACGGCCGCCCGCCGGCCGCCATGGGGCTGGGACTGGGCGCCCTGCACGAGGACGGAGTGCTCGCCGAGTACGTCGTCCTTCCGGCCCGGCGCATCATGCGCGCCCCCGCCAATCTCGACCATTCCGAGGCAGCCACCCTGCCCGTGGCAGCCCTGACCGCTTGGAACGCCCTGTACGGGGACCATCCGATCACCGCTGACAGCACCGTTCTGATCATCGGCAGCGGCGGCGTCGCGCTCTCCGCCCTGCAGCTCGCCCGGGCCGCCGGCGCCCGGGTCTACGCGGCCGTGCGCAACGACGCGGCGGGTGAGGCCCTGGTCCGCCTCGGCGCTGCGGGCTACGTCAACAGCACGACCGAACATGACTGGGGCGATGCGATCTTCGCGCTGTCCGGAGGCGTGGACAAGGTGGTCGACAGCGTCGGCGTGTCCATCCTGGCCCAGGCCCTGGCCGCCCTCGCACCGGGCGGTGAGGTCGCCACCCTCGGCCTGTTCGATGCGACCGGGGGGCCGCTGGACGGGTACGCCCTGCTCGGCAAGCAGGCTCGCATCCGCGGCGTCGCGGTCGGCAGCGAGGCCATGCACCGCGATCTTGTGCGTCACGTCGAGACCCATGACATCCACCCGGTGATCGACCGCCGGATCGGCTTCCTCGAAGCACCGGCCGCGTACGCGGCTCAGACCGCCGGCGGATTGTTCGGCAAGGTCGTCATCGAACTCGGCTGACCCTGTCGACACCGACACGGCAGGACAGAGCCGAGCACCCGAGGATGGTGCTTGCTCCCCACCAAAGCGAGTCGCACCGACCGGGCAGCCGGATCCGCCCCGCATCGCGCGCGGCCTCACCATCCCGCGAGCCTCGCGGCGCCCAATCCCCCGCACGCCCTGCGGCCAACCCCCCTGCTTCTTCCCAGCTGGGGGCACATCAAGGACCACCCAGCGGGCCCTGGCCGCCACCGTGCCCCGGACGCACCCACAGGACGCGGCAGCCACATACGACAACTCCCCCGCACTGCCGGCGGCCCTCGCCCACCCCAGGGAAGGGGCTGCCGGCCACCGGCCGCTAGCCGCCGACCCCCTCCCGTCAACGACCGGGTGCCTGGGCCGGGCGCGGGACCGGCACCGCCGGGGGGGACCGGCCTCCCGGGCGGTGCGGGTAGGGGACTTGTCCGTCAGCGGGTGCCGACCTCGATGGGGGTGCTCTGGCTTGTCTGGCTTCCCACCTGGAACGTGAGCGACGTGCGGCCCGTGGTGTTCGGGTCGACGGCCTTGACCGCCACCCAGGCGGTGGACGTGGAGGTCTTGCCCGGGAGCGCCAGGTTGACCTTGGAGAAGGTGAGGGTCTGGCCGTCCGGGGACAGCTGGCCGAGGAAGTTCTTCAGTGCTCCGTCGGAGTCCAGGACGGTCAGCTGGTAGCCGGGGTTGCCTTCTTCCACGAACTTGAGCCCCAGCCCTGGGGGCAGGGTGACGCGGACGGTCTGCTCGGGAACCGGTCCTTGGCTGGTTTCGAGATGTACCCCGGGGTAGCCGGTGGGGCCGCCGGGGGTCAGCCTGACGTCCGGCGGTCCGCCGGGGGCGACGGAGAAGCTGGCGCTGCGGGTGGCCGTGTAGCGGAAGTAGACGCTGCCGATCTGGAAGGCGTCTTCCGGCTTGTCCGGGTCCCAGCTCAGGGCACTGGTCTTGCCGTCGGCGGTGTTCGTGGACTGCGGCCAGACGAGGAACCGGTAGTAGCCCCACTTGTCGCCCTCATCCAGCAGGTTGACCGCGTCGAGGATGCGCTTGTTGCCGGTCCCGGCGTCTGCGTGGCCCTTGACGTTGAACCTGACCGGGGCGGGAGTGAGGCGGGACGGCGTGCCGTCCTCGTGCACCAGCTGGTAGTACACGTGGTCGCTGGTGTTGCCTGGCACGTTGTCCCGGCCCTGGCGGGGGTTGACCAGGTCGACGATGAACTTGTCGGCGATGTAGCCGTTGTCGGCTACATAGCCGAAGCCGGCCTGGCTGTTGGGACTCCCGCCCCAGCCCGTGTCGTAGGGGAGGCGGACGAAGGGGCGCCCGATCCTGCCGCTGTCCGGGTCGTAGCCGGGCCACAGGACCTCGATCCCCACGTGCGTGGTGCGGGTGGTGCCGTCGCTGAGGCTGACCTTCACGCCGAGCTGGTATGTGCGGCTGTACTGGCCCCGCTCCGGGCCGGAGTCGACGTTGAGGTCACCGCGCAGCGTGAAGGTGATGACGTCGGAGTCCGCGAGGAACGTCAGGTCGATGACCTCGTACTCCTGGTCGATGCCCATCCGCCCGCGCGGCACCTGGACCGCGGTGATGTAGGACTGGTCGTCCCGGCCGTAGTAGGCGTACTCGACCTTGGTGATCTTGACGCCCATCGCGACCCGGATACGGCCGTCGTAGCGGAACTCGGAGTCCCACACCGAGAACCGGTTCGCGTACCCGAGGGTTTTGATGCCCGTCTGCTCGGGGTCCGGCGTCTGATCCTCGACAGGCGACGCCACTACTGATGTGCTCATGCCACTCTCCTGAGTTGGGAGATCCGGTTCACTTCCGAATCGGGTCAAAAGGGAACGACGAAAGACCGATGTCCGCCCGTGGCCGCGGGGCGCTCCGCTGTGTGCAGTCGCCCTGTGTCGCCCTGTCCCTGGGCGCTGTCCCCACGGCTTCCGCCCTTGCTCCATCCCTTGCGGGCGCGGTGTGCGCGGTACGGGGAAGCCACTGGGCAACGCCCCGCCTGAGGTGTACGGGGGCAGCGGGGTGTTACCGCTGGGCGGCTGGATGACGTGGATGGTCCTGGACGGCGAGGTCTGGGTGCCGACGGAGAATGCCACGTGCGCCTCGCCCCAGGGATGCGTTGCCGCCGGCGCTCACGCACACGTACAGCCTCCCCTCGGCCGCCCCAGCAGCGGGCGTTGATCGTGGCGCGGTGAGACCGCGGCCGGCGCGATGGCCGTACGGCGCTCTGCTGCGACGACCGCTTCCGGGGCGGCGGTGAGGGTGGGCTGGGTCATGGCCTGATCTCCTGTCGTTGCCGTGCGATACACGTCAGTCGTGGTTTGCCTGTGAGCCGCAGCACCGGGACGGATACAGGCCCGGGCGGGGTGCGTCCGCGGTGTCGCCCGCTGTGCTGTGGCCGGTCTCGCTCCCGTCGACGAGCGCGCCGATCGGGCGCTTGCGCACGCCGCACGCCGGGCGCGAAGAGGTGTGCAGGGATTCGATGGCGTCGCACCACCGGTCGAGGTCGGGTGCGGCGCTCAGTTCGATGGAGCGGGTTGCGGCCCGCCGGGAGGCCCGCGTCCAGGTGTCCGGATCCTGCAGGGAGGTCAGGGCGTCGATCCAGGCGTTGAGGTCGTCGCGGTAGGCGAAGATCCCGGCCTCTCCCAGGGCTTCGACCAGTCCGGGGGTGGGGTGGGCGATGACCGGGATGCCCGAGGCGAACGCCTCGATGGCAACCCGCCCCCACGACTCGTACAGGCTCGGCATCAGCATCACGCGGGAGCGGCTGTAGACGTGTTCACGCATCTGCTGTCCCGGAACACTGTCGAGCACTTCGCAGTTGGGCAGCCTTGGTGGGGGCATGATCTGCTGCCCGTAGGCGCCCTGCACGCCGAGGAACTTCCACTGGGGTGTCCAGGCGGCGACCTGCCAGAACAGCTCGCCACCCTTGTCGGCGTTCAGGTTGACCAGCGTCGCGCAGTCACCGGGCTGCGTACGGTACTCCTCGGCGATCACCGGCGGGCGCACCACGATGCTGTGCCGCGGCAGGAACTCGCGCGGGTAGGTGGCGTAGAAGATCTCGCCGTCGCGGCGGATCCACTCGCTGTTGTAGACGACGAGGTCGGCGCCGGCGGCGTTGTGGAAGGTGGTGGCGAAGTTGTCGTGGCAGATCACGGCCAGCGGGATCCGGCGGTCGCGGGCCAGGCCCGCCACCAGGGGCACGTTCTCGTAGTGGGAGACCAGCACGTTCGCCGTGCGCGCCTGGGCGGCGAAGTCCAGGCCGTCCTGGAAGGGGACGACCCGCACCCCGTCGATCTCGTAGGTCTTCTCACTCTTGCCGGGGTGTGAGAGCCACACCGAGACCTGGTGGCCGCGTTCGGCCAGGGGCCGCAGCATCGAGTGCAGCATCCACTCCGAGCCGGCGTTGTGGTCCGGTGGATACCCGTACACCCGGGCCACGACAGACATGCGCCGCACGGTCGGTGCCACGGCCAGCCGGTACGCACGCAAGGCCATCTGATCCACCAAGAAGTCCCTCCCTGTAGATGGGGTGTGACGGGGTGCGCGACATCAGGCCGAACAGGGTGCGTTGGCTGGCCGCGCGTCCATTCAGCCCTGCCGCACCCATGCGGAACCAGTGCCTCCAGGCGAAACCACCACTCCGTGCCCTGTTGAAGTGCGGCATGGAACGCCCAGCTCACAAGGGGTGCGGCGTGCGCTGGTCGCAAACCGGCCAACAGCCGCCCCCTCATCAGCCACACGGCGCACGCAGCGGACAACAGGCTCTGCCCACTCTCGGCCCGGGGCGTGTCGGCGCCGGTAGTGCCCCGGCTGGACCTGGGTACGGGAAGTCCTGCCGGTGCCCGGGCGCGGCCGACTCCTTGCGGGCCTCATGTGGTACGGGTCCCTCCGTCGGGACCGCCGAGCCGAAACGGTGCCCAGTGGCGCCGCCGGCGCGAAACACCCGAGAAGGTGCAGGCCGCCGTCATCTCGCACGCCGACACAGTCGGGTCACGACGCCTCGATGCGTTTTGCCGGAGCGGCAACAGGAGTGGCGTGACCGGGCCACGATGGGTGAGGTTGGGCCCGTGACCGACGACATCTCAGCGGGATCGCCCGCATCTGAAACTTTCTTGTCCGGCGACGGATACGTCGGAGACCCGGCGGTGCGGGCGGAGTGGGACACCCGATACGCGGACCGGCAACAGCTGTGGAGCGGCCGGCCCAACGGTGCGCTCGTGGCCGAGGTCGCCGGGCTCAGGCCCGGGCGGGTGCTCGACGTCGGCTGCGGCGAGGGCGCGGACGCCGTCTGGCTCGCGCGCGGTGGCTGGGACGTGACCGCGCTCGAGGTCTCGGGCGTGGCGCTGGAGCGGGCGGCCGGGCACGCGCGGGACGCAGGCGTCGCCGTTCGCTGGGTGCACGCCGCGCTGACGGAAGCGGCGCTGCCGCCGGCCTCCTTCGACCTGGTCTCCGCGCAGTATCCAGCCCTGCTGCGCACCCCCGACGCCGCAGCCGAGCGAGCGCTGCTCGGGGCCGTGGCGCCCGGCGGCGTGCTGCTGGTCGTACACCACGCGGGGATGGACACCCAGCAGGCGCACGACAGCGGCTTCGACCCGGCTGACTACGTCTGGCCCTCGATGATCGCCGCCCTGCTCACCGACGACTGGAAGGTGGAGGTGAACGAGCAGCGACCACGCGTGGCACCCGACGGCGGCGCCGGCGCGCACCATACCGACGACCTCGTGCTGCGTGCGCGACGGCTGCGCTGAGCCTTTCCGCTCCCAGCGGGCCCGGCATCTGGGCAGACTGGATGACCGAGTTGACCGGTACCCGGCGTCGGGAAAGCCCGGCCCGTTCCGCCGGCTGGCAGGCATCGCGCGCACACTCAACCGGTCAGAGGGCGAAGTGCCCGCTCATCGCGGCGGCGCAGAAGGCCGGAAGACGTCTTCGACCGGCCCAGCTGTCTGCTGCGGCACCTGGTCCGTCCGTCAGGCCGAGGGCCGGGGAGCCGAATTGAGCGCCTGCGTGCTTAACGCGCGGGGGATCAAGACCTCCGCCAACGCGCCGACAGCCGGCCGGGGCCTAGCCGGCGCCAAAGGCCTCACGGTGATCCCACGGCGCTGGGTCGTCGAGCGGACCGTCGGATGGCTCGTGCACCACCGCCGCCTGCCCCGCGACGACTCGCCGGCGAGTCCACCCCGGACTGGCGCGACACCTCAACCCCGAAGCGAAGGACCCTGCCGGGACGAAACGCTCTTCGAGCCGGTGATCGTGGTGGAGCGGACCGACGCACGAGTCCTCACGGGCGGACCGTGAGGCCGTCCAGGGTGAGGTCGAGCAGGCGCTCAGCTTGCTGTCGGTGTTCAGCGCCCGCCGAGGTGAGGGCGATGCCTTCCAGGGCGGCACCGATGTCGGTGGGCTGGATGTCGGTGCGGATCACCCCGGCGGCCGCGCATGCGTCCATGAGTGAGGTGATGGCGGCCTGGATCATTTCCCGGCTGTGACCATAAGGATTGCCTCCCGTCGCGGCGATGGCGCGCAAGGCGTCGATCATGCCGTACTTGGCGGTGACGTAGTCCAGGAACAGGCGTGTCCACGCGCGCAGGGCCTCTGCCGGCGGCTTCTGCGTGAGGAGGGTGTGGGCGGCATCGCACAGCTGGGCCACCTCGTTGCGGTAGACCGCCTCGATCAGGGCGTCCCGCGTGGGGAAGTTGCGGTACAGGGTCGCGCTGCCCACGCCTGCCTCCTTAGCGATGCGTTCCATGTGCGCATCCAGCCCCTCGGTCGTGAAGACGCGTACGGCGGCCGTAAGGATCTTCTCCCTGTTCCGCCGTGCGTCAGCCCGCAGCGGCCGCAGCGTGCCGTCGGTCATCAGTGCTCGCCATCCTCTCGTCGAAGCCTTCCCGAACTTGCTATCCGGAGGCGCCCCCACTTACCGTGGACTAACTGGGGACACCTCCGGTTTCACTGTAGGTCACCGCATCGACCTGCGCGCACCCCGAGGAAGGAAGCCGATCATGTCGGGTATCCAGGGCAAAGTCGTCGCGATCACAGGTGCCAGCAGTGGCATCGGGGAGGCAACCGCGGTCTACCTCGCCGAAAGGGGCGCCCGCCTCGTGCTCGGAGCACGGCGCGAGGACCGGCTGAACGCCGTCGTGGACGGCATCACGGCGAAGGGCGGCACCGCCACTGGCGTCATCGTCGACGTCACGCGCCGCGAAGACCTCCAGCGCCTGACGGACACGGCCCTCCACCAGTACGGTCGGCTCGACGTCCTCGTCTCCAACGCAGGCACGATGGCCGTCTCGCCGTTCGACGACCTGCGCCAGGACGACTGGGACGCCATGGTCTCCACCCACATCACCGGCCTGCTCAACGGCATCGGGGCGGCTCTGCCCCTCTTCCGCCGACAGCGTTCCGGCCACTTCGTCAACGTCGGCTCCACCGCGGCCTACGTGGTCAAATCCCCCCAGGGGGTCTACGCGGCCACCAAGACGGCGGTGAAGGTGCTCACCGAGGGGCTACGCCAGGAGTCGGGACCCGACCTGCGCGTCACCCTCGTCTCACCCGGATTCACCCATACCGAAGGCATCGGCAAGGGAGCCAGTCCTGAAGTCGCGGCCGCGATGACCCGGCAGCGGGACGAGATCGCCATGCCACCCTCGGCGATTGCCTCCGCCATCGGCTACGCCATCGAACAACCTGACGGCGTCGATGTCAGCGAGATCGTCGTCCGCCCCACCGTGCAAGCCTGACGACAGCGAGCCGGGTTACCCGAAACCGCCCCCCCCCTGGCGGCAAACGATCGTTTGGCGACAGCTCGCCCACGTGTCCCAATGGACCCGTGCGATCCGGGAGTTCACGGCGGCGCGAGTTCCATCAGGTCCGATGGTGCGTGCCGGCAAGGTTCGGTGACGGGCGAGGTCCGGTCCTCCGTACGGAAGGGACCCTCGGTGGCGAACCCGAGCTGCAGCGGGTCTCGACCGGCCAGCGGTTACCGCCCCGTCAGAACCTCGTCCTGGACCAGGCCGGGATAGAGGGACCCGGTCGCCTTCGAGGAGGACCCGGGCACCTCCAGCCGCCTCTCCCCCGGCGCCGCCCGAAGTTCCGCGAACCGCTCACCTACGCGGCCGGGCGGCACGGCCCCGCGCCGCCCGCATTCCGCCGGACTCAAGACACGGGCCCACGCCACTGCCGAACAGTACGAGCGCTGCGTGCTGCTGCTGCGGCCAGCCGCAGGCACAAGGCCGGCGGCGGGCCGGACGGATCCGTCTGCCGGACCTGCTCGGGCCGCGCCGTCGGCACGGGGGACGTGCCCGGGATGCGGCCAGGCGCGAGTCGTTGTCGTGCGTCGCGAAGCCGGCGGGTGGCGCGGGCCGCGTGAGCTGCCTGGCCGGTGCCGGGTTCGTGCCGGCCGTGACGCTGTCGCTCCGTGCACCCAGCGGGACTGATGCGAGGTCAGGCCGGGGGCGGGCGCGGGTGCTCGCCGGCGCCCCGGCTCCGGCGCTTACCGCTCCGGGTGCGCGTTGGCACGGCGGCGCTTGCGTGGCCCGCTGAGCGCGGTCGCGCCCGGCCTGTGCAGGCGCCGCCCGTCCGGTGCGTTCAGCTGTCGGCGCGTGTGTAGGTGAGGAACATCGCGCCGCTCTTGAGGACGGTGTGGTCTGCGAGTGTCCAGGTGCGCGGGTCGAAGGCGGCCTTGCGGGAGAACAGCGGGATTCCGTCGCCGATGGTCAGCGGGCCGACTTTGAGGATGAGCGTGTCGATCTCGGCGTACAGGGAGCCTGCGAGCTCGGCGCCGCCCAGTAGCCAGATGCCCTTGCCGTCCTGCTGCTTCAGCTCGCGCACGGTCGCCACCGGGTCGTCGGCGACTAATTCGACGGCCGGGGCCGGGCTCTCCGTCAGGGTCCGGGAGAACACGAGGTGCCGCAGGTGGGGGTAGGCGTCGGTGATGCCGGCAGCAAGACCGATCTCGTAACTGCGCCGTCCCTCCAGCACGGTGTCGAAGTGCGTGCCCTGCGCCGTGACGGACAGGGCCTGGCGGGCCTGGACGGGCAGCGTCTCCGGGTACTCGGCCACGAGGTGCTGTATGTAGTCCCCCGGTATGGGCCAGAACCCGTCGGGACCGGTGGGATCCCCGCCGTCGGGGCCCGCGATGAAGCCGTCGAGAGTGGTCGCGATGTAGTGGACGAGTCTGCGCATGCCGGGTTCCCTCCGTTGGTCACGCTGTCGCGCTACGGCCCGGCACCGACAGATGGCATCCCGGGGTGCGAGGCCGCCGAGCGATCATGGCACCCGTCCAACCGGCGTGTGCACCGTACCGTCGAATCTCGTGGCCCTTCGCCCGCGCGCCATGGTCGGCCGGCCGTTTGGCCGGCACGGGACACATGCCCGCTCTTGCCCGCGGGCGAGGGCCCAGCTGCACAAGGGTCATCAACTCCCCGCCGGCGTCCGTGCGTCGTGAATCCGTCCGCGCATTGGCATGGACCTGACGGAAGGTCCGTACTAGGCTCTGCGGCGCACGTATGAGAGCGCTCTCACCATCGGCTGTTCCACCCCCACTACTGGAACGACGAAGGGCAACCCCATGAGACGCACCAGGCTCGCTCGCGCGGTCTCAGCCGCACTCCTCGTCCTCGGCGGACTGGCCTCCGCCGGCGCGTTTCCCGCCTCGGCTGCCGGGTCCGGGACAGCGACCGCATCCACCGCACCCGCCGCCGACGGCATCGTGAACGCCATGCAACGCGACCTCGGCCTGACCCGCACCCAGGCGGTGGCCCGGCTCGCGGCCGAGAAGGCCGCCACCGACCTCGCCCCCAAGGCACGCCGCACGGCCGGCGCCGCCTACGCGGGCTCCTGGTTCGACGCCCCGAGCGGACGCCTGACCGTCGCCCTCACCCCGGACGCCCCGCCCGCCACCCGCCGGACGATCGAGCGCTCCGGGGCCGTCGTCCGCACCGCCGAGCACAGCGCTCGGCAACTGGACGCCGCCAAAGCACGGATCGACCGGTTGACCGCGCCCTCGGGAGTCACCGGCTGGTACGTCGATCCCAAGGCCGGCACGGTCGTCATCGAGGTCGTGCGCGGCAGGCAGGCTGACAACGATGTCCGGCGCTTCCTGTCCCAGGCGCGCCGGACCGGGCCCGTCACCATCGAGGCGACCGCGGCCCCGAGAACCCTCGCAGCGGGCACCGTCGGCGGCGACCCGTACTACACCGGCAACGTCCGCTGCTCCATCGGCTTCTCGGTGTACGGCGGCTTCGTCACCGCCGGGCACTGCGCACAGCCCGGCGCCGGAGTCAGCGGCTGGGACGGCTCCTACATCGGCAGCTTCCAGGGCTCCTCGTTCCCGGACAACGACTACGCCTGGGTCAGCGTGGGCAGCGGCTGGTGGACGGTACCGGTGGTGCTTGGCTGGGGCACGGTGCCGGACCAGCTCGTACGCGGCTCGGCCGTCGCGCCCGTCGGCTCCTCGGTCTGCCGTTCCGGCTCCACCTCGCACTGGCACTGCGGCACGGTGCTGGCACTGAACGAGACCGTCAACTACAGCCAGGGCGCGGTGCACCAGCTGACCAAGACCAGCGCCTGCGCCGAACCCGGGGACTCAGGCGGCTCCTTCATCACCGGAGACCAGGCACAGGGCGTCACCTCCGGCGGCTGGGGCAACTGCTCCAGCGGCGGCGAAACCTGGTTCCAGCCGGTCAACGAGATCCTCAACCGGTACGGTCTGACCCTCCACACCTACTGACCGCACACAGCGGCCCGGGGGCTTCGCGCATCCGGCGCGGGGCCCCCTTCCGCGGGTCCGAGCCCGGGGCCCAACGCCGTCGAGTGCCGGCTCCTGCGCGGAGCAGACCCGCACGGGGCGGGCGCCTGTTGTCCTGGCGGCACCAGTGACACATCCCGGCCACCGCTGCGACTTCGGCATCCGCCGGCGCCCGGCTCCACATGGACCTTCCGCGACGCCGCGCTCAGCCGGCTGTTCCCGCCCTCGGCCGATGTGCGCGGAGAAGCCGGAGGCATACAGGTCGCTGCGGTACCGGCGGGCGAGGCCTCATCGGCTGGAGGCGTCGGGTTCCGGTGTCCCCTTTCCGGTACGGCCCGCTGTGCTCGGCAGCATGGCGGTGGTGGCGAGGACTGCGGCGACAGACTCTTCGTTCATGCCACGGCGCAGAATGCGGGCGAACCCCTCCTCGCCGAGCTTGGCCCGTTGCTTGCGCAGCGCGTTGATGTTGAGGACCGCGTTGTCCGAGCCGATCTGTTGGTTGATGGACAACGCCTGGACCATCAGAGGCACCGCCTCCTCGAAGCGTCCCTGCTCGGCGCGGAGGTTGCCGAGTTCGCCGTAGTCGAGCGCCAGCTCCGGCCATGCGCGCAGTTCCTCGTCGATGGCCAGGCATTCGCGGTAACACTGCTCGGCCAGCGCCGGATCACCGCGGAGCTGGGCCACTCGGCCCAGGTGGAACGTGCTGTTGGAGACACCCGCCCGGTTACCCCGCCGTTTCTTCAGCACCACCGATGCACGCAGGTGCTCCTCGGCCTCTTCGTAGGCGCCCTGATCCTGGCAGACCCGTCCCAGCTGATGGTGGATGATGGCCGCGTTGGTGTCGTTGCGCAGCCGTTCGTAGAGGGCGAGCGCGGACAGGTAGCGTCGCCTCGCCTCCTCCAACTGGCGCACTTCCAGGCCGACATGCCCGAGATCCTCGTGGCACTTGGCGATGCCCTCGGCGTAGTCGGCTGCTTCGCAGAGCGGCAACGCGCGCTCCAGGAACATCCGGGCGGTTCCCAAAGCACCGCGATCAAGCGCGGCGTCGCCGAGATGCACGTAGGCGCTGCCCAACGGTGTGGGACTGGGGTGGGAGTGGCGGAACCGGTGGAACGCCGCCGTTTGTTCGATCGCGTATGCCGCCGTCGACTCCTCCGTGCACAGTCGTACGACCCGGGCAAAGGCCTGGGCACCCAGTTCCATGCGCTGCACGGCGAGCAACTCGAGGTCCTGAAGGCCGCGCCGCTCGTCCTGGAGCCATGCCTGCAGGGTGCAGGGCACCGCGGCGGCCACGTGTCCCAGAACCGTTCGCACGGCTCCGAGCTGCCGATTGCACGATGTCAGGTATGCCATCTCACCCAGGTGGGCGAACTCGTCCCCCGCCCGGGAGAAGCACCTCTCCGCCCAGACCAGGTCCCCGGATTCCCGCGCGATCTCGCCGAGCAGATCGCAGGCTTCGGCGATGTTCCGGCTGCTTCCGATGTCCTCGAAGATCTCCAGCGCGGCTCGTCCGCCCGCCAGCGCCGCTGCGTGGTCGAAGCGGGCGAGGGCGATCTTCGCCAGGGCCATCCTGCCGTTGCCCTCGTTGACCCGGTCGCCCAACCTGACGAAGTGGGACAGGGCGCTTTCGGCGCACCGGGCCGCCTTGTCGAAGTCCTTGGCGCGGAAGGCCAGGATGCCGATCTGGTGTTGGGCGGCCGCGACCCCCAAGAGGTCGTTCAGATCCTCGCACAGCGCCAGTACGTCGAGGTACTGCTGTTCCGCGAGCCGGTCGTCGCCCCTGTTCGAGGCCAGGCCGGCGAGGTGGTGCATGGTGAATGCCATTCCTCGGCGGTCGCCGATGCGTTCCTTGACCGTCATCGACTGGCGGTACAGCCGCTCGGCCTCGGGCTGGTCCCCTCGGTGCTCGGCGATCAGCCCCAGTTGGTGCAGTGCGGCCCCCACCCGGTCGTCCGCCCCCAGCTCGACGAACGCTTCCAGAGCCTTCAGGTACCGCGCCTCGGCCTGGTCATAGCGCCCCCTGCGGGCATCCAGACCGCCGAGGTCCGCGAGGCACTCGGCAGCCCTGAGCGACCCTGGTGCCGCCATGGACAGCGCCTCGTTGCGCAAGCGCTCTTCCCGTGACCACTGGCCGGCCTTGTTCAGCTCGGTGCAGGCCCGCTCCGCGTAGTCGAGGGCCTCCATCACTCGGCCGCCGGCGAGCTCGTGGTACCTGGCCTCGAGTACAAAACGGATGTAGTCGGCCTGTTCCAACGGCGTCCCGCACCGCCAACCCCAGTAGGCGCCCGCCCTGCGGTGTGCCTCCGTCAGCCGGTCCGGGCCGGCCAGACGCGCCAAGGCCCCGGCTGTCCAGCGATGCACCAGGTAGCCGGAGCCGACGGGTGCCAGCAGCCCGAGGTGCAGGAGCCGGGCGAGGGCGTCGTCCAGGCCGTCGGGCGCAGCGGGTGGCTCCGCCTGCGCGGACGGGACGGTCGGCGCAGTCGCCACCTGCCAGGCGAGACCGACCCGGTCCACCGGCAACCGGTACACCGCCGCGCCCAGCAGCAGCGGCTTGGCCAAAGGAACGGTTTCGAGGCCGGCCAACAGTTCCGGCAGCAGCACGTCCTGGGCGATCAGGGCGCCGGTGTCCTCCACCATCTGCCCCAGCCCGCCAGGAGTGGTGGTCCGGTCGGCCAGTGCCACGCGCAGCCGCGTGCTCAGTTCGTCGAAGCGGCCGGCGCCCTCGCGCAGCAGGGCGTCCAGATATTCGAGGGAACGCGGATGACCGCCGAGCCTCGTCCACACCTGCCACTGCTCGGCCGGCGACAACGCGTCCAGGCCGGGCAGCCGCCACATGAGCTTCCGGGTCTCCTGCCAGGTCAGCGGGCCGAGGTGACGGGGCTCTAGGCCTGGTGCCGGGAAAGGGAACCTGCTGGTGACGATGATGCGATGGTGCTCCGCCCAGACACGGACGAACTCCGAGAGATCCGGGTCCACCAGGTGATGTCCGGCGTCGAGGTTGTCCTCGGCGTTGTCGAGAACGAGCAGGAGCGGCACGCTGCTCCGGGTGGTCGCCGCGAGCCGGTCGCGCCAGTCGCGTCCGGGTTCGCTCAGGGCCGTGACCAGCCGGTGCAGCGGGTGGGTCCGCCCAAGCCCCTTCCGTGCACAGTGAGCACGCAGTTCGCGACGTACCTGTTCCAGGATCGCGTCGGCGGCCGTGTCACCGCTGACCGCCACCACCACCCCGTCCGGGACCGCGGCAAGGAAGCGCTGGACCAGTTCGGCGGCCAGCGTGGTCTTGCCGACACCACCGATGCCGTGCAGAAGGATCCGCCATTCGGTGCCGGTCAGTTCCCGCAGGGTGCTTCTGCGGCCGACGAAGTCATGCCGTGCGCGCACGATGCCGTCGAGGACGACGGGCTGCGGTCCCCGTTCCTCGGCGGGTTCGGCGGGGGAAGGGCCGCCGCCGGACACACACAACTCGGGGTCGGCGAGGAACAGTGCCGGTGTCGCCCACTCCGGAAGGGGGCTCGGCTCCTGTGCCAGTTGCCGACGAACCTCGCAGAACACGGCGAGCAGGTCCTTGTCCGGGTGCGCCGCAAGCCCTCGGTACAGGCGCGCGCCAAGCTCGGTGGCGTAGTCGTCGCTGACGGCGTTGGTCATCGCAAGGACGGCGGGGACACCGTTGTCCAACAGGCTTCTGGCCAGCCCCGGCAACCGCGAGTGCCCCTCCACGGCGGTGGAACAGCCAGCCAGCACGATCAAGCGCACGTTGCCGTGGGAGGGCAGGACTTCCTGCACGAAGCGTGCGGCGTCCACCACGTCCTCCTGGCCGGAGCGCGTCTCCAGCAGCAGTGCACCGGGGCGGGCATGGCAGGAGATGTGCAGCACCTGACAGGCTTCCTCGGCGAGCGCGGACCGGATGGCCGCCGCGCTGCCCCACTCGAGGACGCGCACCCGAAGGCCGGTGCGGTGACCGGGCTCCACGGCGTCCAGGATTCTTCCCAGTTCCCGCTCGTAGTCGAGCAGTTCGGCCGCGCTGTTGTCGGGGGCGGCCACGGCGGCGAGAATCCGCAGGGGCCCGCCGGTGGCGCCGGCCGGACCGGCTGTGTGCGTGGTCGTCCGGTACAGGTCGACTTCGGGGTCCAGAGCCAGCGGGAGGGTGCGGCCGGGCGGTATGAGGGTCTCCCACGGAAGGTCCGCCACCGCCGGGTCTCTCGCCTCGATGCCGATCCGATGGCGCCCGGGCTGGCGCAACTCCTCGCTCAGCATCCGGCCGACGGGCCCGTGCAGGAAGCGGTCCGCGAGCGCCGCCCCCACCTCCCGTAACATCGTGTGCGAGGGCTGCCTGCGCAGCCGCCACAGCAGGTCACCCGTGTACTGGTCCAGCCCCCTCGGTGTGTGGGTGACTGTCTCGCGCCTCACCCGGCAGGTCACCTGCGCGGTGTCGATCGTCAGCCTGATCATGCGTGCCCCCGTTGTCCTTGCGGCCAGGATGTCGGGGCAGCCTGCCGAAAGACAATGACGCCCCATCGCACCTGCCTTCATACTGAGTTCATGGCAGACGCTCCGGAAGAGCATCCGAAGACAAACGCGGTACGGATCAACGACTCCGGCATGCTCGAGTTCTTCGACGGCGAGGTGTGGGTGCCGTACGTGGATCTCCCCGACGACGACCCCGGGCCGCTCGGCGTCGTCTTCCGCCGAGACACCCGGTGAGCGCCACCCCGACGGCCTCTTCACCCGGCACCGCGGTGCTGGACGCGCTGCCCTCACCGCTGGACTCCGTCGCCGACAGCCGGGAGGCGGCGCGCTGGACGCTGGTGTCCTGCGGCGCGGTGGGTGCTCTGCTGTTCGGTGGCGGCCCGCTGCTCGCCGTGGGGAAGATCAGCGACTGGGTGCATGCGGCCTGGGCCGGTGGCGGCCTGCTCGTGGCACTGCTGGGGATCGCCTGGGCGATGTGGCAGACCAGTGAGGTCCTCGTCCCGCCGCTCACCACACCCGATGACCTGACCGCACCCGCCCTCCGTGGGCTGCGAGAACAGTTCGATGCCGCACCGGACCACTACTTCGGCTGGCTCGCCACCGACGTCGAAGACCTCCTGCGGCACCGCCACCTCGCTCTGGAGATCAGCCGACGGCTGGCGCACGCCGAAGGCGCCGAACGGGCGGCGCTGGAAGGCGGCTTGGCCACGGCCCGGCGCAACATCGCACGAACCGATCCCTATCTGCGCTGGCTGCTGGCGACCGCACACGCCTGGCTGGTGCGGGAGAAGTTGCGCAGGGCGCGACGGCACACCTTCGCGTCCGCCGTACTGGTGATCATGGGCGCGGTGGTGTTCTTGGGCGCAACGGGCCGGTGACGGCCGAGCCGAACGCCAAGAGCACTGGACGACCGGCGGACGGAGTTGAACAGCGCCGAACCGGTCGCCGCACCTCGGCGACCGATGGGGAACACACTCCGCGCGAGCCGGTCAGCCGTGACGGAGGCGCCGAAGGACCGCGAGACGGGGCGCACCAAGAGTCCCGAGCCGCTCGGAGACGGTGGTGATCCGCTTCTCGATCAGCGGGGTCGGATGAGCTGAGGAATGGGACAGGTCCAAGCAGTCTGGTTGTCACAGGCGGGGCATCCGACTTGTCACATGTGCTCATTCAGCAGTCCTTCTGCCACCAGAAGCGAAGATCGAGCGCCTGCCGCTCGCCATGACGGTTCCATGGGTCATGGCCGCTACGCGCGCTGAGTTTGGGAGGGACAGTCGAGGTCGCCGACATCAGGGGCTGGTTGGTTGCATCAGTGCCGCCGGCAGGAGATTTCGTGTGTCCCAGCGCGGTCGAGTAGAGGCCCTCATTGGCCCAGGCCCGGAATCGTCGGGTCGCAGAAGACAGGTGATGGAAAATGCGAGATGAGGCCGCCAAGCGGGTCGAGCTGGTCTTCTCCCTCTTCGACGCCAACGGCAACGGAGTCCTCGACTCCGGCGACTTCGATCTGATGACGGGCCGTGTTCTGGAGGCGGCGGCCGCCTCGGACGACGGCGCCAAGGACGCCATCCGGGCCGCGTTCCGCCGCTACTGGACGACGCTGGCCACGGAGCTGGACGCCAACGGCGACGGGGTGATCACCCTGGACGAGTTCCGTCCGTTCGTGCTCGACCCAGAGCGTTTCGGCCCCACGATCGCCGAGTTCGCCGAGGCCCTCTCCGCGCTCGGCGACCCCGACGGGGACGGCCTGATCGAGCGCCCCCTCTTCGTATCGCTGATGACGGCGATCGGCTTCGAGGAAGCGAACATCCACGCCCTCTTCGACGCCTTCGGTCCGGACTCCGAGGACCGCATCACCGTGGCTGTGTGGAACGCCGGCATCAAGGACTACTACGCACCGGACCTGGCCGGGATCCCAGGCGACCAGCTGGTGGCCGACCGGGCCGCCTGACACGGTCCGTCAGCGGCCCTCCCGGCCGTGGACGGCGCCGCTGGACGTGACCGAACTGCCGCTTCCGTCAGGACGCGTCCCACCGAGCGGGGCCTGCGGCCCGGGCCCCGCCCCCGTCCTCCGGTCGGACGTCGTCGTGAGCGGTGCGCGTGTCAGGGCGAGGGTTTGTGCGCGAACACCCACCGGTTTCCCTCCAGCGCGTCGTTGGGCTCGGGCAGGGGGCCGCGTCGGTGCCTGCGGCTGAAATCGAAGGGTGTGTGCATTGAGGTGGACCAGCCCTTGGCCGTCAGGTCGCCCGCGGAGTCGGGCCGGGGGCCCTTGTCGAAGAGGCGGAGCAGGTCGATGCCGATCTGTTCTCGCGTCGCCGTGTAGATCGGGCTGTCGCGGTACGCCTGTAGGTCCTTTTCCAGCTTGGCCTCGAAGGCCAGGGCGCTGCCTTCGGTGGTCAGCCGGTCCACCGTGTCGATGAGGTACGTCTCGGCGGCGCTCGGCAGGTAGAAGAGGAGCCCCTCGGCCAGCCAGACGCTCGGTGCGGCCGGGTCGAAGCCTTCGGTGGTCAGCGCGGTGACCCAGTCGGCGCGCAGGTCGACCGGTACGGGGACGCGCTTCACCTTCGGGCTGGCTGTCAGGTCCGTGAGCACCTGCTGTTTGAACGCCAGCACGCCCGCCCGGTCGATCTCGAAGACGACGCAGTCGCAGGGCCAGTCGAGTCGAAAGGCGCGGGTGTCCAGCCCGGCTCCCAGCAGGACGACTTGGCGGGCGCTCGTACGGACCGACCGGAGGAGGAAGTCGTCGAGCACCCGGGTCCTCAGGCCGAAGTAGCGGGCGAACCGCCCCCATAGGGGGTTGCCGTCCCCGTCCGGGACCTGCTCGATGCGCACCGGCCAGTCCGCGCACGCCGGGGCGGCCCGCACGAAGTGTTCCGCGTAGGCGTCCTGGGCCAGGCTGTCGTGGCGGTGGGTCTCGATCGCCCGGGCCGCGGCGACCAGGAGGGCGGTCAGACCCACCCCTGCGTCCACGCCTTCCACGTCCGTGTCCTGCGGCGCCGTGCCGGCCATGTCTCCTCCGTTGGCGGGAGTGGGGACTGCGGGGTGTCCGCTTGGCGTTTGCGGTGAGTCTGCGGTGCCGTATGCCTCGCTCATCGGCTTCCTCGCTCCGGGAGCAGGACGGGTTTGACCACGCGGCCCGCCTCGCAGTCGCGTTCGGCCTCGTTGATGTCGGCCAGCGGGTAGGTGCGGATCAGCTGGTCGAAGGGGAAGCGTCCGGCCTGCCACAGCCCGGTCAGGCGGGGTATCAGCAGTCCGGGTAGGGCGTCCCCTTCGCAGATGTGGCGGATGCCGCGGCCTCGGTCCACGGTGCCCGGTTCGAGCGGCAGCGCGGTGTGGAGCCGTGCCACCAGGCCGAGGCTGCCGGTGGGGCGCAGTGCCCGGAGCGCGTCGTTGATGAGCGGCGGCGAGGCCGTGGTGTCCAGCGCGTACTGCACGCCGCCCTCGGTCAGGTGCCGGATCCGCTCGGGCAGTGCGGCCGTTGCCGCGGGCAGCGGGATCGCACCGAACCGTTCGGCCAGGGTCAGCCGTCGGGGGTGCCGGTCGACGGCCACGGTCAGCGCGCCGGCGGCGGTGGCCGCCATCACGGCGGCCAGCCCCACCGCTCCCGCGCCGAAGACCGCGAGGGTGTCGCCGGGGCCGATGCCGAAGGTGTTCAGCACGGCTCCGGCGCCGGTGAGGAAGCCGCAGCCGAGCGGCCCGAGCAGTTCGATGGGCAGTGCGGGGTCGACCCGGACGGCGTTGCGGGCCGGGACGAGCGCGTACTCGGCGAACGAGGACTGGCCGAACCAGCGGGGGGCCAGCGCTTCCCCGGTCGCGTCGGTGAGCCGCGGCGCGTCCTCCTTGCGTCCTCCGAAGAGGTTGAGGGAGGCGAAGGAGTCGCAGTAGGCGGGGGCCGCGGCACGACAGGCCCGGCAGTGCCCGCAGGAGTCGAAGCTCAGCACAACGTGGTCACCGACGCCGATCGCGCCGTCCGCGCCGTCGCCGGACGCCACCACGACCCCGGCCCCCTCGTGGCCGAGCACCGCCGGCAGCGGGCTGCGGCCGGCCGAGCGCCGGACCGCGAGATCGGTCCGGCACATTCCGCAGCCCGCGATCTCGACCAGGATCTCACCGGCGGCGGGTTCTGTGCGCAGGTTCACCTCCTCGACCGTGAACGGGTCCTCGTACGAGCGCAGTACAGCCGCCTGCAACCTCATCGTCATGCCTCCTGCGGACGGTGGACCACGAACGGCCGGAGGTTGCCGTAGAGCCCCCACGGTCCGCCTGCGACGCCGACACCGCTGTTCCCGACGCCTGCGAAGGGCTGGGCGAGGGACAGTTCGGCATGGTGATTGATCCAGGCCGTGCCGCATTCGAGCCGGTCGGCCACGGCCGCGGCCCGGTCGAGATCGGTGCCCCACACGGAGCCGCCCAGCCCGAAGCCGGTGCCGTTGGCCGCCTCGACGGCTTCGTCGAGGTCCCGGTACGGCAGCACCGGCAGGACTGGTCCGAACTGTTCCCCGGTCACCACCGGGTCGTCAGGAGGGACGTCGGTGAGGATCGTGGGGGCGAAGAAGTGGCCCGGTCCGTCGAGCCGGTGGCCGCCGGCCGCCGCCCGGGCGCCGGCCGCCAGGGCCTGCCGGGTGACCCGCTCGACCCGGGCCAGCTGAGGGGCGTTGTTGACCGGCCCGAGCCGGGTGTCCGGGTCAAGTCCGGGTCCGACGACGACGGTCTTCGCCCGGTGGGCGAGGGCCTCGACGACCTCGCCGTGGAGCCGGGCCGGCGCGTAGACGCGTTTGACGGCCATGCAGACCTGCCCGCAGTTGCGGAAGGCGGCCCAGAACAGCCGGTCCGCGATCCGGTCCACGTCGACGTCGTCCAGGAGGACGGCCGCGTCGTTGCCGCCCAGTTCCAGGGTGACCCGGGCGAGCGAGGACGCCGCCGCTCCGGCGACGGCCTGCCCGGTCGGCACCGAGCCGGTGAAGGTGACGTGGCGGATTCCCGGATGGGAGGCGAGGCGGGCGCCGAGGGGTTCACGGCCGGTGACGACGGTCAGGACGTCCGCGGGCAGGGCGGTGGTGAGGACGGAACCGAGCAGCCGGGTGGCGAGCGGGGTGTACGGGGAGGGTTTGAGGACCACGGTGTTGCCCGCCGCGAGCGCGGGCGCGAACTTCGCCGCCGCGAGTTGGAGGGGAAAGTTCCACGGCACGATCGCGCCGACGGGTCCGAGGGGACGCCAGCGGATCTCGCTGCGCACGGGCCGGCCGTCGTCGATCCGGCGGGTGCGGGGGGCCAGGCCGGCGAAGTAGCGCAGCCGGGCCGCCGTGCGGGCGACCTCGGCGTACGACTCGGCCAGAGGCTTGCCCTGTTCCCGGGTGAGCAACGGAGCGAGGTCGTCCCCGGCCGCTTCCACGGCGTCGGCGGCGGCGAGCAGCCCGGTGGCACGGGCGGCCGGATCGGCGCGCCATCCGGTCCAGGCACGCCGGGCCCGGTCGACCACGGCGTCCAGCTCGTCAGGCTGCTGGTCGGGGGCCTCGTCGAATGCCTCCCCGGTGGCCGGGTCGACGACGGCGAGGCGCGCGGCCCGGTGTCCGGGCGTGCGGCCGGCTTCCGGTGTCGGCATCCCGATGGTCAGTTCACGGCCGGGACGCCGGCGGCGTGCTGCTGGGCCTGCCGGTCCATCTCCGCTCGGAAGGCGGCGACCAGGTGCGGCTGGATCCTGCCGGCGTTGCGGTCACCGCCCTCACAGACCGCTCCCCGTACGCCCACGATGTCCGTACCGATGTGGGTCAGCGGGCCGAGGTCGGCCTGGGTGACACTGCCCGCGAGGGCCGCGAGCCGACCGGATGCGTGGGTCAGCCGGACGAACTCGGCGCAGACGTCCGGCGGAACGTGGTCGAACAACCGGGTCCCGTCTTTGACGGCGGTGTCGAGCATGGCCGCGTCGGCGCCGGAGCGGGCGGCGATGTCGGGCACGGCGAGCGGATTGACGCAGCCGATCCGGTGGGCGTCGGCATAGCCCGAGGCGACGACGAGCGCGTCCGGGCGGTGATCCTTCACCGCCCGGACGACCGCGCGCATGACCTCGATGCCCTGGTCGGGCGTCGTGCATCCATAGAGGCCGACCTTGATGTACGTGGCCCCCGAGACGACCGCGCCGAGCGCGGCCTGAGCCACCGTGCCGGGCTTGTACGGGACATCCCCCACGGTCGCGGACACCGGCTTGTTCGCCGGGACCGCGTCGCGGATCTCCCTGATGACCCAGGGGAAGTTCGCGCCGAGAGAGCCCTCGTCAGGCTTCTTGACGTCGACGATGTCGAGATGCTCCGCCGCCTTCACGCAATCGAGAGCCTCCTCGACACCGTCCGGGGAGATGAGAAGCAACACCCTGACCTCCTTCACCGCCACTCCGCCCGGCCGAGGCACAGGGGACCGCGGATCACCTGGCTCATGTGCGGTGCGCTCATCATTTCCGTTACGGAGGGGAACCGGGAGGGCGCACAGAGTACCCATTCGGTGCGCAGTCCACGTGCAGTGCGCCGTACATAGCGGATGAAATTGCCCGGGAGCTGCGCTCGCTGCCGGCTGCGCACGTAGGCGTCGGGGCGCTGTTGGGGCTGTTGGCGGGTGGTGGGACCTGGTGTCGCCGGTGAGCGCCTGTGCGCTGGGCATGCCCTCTCCACGGCCACCGCCCGGGCGGCGCACGGTCGACGCATGGGGGTTACCAGGGAAACGTGCCCAGGGCGCGGGGATGGCACGGACTGCCCGAACGGGGAGGACGAGGTTCTGCTCGACGGGGTCCGGTGCGAGGAGTGCTTGTACTACTGGGAGCTGGATGCGACGGCGCCGGAGCGCCGGCTGGTGACGGATGACGGGCTGACCCGGCCGGCCGGGGACCCGCGGGAAGCCGGGCCGGGAACAGCCGCGTAGTCCTCAGGCCGTCCCGGCCCTGCTGGTCCTCGTCCAGACTGTGCGGCCACGGGCTGCGTCTTCCGGTGGCGAGGAAGGAGACGGCCTGGTCCAGGACGCCTGTCCGACGTCTGTGCGGCGGGAGCGAAGACGTCGCGGCGGCGAAGCGCCGCGGTCGAGTCCGGGGCGCCGGTCACCGCTTGACCCGCCGGGCAGCCGGCGCGCCGTCGTGGGGCCGCCGTGCTGCGCAGCTGGTGGGAATGCGGGCTCAACGGGAGCATTCACCTTGGGTGCTCATGTCAGTTGCTCCCACCGGTGTTCCGGTCGGCGTTGTGTCCGAGGCGCAGGGCGGAGACGAGGAAGAAGATGCCGCCGAGCAGGGCGTAGCCGGCCAGATTGCTCAGCGAGGAGTGAGGGGCAGCGGCCTGGCGGATGAACGAGATCCCGGCGAGCGTGGAGATGCCGCCGCTGGCGATCATCGCCCACTGGCCTCCGAGGTCGCGTCGCCGCAGAGCAACGACGAGCTGGACGAGGCCCGCTGTGACGGCCCAGGCCCCCCATACGCGCAGGACCCCCGGAATGCCGGAGGCGACCGCGAAGACCAGTCCGACGGCGGCAATCACACTGATCGCGATGTTGACGTAGAGGCCGAGAGCGGACCGGCTCGCCCGAGAGGAGCGGGCATCGACGACGGCGGCGCCCACGTCGAACAGCGGGTAGATCACCAGAAGGGTCGCGCTCACCGGCCCGATACTCGACGCGGTCAAGAAGAGCACGACAGCCCAGAGGAGAGCGAACCCGAACCGGACAAGGTAGAGCCGACGAAGCGCTGACGCGACGGTGGCAGGGGCAGTAGCGGTCATGGTCATGACTGTTCCTTCCATGGAAAGCCGTTGGATGTGGCATCCGCCGACGCGGAGCCGGCAACGGCATGGCCGTCGGGCTCCAGGTAGAAAGACTGTTCTCTCTTGCTGTGCGGAGCTTGGCACGACTCCTCGGAGAACCGCAAGACCGATCGTTCTTTCTGCTACGGTGGGGTCATGGCCACACGGACACGCCCCGCGCACGACAGCCCGAACGGAAGCTCCTCGGGAGAGCCGGTTCGGTCCGAGGCGCGAGAGCGGCTGCTCTCCACGGCCAGCGGGCTGTTCTACCGCGAAGGCATCCGGGCGGTCGGGGTCGAGCGGATCCTCGCCGAGGCCCCGGCCACGCGGGCGACGTTCTACCGGCACTTCCCCTCGAAAGAGGACCTCGTGATCGCCTACCTGCGGGGCGTCGACACCGGCGTACGGGCCGGCGTGCAGGCCACCATCGAGGCCGCACCGTCCCCGGCCGACGCCCTGCGCGCGATCGGGACCGCCGTCGCCGACAGCCTCGCCTCGCCGGAGTTCCGCGGCTGCGCGTTCCTCAAGGCCGCCGCCGAGTATCCCGACCCCGAAGACCGGGTACGCCAGGTGATCCTCGATCACCGAGCCTGGTACACGGCCACGCTCACCGAACTCTTCGCGCAGGTCTTCGGGAACTCACCGCGTCGCGGCAAACCGGAACACGCCGCCCGGCACTTCGTCATGATGCGCGACGGCGCCATGAGCGGCGCCCACCTCGACGGCGTCGACAGCGTCGGCGCCGCGTTCCGCCGCGGCGTCGAGGGCCTGCTCACCGTCCTTCACTGAGCACCCACCCCTGCGCATCGGGCCACGAAGCCGCACAGCGACTTCCCTGCCGGGGTTGGCTGACGTGGTCTCGTGGCCGTTCCCGTTGCGGTTACCGGCTGGACGAGGTGCGAGAGCGTGTACGGGGGCTGACTTCAGGGGCCCGGGCGGTCGCCAAGTGTGCGTTGGCCTCACGGAGTTGGCGATGGCTGGGTAACCTGATCCACCCGTCAGCCGCGTGCGCGGTGGTCGGCGGGCAGCGGGAAGGGGGACGTTCGTGGAGCGGGATGTGCAAGGGGAGGGGAACACGGGGGACGGAGACACCCGCAATGAGTTCTCGGGGGCGGGCGGGCCCGTGATCCGGGGGCGGGACTTTCTCGGTGACGTCACGATCAACGGATACGTCAATCCTCCGGCCAAGGTGACTGAGGACCCGGCCCTAATCCAGGCCGCGGACGACCTCGCGTTCGCCGTCAAACGCCAGTGGAGGGAGGAGGCGGCGTTGCGGCGACTGAACGATCCGTATCCGCTTCCGGTCCGGTGGCGGCCCGCTCCTCCTCAGCTCATGGAGCCCTGGCATTCGCTGGTCCGGCTGGCCACCACCGGAGTCGGCCGGGCGTCGTCGGCCTCGCCGTCCGACTGGGCGTCTGGACCGGAGGCGCTGTCCGGAGGCGGCGGCGATCTGGTGAAGGTGCTGACCAGGGTGCCCACGGGTCGCCTGGTCGTGCTCGGGGAACCTGGTTCCGGCAAGAGCATGCTGCTGGTGCGGCTCGTGCTGGACCTGCTCGCGCACCGCCGCCACGGGGACCCGGTGCCCGTGCTCGTGTCACTCGCCTCGTGGGACCCGGTCCGGGAAGACCTTGATCTGTGGCTGGAACAGCGGCTGGGCATCGACTACCCGTGGCTCGGTGAACCCGGCCGGACGGGAACCAACAGGGCGCGCGAACTGCTGGATGCCGGTGCGATCATGTTGGTGCTGGACGGCTTGGACGAGATTCCCGATCGCGTGCGCGGCCGCGCGATCGCCCGGATCAACGACGCCCTTGGCCTGCGCCCGGACCTCGGAATGGTCCTGAGCTCGCGTAGCGCCCCCTTCGCCGCCACCGTCCGGCCCCGCAAAGGGCCCGAGGTACGCGTGACCGGTGCGGCGGGCGTCGAGATCGAGCCGCTGGCCCTGGACATCATCGCGTCGTACCTGCTGGACTCCGCCGGCGGACCCACCAACGAAGCCCGCTGGCGGAGGGTGTTCGCGGCGCTGGCCGCCGAACACGACCTTCATCCCTTCAGCCAGTTGTTCACCACGCCGCTGATGGCATACCTCGCGCGCGTCGTCTACAACCCCTCGCCGGACGCAGCGGAGGACATTGCGTACGACTCCGGGCCGGACGACCATCCGCTGGATCCAGCGCTGGACTCCGCACACCTCCCTGTACAGGACTCCGAACGAGGCCCCGCACCGGACGAGCACCACACCCCCGACGGCCAACCGTTCGAACTCCTGAACCGCTCGAAGTTCCCCACGCCCACGGCGATCCGGGCGCATCTGCTGGATGCCTTCATCCCCGCCTCCTACGCGCGGCACCGGACCTCGGCCCCGGCACCGGCCAGGCCTTCAGGATCACGGCACGGATGGACACGAGAGGAGGCGGCCCGTTTCCTGACGTTTCTCGCCCGGGACCTGGAACATCGCCAACAGGGCACCACCGATCTCAGGTGGTGGGACCTCGCCGATGCGGCGCCAAGGGTCCTTGTGGGAGCGACCGTTGGACTCGTGGCGGTGCCGGCCGGTGTGCTGATGCCGTTCGGCGCCTGGCTCGGGGTCGGCATGCTCGTCGGCGTCACCGTGGCAATGATCGGCCGGCGGTGGAGTCCGCCTGCCCGGAGTTTCAACCGTGGGCTGGCGGGAGGTTTGATTGGCAGCGTCCTCGGGTCCGCGATCGGACTCGGCATGCGCTTCGTGCTCGGCATCCACAGCCCGGCGGGGTATCTCGTCAGCGGGCTCGCGCTGGGCCTGGTGCCGGGGTTCCTGGGCGGTTTCCGGGCCGGGCTGGCAGGCGGTGTCGCAGCGTCCTTCGTCGGGGCGTTCGTCGGCGAACCCGAGATGGGGGATTCGGCGTCCCTGGTCAACAGCGTCGGTTTCGGTGTCGCCGCCGCCTGCGTGGTCACCCTGGGCCACAGCCGCCTTCCGGCGCGAGGACTCCGCTGGTCACCGCTCGGCATTCTCACCGGCTTGGGGGGCGGTCTCGCCATCGGGGTCGCGGTCACCTTGCAGGCAGGTCTGCTCAGCGGGCTGGTGTCGGGGGTGGTCGCTGCCGCCGGCGGTTCCTTCGGCGCAGGGCTGGAGGCCAAGCCGGCCGAGGCGACGGTCGCGGCGGATCCGCAGACCGTGCTGGACCAGGACCGCGTCACGTTCTGGACCACCGCTATGGCGGGTGGCCTCGCCATCGGCCTCGCCGCCTCTGTCGTCATCGCATCGGTCCTGGGGCCGTGGCGGGGGACCCTGACCGGGGTGGCCGACGGGCTGGCTACCGGTCTGGCCTGGGGCTTCCTCCAGGCCAGGTACGGATCGTTCACGCTCGCCCGATGCTGGCTCGCCCTGCGTGGCCATGTGCCATGGCGGTTGATGTCATTTCTTGCGGATGCGCATCGGCGGGGGGTGCTGCGGCAGGTCGGAGCCACTTACCAGCTCCGCCACGCCGAACTGCAGCGTCGCCTCGCCGGAAGGACCTGAGTCGAATACCGTCGGCGCGCCGGTTCAATCCCCTTGCGGGTCACCCGTGGTGGAAGGCGTGGCGTGCGCGGTGACGGTGAGACCGGAGAAGTCCCTGCCCTGGACGACAGGGCCGTACTGCGTGCCCCCGCTGATCTGGTTCGTCACCGCACCTTCACCCGTGCACACTGACTCCGCCTGCCGCCACCAGCTTTCCAGGGCGAGGCGGAACTCCGCGTCGAGCGCAGCGCGCACAGCAAGGGCCGTACTCAACCGCTGAGCTCGCTCCAACTCGCCGGGTTCCTGCGTCAGCGCCGTGAGTTCGGCCTCACCGGAACTCATGACGGGCGCACCGTCGGCCTCGCCCTGCCGGAACGGGCGGCGGATCAGCGCGCTCAACGCCTGCCACGCATGCCGGCCGGCCTCGCCGCCGACGCCCCCGGCCAGAGCAGCCAGCGCAGCTGCTGAGATCGGATCCATCACCGCTCCTCTCACCTGTCGGGCAACCGCGCCCGCTCACTCACGCACGGGGCAACACGCCCCCAGAGCATGCCCGGTCCAACGGCAACGTGCCCCCAGTTCACGACTTCTCCTGAAGCGGAGAGTCGACGGAGGAACGGCGTACGGGAGGTGACCTGTCCCGAGCCGGAGCGCTACCTGTTCAAGCTGCTGCGGCATCGACCAGCTCAAGCAGTGGCGCGGCCTGGCCACACGAACCGACGAACCCGCCCTCGCCTGCCAGGCCGCACCAGAGAGACAGACCCTAGTAGCCGACGGCTACTTCCATCCACTGTGGCTTGTCCATGCTGGCGTACGCGGCCTGCCCGGCGACGTCGTCGTACGGGAAGCCGTAGGCCAGGTGGTTGATGCCGTGGTCGTGCCAGTACTTGGCGTACCAGTTGGCCGGGTCACCGGAGTAGAACTTGGACGGGTCCTGCTGCTGGCTTGCGGGCAGGTTCGCCGTGTGCCGGTTCAGCGCCGCGCACAGGCTCGCGTTCGCGGCGAGGGAACCGGCGCACCCGAAGATGTTCGACGTCGACTCGTTCACGCCGACCGAGTTCGCGTACGAGGTGAAGTAGTTGGCGTTCGCGCCGCCCGCGCGGAAGCTCGGGTCGCTGCCCGGAGCGATGATCCGGTAGGGGGCCTGCGTCTGGGCCAGCACCTTGAACGGCTGCGGTACGGAGTCCCGGAAGTTCTGGAACACCTGGTCGCGGCTCATGGTGAACAGGTCCTGGGTGTCGCCGAGCTGGATCTCCTGGCCGCTGTGCGAGTGCAGCCGAACGGCCAGCGGCAGACCCCAGGCGTCCACGCGGGTGGTGTTCCCGTTGAAGCTGGACGTTCCGGTGGTGAACTCGATGAAGTCGTAGTACTGGCCCTTGGGGGCGCCCACGTAGAAGTACATGCGCTGGGCGGGGCCGGCGACGATGTCGACGTAGGGCCGCTCGGCGATGGAGTGCACCTCGCCGTTGTAGTCCCAGTACACCTGGCTGTCGGGATAGGCGCCGTTGGTCCGGTTGAGCACCTTCACCTTCATGACGGCCGACGACGCCGGGATATCGTCGGTCGTCCCCCAGAAGTCGCCCGAGGGGTCGGATCCGCCGCCCCCGCTGCCGTAGACCTGGAACTCGTAGAGCGAGTAGCCGTACTGAGTGGCGCGCTGGGTGCCGTAGATCCGGACGTAACGGCCCGTGGCGTTGACGTTCAGGTTCTGTACGCCGCCTGCGCCCGTGGTGGTCGAATAGACGGTCGTCCAGGGATCGTTCTCACTCGTGGCGGTCTGCACGTCGAAGGCCTTGGCGTAGGCGGCCTCCCAGTGCAGGGTCAGCTGGGTGATGGTGCTCTGCGCCCCGAGGTCCACCTGTATCCACTGCGGATCGGTGAACGCGCTGGACCAGCGGGTCTGTTCGTTCCCGTCCACGGCTTGCGAGGCGCTGAAGGCGGCGTTCTCGGTGGAGGAGGCGGTCGCGGGCCTGCCCTGGGAGAGAAGGGTGCCGGCCGCGTGGGCGGGCGGCTGCGCCATGACGGTGAGGCCGAGGGCGGCGACCAGGGCCATCAGGAGCGCGAGGGTGAGGGAGGGCCGGCGCCGAAGACGGCTGTACGAGCGATGAGTCGATTCCATGACTGACACAGATGAACTCCTCGTCCGGGTGGGGATCGTGGCGGAGCCACGCGCGGATGGTCCGGGAGCTTCGGTAGCTAGGTGATGCTCGCAAGCAGCCATTCGACAGTCAATAGGTTGTTCAACAACCAATTCATCGAGCGACTTGGCGTTCGGAGGTTGAACGCATGGCGACGGGACGGTGGCCGTGGGCCGGGCGCCTTCCGTAGTGGCGGGCCTGCACGGATGCCGGTCTGCCGGGGGCGGGGCGCAGGGTTCTTCCCGTGGTGGCGGCACCGGTCCGTGCCCGGCCGAGGGTTCCAGCACCATCCTGCCGAACACCTCCCGCGTCCATCGCGGGACCGCTTCGCCGTGCACGTCTGCATTTCCTACCTCGGCCCGGCAGCCGAGGCCACCGGGCTGGTCGCGCCGCTGCGGGCGGCCGCACCCGTCCTCGCGGACACGCTGGGTCCCATGCCGTACGCGTCCTTCGCCCAGATCCACAACGATCCGGCGGATCCGGCACCGTTCATGGAACGTACCGCGATGCTGCGCTCACTGACCGCCGAGGCCGTCGAGGAGATCCTGGCCGCCGCGGGTCCGACGGCCGACTGCCCGGTGCACTTCGTCGAGTTGCGTCACCTCGGCGGCGCCCTGGCCCGGACCGCGGACAACGCCGTCGGACACCGGGACGCCCAGTTCGCACTCTGGATCGTGGGGGTCGGGGCACCCGATGCCTTCACCACGATGAACGCCTACGCCGATGAGCTCCTGCAGCGGATGCGCCCCTGGTCCACCGGCGGACGCTACCTGAACTTCATGGCCGCCCAGGACACCGGTGTCTCCGACGTGAGCGCGGCCTACGACGAAGCCGACTACCACCGGCTCCGCAGCATCAAAAGGCGCTTCGACCCGGACAACCTCTTCCGTCTGAACCACAACATTCCCCCCGAGGAGCGCCCGATGTCCGACGACAAGCTGCAGCTCTTGACCGACCACGCCGCGATCGCCGATGCACTGCACCGCTACACGGCAGGACTCGACCACGGGGACGCCGATCTGCTCGCCTCGTCACTGACCGAGGACGCCATGGTCGACCTGACACCGGCCACGGGCAAGATCGGTCTCGACTTCCCCCCGCTCAAGCCGCGCGACACAGTCGTGGGAGCGCTCATCCCGGCGGTCGGCCCGCTCGACACCAGCTACGTGATCAGCAACGTCCGCGCGACCGTGCACGGCGACACCGCCCACGTGAGCTGCTACGCGATGGCCCAGCACTACCTGCCACAGGAAGGCCCCAAGCCGGACCGGACCCGGCACGCGCTGATGATGAACCGCTACGACGCGGACCTGACGCGCGACGGAAGCACCTGGCGCATCAGCCGGCTGACGATCGACAACGCCTGGTTCGAGGGCGACGCAACCGTCCTGCTTCCCGGCGACTGATCTCGGGGCGAGACCGTCCGCACGGGGTGGCGCGCTCCCACTGCAGGGCGCCACCCCGGTGCTGCGGGGCCCCACCAGCGCTGCCCGCCCTGCCCTCGGCCCGGCGTCGTCGGCCTCGTGGGAGCCGGCGGTGGACCGCATCACGGGCTCGCGCGGCCGCCTTGATCGGATGGCTGCGGCGTGGTGCCAGCGCTGTCCGCCGTGTGCGGGAGGCGTAGGTCCGCCAGGGTCTGGGCCAAGGACTGCCAGACATGCGCGGCCAGGTCCAGGTTCTGGGACTCCGCTGCCTGGCGGCCGAGCCGCTGGAGGAGGTCGATGCCGTCGTCGACACGCCCGGACAGGATCATCAGCCGGCCGTCCAGGACCGACAGCCGTACCCGGTCGCGGTAGGGCAGACGCAGGTCCTCCTCGGCCAGCAGTGTGCCGCTGATCGCGCGGGCCTCGTTCGTCCGGCCCCGGTGGAAAGCCAGATGGGCCTGCAGCGCGCGCAGCTCCTGCACCTGCACCGGCGTGCCGATCAGGTCCACGACGGACGCGGCCTCGGTCAGCCAGCGCTCTGCCGCGGCCAGTCGGGGCGGAGACATCTCCAGCGCGTCGGCGGCGGCCGCGGCCCGGAGCCGGATCCAGAGGGTCAGGTCGTCCCTGCCCTCGAGGAGTCGCAGGGCCGTTTCCAGTCCGGTCCGGGCGGAGGCGTGGTCGCCCTGGCGGTTGCGGACCATGGCGACGGTCCACCACCCCTCGGCCGCCTGTGCCGGTACGGCCACGGGCAGCCAGTCCCGCTCGAGTTCGTCGACGTGCCGCGCGGCCGCGTCCAGCCTGCCCAGCTCGACCTCGATGCCGATCAGCGCCATGAGGGCCGACGTGGTGTCGGACACGGACAGTTCCTCGGCGCGCGCGAGGGAGAACGCCTGGGCGGCGGCCGGCTCTGCCGTGCGCATGTCACCCAGGGCGCGCATGCAACGGGCGTACTGCACGTATGACCGCACGCGCAGTTCGGGCACCTCCAACAGCTCGCTCAGCTCCAGGAGTTGCCGCAGGTGTCCACGCTCCTGCGGGTAGTCGCCGAGCCGGCCGGCCGCGCGGCTCAGCAACCACAGGGCCTGCCAGCGGGCGGCGGGATCGTCGCCGGCGTCCTCGTCGACCGCGCGGCCGAGGGCCGCGATGTCGTAGGTGCCGGACGGCGCCGACAACACGGCCGCCAGTTCACAGGTGAGGGACCGCTGGTGTGCAGGTCCGATCAGGGCGGACGCGTCGACGCCCAGCCGCTGGGCGAGATACGCCGTGGCGCGTTCGGTGGGCCGGCGTTCACCCGACTCCAGGCGCGACAGGTACCCCGTCGACATGCCGTCGCCGACGAGCCCTGCCTGGCTCAGGCCTCGCTCCAGCCGGAGCCTCTTGAGCCGACGGCCGAAGTGCGGCTGCTCAAGCATCTCCCACCTCTGCTCCCGTGACGCACGCCAGACCTCCGCCCCTCGGCCCGTTCGATCGGAGACCTGGAGTTGTCAACACTTTACGAAGCCCACTGAGGGGCGGCAAGGCGTTAACCCGGCAGCAACGCACCTGGTCAGTGGGCGTGTTGCTGTGTGGCGACCGGCCGAGGGCGGTCGCCGGAATGACAACAAATCGCCTGGACAAGGGAGTTGGCACAGCACTCGGGTCATCTGGCAAACCCTTGCCAAGGGGGTTGCCGCCCCTTAGCCTCGAAGATGCCGTCCTGACGCGATTCCCCCAACTCGTTCCATGGAGGTCTCCGTGCCGCGCCACGCCCGACCGGGCTCAACGCGAAGATCCGTCCTACGGCTCGCCGCACTCGGTCCACGGTCGGTCCCCATGCCACCCGGCGAGATCGAGTGGCCGTGACAACGTTATCCAGCCGCAGGCCGATCCTCGTCGGGCGCATCCGCCCCCCGTGACCTGTCGTCCAGGACCATCCGCACACGCCCACCGGCCCACCCTCACGCGGAACAGCAGACCGCGACCGCCGTCGCGGTGGCTCGCCTGTGCACCGGACGCGCGCCGACACCCTGGCACCTACGCGCCGGTCCGTCCCGCACCACACCCCCACCCCCACTACGCGCAGCAAAAGGACGGTACGTCCGTGGCGACCACGAGTTTCCCAGACGCCTCGCCCCGCAAGCACCACTCCACCGCACACCCGGCTCCTCCCCTCCGCCGCGCCCCGCTCACGAACAGCTCACGCCCCGCTCCCGCGTCGCGGGCCGTCTGCACGGCCCGCACCCTGTCCGACGACCTTGTCATCACGGCCGCGGAGCCGGAATTCGCCCGGCACTTCGGCCTCAGCGCCGAAGAGATACGCGGGTACCGCCTCCTCGACCTTCTGCACTCACCGACGCCCGCCCGACTGCGGGAACGGTTCGCCGCTCTCACCTCGGGCCGCCGGCCCCGGTTCACCGAGAAGGTCATGGGCACGGATGGTGCCGGCGGACTCTTCCGGGCCGACCTCACCGGCATCGCCGTGTACGGCCTGTCCGGTGAGACGTCCGACGTCGTCGTTCTTCTCCGCAGCCTCGCCGCCGCCCCCACACCCGCATCACCCACACCACGGCAGGACAACCCACCGGCGGCCGGCGACACACCTGTGCTCAGCGCTCTCGACGCGCAGGTGCTGGAAGGTGTGGCGCGCGGCGAATCGACGGTGCAGCTGGCCTCCCGCCTCTACTTGAGCCGCCAGGGCATCGAGTACCGCATCGGTCAGATGCTGCGCAGGTTCGACACCCCCAACCGGCCCGCGCTGGTCTCTCGTGCGCATGCGCTGGGGATGTTCGCCGCCGGTCAGTGGCCGCCGCGCGTACGGCCGGACCGCGTCAAGTCCTAGACACGGAAGTCGCCCTCGCCGAGGGCCGTGGCGTCAGGAACGCCACGGCCCTCGTGGTACGGCCGCCCTCGGGAGGTCGCCGTGGGATCAGGGGGCGGCGGCCTCCGGGAGGAGCGGTGCGGCCATCCGCTGTTCCCGGAGGTCGTCCCCTCTCGGCTCACGCCGCCGAGGGCTGCCACGCCTCCTGAAAGCGGCGGCGGGCGCGGAAGAGGCGGGACCGTACCGTGCCCACGGGCAGCGCGAGCACCTCCGCGATCTCCTCCTCGTTCAGACCGTAGGCGCGCAGGGTCAGGACCTGCCGGTGTGCCCGCGACAGACGGTCGAGCACATCGCTGATGTGCACCGCGTCCAGCGGGTTCGCCTGCTGCTGCGACTCGACCTGCCCGCAGGTCTGTTCCTCGCCGAAGCGTTTGGCGGTGCGCACGGCCTCGCGGACCGTCACCGCGCGCACCCACCCGTAGAAGGCCACCGGTTCGCGCAGCTGGCCCAGCCCGCGGTAGATGGCCAGCAGCGCCTCCTGGGTGGCGTCGGCCGCGTCGTCGCGGGTGATGGAACGGCAGATCCGGGTGACGTAGGGCGTGATGTGGTTCAGCAGGTGGTTCATGGCGTGCTCGTCGCCCGACTGGGCGCGCGGCAGCAGCATCAGGGGGGAGGCGAGTTCGCTGACGGTGGACATGTCGCAGGAGGACTCCTTAGGGCGACCCGCGTGATGCGGGAGTGCGGGTGGCGTTCAGCCCGCGTCGGCGGTGGCGGGCTCGCGCCGGGCCGCGGTCGTGAAGGCGAGGAGGCCGTCGAGCACCTCGTCGCGGAAGGCACGCATGAAGGACGGGCTGAAACAGGCGGTGTAGTGCGGGAACTCGATGGCCAGGCGGCCTTCGAAGGAGACCACGCACGCCATGACGGGGCTGCGGCCGGCCTGCGGGAAGTAGTGCTCGCGGGCGGGCACCAGGCGGACGTCGACCACCCGCAGGCCGTCGGGCAGGCGGGGTCCCGGGACGACGCCCATGTTGGTGACGATCACCGTGGCCAGCTGGAGCGCGGGGTTGCCCGGGATCTCGGGGGTGATGCGCATCTCGTGGAAGTGACCGCCGCCGGCGATGAAGTCGTTCACCCGGGCGTGGACGGTACGCGCCAGGTCCAGCGGGTCGGAGGTCGCGGCCACCTCCAGGGTCTGCAGGTGCGTGGTGACCGCCGGCACCATGACGGACGCCGGCAGCGGTGGCGTCAGCCGGGAGCGCAGGTCGACGGGGGACAGACAGCCGAGGGTGCGGGAGTCCTCACCCTCCAGGCGCCGTCGGGCCGTGCTCAGCAGGGCCGCGGCGATGAGCGCGTGCACGGACACGCCGGCCTGCCGGGCCCTCTCACGCAGGCGTGTGGTGTGTTCGGTGTCCAGGGTGAGCCGGCACACCTCGATGTGCCCCTCCCCTGCCCCGGCGTCCGGCGCCTGGTCCGGGGTGTGTGCCACGTCGTAGGGCACCAGCTCGACCGGGTGCCGCTTCGTCCGCGTGACGCGGGCGTCGAGGTAGGCGGCGGTGTCCGCCGCGTCGGCCGGGGGGAGCAGTGTGCTGACGGGCTCGGGCCAGTCCGGGGCGTCGGGCACGGGCTGGACGGACGGTGCTTGCCCGTCGGTGACGAGCGACCGGTAGTGGTCCCACAGGGTGTTGTGCAGCGTGATGCTGCTGTGACCGTCGGTCACCGTGTGGTCCACCACCAGGACGAACAGGTGGTGTATGCCGTCCGGTGCGCTGACGAGGACCGCGCGCGACAGCGGGCCGCCCACCGGGAGGGGCCTGTTCAGCTCTGTCGCGTAGGCCTCGGCCAACTCTCCGGCTCGGGTCTCCAGGCGAGGCCGCTCGGCCTCGTCGAGCAGAGCCAGCGCATGGCCGGTGCCGTCCGCCACGATGCGGGAGCGCAGGGTCGGGTTGGCCTGCGTCACGGCGTGGAACGCGGCGGTCAGCGCCTCGATGTCGACGCGTCCGCGCAGGGTGCAGGACAGCACGGCCCTGCTTCGCTGGCCCACGTAGAGCGTCTCGACCGGACACAGCGCACGGTGCATGAGGGCAGCCCTCTTCTCGATCGTCCAACGGGTGGCCCGTGGGCGGCACCGGCCTGTCACCGGTAGGTGGCCTCGGGCGTCGGGAGTCGCGTTCGAGAGTGCACCGCGCGTCGTCCACGAATCCACCCGGGAGGCCTTCGAAAGGTGAAGTTGCGTGAATTCCCTAGAAGTTGGAGTCGGGTGAGCACTCCCTGGCGCGACGTTCTCTGGGGAATTCCCTGGAATGCCGCGCGTGGACCGGTGCCGCCTTGACCGGGCCGAGTGCGGTGGCGCACCGTGATGTGCCGAAGAACCGGGGCCAGGGTGCGTGTTCGCCAGGTCCTGGCGTGCGACCTCCCTTTTCCGCTCGTGGACCGGCCCGGCGCGTACCTGCACGCGAGGGCGGCGCGAAGCGGTGGCCGCACCGCTCCGATCCGGTCGTGCCGTCGCCGGCCGGGACATTACGGCTAGCCACGTGAGGGTTGTGCTATGTCACTCCAGCAGGACGAGCGACGTCCGCTGTCCGGGGCCCAGGAGGGTCTCTGGTACGCCGGGCGGCTCGCGTCGGACAGCGCCGCGTACAACACCGGTGAGGCGGTGGAGATCCACGGGCCGCTCGACACGGGATTGTTCGAGACCGCGCTGCGCCGCACGGTCGCCGAGGCGGACACCTTCGCCCTGCGTTTCGTCGACACCGAGGACGGTCCCCGCTGCCATCGCGCCGCGGACCCGGACGACTGGCCCCTGCACCACGTCGATGTCCGTGACGCCGAGGATCCCACGACGGCCGCCTGGAACTGGATCAGGGCGGACCTGGCGACCCCGGTCGACCTGGAGAAGGGCCCGCTGTTCTCCCACGCCCTGCTGACGCTGGCGCCCGACCGGTTCATCTGGCTGCTGAGGGCCCACCACATCCTGCTCGACGGCTACAGCTACAAGCTGCTGGGACGGCGCCTGGCCGAGACCTACAACGCGCTCGCCGCGGGCCGCGAGCCGGATGCCGCCACCTTCGCTCCGGTGCACCGGCTCCAGGAGGAGGAGGCCGCCTACCGCGCCGGCGAACGTCACACCCGTGACCGCGCCCACTGGGCCGACCGCCTGGCCGGGCTGCCCGAGCCCGCGCGGCTCACCTCGCGCACGGCGGCCCCCACCGCTCCGTTCCTGCGCCGCACCGCCGAGCTGACGCCGTCCGAGGTGGAAGCCCTGGACCGGGCGGCCTCCCGGCTCGGCGTCGCCCGCACGGACCTGCTGGCCGCCGTCACCGCCGTGTACCTGCACCGCATGACCGGCAGCCAGGACCTGGTGCTGGGTCTGGCCACGATGAGCCGGCTGGGCAGCGCCGCGCTGCGCACCCCGGGCACCGCCTCCGACATCCTGCCGCTGCGGGTGGCCACCGCCCCGGGGACGCCGCTCGCCCGGTTCGCCCGGCACGTCGCCGAGGAGCTGCGCGCCCTGCGCCGCCACCAGGCCTACCGGGGTGAGTACCTGCGCCGTGACCTGGGGCTGCTGGGCACCGGCCGCCGGCTGTACGGACCGGTGCTGAACATCGTCCCGTTCGACGAGTCGCCCGTCTTCGACGGCCACCCCACCACCTGGCACCACCTCTCCGGCGGAGCCGTGGAGGACCTTCAGATATCGGTGCGGCCCGGCGCCGAGGCGGGCGGCCTGTGGCTGGCCTTCGACGCCAACCCCGCACTGTACGAGGACGACGAACTCGCCCTGCACCGCGAGCGGTTCCTCACCGTCCTGCGCCGGCTGACCGAGGCGGCGCCGACGACCGCGTTGGGGGAGCTGGACGTCCTGCTGCCGGGCGAGCACCCGCGCGACACCCCCGTCCGCACGTATCCGGTCGAGCGCACCCTCACGCAGCTGTTCGAGGAACAGGCGGCCGCCGTCCCCGGGCGGACCGCCGTCACCTGCGGTGACCTGCACCTCACCTACGCCGAGCTCAACGCCGAGGCCAACCGGCTGGCCCGGCTGCTGACCGAGCGCGGCGCGGGTCCGGGCCGGGTGGTGGCCCTGGCGCTGGAGCGCGGGGTACGGCTGCTGCCCGCCCTGCTCGCCGTCCTCAAGACCGGTGCCGCCTACCTTCCCCTGGACCCGGGGCACCCGGCCGAGCGGCTGCGGCTGGTCGTCGAGGACGCGGCCCCGGTCGCCCTGGTCACCGAGCGCACCCACGCGCACCTCGCCGGCGCGTCGGTCCCCGCGGTGCTCCTGGACGACCCGCGGGTGACGGCGGACCTCGCAGACCGCCCCGCCGGGAACCTGACCGACGCCGACCGGCTCGCGCCGACGAGCCCCGCCGACACCGCGTACATCATCCACACCTCCGGCTCCACCGGCCGCCCCAAGGGGGTGCCGGTGCCGCACGCCAACGTCGTGCGCCTGTTCGCCGCCGCCGCGGAGCACTTCGCCTTTGGTCCCGACGACGTCTGGACGCTGTTCCACTCCTACGCCTTCGACTTCTCCGTCTGGGAGATGTGGGGCGCCCTGCTGCACGGTGGCCGGGTCGTCGTCGTTCCTTACGCCGTCAGCCGCTCCCCCCGCGACTTCCTGGAGCTGCTGCACCGCGAGGGCGTGACCGTCCTCAGCCAGACGCCGTCCGCGTTCGAGCAGCTGATCGACGCCGACCTCGAACGCGGTGGTGACAGCGGGGCGCTGCGCCACGTCGTCTTCGGCGGTGAGGCTCTGCGCCCGGCGCGGCTGCGGCCCTGGGCCGACCGGCACGGCCTGGACCGTCCGGCGCTGGTGAACATGTACGGCATCACCGAGACCACCGTGCACGTCACCCACCACCGCCTCACCAGGGCGGACCTGGACGACCCACGCCGTGGCAGCGTCATCGGCCGGCCCCTGTCCGACCTGCGCGTCCACCTCCTGGACGCCGAGGGGCGCCCGGTGCCGCCCGGCGCGAGCGGCGAGATGTACGTCTCCGGTGCCGGTGTGGCCGCCGGCTACCTGCACCGGCCCGAGCTGACCGCCGAGCGCTTCCTCGACGACCCGTTCGGCCCGCCCGGCACCCGCATGTACCGCTCCGGCGACCTGGCACGGCGCCGCCCGGACGGCACCCTGGACTACCTCGGACGCGCCGACGCCCAGGTGCAGATCCGCGGCTTCCGCGTCGAGCCGGGCGAGATCGAGACCGTCCTCGCCGCCCATCCCCGCGTGGCCCGGGCCGCCGTCGTGGTCCGCCGGGCCGACAACGGCGCCCAGCAGCTCGTCGCCTACACGGTCGCCGCCGGCGGCGCCCCCGCCGACCCCGCCGAGCTGCGCGCCCACGCCGCCGCCCGCCTGCCCGAGCACATGGTCCCGGCCGCCTGCGTCGACGTCGACGCCCTGCCGCTGACCGCCAACGGCAAGCTCGACGTGCGGGCCCTGCCCGCACCGGACTTCACCGCCGTGGCATCCGGCACCCGCCCCGCGAACCCGCACCAGGCCCTGGTGTGCGCCCTGTTCGAGGACGTGCTGAAGCTGCCCCGCGACACCGTGGGCACCGACGTGAACTTCTTCGACCTCGGCGGCGACTCGCTGCTCGCCACCCGCCTGCTGGCCCGTCTGCGGCACGACACCGGCGCGGAGATCCCCATCACCGCCCTGTTCGAGACACCGACCCCGGCTGCCCTCGCCGCCCGGCTGGCCGCCCACTCCGTCGACGCCCTGCCGCGTCCCGCCCTGGGCGCCGCCGTCCGTCCCGACCGTGTGCCGCTGTCCTTCGCGCAGGAGCGCATGTGGTTCCTCGACCGCCTCGACGAGCAGGCCGCCACGTACAACATCCCGCTCGTGGTGAGGGCGCCCGCCGATCTCGACGCCGACGCCCTGGAGGCCGCCCTCGGCGACCTGGCCGACCGTCACGAGAGCCTGCGGACGGTGTTCGCCGTGCACGACGGGGTACCGCACCAGCGCGTCCTGGCGCCCGGCGCGCTGCGGCCGGCTCTGCGCCGTGTCGACTGTCCCGCCGCGGAGAGCGCCGCCCACGTCCGCGCGGCCATGCGCCACCGCTTCGACCTGAGCGCGGAAGGCCCGCTGGCCGCCTGGCTGCTGGGCCCGGCCGCCGACCGTACGCTGCTGCTCCTGCTGCACCACAGCGCGGCCGACGGCTGGTCCCTGCGGCCCTTCGCCGAGGACCTGAGCGCCGCCTACGCGGCCCGCCGCGCCGGCCACGCACCCCACTGGGATCCGCTGCCGGTGCAGTACGCCGACTACGCCCTGTGGCAACGCGCCCTGCTGGCGCCCGCCCCGGACGGCACGGGCCGCCTGGAGCGGCTGACCGCCCACTGGCGCGCGGCCCTGGCCGGCCTGCCCGAAGAGTGCGGCCTGCCCGGCGACCGGCCGCGCCCCGAGGTGCCGCGCGGGACCGGCGCGCACGTGGAGGCGGTCGTGGACGCCGATCTCCACCGTGACCTGCTCGCCTTGGCCGACCGCGAGGGCGCCAGCCTGTTCATGGTGCTGCACGCCGCCGTCAGCTCCCTGCTCACCCGCTGCGGCGCGGGTGAGGACATCGTCCTGGGCACCCCGGTCGCGGGCCGCACCGAGCCCGCTCTGGACCACCTGATCGGGCTGATCAGCAACACCGTGGTCCTGCGCGCCGACACCTCCGGCGACCCCGCCTTCCGCGACCTGCTCGCCCGGCTGCGCACGGCCGACCTGGCCGCCCTGGACCACCAGGACCTGCCCTTCGACCGGCTGGTGGACGAGCTCAACCCGCCCCGCCGCGCCGGCCGGCACCCGCTGTTCCAGGTGATGCTGGCCCTGCAGAACAACGAACCGGCCGTCCTCGAACTGGACGGGCGACGGACCCGGCTGCGGCCGACCGCCAACGGCACCGCCAAGTTCGACCTCTTCGTGGACGTCCTGGAACGGCACACCGGCGAAGGTGCCCCCGACGGTCTCGCCCTGCACGTCGAGTACGCCACCGACCTGTACGACGCGTCCACCGCCAAGGCGTTCGCCCGCGCCCTGCACGACGTCCTGCGGGCGGTGAGCGCCGATCCCGGCGTCCGCGTGGGGCAGTTGCCCGCGATCCCCGAGCGCGCCCCCGCCCCGCCGGCGATCGCGGTGACGGAGGTGGAGGCGGCGGCGCTGTCCGTGCCCGGGATCCGCGACGCCCGCGCCCTGCCGGCCCCTGACGCCCGGGCGCCGCGCCTGTACGTGGTACCGGGACGCGCGGACGCGGTGGATCGCGTCGAGGAGGTCCTGCGGCGCGCGGGCCACGACGGTGTCCGCGTCACGGCCGTCAACGCCCTGCCCTTCAGCGAGGACGGCACGCTGGACACCGACGCGCTCCGGGCCCTGCCCGCCGTCGACCGCGCCTCGGCCGCCGCCTGGCAGCACAGCCTGATCCGCCTGCCCGGGGTGACCGCCGCCGAGGTGACGACGGAGGACATCCCCGAGGAACTGGGCCGACGCCACGCCGGCCTGCCCGAGCGCACCGCGACCGCGGCCTCCGCGGACGGCACCGCCGGCACGGCGGCGTCGTCCGCCGCACCGGCACTCAGCGAGGGCCCCGCACTCGCCGAGCCGTCCGTGGCCGACTGGGCGCAGGCCCTGCGCCGCGCCGCCGAGCGGGCACAGGGCGACATCGTCCACGTCCACGCCGACGGCAGCGAGCACCGGCGCAGTTACGCCTCCCTCATCCCCGAGGCCTCCCGGGTCCTCGCCGGACTGCGCGAGGCCGGACTGCGCCCCGGCGACCAGGTCATCCTCCAGTGCGACGCCACCGAGGACTTCCTGGCCGTGCTGTGGGGCTGCATCCTGGGCGGCTTCGTCGCCGTCCCGCTGACCGTGCCCGCTTCCTACGGCACGCCCTCGGCGGCGCTGACCAAGCTGGAGGGCATCTGGCGGATGCTCGGCCGGCCCTGGATCGTGTGCTCCGCCGACCGTGAGGCGGGCCTGCGCGAACTGGCCGCCCGTCAGAACTGGCCGGGGCTGCGGCTGACCACGGCCGAGAAGCTGCGCGAGGCGGCCGAGGACCGCGACTGGTACCCGGCCCGGCCCGACGACCTCATCCTGATGCTGATGACGTCCGGCAGCACCGGCCTGCCCAAGGCGGTGCGGCTCACCCACCGCAACGTACTGACCCGCTCGGCCGCCACCGAGCAGATGAACGGGCTCGGCGCCGCGGACGTCTCCCTGAACTGGATCCCGCTCGACCACGTCACCGGCGTGGTGATGTTCCACCTGCGGGACGTGTACCTGGGCTGCCGCCAGATCCACGCACCCACCTCCTGGATCCTTCAGGACCCGCTGCGCTGGATGGACCTCGCCGACCGCCACCGCGTCACCGTCACCTGGGCGCCCAACTTCGCCTTCGGCCTGCTCGCCGAGCAGGCCGACCGCTTCGCCGGCCGCACCTGGGACCTGTCGCCGATGCGTCTGGTGATGAACGCCGGCGAGGTCGTCGTGGCCGGCGCGGCCCGCCGCTTCCTGCACACTCTCAAGCCCTTCGGCCTGCCACAGGACGTGATGCACCCCGGCTGGGGCATGTCCGAGACCTGCTCGGTGGTCACCGACGCGGTGCTGCCCGGCGAACCCCGCCCCGGCGAGGGCACGTTCGTCAGCTGCGGCCGCCCCTATCCCGGCTTCGCCATGCGCGTCGTCGACGAGGCCGGTACGGTGCTCGCCGAGGGCGACGCCGGCCGCCTCCAGGTCCGCGGCACCTCCGTGACCGGCGGCTACCACGACAACCCGGGCGCCAACGCCGAGGCGTTCACCGAGGACGGCTGGTTCGACACCGGCGACCTGGCGTTCCTGCGCGAGGGCGAGCTGTACATCACCGGCCGCGCCAAGGACGTCATCATCGTCAACGGCGTCAACCACTACAGCCACGAGATCGAGGCCTGCGTCGAGGAACTGCCGCATGTGGTGCGCAGTTTCACCGCCGCGGTCGCGGTGCGCTCCGACCCCTCGGCGACCACCGACGAACTGGCCCTGTTCCTCCACCTCTCCCCCGAGGCCGCGGCGGGCGACACGGCCGCCGTCCTGCGGGAGATCGCGGGCAAGGTGACGCGGGAGATCGGCGTCAGCCCCGCCTTCCTCGTTCCCGTCCCCCAGGACGCGATCCCCAAGACGGAGATCGGCAAGATCCAGCGCACCAAGCTGCGCAAGAGCTTCGAGGCCGGCGCCTTCGACGAGGAGGTGCGCGCCGCCCAGTTGTTGTTGGGCACCGCCGCCACCGTGCCCGACTGGTTCCTGCGCCCGGTGTGGCAGCGCGCGCGGCCCGGCGCACTCCGCGAGGCGGCACCCGGCCGGCACACCCTCGTCCTGACGGGCGGCGACCCGGACGCGCAGCGACTCGCCGGGCGGGTCGCCGACGCGCTGCGCTCCACCGGCGGGCGGTGCACCCTGGCCACCGACGCGGCCTCGTACGCCCGGCTCGACGCCGCACGCTACCGGCTGCGGACCGGTGAGGAGAGCGACATCGCCACCCTGCTGGAGCAGTTGGAGCGCGACCAGCGGCCGGTCGACGCCGTCCTGCACCTCGGCGGCCTGGCCCCCGGGGACGACACGGGCACGACCCCGCAGGAGGGGACCGGCGCCCTGTCCCTGCTCGCCCTCGCGCGTGCCCTCGCCGCCCGGCCCGAGCGGCGGCGGCCCGTCGACCTGGTGTATGTGACGGCGGGCGCCCAGGGCGTGCGCGCCGAGGACCGGCCCCGCCCGGAACAGGCCATGGCGGGCGCCCTGCTCAAGTCCCTCGGCGAGGAGCTGGGCCGGCTGCGCGGCACCCACCTCGACCTCCCGGCGGACGACGGCGAGGACCGGCTGCCGCTGCTGCTGGCCGAGGCGGGAGCGGCCGCCGAGGGAGCGGAGGTGGCCTACCGCGGCGGGCACCGCTACGTACGCCGGCTCGTCCCGTTGCCCGACACGCCGGCACCCGTCCAGCAGCGGGCCGGCGACGGCTTCACGCTCCTCACCGGCGGACTGGGCGGTGTCGGCGGCGAGGTCGCGGCCCACCTGCTGCGCGCGCCCGGCACCCGCCTGCTGATCCTGGGCCGCACCCCCGAGGACGAACTGGGCACCGGGGCAGGCGCACCGGACCGCGGGGAACTGCTGCGGCGGCTGGGTGAGCTGGGCGAGGTCCGCTACGCGTGCGCCGACGTCACCGACGAGCAGCAGGTGCGCGCCGCGGTGGACGCGGCCGGCCAGGCGTGGGGCGTTCCGCTGACCTCGGTGCTGCATCTGGCCGGAGCGCTCGTCGAACGCCCTGTCGGCGAGCTGGACGGCGACACCTGGCGACGGGCGCTGGCGGCGAAGGCGCACGGCGCGTGGACGCTGCACAGGCTGACCGCCGACCACCCGGTCGCCTCCTTCGTCACCTTCTCCTCGGTGAACGGCTACTTCGGCGGTGCCATGAACGCCGCCTACGCCGCCGCCAACGCCTACCTCGACGCCCTCGCCCTGTACCGTCGCCGCCTCGGCCTGCCCGCGCAGTCCCTGGCCTGGAGCATGTGGCGGGAGCGGGGTGTGAGCCGCGGCTACCGGCTCGCCGCGCTCACCGAGGCCCGCGGCTACCGGCTGCTGGACGTGCCCACGGCGCTGCGCTCCTTCGATCTCGCCCGCACGCTGGACGAGCCGCACCTGCTCATCGGTGCCGACCGCACCGCCCCGTGGGTGCGCAGTCATGTGGCGGCACCCGCCCGCCAGGTACGCCGCCCGGTCGCGCGGGTGGGCCTGTCGGACGGCACCGACCTCGGCGCCCTGTACCGCGCGGCCGCCGACGCCGCCCGGGCAGCGGGCCTGGGTGACGACTGGGTGCTGCGCTCGGCCGGTGCCACCGGGCACCGGGAGGCGAGCGGGCCGGGCGCGGACGTGCGGCAGCTGGAGAGCAGGCTCGCCGAGGTGTGGTGCGGCGTGCTGGGCCGCGACCGGGTGGGACGGGACGAGAACTTCTTCGACCTGGGCGGCAACTCGCTGCTGCTGGTCACCGCCCAGAGCGCGGTCAACAGCGCCTTCGACACCGATCTGTCGGTCGTGGACCTGTTCGCCCACCCCACCGTGCGCGACCTGGCCCGCCACCTGGCGGCCCGCACCGGCCCCGCCGTCGCCGAGCCGTCACCGGAGCCGGGAACCGACGCCGGCCGGGCAGGCGGCCCCGGCGCAGGACGGCCCGCCGAGCCGGCGTCCAGCGGCCTGGACCGCGCCAAGGAACAAGCACAACGGCAGCGTGCGGCACGTGCCCGCCGCACCGCACGGCACGGAAAGGACCGCGGCCATGCATGACACCCCCGCAGCGCACGACGAGGAGGTCCCCGCCGTCGCCGTGATCGGTATGGCGGGCCGCTTCCCCGGTGCCGACGACCTGGACGCCTTCTGGGAGAACCTGACGGCCGGCCGGGAGTCGGTGCGCCCCGTCAGCGACGAGGAGTTCCTCGCCGCGGGCGGCGACCCGCGCGACCTCGACGACCCCTCGCTGGTGCGCATGGCGTCCGTCGTGGAGGGCATGGACCGCTTCGACTCCGGCTTCTTCGGCTACAGCCCCGCCGAGGCGGCCGTCGTCGACCCGCAGCAGCGGTTGCTGCTGGAGACGGCCTACCACGCCCTGGAGGACGCCGGCTGCCTGGGCGAGGGCCGTACGACCGGGGCGTTCGGCGTGTACGCCGGCAGCGGCGACAGCCGCTACTACCCCGCCCACGTCCATCCCCGCTTCGCCGGTCAGCCCGGATCGGTCGCCCTGGTGCACGCGGCCACCGCCAACTCCCTGGGCACGCTCGCCACCCGCGTCTCCTACGAACTGGGGCTGACCGGCCCGAGCGTGTCGCTGCAGACGGCCTGCTCGACCGCGCTGGTCGCCGTGCACACCGCGTGCCAGGACCTGCTGGACCACCGCTGCGACACCGCGCTGGCGGCCGCGGTCTCCCTCAACCCCTCCGCCGCCCTGGGCTACCGGCACGTGCCCGACGGGCCCTTCTCCCCCGACGGCCACTGCCGCGCGTTCGCCGCCGACGCCGCCGGCACCTCCTCCGGCGACGGCGTGGGTGCCGTCGTCCTCAAGCGCCTGGAGGACGCCCTGGCCGACGGCGACCGCATCCGCGCCGTCATCCGCGGCAGTGCCGTCAACAACGACGGGCGCCGCAAGGTCGGCTTCAGCGCGCCCAGCGCCGCCGGACAGACCGAGGTCATCCTCGCGGCCCAGGCCGAGGCGATGGTCGACGCGGACACCATCGGCCTGGTCGAGGCGCACGGCACCGCCACCAAGCTCGGCGATCCGATCGAGGTCGCGGCGCTCACCGAAGCCTTCCGGCACAGCACCGACCAGCGGGGCTTCTGCGCCCTGGGGTCGGTGAAGACCAACATCGGCCACCTGGGAGCGGCGGCCGGCATCGCCGGGCTCATCAAGGCCGTGCTGGCCCTGGAGCACCGGCAGATCCCGCCGAGCCTGCACTTCGACCGGCCCAACCCGCTCATCGACTTCGACTCCAGCCCCTTCCGGGTGCCCACGTCCCTGGAGGACTGGCCCGAGCGCGACCATCCGCGCCGCGCCGCCGTCTCCGCCTTCGGCATCGGCGGCACCAACGCCCACGTCATCCTGGAGGAGGCCCCGCCCGTCACCGCCGCCGCGTCCCGCCCGGCCGAGGACGGCCGCCGCCTGGTGCTGCCGGTCTCCGCACGCACCGCCGGCGCGCTGCGCGGCCAGGCCGACGCCCTCGCCCGGCACCTGGAGCGCCGTCCCGGCCTGCGCCTGGACGACATCGCGTACTCGCTGCGCGCCGAGCGGCCCGCGCTGCGCCACCGCCTCACCGTCACGGCGGCCTCCCGCGAGGAGGCCGTGGCGGCCCTGCGCACCGCCGCGCCCGGCACCCCGCCGGTGGGCGACGACCCGGCCCGGGTGGCGTTCCTGCTGCCGGGCGGCGGCACCCAGTACGCCGGCATGGGGGCGGAGCTCTACCGCGAGCACGCCGTCTACCGCGACACCGTCGACGAGTGCGCGCGCATCCTGCGGCCCGTCCTCGGCGGCGATCTGCGCGGCACGCTGGTCGAACGCCGGCCGGCCGACGACACCGACGCCCTCCTGGGCCTGGTGGTGACCGAGTACGCGCTGGCCCGCACGCTGATGGAGGCGGGCGTTCGCCCGGACGCCCTCATCGGCCACTCCCTGGGCGAGTACACGGCGGCCTGCCTGGCCGGGGTGATCGACCTGGAGGAGATGCTGCCGCTGGTCGCCGAACGGATCCGGCTGATCAGCTCCGCGGGCGGCGCCACGACCGGCGTCGCCGCGCCGGCGGAGGAGGTCCTGCCGCTGCTCGACGAGCAGTTGTCCCTGACCGCGGTCAACGGCCCCACCGCGTGCACCGTCGCCGGGCACCTCGACGCCGTCGAACGCTTCGAGGCCGGCCTCGCCCGCCGGGGGACGCCGTTCCGCCGCCTGCGCATTCCCGTCGCGGCCCACTCCCACGTCCTGGATCCCGTGCTGCCGGCCTTCGAGAGCCACCTGCGGCAGGTCACGCTGCGCCCGCCGCGCATCCCCTACGTCACCAACGTCACCGGCGCCTGGATCACCGACGCCCAGGCCACCTCCGTACAGCACTGGCTCGACCACACCCGGCACACCGTGCGCTTCGCCGACGGCATCGCCGCCCTGTGGGAGCGCCTGCACCCCGTCCTGGTGGAGATCGGCCCCGGGGACACGCTGACCAAGCTGGCCGTCAGCCGGCTCGCCGACGAGGCACCGGTGACGGTGACCACCATGCCGCACGCCAAGGCAGAGGCGGCCGACTCCTTCGTCCTGGCCGAGGCTCTGGGCCGGCTGTGGTGCGCGGGCGTGGACGCCGCCCTTCCACCGGTGCCGGGCAGCGCCCGCGGGGTGCCGCTGCCGCCGTACGCCTTCGAACGCCACCGCCACTGGATCGACGCCCCCGGCGTCCGCACGGACGCCCCGGCGCCCGACGCCCCGGCCGCGGCACCGGCCGGCAGTGCCCTCGCCCCGCGCCCCCGGCTGACGACGGAGCACGTGCCGCCGCGCTCCGAACGCGAGGAGGCGGTCACCCGGGTGTGGGAGGAGACACTCGGCATCGGCGGCATCGGCGTGCACGACAACTTCTTCGACCTGGGCGGCGACTCGATGCGCGCCGTGCTGCTGGCCGGCCGCTTGCGGCAGACGGGCGTCCTCGACGTCCCTGCGGCGAAGCTGCTGGCCGCTCCCACGGTCGCCGGCCTGCTCGCCGAGGAACCGGCAGGCGCGGCGCCGGACGCCGGCCCCGTCACCGCGCTGGGCCCGCTGCTGCCCCTGCGCACGGAGGGCACCGCCACTCCGCTGTTCTGCCTCCACCCCGGGGCGGGCGTGTCCTGGCGCTACACGGGCCTGCTGCCCCACCTGGGCGGCGACCAGCCCGTCTACGGCGTCCAGGCCCTGGGTCTTGACGGCACCCGGCCGCCCGCGGACGACGCCGCCGCCATGGTCGGCGCCTACCTCGACCTGGTGCGCGAGGTACAGCCGCACGGTCCCTACCGGCTGCTGGGCTGGTCCTACGGGGGTTTTGTCGCACACGCCATGGCCTGCGCCCTCCAGGAGGCCGGTGAACGGGTCGAACTCCTCGCCATGCTCGACGCGCCCCAGCCCCACGGCACCAGCTACGACCCCGAGACGGCCGAGCGACAGGTCGCCGCCCTGTTGGCGCGGGTCGCCGGCCTGCCCCTGACACCCGGGGCCGCGCCGGAGGTGGAGTCGGTCCTGGACCGCATCGACGCCGCCCTGGCCGCCGATCCGGCCAGTTCCCCCGTCACCCGCGCGCAGGCCGCCGCCATCGCCGCCGTCATGCGCAACAACCTGCGCATCGCACCGCAGTTCGCCCCTGGTCGCTTCCGCGGTGACGTCCTGTTCTTCAGCGCGGCCCAGGAGCCGGCCACGGAGTTCTCCGGCGACCTCGCGGTGCAGCCCGGCAAGGCCGACGGCTGGCGCCCGTACGTCGACGGCACCCTTCACGACCACCAGGTTCCGTGCGGTCATTACGAGATGACCGAGCCGGAGCCGATCGCCCGCATCGGCGAGACGGTCGCCAAGGCCCTGCGCGCCCTGAGGTACTGAGTCCGAGGCCGCCCGCGCCCCCCTCCGCCCGCCCGGGTCCGCCGACGCCTCCCGCACCGACGGGGTGGACGTCCCACCCCGTCGCCCGCGGGCAGGTCGCGGTGGAGGGGTGGCGACGCGCGTCGACCGCCACCCGTCCGGGTGGCGCCGGGTGGCCGGCGCCGGCACGGGGTCGGACACCGGGACCGGCTGCCGGACCCCTCGGACGAGGGGCCATGAGTCGGTGGGTGAGCGGCGCCCGCGCCTTCGCCGGCGCTTCCGGGCCGTACTCGGCGAGCGCCGCGACCCGCACGTCGTGCCGGGGCGCCCGGGCCGCGACACCGTGCCCACGTCCACGTCCCTGTACCTGTTCGACAGCGACGGCATGGTCGTCGGCTGCGGCGGGACCGCGGGCTACGACGGCGACGTGGGCCCGCGCTCTGTGTGGATGCGGCGGAGGGGGCTGCCTTCGCGCCCTCGCCCTCGCCTTCCACCGGCCCCGCCCGCCGGCTGGGCGGAGGCGAGCGCCCACGACTCCGGGCGTGCGTCGACGAGGCTGCCGCAAGGCGGTCGTCGGTCGGACGGTCGGCGAGCCAGGCCGGCAGGGGACACGCGTGCGCGGGTGATCCCGCTCCGGCGGGCGGCGGGTGGTGTCCCCATGGCAGACGGCTTCCTGGGCGCGAGCGGTCCCTGCGCGCCCTAGGGTCTTTCGTCTGGATCAGGCCGGATCAGGGAGCGGGTCTGGTGCCGTGCGTCGCAAGGCGCAGGAGGGCGCCATGGCGGAGCCATGGCAACCGACGACAACGCGACGAGGCGCGGCATCAGGGACCGCGAGCCCGGCATGATCCGAACGAGAGGCCCTACTCATCCGCGTCGCACAGGCCGTCGGCCGACGCGGGCGCGGCGTCGGCCCAGCCCACCACGTAACTGAACACGCCCGCGCCGACGGGCAGCGCGCGCACCCGCACCGCGTACGCGGGATCCGCGCGCAGAGCGATCCGCAACTCCTCGCCGCTCGGCCTGGCCCACAGGTCCCGCAGCGTCCTCATCGACGTGGCCGTGGCCTGCCCCACCGCGAGGTTCAGCGCCTTCCACGCCGCCTCCTTGGCCGAGAACAGGGCCGTCAACGGCCAGGGCGCGTCCTGCGGACCGGCGGCGGTGTCCACCAGCAGCCCTTCCTCGTCCTCGCGCAGCACCAGCCGTGCCGCGCCGGCCGGCAGCGGCTGCAGCTCCAGGTCGCAGCCGAGCGGAGCGTTCTGTCCCGGCCGACGGGCCACGGCGACGGCGATCCCGGCACTGTGCGAGATCGACGCCGCCCGTCCGGGCGCGAACACCGGCAGGCGACCCGCGCGGGGGATCTCGCCGCAGTCCGTGCCCACCGCGCGCAGAGCGCGGCGGGCGGCCTGCCGCCCGGCCAGGAACTCCCGGCGGCGGTGTGGCGCCATCGACGCCGCCGCGGACGCCTCCGCCGGCCCTCCCGGCCCCAACCGCGGCTCACCGACATGGGCGAGCCCCAGGCCCAGCCCGGCGGCGGCCGGCAGGGGGCGCAGCCGGGCCAAGGCGGCGACGGCCGCGGGCAGGTGCTCGGCGCCGGCGGCGGAGACCCCGTCCCGCTCACGGCGAAGAGAGCCGGGTGCCGCGGCGAGAACGCCGGGGGCCGTACGGCCGTACGCCCCCTGTCCGCCCGGATCCGCGCCCCAGCGGCGGGCGGACCCGCCGGGGCCGGTCATGAGGCCGCGCTCCGCGCACCGCCGCCCACCGTCAGCTCCGCAGCAGCTTCTTGATGATCTTCCCGGCGGGGTTGCGCGGCACCTGCTCGATGAACTCCACGCGCCGCGGGCGCTTGTAGGGCGCGAGCAGCCGGGCGACGTGGCCCAGCAGCTCCGCCGGGCTCACCTCCGCGCCCGGCTCCGGGACGACGTAGGCCAGCGGCACCTCGCCGTAGTCCTCGTCGGGCATGCCGACGACCGCCGCGTCGTGGACCGCCGGGTGGGTCATCAGGGCGCGTTCGATCTCCGACGGATAGACGTTCTGGCCCGCGCGGATGATGACGTCCTTGGTCCGGTCCACCAGGCTGATGCGGCCCTCGTCGTCGACGAATCCGAGGTCGCCCGTCCTGATCCAGCCGTCGAGGGTGATCTCGCGGGTGGCCCGCGGGTCGTTCCAGTAGCCCTGCATGACGCCGGGCCCGCGCACCACGATCTCGCCGATCTCGCCGCGCGGCACCTCCCGTCCGTCCCGGTCGACAGCGCGGGCCGACATGCCCGGCACGACCCGTCCGCACGGGATGCGGGCGGTGACGTCCCCGGGAGCGGGGTGCTCGTCGGGGCCGAGGGTGACGAAGGGGCCGCCGACCTCGGTCATGCCGTACACCTGCCGGAAGCCGCAGCCGAGCCGCTCCACCGCCTCGGCGTACACGTCCAGCGGCATGGGCGCGGCGCCGTAGAGGATCTCCCGCAGCGAGGAGAAGTCGGTGCGCTGCGCGGCCTTGGCCTGGAGCATGAACCGCAGCATCTGCGGGACCATCCACATGTGGGTGGCGCGGTGGCGTTCCACCGCGGTCAGCGCCCGCTGCGGGGTGAAGCCGGGCATCAGCACGACGGTGGCGCCGGCCGCCATGTACGTGAGCGAGACGACCATGCTGCCGTGGTACAGCGGGCAGCAGTTGACCATGACGATGTCGTCGGTGGGCCGGGCCATGACCAGCCAGCCCAGGGCGATCGCCCGGAACGAGCCGCTGTCGACGGTGACGCCCTTGGCCTGTCCGGTGGTCGCCGAGGTGTGCAGTACGGCGATCGGGTCGGTGTCGGCGACCCGGGGCAGCTCCCGCTCGGGCGCCAGGGTGCCCAGCGCCGCGAAGGCGGGTTTGTCCAGCGCCATCCGGACGCGCACCGACTCCGGCAGCCGGGGGTGGCGGTCCAGCAGGTCCGACTCGCCGAGCACCGCCACCGCGCCGACGCGCTCGATGACGCCGGCGACCTCGGGCTCGGCCAGGCTGTGGTTGAGCGGCACGAACAGCGCACCCAGGCGGGCGAGCGCGAAGTAGCTCTCCAGGACCTCGACGCGGTCCTTGGACAGGACGGCGACCCGGTCACCGCGCTCGATGCCCAGCTCCGCGAAGCCGTGGGCGAGTTCGACCGTGCGGTCGTGGAACTCCGCCCAGGTGACGCTGCGTTGCTCGTCCACGAGTGCGGTCCGGTCGGGGAAGCACTGCCGGTTGCGCTCCAGCAGCTGCGTCAGCCACATCACGCACCGCCGGCGGCGCCGGCGGCGGAGCGCTCGGCCACGAACCGCTCGTAGTCGGCGATCGTGTGCAGCTTCTCCATGTCCTCGGCCGTGATCTCGACGCCGAGGCGCTGCTCGACGAGCAGCACCAGACGCACCAGGTCACCGGAGTCGATGCCGCTGGCGGCGAGGTCGACGTCGTCGCCGACCGCGTCCGCGTACTCGGCGGTGCCGGTGAGTTCGACCAGCAACTCCCTGATGGTGCTCATGGGTTCCCCTTTCGGCGCGGCATGCCGGCCGCCGTCGTGCGGGCTGGACTGTCACCCCCTCAAGAGGCGGTCGCGGCCGCCCGCACTCCCCGGGCCGCCCGTGAGCTTTGTCACGCGGTGAGCCGCGGGCGGCAGGGATAGCCGGGCCGCCCGCCCGGCCTCCTTACCGGGACGAAGACACCTGCTCCGCCCGGTGCGTCCCGTGCTGCTGCGGGACGCGGGCGGGCCCCGAACCAAGGAGTGATGCGCGTGCCCAGGCAGCCGGTACGGGTCCGGTCCGCGGCAGGACACCCCGTGCGCCCCGCCGTCGCGGCGGACCTCGCTCGCACGGGCGGTGCGGGGTGAGCGCGCGGACGGCCGTCACCGAGGACGCCGGGCAGGAGGAGCCGCTCACGCGCTTCGAGGCGCTGATCGCCCGGGGCGGGACGATCGAGCCGCGCGACTGGATGCCCGACGGCTACCGCCGCATGCTGATCCGTCAGATCGCCCAGCACGCCCACTCCGAGATCATCGGCATGCAGCCCGAGGGGGCCTGGCTGACCCGGGCGCCGTCGCTGCACCGCAAGTCGGTGCTCATCGCCAAGGTCCAGGACGAGGCCGGCCACGGCCTGTACCTGTACTCCGCCGCCGAGACCCTGGGCGTGGACCGCGCCGACCTGCTCGACGCCCTGCACCTGGGCCGCCAGCGCGCCTCGGCCACTTTCAACCACCCGGCGCTGACCTGGGCGGACACCGGCGCCATCGCCTGGCTGACCGACGGCGCCGCCGTCATCAACCAGGCTCCCCTGTGCCGCACCTCCTACGGGCCGTACGCGCGGGCGATGCGCCGCGTCTGCCAGGAGGAGGCCTTCCACGTGCGCCAGGGGTACGACCTGATGCGCGCGCTGTGCGAGGGCACGCCCGAGCAGAAGGCGATGGCGCAGGACGCGGTGGACCGCTGGTGGCTGCCGGCCGTGGCGCTGATGTTCGGCCCGCCCGACACGGAGGCGGGCGGGGCGGACGCCCGGACCGCCGCGCTCGGGGCCGCCGTCTCACGACGCGCGATGGCCTGGGGCATCAAGCGCCACACCAACGACGAACTGCGCCAGCGCTTCGTCGACCAGTGCGTCCCGCAGGCCGAGCGGCTGGGCCTGACGCTGCCCGATCCGGCCATCCGCTGGAACGAGGAACGCGGTCACTACGACTTCACCCCGATCGACTGGGACACCTACCGCACGGCCCTGGGTGACGACACCCACTGGGCGCGCCGGCGCGTCGACCACCGCAGGGCCGCGCACGAGGACGGCGCCTGGGTACGGGAGGCCGCCGCCGCGTACGCCGCCCGGGAGGAGACCGGTGGATCCGTCGGCTCCGGCCCGGTCGTCCGCCGACAGACGCAGGAGGAACGCGTATGAACCGCAACGACGAGGGCGCGCCCGCGTCCTGGGAGGTCTTCCTGCGGGCCCGGCGGGGCCTGGCCCACCAGCACGTGGGTTCGGTTCGCGCCGCCGGTCCGGACGCGGCGCTGGCGGTCGCCCGCGATGTGTACACGCGCCGCGGCGACCCGCTGTCGCTGTGGGTGGTGCGTTCGGACGCCGTGCACGCGGTGTCCCCTGAGGAACGCGACCCGTACTTCGCGGGCGCCCACGGCAAGCCGTACCGGTATCCCGAGCACTTCCCGCCGCTGACCGAGAAGGGGTCGGAAGGTGACCACGACCAGTGACGAACGGGCGGACCGCGCAGCGCACGCCCCCGCCGGCGCCGGCCTCGCCACCTACCTGCTGCGCCTGGGTGACGACGCCCTCGTGCTCGGGCAGCGGCTGTGCCAGTGGATCACGCGCGCGCCCATGATCGAGGAAGACCTGGCCCTGTCCAACATCGCCCTGGACCTGATCGGCCACGCCCGCACCCTCCTGACTCTCGCCGGACGGCTCGACGGAACCGGCCGCACCGAGGACGACCTCGCCTTCACCCGCCACGAGCGCGACTTCACCAACACCCTGCTGACGGAGCTGCCCAACGGCGACTTCGCGGTGACCGTCGCCCGCCAGCTCGCGTACACCCACTACGCGTCCCTGCACTACGAGGCTCTCGCCGGCTGCCCGGACCGCGAACTCGCCGCCTTCGGCGCGCGGGCGGTCAAGGAGGTCGCCTTCCACCGGCTGCACGCCGACCGCTGGGTCCGCCAACTCGGCGGCGGCACGGCCGAGAGCGCGCGCCGGATGCAGCAGGGGCTGGAGCGGGTGTGGCCCTACACCGCCGAACTCTTCGACGAGGACGACCTCGTGCGGCGCCTGGCCGCCGCCGGCACGGTGCCCTCGCCTGCGCCACTGCGCCCGGTGTGGGAGCGGCGGGTCACCGAGGTCGTCACCGGGGCGGGACTCACCGTGCCCGTCCCCTCCTGGCAGGCCCGGGGCGGCCGTTCGGGCCTGCACACCGAGGAGTTCACCGATCTGATCGGGGAACTGCAGTCGGTGCGCCGGCAGTTCCCCGGGGGCACCTGGTGAGCGACACCGTGCGGACCGTGGCGCCCCTCGCCGCGGAGGAGGTACGCAGGCGGGTGGAGGCGCTGCCCGACCCCGAACTGCCCGTGATCGGCCTCGGCGATCTGGGGGTGGTGGGCTCCGTCGGTCCGGGGCCCGACGGGACCCTGGAGGTGGAGATCACCCCCACCTACCTGGGCTGCCCCGCACTGCCCGCGATCACCGCCGCCGTCCGCGAGGTCCTGGCCGACTGCGGCCACCCGGACGGCCGGGTGCGGCAGGTGCTGTCCCCGCCCTGGACGACCGACCGCATCACCCCTCGCGGACTGCGCACCCTCGCCGCCCACGGCATCGCCCCGCCGGTGTCCGCGGCGGGCGACGGCCCGGTCGCCGTGGAGCTGGGCGCCGTCGCCTGCCCGCACTGCGGCTCGCGCGCCACCCGGCCGCACAGCCCCTTCGGCCCGTCCCGCTGCCAGTCGGTGCTGTGGTGCACGGTGTGCCGCGAACCCTTCCCCCACCTGACCGCGCTGTGAGGCACACCGTGAACACCGCCGCCACCCCACCGCCCGCCCGGCAGGAGACGTCCGCCGAACGGCGCGTGCGCCGGGGCACGCGTGCCCGCTGGCACACCGCCACGGTCAGCGAGGTGTGCCGTCTGACCGCGGACGCCGTGGCCGTCACCCTGGAGGTGCCCGACGGCCTGCGCGAGGTCTTCGCCCACCAGCCCGGCCGGCACGTCGTCGTACGCCACCGCCGCGCCGACGGCGAACTGCGCCGCGCCTACTCGCTGTGCCCGCCCCCGCACGACACCTCGGCCCTCCGCCTGGTGATCAAACGTGGTGCCCCGGACGGTTTCGGGGCCCACGCAGTCCGCCGCCTCGCACCCGGCGACCGACTCGAACTGTCCGCCCCGGCGGGCGACTTCGCCCTGCCGGAGCTGCCCGGCGCCCACCACGTCCTGATCGCCGGCGGCTCCGGCATCACCCCGCTGGCCGCGCTGGCCGCCGACGCCCTGCGCCGGGACGCCACCTGCCGGGTGTCCCTCGTCCACTCCGTCCCGACCGCCGCGCAGGCCCTGCTCGCCGACGAACTGGCCTTCCTCAAGGACATGTTCCTCGACCGCTTCACCGTCCTGTACGTCCTCACCCGCGACGAGCAGGACACCGGGGGGCCGTTCCGCGGACGGATGGACGCCGGCAAGCTGTCCCGCCTGCTCACCGTCCTCGGGGCCCGGCCCGCCGAGGAAACCACGTTCGCCCTGTGCGGGCCACCGGGGATGATCTCCACCGTACGGCGGTTCCTGGACGACCGAGGCGCCGATCCGGCCCTCGTACGCTGGGAGTCGTTCGCCTCCGGATCCACTCCCCCCTCCGCCGGCCCCCTGCCGGGCCGCCCGGCCGACGCCGTCGTGGAACGGGCCCCGGCCACCGGAACGAGCCGCGTCACCGCCCTGCTCGACGGGCACCGCCGGCGGACCACCGTCGGACCGCAGGACACGGTGATCCTGGACGCCCTGCTGCGCGCGCACCCGGACGTGCCGTACGCCTGCCGCGAAGGTGTGTGCGGCAGCTGCCGCGCCAAGGTCCTGTCCGGACGGGTACGAGCCGACCGCCAGCACGCTCTGGACGACCGCGACCGCGCCGAGGGCTACACGCTCGTGTGCCGGGCACGACCGGACTCCGCCGAGGTGGTCATCGACTTCGACGCATGACGCCCGCCCGGCGTCCGACTGAGGGCACCCGCCCACGACCACCACACCCCGTCAGCACGCACCGAAGGAGACGCACGTTGAGCACCACCGCCCGCCTCGCGGGAAAGACCGCCCTGGTCACCGGAGGCAGCAGGGGAATCGGCCGGGCCATCAGCCGTCGCCTCGCCCAGGACGGCGCACTGGTGGCCGTGCACTACGGCCACGACGTGAGCGCCGCCGAGCGGACCGTCAAGGAGATCGAGGCCGACGGAGGCCGCGCCGTCGCCGTGCACGCCGAACTCGGAGTGCCCGGCGACGCCGACACCCTCTGGTCCGCCTTCGACCGGGCCCTTGCCGACCTGGGCGCGGACCGCGGCCTCGACATCCTCGTCAACAACGCGGGCATCACCGTCCCGCGCCGCATCGCCGACGTGACCGAGGCCGACTACGACCGGGTATTCGCGATCAACACCAAGGCGCCGTTCTTCATCGTCCAGCGCGGCCTCGACCGGCTGCGGGACGGCGGGCGGATCGTCAACATCTCCTCCGTGGCCACCCGGGTCGCATTCCCCGCCATCGTCTCGTACACCATGACCAAGGCCGCCCTGGACTACCTCACCCTCGCCCTGGCCCAGGAGCTGGGGCCCCGGGGCATCACCGTCAACGCCGTCGCCCCCGGCTACACCGAGACGGAGATCAACCCCACGCTCGCCGTCCCGGAGATCCGCCGCAGGTACTCCGAGGCATCCGTCTTCAGCCGGCTCGGCCAGCCGGCGGACATCGCCGACGTGGTCTCCTTCATCGCGAGCGACGACGCCCGCTGGGTGACCGGTCAGTGGATCGACGCCTCCGGCGGAGCCCACCTCGGCGTGTGACCCCGGCTCTCCGGCCGGCCGGCCGGTGCCTGAACCCCTCCCCCACCATCCGCGGCACCCTCACGCGGCCGTCCCACCTCACGGCCGCAGCACAGGAGATGCGATGAACGACCGCACGACCGCTCTCGCCGAGCCGGTCACGGACGAGGTCCTGACCCAGCCCTTCACCGGCGCGAGCCCCTACGACAGCTATGTGCACGCCTCCGTCCTCAACTCCATGCAGCACCCGCTCACGGACGCGCCGGACGAGATGGGTTTCCTCGTCACCACCCAGGTGATGGAGCTGTGGTTCACCCTGATCGTGCACGAGTGGCGCACCGCGCGGGTGGCCTTCGCGAAGGACGATCTGCGCGCGGCCATGGACGCCCTCGTCCGCAGCCGCCGGGCCCTGACGGCACTCAACGGCGCGTGGGCGCCCATCGCCGCGCTGACGCCGGCTCAGTTCAACGGCTTCCGGGCGGCCTTCGGCAAGGCGTCGGGATTCCAGTCGGCGATGTACCGGCACATGGAGTTCCTCCTCGGCGACAAGTCCGCCGGGCTGCTGCGCGCGCACCGGGGCGACCCGGCCGTCCACGAGGCGCTCGGCGAGACCTACCGCGAACCGACCCTGTACGACGAGGTGCTGGCCTTCCTGCACCGCCAGGGCCTGCACGTACCGCTGCACGTCCGCGAGCGGGACGTGACCGGCCCCTACACCTCCGACGCCGGGGTGGTGGAGATGTGGCGGGAGATCTACGCCGGGCCACAGCACCACCCGCACCTGGCACTGGGCGAGCTGCTCACCGACATCGCCGAGCTCGTCACCCGCTGGCGTTTCGAACACGTCCTGGTGGTGCGCCGCGCGATGGGCGCGAAGCCGGGCAGCGCCGGCTCCGCGGGCCTGGCCTGGCTGGAGCAGCGCGCCGCCCGCCCGGTCTTCCCCGAGCTGTGGGAGGTGCGCGGTGACCTCTAGGGTCATCTCCGCCTTCGCGGCCGAGGAGGAGCAGCGGGTACTGAGCCTGAAGCCGGTCCTGGCACCGGTGCACGGCCGCTACGGCGACCACCCCCACCAGGTCTACGACGCCTGGCCCTCGGACACCCCCGACGCCCCGCTGGTGATCCTGCTGCACGGCGGCTACTGGCGTTACGACCGCATGCACCTGACCCCCTTCGCCGCCTACCTCGCCGAGCAGGGCTTCGACGTCCTGCTGCCCGGCTTCCGTCGCTCCGGAGGCGCGGGCGGCTACCCGGAGACCTTCGACGACGTCGCCCGGATCGTCGACACCCTTCCGCAGGGGCGGCCGTACGTCCTGGCCGGCCACTGCTCGGGCGGACACCTGGCCCTGTGGTGCGCGGCCCGCGGCCTGCTGCCGGCCGGCTCCCGCTGGCACACGCGCACCCTGCCGACCGGCGTGCTCGCCCTGGCCCCGCTCACCGACCTGGCCGCCACCCGCCGGGACGACCTGAGCAACGGCGCCGCCCTGCAGCTTCTCGGCGGGGAGGAGCACTTCGAGGAGCGCATGGCCGAGGTGGACCCCCTGACCCTGCTGCGCGACGCCGGCACGACCGGGGTGCCCACCGTGCTGCTGCACGGCGCCGTCGACGAGGAGGTGCCCCTCACCCAGTTCGCCGACTACGCGGCCGTCCACCGCGACCTCACCACGGTCGTCCTGCCCGGGACCGGCCACTACACCCTCATCGAACCGGGCGCGCCCGGCGCCCGTGCCGTCGCCGACACCCTCCGGGAGATGGCGGCGTCCTTCCCCGCCCGGCGCCCCGGGCCGGCGCACGAGGAGCCCGCGCACCGATGACGACCATGCCGACGACCGACCTGACCGAGGTCGCCGCCCGCCTCGACGCCGAGGACCCGCTGGCAGACCTGCGCGACCGTTTCCTGCTCCCCCCGGACGTCATCTACCTCGACGGCAACTCCCTGGGCCCGCTGCCCGCCGCCGTCCCGCCGGTCCTCACCGACGTCGTGGCCCGGCAGTGGGGTACCGACCTGATCGGCTCCTGGAACGGCAACGGCTGGTGGGAGGCGCCGTTGCGGGTGGGCGACGCCATCGGCGCGCTCATCGGGGCCGCGCCGGGCCAGACAGTGGCGGGCGACTCCACCAGCGTGCAGCTGTACACCGCCCTGGACGCTGCCGCCTCGCTCCGACCGGACCGCCCCCTGTTGGTCACCGACCCCGACCACTTCCCCACGGACCGCTATGTGGCCGCCGCCGTCGCCGAACGTCGCGGCCTGGAGGTCCGGCGGGTTCCGCCGGCCGACCTGCCGCGCTTCCTCACGACGGAGGGGGACCGGGTGGCCGTCGTCAGCTACTCGCCCGTCGACTTCCGCACCGGGGAGCTGTACGACATGCGGGAGGTGACGCGGGACGCGCACCGCGCCGGCGCGCTGGTCCTGTGGGACCTGTGCCACGCGGCCGGGGCCCTGCCGGTCCGGCTCGACGCCCTCGGTGTCGATCTCGCCGTCGGATGCGGCTACAAGTTCCTCTCCGGAGGCCCCGGCGCCCCGGCCTACCTGTATGTGGCACACCGTCACCACCGGGACCTGCGCACCCCGGTGCCGGGCTGGACCGGGCACGCCGACCCCTTCGGGCTGGGCCGGGACTACGCACCCGCCCCCGGCATCGCCCGGGCCCGTATCGGCACTCCCCCGATCCTGTCCCTGCTCGCGCTCGAGGCGGCCCTGACCGTTTACGACGGCGTGGACCTCGCCGAGGTCCGCGCCAAGAGCCTGTCCCTGACCGGGTTCCTCCTGCGCTGCGCCGACGAACTCCTCACCCCCTTGGGTTTCACCTCCGTCACCCCCTCCGACCCCGGCCGCCGCGGCAGTCAGGTCTCCCTGCGCCACCCCCACGCCCACGCACTGACCCGAGCGCTCGCCGACCGCGGCGTGATCGCGGACATGCGGGCCCCCGATCTCCTGCGCTTCGGTGTCAACGCGCTCTACACCACCCACCGGGAACTGCTCACCGCGGCGTGGTGCCTCCGGGACATAGCCGCCGAGGCCGCGTACGACCCGGCACCGCGGAGGTCGGGCCCCGTGACGTGAAGTCCCCAGTGACCACTGATGCGATGCGGACCGGATGGCGCCGCGGACACCGGCGGATGCGGTCCGCGGACGACGGTGGGCCGATCACCGCCGCGCGCCCGGCGGCCATCGCGCGGGAGCACGGCACCAACTCACCCTGGCGGACCAGCCCGACGAGCGGGCGCGTTGCGGACCGCTCGTCGGACGGATCGCCGCCGGTGCACCGCTCCTGACCTTCCTGCTCACGCCGAACCAGTGAGACGCCGGTGACTGCTTCGACGCACGGCCGGTCATGTTCCAAGGCCGTGGGTGAGGAGGCTTTCGGCTGTGTCCGCGATCGTGTCCTCGATGGGGCGTGCTGTCCAGCCGAGGAGCTTCTCCGCCTTGGCGGCGGTGGCGGCGAGGTCACGGCCGAGCTGGTGCTTGAGCAGGCGCAGTTCCGGGTTCACCGTGGCCAGGGCGCGGGTGAGCCAGACGGGCAGCTCGCGGGTCGGGGCCTTCTCGGCGCGTTCGCCCAGGCGGTCACGCAGTATGCGGGCGATGTCGACGACGCGCAGGCTTCGCCCCGCCACGGCGAGGAAGCGTTCGCCGGAGGCTGCCGGATGGGTCATCGCGCGCAGGTGCAGGTCGGCGACATCGCGAACGTCGACGTAGCCCATGGCGAAGGGCGGACAGGCGGGCATCCTTCCTTCGAGCATCCTGCGCAGCAGGCGCAGGGAAGGCGGGTCGTCGGGACCGAGGAGGGGACCGAGGACGCCCACGGGGTGTACGGCGGCCAGTTCCATTTCTCCACCTTCTTCCTTGACGAACTGCCAGGCAGCGCGCTCGGCGACGGTTTTCGAGCGCTGGTAGGGCGGGATGTCTGCATCGACGTCGGTCCAGTCCTCCTCGGTGAACGGGGTCGGGCGTGGAGGGTGTCCGATACCGACGGCGCCGAACGCGCTGGTGAGGACGGTGCGGCGGACGCCTGCATCACGGGCGGCGCGCAGAACCCGCAGGACGCCTTCCCGGGCGGGGACGATGAGTTCCTCGCCGGTCGCCGGGGTGCGGCGCAAGGTGGGTGAGGCGACGTGGAGGACGAAGTCGCAGTCGTCGACGGCGGCCTCCCAGCCGTGGGGGTGTTCGAGGTCGGCGCGTACGACGGTGAGACGGTCGTCGTCGAAGGTCACGGCGGCGTGCAGCCAGGAGCGCACCATCGGTTCGCGCCGTAGGTCGCGGACGGTGGTGCGAACAGTGTGGCCGGCGTCGAGCAGGGCGAGGACGCACCAACTGCCGATGAACCCGGTTCCTCCGGTGACCAGTACGCGTGTCATGTATGTCTCCTCAGCTGGTGGCTCGTGGGTCGAGGACATGCTTCTGATCGACCGGCGCGTGCTGAGGCCGATGCGGGCTCCGCCGGCTCCGACGATGATCGCCATGACGTTGCCGGCGCGCCTGAGTCGCACGAGGGGCTTCATGAGAGGGCCATGCCGGGGACGCGCCTGCGGATGGCCTCCAGTTCGGCCTCGTCCGAGACGCCCTGCCAGTCGTACCGCGGCGTGTACGGGGCTTCCAGGGCGCGCACCTCGTCGTCGGTGAGCTCGATGTCGAGGGAGGCCACGGCCTCGTCGATCTGCCGGATCGAGCCGGCGCCGACCAGCGGCGCGGTGACGACCGGCTGGCGTCGCAGCCAGGCGAGCGCGACCTGCGCGCGGCTGACGCCGTGGGCGTCCGCCACCTGCCCGACCGCGTCGATGATCGTACGGTTGGATGCCTCCTGCTCGGGCGAGTAGAGCAGGTCCGCGTACGCGCCGTCCGTCTCGGAGCGCACCGTCGAGCGGGCGTCGTCCCACGCGCGGGCGAGGCGGCCGCGGGCCAGCGGAGACCAGACGAGGGTGCCGACGCCCTCGTCCAGGCACAACGGGATCATCTCCCGCTCCTCCTCCCGCGCGAGGAGGTTGTAGTGGTTCTGCATCGACACGAACCGGGCCCAGCCGTGCTGCTTCTGCAGGTGCAGTGCCTTCGCGAACTCCCAGGCGTGCATGGACGAGGCACCGAGGTAGCGGACCTTGCCGGCCTTCACGAGGTCGCTGAGTGCCTCCAGCGTCTCCTCCCACGGGGTGGAGCGGTCGTTGCGGTGGATCTGGTACAGGTCGATGTAGTCGGTGCCGAGGCGGCGCAGCGAATGGTCGACCTCGGTCATGACCGCCTTGCGCGACAGTCCCCGTCCGTTCGGTCCCAGGCGCATCGGATGACGCAGCTTCGTGGCGATCACCACTTCGTCGCGGTCGGCGAAGTCCTTGAGCGCGCGGCCGAGGATCTCCTCGCTGGACCCGTACGAGTACAGGTTCGCGGTGTCGAAGAAGTTGATCCCCGCCTCCAGCGCGTGCTTGATGAGCGGGCGCGCCTCCTCCTCGCCCTTCGACCAGACGGGGTGGCCCCGGTCGGGTTCGCCGTAGGTCATCGCGCCGATCGCGATCGGTGACACGTCCAGGCCGGTCGTGCCGAGCTTGATGTACCGCATGATGCTCCTCTAAAGTAAGCGGAGAGGTCTCCGCATAACGTAGTGGAGAACTCTCCGCTTAGCAAGGTGAGGTCCCGTGGTCCGTTCAGACGCTCGCGAGAACAGGGCGCGCATCCTCCGGGCCGCCCGCGAGGCGCTCGCGGAGGACGGCAGCGCGTCGATGAACCAGATCGCCCAGCGCGCCGGGGTCGGCCCGGGCACCCTGTACCGCAACTTCGCCACCCGCGAGGCACTCGCCCTCGCCGTCTACCAGGACGAGGTCGAGCGCATCACCGGCAGCGTGCCGGAGCTGCTCGCCGAGATGCCGCCCCTCGAAGCGCTCCGCCACTGGACGACCGACCTGGTCGAAGCGATGCGCAGGAAGCACGGCCTCGGCGACGCGCTCAGCCCCGGCGCCCACCAGGCGATCAGCGAGCAGAGCTACGGGCCGGTCATCGCCGCGATCACCAAGCTGCTCGACGCCGGCAAAAAGGACGGAAGCATCCGCACGGACGCCGACCCCGGCGACTTCCTCCAGCTCACCGGGGCACTGTGGCGTGCCGCGTCCGGCCCCGAGGACCGGTCGCCCCGCATGCTCGCGCTCATTCTCGACGGGCTCCGGGCACAGCCGCAGCGGTAGCGGCCGCTGACGGTTTCCGGCCGGGATGGTGCCCGCTCGGCCGGGACGCGGCAGGGCAGCGCTGCTTCACCCTCGCCGGCGCCCGCACCCGGGCCGGGGGCGCGCACCCCGAGGTGGCCGGTGAACTCGTCGGGGCGTGGGTGGCCGCGCAACGGCCGGGGTGGGTCAGGCTGTCCCCGGCGCAGCGGTGGCTCCTCCTGGACGGCACCCACCACCGCGCCGAGAATCTCACCCCCGAACGACGCGCCCAGATGGACCAATTCGGCATCCGCCGTGCGCTCGCGGCGCAGGCGCCGGGTGAGGGACGGACACTCTCGTCCGGCGGGCAGGACAGCGGGCGCGGTTCACCACGGGCACCGTTGTCACACGGTGGGCGTCACGGGTGCCGCGTCTTCCCCCGGGCGCTCGGCGGGGTCGTGGACAAAGGCGTGCGCGGCCGCCAACTCGGCGCGGCCCGCTGCCTCGGCCGCCTCCAGGAAGTCGTAGGCGTCCGCGCCGATGGGTACGCGCAGCGGTGCCGTGGGCGACGCCACCAGGCGCAGGACGTGGTGGGCGAAAACTTCGGGCCGGCTCAGCCCGGGGTTGCCGGCCATGCCTCGCAGGCCTGCCTCGACGTCTCCCGTGCTCTGCGCGTACGCCTGGATGCGGCCGGCGGCCTCGGCCAGCGAGGTGCCGTAGCGGGTGGCGAAGCCGCCGGGCTCGACGGCGTGCACCCGGATGCCGAAGGGCGCGACTTCCGCCGCCAGAGCCTGACTCATCCCTTCCAGTGCGTACTTGCCCGTCACATAGGCGGACAGGCCCGGCAGCCCCATCCGTCCGGCGATCGAGGAGACGTTGACGACGTGTCCGAAGCCCTGACGGCGCATCAGGGGAAGCACCAGGCGGGTGAGCCGCCACGGCGCGACAGTCAACACCTCCAGTTGCGCGCGCAGTTCGTCGTCGGACACCTCTTCGACCGCGCCGAACAGCCCTGCCCCGGCGTTGTTCACCAGCACGTCGACGCCGCCGAAGCGATCGACCGCATGGGCGACCACCGCTTCGCACTGCTCGGCGTCGCACACGTCCAAAGCCACCGCCGACACCCGGTCCGGGTACCGGTCAGCCAGGTCGTTCATGGTGGCGGGCCTGCGGGCGGTGGCGATCACCAGGTCGCCGGCCTGGGCGGCGGCGCCTGCCAGCGCCAGCCCGAGCCCTGAAGAGCACCCCGTCACCAGCCATCGCCGCGTCATGCGTCCCCCGTCGCCGTGTCCGTGGCCGCGGCCGTGAGCCGCGCAGGGCGATGGTCGCAGCTTCGTGCTCGGGCCAGTAGGGGCGCGCGGAAGCACGAGCGGCGCGCATCCGGCCTCATCGGAGAGTCCCGCGTGCCGTGACGTGCGCGCCGCGCGGGCGGTGCCAGACCCCGCGAGCCCGGCGTGATCCGAACGAGAGGCCCTAGGTCGTGTCCGCAATGTCAGGGCAGCCAGAGTTGTAGGCAGGCGAGGGTGACCAGGGCTTGGTAATGGCGGGCGCGTTTGTCGTAGCGGGTGGCCAGGGCCTTGTGATGCTTGAGCCGGTTGAAGCAACGCTCGACGACGTTGCGGCGCCGGTAGGCGGCCCGGTCCAGCCGGCACAGGCTTTCTCCGCGGCGGAGGCGGCCGTTGATCTGGTCGATCCGCTCCGGGATCACCGCCTTGATCCCGCGTCGGCGCAGGTAGGAGCGGATCTTCACGGATGA
>NZ_JBEYXM010000016.1:0-162654 GCF_040704595.1 Streptomyces sp. NPDC046870
TAGATTCTCTTGCGATCTGGACGATGAACCGGCCCGGCGCGGAGCGGCCCGGCCGGCTCGTCGTCCACCGCGGCGCCTTCAGCCAGGCCGAGACGCGCTGGGCATCCCGGCAGACCGACGTCCGTCTCGTGGACGGCCGCCGGTTGCGCCGCTGGGCGGCCGGCACACCGCTCGACAGCCTGGAACGCAGCCGCTGACGAGCACGGGAGCCGTGTGCCCGAACGGACCGGCAGCAGGCGGGTCACCCGTTGACACCGGGAACGGGCGGCACGCCTTTACCCGGCGGGATGGGCCTCCCCTCAATAGTCGATCGGTCGTATAATGGCGTCATGGGACGGACAAGTGACGCCAGGAAAAAGATCCTCGACGCTGCGCAGTCACTCATCGAGCTGCGTGGCTACTCGGCGCTGGGCGTGGCCGAGATCTGCAAGGCCGCTGGAGTACCGAAGGGCAGCTTCTACTACTTCTTCGAGTCCAAGGAGGCTCTCGCCCTGGCCGTCCTCGACGAACACTGGGAGACCCAGCGCGGGGACTGGACCCGGGTTCTGCAGGGCGACGGCGAACCGCTGTCGCGGCTGCGCCGGCTGTTCGAGGAGACCGAGGCCGGTCTCCTCGCCGGTCAGCAGAGCTGCGGGACCGTCTCCGGGTGCATGTTCGGCAACCTCACCCTGGAGCTGAGCAACCAGACGGAGCCCATCCGCGAACGCCTGCAGCACATCTTCGACGCCCAGGTGGAGATGGTCGAGAAGGTCGTCACCGAAGCCCAGGAGCGTGGGGAGGTCACCGTCGGCGACGCGGGAGACGCCGCCCGGTCGATCGTGGCGCAGCTCGAAGGCCAGGTGATGTTCGCCAAGCTCTACAACACCACCTCGACGCTCGGCGGACTCTGGGCCAACTGCCTGGCGCTGCTGAACGCCCGGCCGGTCGCGGCCGCGTCCTGACGGCACGACGGGACCGGAGGTCCAGGCACGTCGGCGGCCCCCGGTCCCGGTGACCGGGGGCCGCCGTCGTACGCCGGACACGCTCGCGCCGGTCCGGCAGACGGCGCACCGGGCGCTGCGCGCAGGGCCCCGCGCCGTCACGGTGACACGGTGCGCTCGTACAGACCAGGGCATAGGGTGTGAATCGTCCATTCCTCCGTGTCTCGTGCGACAGCCCGGCGAGGAGACATCGCATGGCCGGGATGGCCACCTCCTTCGCGCGCAGGCGCATCCCAGTGGAACGCTCAGCCCGCTCCGAACGGCAGCGAGCGGCTCCGGCCGACGAGGCACGACCGAGCCTCAGGAGCAGTGATGAACGATGTCTCCCGCGCTTACGACGTCATCGTCATCGGAGCCGGCCCGGCCGGTGAGAACGTGGCCGACCGCACCCGGGCCGCCGGGCTCGGCACAGTCGTCATCGAGCACGAACTGCTCGGAGGCGAGTGCTCCTTCTGGGCCTGCGAACCCAGCAAGGCGCTGCTGCGGCCGGTGATGGCGCGGGCCGATGCCCGCCGGGTCCCCGGGTTCCGCCAGGCGGCGGACGGGCCGTTGGACGTGCCGGCGGTGCTCGCGCACCGCGACACGATGGCCGAGCACTGGAAGGACGACGACCAGGTCGACTGGCTGGACTCGGTCAGCGTGGACCTGATCCGCGGTCACGGCCGGCTCACCGGCGAGAAGCAGGTGGCGGTGGAGACACCCGAGGGCGACACGGTCGGCCTCACCGCCCGGCACGCCGTCGTCGTCGCCACGGGCACCGGCGCGGCCCTTCCCGACCTGCCCGGACTCGACTCGGTACGTCCGTGGACCAGCCGTGAGGCGACCAGTTCCTCCGAGGTACCCGGGCGGCTCGTGGTGGTCGGCGGAGGTGTCGTGGCCGTGGAGATGGCCACCGCCTGGCAGGCCCTCGGTTCCCAGGTGACCATGCTGGTCCGCAGCGAGGCCGGGCTGCTTCCCCGGATGGAACCGTTCGCCGGTGAGCTCGTCGCGGAGGGCCTGCGCGAGGCGGGGGTCGACGTTCGTCTGGGAACCTCGGTGATCTCCGTGACGCGCCAGGAGCCCGCGGCCGGCGAGGTCAGGGTCGAGCTCAAGGACGGGACCGAGATGACCGCGGACGAGATCCTGTTCGCCATCGGCCGGACCCCGCAGACGGGCAAGCTCGGTCTGGAGACCATAGGGCTGACGCCCGGCGACTGGCTGCGGGTGGACGACACCTGCCGGGTGACCGCCGTCCCCGACGGCTGGCTCTACGCCGTGGGTGACGTCAACCACCGGGCGCTGATGACCCACCAGGGCAAGTACCAGGCCCGGATCGCGGGCGCCGTCATCGGCGCACGCGCGCGGGGCGAGACCCTCGACGAGACCAAGTGGGGCGCTCACACGACCACCGCCGACCTCGTGGCCGTACCCCAAGTCGTCTTCACGGACCCGGAGGTCGCGTCCGTGGGCCTCACGACACGCGAGGCCGCACGCACCGGACGCCGGGTCGAGGTCGTGGACTACGACATCGGGCTGGTCGCGGGTGCGCGTCAGTACGCGGAGGGCTACCGGGGTACGGCCCGCATGCTGCTCGACGAGGACACCGGCGTCGTCCTGGGAGTCACCTTCGTCGGCCCCGGCGTCGGGGAACTGCTGTACTCGGCGACCGTCGCGGTGACGGCCGAGGTGACCGTCGACAGGCTCTGGCACGCCGTGCCGGCCTTCCCGACGATCAGCGAGGTCTGGCTCAGGCTGCTGGAGACCCACCGGCACCGGGGGAACGCGGAACCCTGCTGAACGCCTTCCCGCCGCCCACGCCGTTTCCCAGCCGCCCGACGTGGCGCGGGCGGCTGGACGCGCGGCACATGACAGGCCGGAGCCGCTCCCCTTCTGCGTGTCCGCGCGACGAACGCGAGAACGGCCGCGGGACGAGCCGGTGAGGCTCGTCCCGCGGCCGTACCGCAGGGAGGGCGGCCTCGCCGCCCCGTGGGGTTCAGACTTCCGCGCGCTTCGGCAGCCGCCAGTTCGGGCGCGGGAAGTGGCAGGTGTAGCCGTCCGGGTAGCGCTGGAGGTAGTCCTGGTGCTCCGGCTCGGCCTCCCAGAACGGACCGGCCGGGACGACCTCGGTCACCACCGACCCCGGCCACAGCCCCGACGCCTCCACGTCCGCGATGGTGTCGAGCGCGACGCGCCGCTGCTCCTCGTCGAGGTAGAAGATGGCGGAACGGTAACTGGCCCCGATGTCGTTGCCCTGCCGGTTCTTCGTGGTCGGGTCGTGGATCTGGAAGAAGTACTCCAGGATCGTGCGGTAGTCGGTGACGGTCGGGTCGAAGGTGATCTCGATCGACTCGGCGTGGTTCCCGTGGTTGCGGTACGTGGGGTGGGCCAGGCTGTCGTCGCCGCTGTAACCGACCCGGGTACGGGTCACGCCGGGGAGTTTGCGGATCAGTTCCTGCATGCCCCAGAAGCAGCCGCCGGCCAGCAGCGCCCTTTCCTCGATGTCGGTCATCAGTTCTCACCCTTCCCCTCCCCCAGCGACCGGAGGAGTTACACCGATACTATGACGCACAATTCGTCACCTGTCAAACTGGTGACGTTCGGGTAGGGTCCTCCGCCTCAGCCCCCGGGGCACACGTGCGGTTCGGTGGCGATGCGTCGAGGGTGCGCCTGCCGATCACGGGAGCCTACAGGGCGGCGGAGGAGGGGCATCGCGACGCGGGAAGCACGTCAGTCGAGCTTCGTCACCTGGTAGTGGGCGATGTACCAGCGGTCGGAGACGCGCTTGAGCACGAGGCCGAGGGTGACGTGGATGGCCGGGCGGTCGGTGAAACCGAAGTCGACGTCGAGATAGCCGAACAGGACGTCGTCCGCGAGGCTCCGCGTCTCCAGCACCCGGTACTCGGCGGTCAGCCCGATCGGCTGGGAGCCGTAGTACGCGGCGACCCCCGGACGGCCCACGCTGTAGGGATGAAGCCCCTGGAAGACGGCGTCCTCCGTGAAGAGCGCCGCGACCCGCTCCGGCTCATGCGCGTCGACCGCGCTCTTCCACTGGTCCACCACACCACGCAGGACCGCTTCGTGTGCTGCTGTACCGCTCATCGGTCTTCTCCTCCAGTGGGGCCCGGGTCGTTGGGATGTGGCTGCAAGGCGGTGATCTCGGCGGTCATCCACGGCCACAGGGGCAGCGTGCCGAGCACCCCCTCCCGCAGATCGGCCTCGTCGTCCGCGCGCCACACACCGATGCTGCGCAGCTCACCGACCGGGCGCCACAGCCGGAACAGGCGCCCGGCGGCGGCCAGCTCTCCGGCCCGGACGGCTTCGGCCGCGCGCCGCCGGTCGACCTCGGCGGGGTCGGTGCCCTCGGGCACGGTCGTGGTGAGCACGACCAGGAATTCCCTCATCGTCGTTCTCCTCTCTTGGTACAAATCTGGCAGGCGTGTCCGGCGCTCCGCTCAGGCGGCGGTCCGCAGGGCGGCGGCGATCTTCACGACGCGTTCGGCCTGGATGGCGGCGGCGAGGCGGGTGGTCTCGCCGACGGGCTTGGTGCCCTGGCCGTCGGCGTGGGAGGTGCCGTAGGGGTTGCCGTCGACGAACTTCTGCGGGTCGGTGAAGCCCGGTGCGACGATGATGCCGCCGAAGTGGTGGACGGAGTTGTAGAGCGCGAGCAGGGTGGACTCCTGGCCGGCGTGGTCCGTGGCGGTGGAGACGAAGCCGCTGTACACCTTGTCCGCGAGCTTGCCCTCGGCCCAGAGGCCGCCGAGGGTGTCGATGAACTGCTTCAGCTGCGAGGAGACGTTGCCGAAGCGGGTCGGGGTGCCGAAGATGACGGCGTCGGCCCACTCGATGTCCGCCGTGGTGGCCTCGGGGATGTTGGCGATGGCCGCGTGGTTGGCGGCCCAGGCCGGGTTGGAGTCGATGGCGGCCCGCGGGGCCAGCTCGGCCACCTTCAGCAGGCGCACCTCGGCACCCGCCTTCACGCCGGCGTCGTGCAGCTCCTTGGCGATCTCGGTGATCGTGCCGGTGGACGAGTAGAAGACGATGGCGAGCTTGATGGGAGCGGACACGGGAGTTCTCCGTTTCGTGGGACTGTGTCGACCTGTTGAGTCGACCGGTCACCTAAGCTAGACGACCGGTCTACTTCCGTCAAACGTCAGCACTTGCACGGCCTGGCCGTGCGCCGCTCACACCAAGGTGCCGCTCACCTCGCGACGACGGCTCCGGGGCGTCCTGCCGGCTGCCGGGAACCGGTCAGCGGCGGTGCGGATCGTCGTCGGGGAGCCATGCGTCCGGGTCGTCCAGGCCGCAGTCGCCGACTCCCTCCGTGAGGGCGTCCACGGTGCTGAGCACGGCCGCGCGTTTCTCGTCGCGGCGCCACACCAGGGACCACGTCCAGTAGACCTTCGGCCCGGACACGGGGCGCGCCACCAGATCGGGCGGCAGCGATGTCCCTTGCGCCTTGGGGCAGTTGAGAACCGGGCGGCGCGCACGCCGTACGTGGTCGAAGAAGCCCGGACCGGTGATCCCCCCGTCGGATACGCGCACCGCACGGGCGCCGGTGTCGCGGGCCAGCCGCTCGGCGTAGACGTTCCAGGACAACCATGTCGTGACGTCGGTGTCCGTGAGGACGAGGAGGTCCTGGGCGCGGACGTCGTCCGGCCGGCGGCCCGCGGAGACCGCGTACAGGCGGTCCGCTCCGATGAGCCGGGCGTTGAGGCCGCGTTCGTCCAGGTCCTGCCGGCGGACCCAGCACACCGCGAGGTCGAGACTGCCGTCCGCGACCCGCGCCGCCTGGGTGTGCGAGGGCGCGATCCACGCGTCGACGTGCACCCGGGCCACGGCCGAGGTCCGGGCCGTCAGGTCGGGTGGCAGCCAGTTGACGTAGCCGATCCGGACGGATTCCGAGCCGGCGATCCTGGCGGCGCGGCTCCGGAGGTCCTCCGCGCGCTCCAGCAGGTCGCGCGCCTGCGGAAGGAGCGCCGCACCGGCGGCCGTGAGGGCGACCGAGCGGCGGTCACGGTCGAACAGCCGCACGCCGAGGTCCCGTTCCAACGCCTTGATCTGCTGGGACAGCGACGGACCGGCTATCAGCAGCCGGTCCGCGGCACGCCCGAAGTTGAGGTCCTCGGCCACCGCTACGAAGTACCGCAACTGACGCAACTCCATGAGGCCCATGCTACGGAGCGGTGACCGGGACAGTCCCGGGGCACCTCCGCGACGTGTTGGCTCCCAGCTGGTAGGCGCAGGCTCCCACCGCAGGTCAGAGGGGGTGGAACGGCGACTGCCGTGCGGAACGGGGTGGAATTAGCCGACTGGTCGTCTGGTTGTCCGACGTGACCGCCCGACGAGGACCGGTCGGCACCACCACCGTCACACCCCGAAAACGAAGAAGGCAGTCATGAGCAACTCCGGCAAGAAGGTCGCCGTCATCACCGGTGCTTCCCAGGGCATCGGCGCGGGCCTGGTCGAGGCGTACCGCAAGCTCGGTTACGCCGTCGTCGCCACCTCGCGGACGATCGCCGCCTCGGACGACCCGGACGTCGTCACCCTTCAGGGTGACATCGCCGACCCCGCCACGGCCGAGCGCGTCGCCGCCGCCGCGATCGAGCGGTTCGGCCGCATCGACACCCTGGTCAACAACGCCGGCATCTTCGTCGCCAAGCCGTTCACCGAGTACACCCAGGAGGACTACGACGCCGTCACGGGCGTCAACCTGAGCGGGTTCTTCCGGATCACCCAGCTCGCCGTCGAGCAGATGCTCCGTCAGGGCGGCGGCCACGTCGTCCAGATCACCACCAGCCTGGTCGACCACGCCCTCTCCGCGGTGCCCTCGGCACTGGCCTCCCTGACCAAGGGCGGCCTCCAGTCCGCCACCAAGGCTCTGGCCATCGAGTACGCGACCCGGGGCATCCGCAGCAACGCCGTCTCCCTGGGGGTCATCAAGACCCCGATGCACTCCGAGGAGTACTTCGAGACGCTCGCCGCCCTGCACCCGGTCGGACGGATGGGCGAGATCGGCGACATCGTCGACGCGGTCCTCTACCTGGAGGGTGCGCCGTTCGTCACCGGCGAGGTCCTGCACGTCGACGGCGGCCAGAGCGCCGGCCACTGACGCCCGGCCCGGCGGTCACCCATCGCGGGACCCCTGGGCACATCGACGGGCCGCTGATCACGAGCGTGATCGGCGGCCCGTTCCGCATATTTCGGGGTGTTATGGCACCTAATCAATAGAGCCGGGCGGATCAGCGCCGTTACCATGACCGCATGCCTGCCAAACGCCCGTACGTCTCTCCCCTGCGCCAGCAGGCAGCCGCACGCACGCGCGCGGAGATTCTGCGGTGCGCCACCGACCTGTTCGCCGCACGCGGTTACGGCAGGGTCACCGTGGCGGACATCGCCACGGCGAGCGGAGTCTCGGCCAAGACCGTCTTCGCCAGCGTGGGCAGCAAGGGCGACATCCTGGACGAGATCGTCGACCAGGGCGTGGTCGCGTCGGACTACGAGAAGGCCATGCGGCGCGTGCTCGCTCTGCGCACACCGGAAGCCGTCCTGGAGGCGCTGGCGCGGGGCACACGGATCGGCAACGAAGGACAGTTCCAGATCCACGAAGCGATCCGGGCGGCTCTGCCCGTCCACGAGAACGGCGAGGCTCTGTGGGAACGGGCGACCTCGGCCTACCGTGAGGCCCTTCGGACAGCGGCTCGCCACCTGCACACCCTGACACCGGCACCCGACCGCCCCGAGGAGGAGACGGCGGATCTCCTCTGGTTCTGGTTCGGCCCGACCGGCTGGCGCACGCTGGTGCGGGAGAACGGCTGGTCCTGGGAGCGGGCCGAGGCCTTTCTGCTGCACACGGCCGTCGCGACCCTGCTCTGCCGGGCGTCCGCACCGGAAGACCAGCCCTCCGAGTAGGGCGGAGGCGCCATGGCGGAGCCATGGCAGCCGACGCCGCCTCACGGCACACGTGCCGGCCCCCTCCGCCAGGTGCGGTGCACCGGGCGCGGGGGGGCACTTCGTTCAGACCGTGGTGTCGCGCGGCAGTGCCGCGGCGGCCTCGGCCGCTCGCGCCGTGACCTCGGAGGCGGCTTGTGCGGCCCGGCCGGTCACCCGCCAGGACAGCATGCGCAGCCCGGCGGCCGGGCCGGGAGGAAAGACGCCCAGCTGACCGAGCATGGTGAGGTCGTCGCGCACGGCTTCGTGCCGGACGACCTTGCCGTCGCGCAGGTCCAGCACGTGGATCTGCTCGAAGTCGATCTCCCGGCCGGTGGGCGGCACGACCTGGTCGACCCCCTGGTCCCCGAAGAGGACGAAGGCACCGGTGTGCCGGCCCTGCATGCGCAGCCGAACCCACGCCTGGGAGTCGTTGGTGACGACGTCGGTCACGGGCAGCCGGAGATCGCCGAACGCGTACCGCATCCACGCGCTGGAGGCGAGCACGCCCGCCGGACCCTGGATCCGGCAGGCCGGAGGAGACACCGCCGCCTCACGGTTGTGGAACTCGTCGTGGACGACTTCGGCGGCCAGTGCCGGATCACCGGTCTCCAGGACCTTGAAGAGCGCGTGACCGAGGTCGTAGGCGTGCATCGCCATGTGGTCTTGCCTTCCCTGTGAAGGTGGGCTGCGGACGGACGCCGGCGAAGGCATCCCGCGAATTGAGGTCATACATTACCTATTGAATAGTCGGTGCATGAACCCTCGGGCAGGCGAGACCGCGCCTCCTCGGCAGCAGACCCATGGGGCAGGCCGTCAGCGGCCGGGGAACCGCTGCGTGATCTCCTGGAGGACCCAGCCGTTGCCGTCGGGGTCGCTGAAGGTGGCGTAGGACCCGTAGCTGGCACGCTCGGGGTGCGGGCCGGCGATCCGCTCCTGGCCCGGGCCGTCGTGCACGACGTCGCCGGCATCGTGCCCGTGGAAGAACAGGCCCTTGCCGTCGTGGAACACCTCGCTCACCTCGATCCCGCGGCCCAGGAGCGTCTCGCGGGCCTCTTCGACGTCCGCGACGACGAGGTACAGGCCCTGGGCCGAACCCGGCTCGGCCGTGGTGAGGCCCGTACCGAAGATGATCGACGCCTCGGAGCCGGGCGGCGTCAGGTGCACGACCCGGTAGCCGTCGGTGACGTCCTTGGCGAGGTCGAGCCGGAACCCCGCCTGCTCGTAGAAGGCCCTGGCGCGGTCGACGTCCGAGACGGGCAGGACGAGAAGCTCGAGTTTCATGGTCATTTCCTTGATCGCTTTCGTTGTGCGTGTCGCGCGCGGGTGCGGGACACATGGCGGAGTGCGGGACACAGGAAGGGCACGGGTCCGGCGCGAGGGGCAGGGCTCGGCAGGTCAGCCCAGGTAGAGGTTCTTGCGAGCCGCCACGAACTCCTCGACCGTCCGGGCGGGGGTGCCGGTCAGACGCTCGACGTGGTCGGACGCCCGGTCGTAGCGGTTCTCCTGGTGCAGGCGGCACATGGTGAGGATGTGCTGTTCGATGTGTGGCGGCAGGCCGATCGTGGAGAGCATCTCCGCGCGCCACTGTTCCAGCGGCACGTCCACGTACGAGACCGGCCGGCCCAGCGCCTTCGCGAAGGTCTCGGCCATCTCCGTCATGTCGAGCGTGCGCGGGCCGGTGAGTTCGTAGACGTGCCCCACGTGCGGGGCGGGCTCGCGCAGCACGGTCGCGATCACCCTGGCGACGTCGTCCACGGCGACCGGAGAGGTGCGCCCCGTGCCGAAGGGCAGTTCGATGGTGCCCCGCGCCGGGATCGTCCGTGCCGGGAGCGCGGTGAACAGCGGATTGTCCAGGAACGAGGTCGGACGGATGTGCACCACCGGCAGGCCCGACCAGTCGAACACCTGCTCCGCCAGCCAGTGCAGCCGCTGCTGGTGGGACTCGGCCGTACTCGTGGCGGTCATCTGCGACACGGTCATCTGCGACAGGTCGACCAGGGCCTCCAGCGTGCCGTGCTCCCGGGCGACGCTCGCCACGACGGTCGCCGCGAGGAGGTGGTCCGGTGAGACGGGCATGGCGAAGTACATGCTCCGGGCGCCTTCCAGGGCGGTGGCGACGGTCTCGGGGCGCGTGAGGTCACCGAGGACGACCTCGGCCCCGAGGGCACGGAGCCGCGCGGCCCGGTCGTCGTCCCGGCGGACCAGGACGCGTACGGCCACGTCGTGCGCGCGCAGCCTCTCGACGACAAGGCGGGCTACGCCGCCCGCTCCTGCGATCAGCGCGTGGTGATGAGTCATGGGTTCGGTCTCCTTCTTCGGGGGTGGGTGAGATCGCATGCGCGTCGCCGCGCGGAATCGGGGGCGCGGCCGTCCGGCGGAGCTCCAGCGGGTGCCGCGGGAAGGCCGAGGGAGGGGGTGTGATGACCCCGACGTGAATTAGGAGCATATGCTCGCATTAGACGGAGGGCAAGCGGCGCCCGCCGTGCCGTCCCGGTCCCGGCGCAGGGAGGTCCCGGTGATCGGCTCCTCCGGGGGCGGCGACGACACCCACCCCGGGGCGGTCCGGCCGTTCGGCATGATCTCCTGGAGCCCGACGAACATCGCTGGTGACCGGACGGACGCCGCCGGCGCCAACGGCTACGCGTACGACACACCGCGCGTCCGGGGCTTCGGCCTCACCCACGTCAACGGCGCGGGCTGCCACCCGGGAGCCGCGGGCGACATCCCGATCATGCCCTTCGTCGGCGCCGTCCCGTCCTCTCATCGGTCAACGGCAGCGAGGACGCGGAGATCCACAACGACCCCGCCCACCGCAGGGTGACGGGAGGCCGACGTCACCCTCCGCCCCACCGACGGCACCGTCACGGACTGGGCCGGTACGACAGTCCACTTCGGTGAGGACACCGCGCTGACGGCCCGGTACCACGTCAACGGGACGGCGGACGGGCGGGCCGTGCGGATCCGGCACGTGGCCCTGCGCGTCGATCCGCGGCGGACGGCCGAGTCGGTTACCTAGACGGCGGCGAGCAACGTGACGGTCTTCGCCCTGAGCGGCCGTGCCTGATCCCCGGGCCCTTGCCGCAACCGGGCCCGGACACCTGCCGGCGCGGCCTGGGCATCCGCGGCGTCACCCGTCCCCGGTGAGACCCAGTTGCCGCAGCATGCCGAGCTCGTCACTGCTGCCCCAGCGTTCGACGAGCCTGCCGTCACTGTCGAAGCGGCTGATCTGCATGCCCCGGTAGCTCACCTTCCTGCCGGTGGGCGGGTGCCCCATCAGTGGTCCGAGGTGTGTGCCGCTGATGGTGTAGGCGAAGGCCAGCTCGTCGTCGGTGGCCACGAGGTGTTCCACCGCCACGTTGAGGTCCGGGAAGGCGGCGCGGAGTTCGCCGAACATCGCCTTGTACCCGGCCGGCCCGGGCCCCTGGCCGGGGGCGGGGTCGTGATCGATCGAACCGGGCGCCACGACCCTGTCCAGGGCGTCGAGGTCTCCGGAGATGACGGCCTCCGCGAAGGCGGTCTGGGCGGCGATGTTCGTCTGTCTCGACATAGCGCTCCTCCTGCGCCGAGTAGGCCACCGATCCGTGGTGGCCGGACTTCCGCGGGCGCCCGCGGTGCGGAGAGGCGGGGAATCCGCCGGTCCGCGTGCTCGCCGCGCGACTGCCGCGCGTCCCGCCGCAATGACCCGTCCCGCTCCCCGGCCGGGGCCACAGCGCACACCCGGACCCGGCACACGTGTGCCCCGGCGCGGCGGCCCTGTGCCACGGTGTCTCCAGTCTCCCTCCGTGGCCGCGCGAGGGCACTCCGGCAGGCGGTGAGCAACCGCGCGCTGCCGCGGCATGTGCCCGAGCGGCGGCGGAACGACCGTCGCGCGAACCGAGGCCGGGGCGCGCGGAGTGGTTACGGCTCGCGCGACGCGTCGTGTGTCTGACGTCGCATGAACGCGGGCAGCCGGGGAGCACCGTGCCGGCTCCGGGCCGCGACCGTGAGGGGGCGTTCCCGGCGACGGCCGGTCCGGCGAACCACCTCCAGGGGCCCGCTGGTACGGCGGCCGCGCCCGTTTCACTCGCCACTGAAGGGGTCGGGCCGCCCAGGCGAGTCCGCGGCACAACTCGGCGCGTCCCTCGCGTGGCTGATGCGCGGGGCGGGTCGCCGGGCGGAATGACGGAGATGCCCATGCCGACCGGCACCCCGGGGAGGACCGCGCGCCGTGAACCGCGTACGGTGCGGGGCGGGTGGCGACCCGCGTGGTGGTGGGCGGCGAGGAGGCGGTCCACGGCACGCGTACGGTCCTCACCCACCGCGCCACCCCACCCCACCGCATCGGCCCGGAAGGACGAGCCCCGTGCTCACGTCGTACGCCGCCCACTTCGACACGCCCGCCGGGTACCTGGACTTCGCACGTTTCGGACCGCCGTCCCGGGACGCGGTGGCCGCCGGCGCGCGAGCCGTGGCGGAATCCGCCACCGCGGACCACACCACCGTGGACGCCCTGATGCGCGCGGAAGAGGCCGCCCGGGACACGGCCGCCCGCCTGGCGGGCACCGACGTCCGGCACACCGTGCTGCTCCCGAACACGTCCACCGGTCTGTTCCACGCGGCCCTCGGCATCCGGGAAGGCGTGGTCCTCGCGCCGCGGACCGACTTCCCCGCCAACCACTATCCCTGGCACCGCGCCGCGCAGTTGGGCCGGGCCACACCCCGCTGGCTCGACCCGGCGCCCGGCGCCGGTGTCACCCCCGACCTGGTCCGTACCGCGCTGACCGATGACGTGGTCGCCCTGTCCGTGAGCGCCGTGGACTTCCGTACCGGTTTCCGCACCGACCTCGCGGCGCTGCGCGAGGCGATCGGACCGGACCGGTTGCTGATCGTGGACGGCATCCAGGGATTCGGCGTGACCGCGCTGCCCTGGGACACGGCCGACGTACTGGTGACGGGCGGCCAGAAATGGCTGCGCGCGGGATGGGGCACCGGCTTCGCCACGCTGTCCGACCGGGCGCTGGAACGCCTCGACCCCGTCCTCACCGGCTGGACGGGGGTCGAGGACGCCGGCCTCTTCGACGGAACGGCACACCCACCGGCCCCGGACGCGCGCCGTTGGTCGATCACCCATCTCAGCCCGGTGACGGCCGCCGCGTTCGCGTCCGCGCTCGCCGTCGTGGAGCGGCACACCGTAGCGGCGATCGAGGGCGCGATCGCCGCGCGGATCGCCGAACTCTCCGACACGGTCCAGCGGTACGGGGGCCGCGTCCTCTCCCCCGCCGACCCGGCGCGGCGAGCGGGCATCCTCTCCTTCACCATGCCGGGACACGAACCGTCCCTCGTGGCGAAGGCGCTGCACGCCGAGGGTGTCACTCCGACGGTGCGCACCGACTCACTCCGTTTCTCCCCGCACGCCTCGACGCCGCCGGAGGTTTCCGAGCGGGTCGCCGCCGCGCTGTCGTCTCTGGGGAGCTGAGCCCGCCGGACCGGGCACGGGTCCGTCGGACAGGGGTCGCCGGCCGCGGTGTGCGTCGTGCGGCGCGTCCGCGGGCCGGCGGCTACCAGGTCTGTTCGCCGGCGCGGACGAGGATCTCGTTGACGGCGACCCGTCGGTCCCGGGTGACGATGTAGGACACGGCGTCCGCGATGTCCTCGGGCCGCAGCGGCTCCATGCCCGCGATCTGGCGCTCGACGGCCTGCCGTACGCCGTCGCGCAGGTGCGTGCTCAGTTCGGTGTCCACGGTGCCGGGCTCCACCACGCTCACCCGCACGCGCTTCTGGCTGAGCTCCTGCCGCAGCGCCTCGGTGAAGCCGTTGACCCCGAACTTCGTCAGGTTGTAGACGGCCGTTCCGGGGCGGGCGACCCGTCCCGCGGTGGAGCTGATGTTGACCAGATCCGCAACCCCCCGCGGCGAGTCCTCCGCCGCGCGCAGGAGATGCGGCAGCGCGGCATGGGTGACGTACAGCAGACCCCGCACGTTCACCTCCAGCATGTGCTCCCACTCCTCCAGCGGAGAGTCCACGGCCTGCCCGACGCCCATGAAACCGGCGTTGTTGACGACCGTGTCCAGGCGGCCGAGCTCGGCCACCACGCTTTCCAGCGCGCTGGCGGCCTGCTGCCTGTCGGTGATGTCGGCCTCCACGACCAAGGCCGTACCACCCTCGGCCCGCAGTGCGTCCGCGAGCGCCTCAAGCCGTGCCCGCCGCCGTCCCAGCACGGCGACGGCCGCGCCTTCCGCGGCGAGCACGCGCGCGGTCGCCTCGCCGATACCGCTGCTCGCACCGGTCACCAGGGCCACCGTGTTCTGCAGTCGCGCGGTCATGTGTCTTCCTCCTCATAGGGGTGGTCGGGCAGGCCGCCCTCGGATGCCGGCGACGCGGGAGACGGGCAGCGAGCCGGGTGTCCGCCGTGGTCCGGCGGCGCCCCGCGCCCCTCGCCTCCCGTGCGAGAGCACGGTAGCCTCGTAACCGGAACCGGTTCCGGATGCACATTAAGCGGAACTGGTTCCGCTTGCAAGACCGAGGGAAGGAAGCAGGTTGACCGGCAAGGGCACGGACGGGACCGGACGGCAGGACAGGCCGCTGCGCGCCGATGCGCGGCGGAACGAGGACCGGCTGCTCAGCGCCGCGGCGGAGGCGTTCGCGCGGGAAGGCACGGGTGCCTCGGTCAAGGACATCGCCCGCGCGGCCGGCGTGGGTGTCGGCACGCTCTACCGCCGGTTCCCGTCCAAGGAACTGCTGATCGAGGCGACGTACCGGCACGAAGTACAGGGGCTGTGCGCGGCGGCACCCGAACTCACCGCTTCCTTGCCCCCGGCGGAGGCGCTCCGGGCCTGGATGGAACGCTTCATCGGCTTCATGGCGGCCAAGCACGGCATGGCCGACGTACTCCGAGTGGTGCTGACCGACGAGGGCGAGCGGCTGACCACCCGCGCCCACCTCACCGAGGCGGTCCGTCACCTCCTCGCCGCCGGGGCGGGCCAGAACGTCACCCGGTCACAGGTCGAGGCGCAGGACGTCCTCATGGCCCTCGGCGGCATCAGCGTCATGGCCGACACCGAACAACAGCCCGGCCTGGCACCGGCCCTGATCGATCTGCTCCTGCACGGCATCCTGACGCGCTGAAGGGCGGCCGCCCGTAGTGCGCACCACGTGGGGCGGCCGCCCCGTCCCGCCACAAGGGGGTGGGTGGCGGGAGTCTGTCAGGAGATACACGTAGCCGCCGGGGCGATCGGTTCACGGTCTCCCCGTACTTCTCGCGTACCGCCGCAGTCGCGGACCGGAGCGGCGGCGCGACCGGGGGGGGATCGTGCGCCCGGCCCGACGTGTACGGCGTTCCACCGGCCCGCGGCGGATTCGGCGGCCACCTGTCTCCCGCATCCCGCAGGGAGCGACGCGTGGCCGGGCTTGCGGTGGGCCTCCACCGGCCGGCGCCGTTCCTCTCCGCCGACAGGGTTCTCCATCGGGCCGGCACCCCCTTCGTCACCGGCGGGATCCTGCGCGTCGACGGCGGACGGAGCGGGGGTCACCGACCGCGGAGACGGTCATCGCGGGCCCTCTACACTGTGGCCATGGCAGACGCGACACCCCCGCAGCCCTTGAACCCGGACGAGGAGGCCTTCCTACGGGCTCTGGGCAGAGTGATCACGTTCCTGCCCCGGGTCGTCGACGCGGACATGCTGGAGGAGCAGCCGATCTCGGGTACCGAGTACATGGTCCTCGTGCATCTCTCCGAGGCGCCGGACCACCAGATGCGCATGAGCGAGCTCGCCGGCATGTGCGGGCTGTCGCTGAGCGGCATGACCCGAGTGGTCAACCGGCTGGAGTCGCAGTCGCTGGTCATCCGTGAGAGGTCGCCGGACGACGGGCGGTCCTGGCTCGCCGTCCTCACCAGCGCGGGATGGACACAGCTGAAGCGGGCCTGGCCCACCAACCTCGCGAGCGTGCGCCGCCATGTGTTCTCGCGTCTGGACGGCTGCGACATCGCCGCCGCCGCGAAGGTACTGGAGCGCATAGCGCCCGCGTGAAGTCACGCGATCCCGGCGGAGACCGGGAGGCAGGACGCCGGCTCGTCCCTCCCACCCGGCTCGTCCGCAGAGGTCGGGCAACCGGTGGCCGGACGGTACCGGGGCGTAGGCGGAGGCCGCGATGGAGACCGCACGGGCTGATCGTCGCCGCGAGCCACAGGAGGAGAGGCGCAGGGCCCCGGCCGTACGGCCGTAGCCGGCCGGCACCTCGGGCAGGCGGACCCACCCACCGGGCGATGGGCGGTGAAGTGATCGGCGGGGGCGGTGAGTTCGACGGCGTCGTGGCCGAGCCGCTTCGTCCGCTTCAAGCACGCGGGAAGGCTCGCACGGCGACCTTCACGATCCTGCGCGCACCGAACCGGGCGACCCCTGAGGCGGAGGAGTCGCCGCCCCCACGGCCGGGCACGGCCGGGGGACCTTTTCACGTGACTATGTGATCATGATATACACCTCCTTCACACCTTCTTCACCGTCAGTTTCCCAGGCTAGGACCCGTCGTGAGCGCTGCTGGTTCCGGCGGGCGGGTACAGCCCGCCCGCCCAGGTGATCCTTCCCGTGTCGGCCCTTACCGGATCATCGGCCGTCTCGGCTCCGGCGGCATGGGGACCGTCCACGCCGGTCTCACCGCCGACGGGCTCAGGGTCGCTGTCAAGGTGATCCACCCCGCACAGGCCGAAGACCGGGAGTTCCGGGCCCGGTTCCGCCGCGAGGTGCAGCTGTCCGCGCGCGTCCAGGGGCCGTGCCTCGTGCCGTTGCTCGCCGCCGACCCCGAAGCCGACGCGCCCTGGCTGGCGACCGCCTACGCTCCGGGCCCCACCCTCAACCAGTACCTGGCCGACCACGGCCCCCTGACCGGCGGCACCTTGTACGCCTTCGCGACGGGCACGGCCCAAGCACTGGCGGCTGTTCACGAAGCCGGCGTCGTGCACCGTGATGTGAAGCCGCAGAACGTCATCCTCGCTCCGGCCGGCCCTCGCGTCCTGGACTTCGGCATCGCCCGTGCCGCCGACGGCACGAGCGTGACCCGGACGGGCGTCATGACCGGCACTCCCGGCTGGATCAGCCCCGAGTACTACCGCACCAGCGCCGCCGGGCCGGAGGGCGACATGTTCACCTGGGGCGCGCTCGTCGCCTACGCCGCGACCGGCCGGCTCCCCTTCGGTACCGGCGCGCCGGACGTGGTCGCGTTCCGTGTGATGTCCGGGGACCCCGACCTGGGCGGTGTGCCGGAGGAACTGCGCGACGTCGTGGAGAGCGCCCTCGCGAAGGATCCCGCCGACCGGATATCCGCCGCCTCGGCCGCCCAGGAGTGCTCGCGGTTGCTCGCCTCCCAGGCCACCCAGGTGCTCGCGGGCGGTGACGGACCGGCACCCACCCGGGTCGGTGAACTGGTCACGGCCGTGTGGGAGATACCCACCGTCGACGACCCCGCCTGGCACTCCCCTTCCGCACCCTCCCGCAGACGGACCGTCACGACCGTCCTCGTGGCCGCCGCCGTGATCGGCGCTCTCGCCGGCGGCGCCCTGGCCCTTCCGGCCGCCTTCTCGGACGACGCGGACCAGGGCGGCGCGCGGGACGCCGTCGCCAGCCGTCCGACCGCGTCCCCGGCCCGGCACACCGGCGGCACCACCGGGCCCTCCCGAACCCCTGGCCCCGCCGCGGCGACGCGAACCGCTGACGATGCGCGCGGGATCCGCGTACCGACCGATCCGCTGGCCGGCGTAGCCGACCCGGCCTTCACGCGGGCCGGGGACGAGGCCCAGCCGTCGGACGACGAGTGGAGGGCGAGCACCACCGCGAGCACCCAGGAGGAGAAGGACGCCGCCCGGGCGATCGGGAACGACGTGAGGTCCATGCTCGCCACCAAGGGCCTGGACCACCTCAGCGCCACGGTCACGTTCAACCGGCGTGCGCAGACCGTGATGGTGACCGGCGGGCCGGTCTCCCAACTGCCGGAAGAGGACCAGGAGGTGTTCCGCAGGGCAGGAGAGACGGCATCCTGCACCACTCTCGCCCGCCGCCTCCAGGGCAGCCCCACCACCTGGCCCTACGGCCGCTACTCCGTCTTCTGGAAGGACTCCGACGGCGACACCGAGGCGGACGTCCTCGGTTTCGGCCGGGCCACCGACGGGTGCTACAGCGAGGTCGCCGGGCAGTGGCGGGGGGGCGAGTCCGGCATGGCGACCGCGCAGATACCCAGTGCCGACCAGGACGAGATCCGGGTCGCCGACGCCACGGACAAGGCCATCACCGCAGCGTGGAAGGCCCGGGTCGCCGAGGGCGACGGCGTGGACCCCTCCGCCGCGGACGACGACATCAGCCTCGGGTTCGACCCGGCCGAGAAGGCCGCGTACGTGTGGATTCGGGACACCTACGGAGCGCTGATCGGCCGCGCCCAGAGGGACAACTTCCAGGATGTCGCCCGGAGGACCACGTGCGGGAAACTGAGGGACGAGTACAGCAGGAACCGGTCCTGGCGGTACATCCGCTGGTCCGTGGCCGTCTACAGCGGAAACATGGGAACCCCCGAGTTCATCGGCTCCGGTGACTGCCTCTCCTGAGGCGGGTGGAGGCACACCAACGGCACCCACGTCACCTGGACATCTCAGGGGGACAAGAAGTCAAGAGGGGCGCGAGACTTGATCGCCACCGAGGTCGCTGATTGGCTGGCCGACATGAATGATCTCGGACCCATTGCGTGGCCGCCTGCACCGATCAGGACCGAGAGGCTCGTGCTGCGTGAGCCCGAGGCCAGGGACCGTGCGGCGTTCATCGAGCTGCACGCCTCGCCGGAGGTGCACACCTACCTCGGCGGTCCCCGGCCGCGGGACGAGCTCGAGGGCGAGATGCCCGAGGTACCCGGGCGGCGGTCCGGGAGTTTCGTCGTCGATCTCGACGGGGTGATGATCGGTCAGATCCTGCTCAGGAGAGTAGCGGAGCACGTTTGCCCCTCTGCCGTGGGGAAAGTCGATCTGGGCTACCTGTTCCTGCCGCGGGCGTGGGGATTCGGGTATGCCGCCGAAGCGTGCGCGGCGGCTCTGGGCTGGCTCGAAGACGTCCTTCCGGGTGAGCCGGTGGTGCTCGCCACTCAGACCGCCAACGCTCGCTCGATGCGCCTCGCGGCAAAGCTGGGGTTCACCGAAGCGGAACGGTTCCGGGCCTGGGACGCCGATCAGTGGCTCGGCTTGCGGGCTCCTGCCACGCCCTCCAGTTGAGTTCGCGCTTCGGCAGGGCGGCTTTCACGGTTCGTCGATGCCAGAGCCCTGAAGGCGTACGCAGGCTCGGCCCCGATCACCCGGGCCTCCGGCAAGAAGCACTTAGAACAACCGGCTCATGCACGCCGGCTTCCTCTGCGCCTTCGCATCCCTCATCGCCTCACCAGGAGCGAACGCCCACTACCGGCGCCGACGCGAACACGGAGACTGGCACAACGCCGCCCAACCCCACCTGCTCAACCGCTTCCTCGGCCGGCACCGCGGTGCCGTTCCTCGGGCCAGGGCCGAAACCGTCGCCGTCCCCACTCCTGTGCCCGTTCCCGGACACGGCGACGCAACCAGGTCATCCACAGCGCGAGCGGCGTCATCACGAGGGCGCCCAGCAAGGCCGGACCCCAGCCGGCACCACCCCCGCCGAACCGGATCATCACAGCCAGCAGCACGTACATCGCCAGGACAACGCATGCTCTGCGCAAGGGCTTTGACATGCGATCCGGATACCCCGGTCACCGTTGCGTACGACGAAGGCTCGCCCGATCCGGCGATGAGCCTCAGCCGGGGGCGACCCGGTGGATCGCCAGCGCGTCCCTGTGGTGCGTCCTCGTGTCGGAGGGTGCCCACACCAGCCGCCCGACTGCCGGGGCCCGGCCGGGCAGCGGCTCACGGCCGCCGAGTTCGGCCTCGACGAACAGGCGCAGCCGTGCGGCACACCTGCGGTAGAACCGCAGCTGGGTGCGGCGGCCGAACAGGCGCCACCCGAGGGAGGTGATCCGGTTCAGGGTGGGGGCGCCCTGCGAATGGCACGAGACGACGAACAGCACCTCGCCGGTGTCCTGTCGTTTCACCACCTCATAGGTGGCCCGGCCGCGTTCCAGGTGGCCCTCCAGGGTCTCGTAGGCCCATCCCCAGACGCGGTCGGTCCCGTCGCGCACCTCGTCCACCACCCCGGTGACGCGCACACCGCAGTAGAAGTACATGCCGTGGAACCGCGCCTCCAGCAGCATGTCGCGGCCGAGCAGGGGTGCGGCGGGGTCGTACAGCGCGCGCACGATCTCCGGCGGCGAGAACTCGTAGTCGCGGACCAGGCGGCAGGCCCGTTCCCAGGAGCCTCCCGGTTCCGGCGGGCCCGGTCGCTCCGCCGGCAGCGCGGTGCGGTGGACGTCGATGTTCCAGGACGGTCGGCGCACCTCGTCGAGCGAGTAGTTGACGCGCGCGTCGGCGAGGCCCCGCCACACCTGTACGGCGTCGGGCCGTCCGAAGACCCGGTCGCCCAAGGAACTCATTCGGAGCCTTCGAGCGAGTCGCCGATCAGCCACAGCGTCGGCGGCCACAGACCCACGAAGAGCGCGCGCCGCTCGGCGTTCCCCCGCTGCTCCTGGTCGACGGTCTTCGCGCGCACCCACAACGTCACGCAGAGGCCCACGGAGGCGAGCGAGACCAGGTGCAGATGACTACTCCGCACACCTGCACGGCGCAGGAGCCGGACCACCATGGGGACCTCCGGTATCGCTTCCTTGTGTCAGCATTTTTCGAGAAAGTGCGCTTGTATCAGGGTATAGACCTTTTGCCGCGGTTTCATACGGAGTCGAAGGGGCCGGGGATGACGTCTCCAAGCGGTTCTCGGACGCTGGCCGTGCTCTCGCGGTGGCTCCTGGGCACAGCGCTGGTCTCGTGGCGCTACCTGTGGGAGACGACGCCTCTGTACCGGGGCGGCGAGTGCCACGGTGACGAGACGGACCTCCCACCGCGGCTGCCGCCCGCAGTGGTGGACAGCCGGGTGCAACGCGCACAGGACGGCTACGGCCCCCTGTTCCACCGCCTCTTCCGCGTGCGCATCGCCGATACCGACGTCGCTCCGGACCGGCTCATCACATGGGTCTGCCGCGATTTCAAGGGCTTCGTGCCCTCCGAGGTGGTCGACATCCACACCGGTGAGCTCCGTGACCACGGTCTGGACGTCGGGGACGAGGTGCTGGTGGAGATGCCAGGGCCCTGGAACGGCCCCGTCAAGGTCGCCCATCGTGACGTCAGCAGCCTGCGCCTGGTGACCCTGCGCGGTCACATGGAGGCAGGTCAGGTGCATTTCCGCGCGCGGGAGGAGGACGGCCTGCTGGTGTTCGAGATCGAGCTCTGGGCGTGCCCCGGCAGCCGCCTGGTGCACCTCCTGTACTCGCACCTGCGCCTGGCGAAGGAGATCCAGCTCAACATGTGGGTCCGCTTCTGCCTGGCCGCCGCCGCGATGTCGGGAGGCCGGCCGGCCGACGGTGTGCACATCTCTACCCGCTGGCTCGAATCGCCCGAATGGACACCGGTGCGTCCGCTCTCCGAGGCTGGGAGGAACCCCTCGGGCGGCGCGCCGGCCCAGCAGACACCGTCGGCGGACCGGTTCGGCCGGCCGGGCGCGAGCCGGGACCACCGACGAAGGGACAGCACGTGAGGGCGAGCCCGCTCCAGGGCCGGACCGTCGTGATCACCGGAGCCGCACGCGGACTGGGAGCGGCACTGGCGCACGAACTGGCCCGGCGGGGGGCACACCTGGCACTTCTCGGCCATGAAGGGCCCGGACTGGACGCATTGGCGGCCTCCCTGCCCACGCCGGCGCTGGCGCTCGAAGTCGACGTCACCGACAGCTCCGCTCTGGACGCTGCGGCAGGCGAGGTCCGCGGACGCCTCGGCCGGCCGTCGGCGGTCGTGGCGAACGCGGGAATCGCCGAAGGAGGCCCCTTCGCGAGGTCGGACCCCGCCTCATGGCGCCGCGTCATCGATGTGAACGTGACGGGCAGTGCCCAGACGGCGCGGGCCTTCCTGCCCGACCTGAGGGCGACGGCGGGCTACTTCCTCCAGGTCGCGTCGCTCGCGTCACTCGGGGCCACCCCGATGATGAGCGCCTACTGTGCCTCCAAAGCGGGTGTGGAAGCCTTCGCCCACGCCCTTCAGGCCGAGGTGGCACACGAGGGGATCGCGGTGGGCGTCGCCTATCCCGCCTGGGCGGACACCGACATGATCCGCGAAGCCGAGGACTTCGCGGCCCTGCGCGAACTGCGCGTGCACATGCCCCCCGGCGTCCGGGACATCCGTCCGGCGGACGCGGTCGCCGCCCGGCTGGCGCGCGCCGTCGAGCGCCGCAGCACCGCCGTCTACGTCCCGGCGTGGCTGCGCCTCGTCCAGCCCGTGCGCTGGGCCCTGCCGCCCGTGGTACTGCGGCTGGCCCGGCACCATCTGCCCCGCTGGGACGCCGGACGGCCCCTGCGTGCCACGGGCAGCCTGGGCACCGGCGGACGGGCCGACCGTGCCGCGACCGCACCGGACGGCGACCGCCGGGACTGAAGCGAACCGGGCGGGGGGCGCTGGGGTCTTTCGCCTGATCCGGACGAGAGGCCCTAAAGGTCCAGGACGACGTCCTGAGCGGGTTTGGAGCAGCAGATGAGGATGTTCCCGTCGCCCGGCGGCTCGACGGGATCGGGTGAGTAGTCCACGCTCCCCGACATCAGGGCGAGTTCGCATGTGTGGCACACACCGGTACGGCACGACCACTGGACCGGGACGTCGCAGGCTTCGGCGAGTTCGAGCAGGGAGGCGCGGGTGTCGTCCCACGCGACGGTCAGCCCGCTGCGTGTGAACGAGACGGAAGGGCCGGTGCCGGCCGGGCCGGCGGGCTGGTGCGGCGCCATGGCCGGCGGCGCGCCCTTGATGCCGGGAGTGATCGACGGGCCGGAGCCGAAGCTCTCGGTGTGCACGCGCGATGCTTCCAGGCCCGCCTTGACCAGGGCGTCGGTGACCTCGTCCATGAAGGTCACCGGCCCGCAGATGTAGGCGTCGGCATCGGTGGGCAGACCCATGCCGACAAGCCGCTCGCCGGTCAGGCGTCCCGCCTGCGCGTAGTCCTCGCCCTGCCGGTCCTCGGCGTTCGGTCTGCTGTAGTAGACGATCGACCGCGCGTGGTCCAGGCTGTCCAGCAGGGCGCGGCTCTCCTGGGCGAAGGGATGCTCCCTGCCGTTGCGGGCGCCGTGCAGCCACCACACCTGCCGTCGGGAGCGGGCACCCGCCAGCGCGTGCAGCATGGCCAGCACGGGCGTCACGCCTACCCCGGCGGACACGAGGACCACCGGACGGTCACCCTCGGACAGGCAGAACGTGCCGCGGGGCGCGGCGATGTCCAGGCTGCCACCGGCGCGGGCGTGTGCGCGCAGATAGGTGCTCGCGACGCCATGGGGTTCCACCTTCACGCTGATCCGGTACGTCCCCGTGCCGGGCCGGCCGGACAGCGAGTAGCTGCGAATCAGCGGTGGCCCGTCCTCCTCGGGCCGTATGCGCACGGTCAGGAACTGTCCGGGCAGGGCGGCCGGCAGGGCGGAGCCCTCGGCTGCGGCCAGGGACAGGCTGATGACGTTGTCGCTCTCGGGCCGGACGTCCGTGATCGTGAGGGGGCGGAAGCCGGTCCACGCGGGGGGCGGGGCGCTGGATGCCGCCGTGAGGCCGGCGCTGCCCGACGCCGGGCCGGGCCCCCGTTCCGCCTGCTCCAGGAGCGCGCGCATCGACCCCTGCCAGCCCGGGCTGAGGGCGGGGATGCGCAGAGCCCGTTCCACCTGCTCGCGCGTGTGTCCGGGGAGGTAGAGGACCGAGTCGATCTCTTCGACGGTCATCGCTTCCGGGCCGGTGGAGACCCTGACGATCTCCTGCCCGGCCTCCACCTCCCCCTCCTCTATGACACGCAGGTAGAAACCGGGCCGGTGATGGGCCACCAGCAGCGCCGCCATCTGCGGCTCCCCCATGCGCAGGCCGACCCGGTAACACGTCACCCTGGGCTGTGAGACCTCGAACAGGGCCCCGCCGATGCGGTACCGGTCACCGATGCACACCTCGTTGTCGGGGAGCCCGTCCACGGTGAAGTTCTCGCCGAAGCTTCCGGGCGTCAGGTCGTCGCGTCCGAGTCTGCGCGACCAGAAGCGGTAGGACTCGAGCTGGTAGACCAGCACGGCCCGCATCTCCCCGCCGTGTCCGCCGAGGTCGCCCTGACCGTCTCCGTCGATGTTGAGCCGCCGCACCATCCGCGGCCCGGAGACGGTCTGTTTGTACACGCCGGTGTACACGGTCCTGCCGTGCCAGGGCACGTCTTTCGGCATTCCCACGTTGACCGCGACCAAGGTCGCCACCGCTCGCCCTCCTTGTTCGGGGTCCCGCTCCCGGCGCGCCTCAGCTGAGGACACGGCCGAGGAATCCGTGGATGTAGCCGCTGATGGCGTCGAGATGCGTCTCCAGGGCGAAGTGACCGGCCGGCAGCAGATGGACTTCGGCGTCCGGCAGGTCACGGGAGAAGGCCCGAGCGCCGTCCGGTCCGAAGATCTCGTCGCGTTCGCCCCAGACCGCGAGCAGCGGCACCTTGCTGGTACGGAAGTGCTCCTGGAGCCGCGGATAGCCCTCGATGTTGGTCGGGTAGTCCCGGAACAGTGCCAGCTGGACCTGGTCGTTGCCCGGGCGGTCCAGCAGGGTCTGGTCGTGCAGCCAGGTGTCCGGGCTGACCAGGCTCGCGTCGTCGGCCCCGTTCTCGTACTGCCAGCGCGTGGTCTTGGCGCTGAACTTCGCCCGCGCGCCGGGCTCGGTCTCCGGTCCGGGTGACGTGGCGTACGCGAACAGGTCGTCCCAGAAGGGGGTGGCGAAGCCCTCCATGTACGCGTTGCCGCTCTGCGAGACGACGGCCGTCACCTCGTAGGCGGGGTTCACGGCCAGCCGCCAGCCGATCGGGGCGCCATAGTCGTGCACGTAGAGCGAGAAGCGGCTGATCCCCAGCTCGTCGAGCAGCCCGGCGGTGATGTCGGCCAGGTGGTCGAAGGTGTAGTCGAACGCGTCGACCGCGGGCATCGAGGACTGGCCGAACCCGATGTGGTCGGTGGCGATCACGTGATAGCGATCGGCGAGCGCGGGGATCAGGTGGCGGAACATGTGGGAACTGCTGGGAAACCCGTGCAGGAGCAGAACCACCGGCGCTTCGCTCGGGCCCGCCTCACGGTAGAACACCTGTTGGCCGGCGATCGTCGTGGTCCGGTGGTGCGTAGGGAGCATGCCGACCTCCCTTCCCGGGGATCCCACTTCTTCGGTCTACGGGGGAGCCCGCGGCACGTTGCCCACGCTAGACCCGGCCTCCGGCGGTGGCCACTCGGCCCTGCTGGTCGACGGTGGTCAGGCCGTCCTGCTGAGCCGGTTCACGCGCGAGGCCAGGGACACCGGCATCCGGGTGGGTGGGAACGTGCGGCCGGGTGGGGGCCGTTAGGCTTGGGCGTGCTGGCGGGCAGCCGGGTACGGCGCTCGTGCGGCTGCCCGGGTCATCACATCGAAGGACGGCGACAGAGTGTCTTTCTTCACCATCGGCCACCGCGGTGTCATGGCCGCCGAGCCGGAGAACACCTTGCGTTCCTTTCTGCGGGCCGAGCGTGAGGGGCTGGACGGCATCGAACTGGACCTGCATCTGAGCAGTGACGGCGAGTTGGTCGTCATGCACGACGAGACCCTGGACCGTACGACGGACGGCACGGGTCGGATCGCTGACCAGGAGTTGCGCAGGCTCAAGGAGCTCGATGCCGGTCTCGGCGAGCGGATCCCCACGTTCGGGGAGGTGCTGGACGCGGTCGGGCCGACGCTGCCGATCCAGGCGGAGATCAAGGACGTGGCCGCTGCCCGGTCGCTGGCCAAGGTGCTCGCCGACCGTGACCTGCTGGACCGTGTGTCGGTGCTGTCGTTCCACGACGCTGCGCTGACCGAAATCCACAACCTGCTGCCGCAGGCCCGCACCGTGCTGGTGGCGGGCGCCAGCGCGCACCGTGACACCTTCGTCGAGCGCGCCCAGAAGGTCGGTTCCAGTCTGGTCAGCGTGGACTTGCGCCAGCTGAACCAGGCCATCGTGGGGAAGTGCCGTGCGGCCGGCATCGACGTGATGGCGTGGACGGTCAACGACGAGCGGGACCTGGCGCTGGCCCGGGCGCTCGGTCTGGTGGGCTGTGTGACCGATGAGCCCGGTATGAAGCGGCTCGTGCAGGCCACGGCCTGACCTCCGGGCCGGAACGGGTCGTCGGGCCGTTGGCGACGCCACTGGGTGGCGGGATCACTCCGAAGGCGGATCGGGGTCTACTGTGGCCTGCGATCCGACCTGTCTGCTCCAGGCGTCCCCCACCGCCTTCGGGACCCTCGTCGCCAGGCCCTGCTCCTTGCTGAAGGCCAGGCCGCGGTTGTAGGCGCTGCTGCCGCAGCCGTCGGTCTGGCGGATGAGCCGCACGTCGACGGACGCGTCGATCATGGGTCTGATCTCACCCTGGCGGGTGACCCGGAACCGGACCGGACCGGAGTCGGGGTCCACGTCGTGCGGCAGCGGAAGACTCACATGCGTGATGCGCTCCCGGCGGGGCAGTTCGCCCCTCACGCACTCGCCCCGGGCGCACAGTTCGTAGGAACCGCCCGCGAGATCGACGTACCCCTTGCGGTCGAACATCACGCCGACGCCGGAGACGACGTCGTAGCCGGCGCAGGGCCCCTCCTGGGAGCATCCGGACAGGGCCGCGAGCACGAGGGCCACTACGGCCGGCAAGGCTGCCCGCTGTACCGGTCTCCCCTTCTGATGAGTCACGGTCAGATTCTGCCCGACCCCGTCGCCCCCACTTGACCTGGTCGACCGGGTCCGGCCGGACCGTGATGCGTTCCTCTGGTGACGGGGGCGGGGCCGGTGAGCTCCGCCCGGCCGGCGCTGCCGCCGTCAGCCCGCGTCCTGGCTTCGGTCCAGGCCGGCCTGCGGGGCGGGGGCCGCGAGGGCGGCGTCCGCGGTGGGGAAGAAGGGGAGCAACGTGTCCAGGCCGAGGAACTTCCACACCTGGCGGTGGTGGGCGTTGAAGGCGGCGAGGCGCAGGGTGCCGGTGCGGGCGTCGAGTATGCGCCACAGCGCCAGGAACATGCTGACACCCGACGAGTCGAGGTACTCGACGCGGGACCCGTCCAGTACCAGGGTGGTGCAGCCCTGCCGGATCAGGTCCTCGCACTGGGCACCGATGAGTGAGGCGGTGTCGTAGTCGATCTCCTCCGGCAATTGTGCGACTGTCGTGTCCTCGCCCCGCATCCGCACGGTGAGCATGGGTGACGTGCTCCCAACTTGGCCGTTCGCCTTGTACCGCCCTGTGTGTGGGCGCTGTCGTACGCCTACCCGTCGTTCCGCCCCGCGTGCCTGCTGTCGGCGACGACTCGGCTTCCCGTGCAGATTACAGGGACGGGTTCGGGGCCGGGCGGGATCCCCGGATCACTCGGGCAGCGCGGTGTGGAGGCGTATCGTGGTGCCCTCCTGCGGTGTGGACCTGATCTCCACGAGGTCGCAGAGCTGCTGGACCAGCCACAGGCCGCGTCCGCCCGCCTGCCGGGGTTGCGGCCTTCTCCGTCCGGCCAGGGGGTCGTCGATGTAGCCGGCGTCGCGGAACTCGCACACGAGCCGACGGTCCTCGCTCCAGGTGCGCAGCACGCCCTGTCCGCCGCCGTGGCGGATGCTGTTGCTCGCCACCTCCGTGGCGGCGAGGTGCAGTTCGCGCAGGCGCCGGCCCGTCAGACCGTGCTCTTCGGCGCAGGCGGTGATCTTCTCGCGCACGGAGGACAGCTCGCCCTTGGTGTAGGCGAACTCGTCGTACGGATCACAGGCGCCGGTGAGAGGGGTGAAGCGGTACGGCGCCTGCGAGTCGTACGTCTCGGACCGGATGGTGCGGCCGTTCTCGCGCATCTCGGGATGGCAACGGGCCATCTGCGCCAGCCCGTCCTCGTCGTGCGCGGTGTCGTAGGGGCACAGCAGCCACCAGGCCGGCCCCTGGGCGAACGCCTTGTTGAGCAGCCACTCGTGGTACCGCAGTTCCTGGACCTCGGCCTGGCCCCGGACAGCGTCCCAGGGCGATTCGCCGATCCCCCGGACGGGCCGCCCCTCCGAGACGTGCTCCTGGAGCCACTCCTGCCAGGCGGCGATCAGCCTGCCCGGATGGTGCGCCACCCGGCTGGTGTCGACGTAGCGCACGGCGTCGTCCTCGATCTCGGCACGCAGCAGGGAAGCCTTGTCCTGCGGGACGGCCACCACGACGGCCTCGCCCCCGTCGAGCGCGTCCCGGATGAAACGTGCCGTGCCCTCGACGAACTCGTCCTTCCCGGAGTACGGGTACAGCTCGTGCCGGTATCCGGAACCGGCCGCGGCGGGGGCGGGCGCGGGGTAGGTCGTCACGGTGTCATCACCACCGGGATGTCGGGAACGGCGAAGCCGGACAGCTCCCAGGCCAGCCGCACGGTGTCGTTGGCGCCCTCCAGGACGACCTTGCGATCCGGAAGGTGCCTTGCGGCGTCGGCCAGGGCACTCATCCCGGACGCGTCGAAGAACTCCAGGGCGTGGCAGAACAGGCGCACCGTGTCGGTCTGGGCCAGGAGGGCGCACAGGACGGCACTGAAGGCGTCCGCGCCGTCGCCGTCGACGATCCCGGTCACCGCCCAGCCTTCCTTCCCCGCCCGGAACACCCGGAACGCGGGCGATACCGCAGGACTGCCCAGCCGGTGGGGATGCACGCACCCGAGTCGCTGGAGGGCGGGAAGGTCCCAGTCGGCGGCGTGGTAGGCGCAGACCACCAGGGCTCCGGTGTCGGCGGCGAACTCCTCCAGGTCGAGTTCGCTGCGCAGCAGTTCGTCGGTCCGCGCCGCGCAGCATCCGGGACCGACGTGATGCAGGACCCGGAGGGAACGGAACCCCTGCCGGTCGGCGGTGGCCGCCTCGCGGCGGACCGCGGCCAGGAGGGAACCGCCCAGCCGGGCGGGATCGAGTACGAGCCGCGCGAACTCGCTGCCGGCCTTGAGCATCGGACCGACGATCACCACCTTGTCGCCGTGCAGCTCACCGTCCGCGACGAAGGCCCGGCTGCGGTCGATGACGTCCTCGGCGGGATCCAGCAGCTGACAGACGTGATCACCCGTATCGACCTCGTCCAGGGTCGCCAGAGTGCGCGGCGCTCTCACTACCCCTCCCTCGCTTGCTGCCACCACTCTACTGACCCACCGCGGGCACCCGCTCCCCCTCCGACCTCGCACGTCGGGCCCCGGGCGGCACCGGTTCGGGCCGGCAGGGTCCGGGTCCGCAGGTCGCGTCCGCCGGCACGCGGCGCCCTGACGTGGGGTCCTTGCGTCCTGCCTCCGGTCGTGCGGCCGGTGGGCGCACCGTCCCGTGACACCGGGTCCCCTGTGCCGGCCGCGGCGGACCCCGCGGCGCGTCCGCCGGGCGTCGAGGAGGGCGTCCACGGCCCGGGAACGATCCGGTGAGCCGGTGGGCGGCGACAGTCCGGCCGCATCCGGGCCCACGGCGGCCACGCGCGCTTCCGGCACGGCGTCTCCCATGTGCGGTGTTCTTCCGGTCCGATCGGTCCGGACATCCCGCGTCGCTGCGGACCCCGCATCGGTGCCGGACCGGCGCCGGCGAGGTGCCCGTCCGACGGGGATGTCCCCGCCCGGTGTTCCGGATCGTGTACCCGGGCGGATGCAGGGCACCTCCGGCGGCGAGCGGACGGGCGCCGGACACAGCACGGTGGAGTGGGCGGAGCACCGACGGCCGCGCGACCACCTGGGGAGTTCGCGCATCCGTTCCCATCGCCCACGCGGAAGCAGTCCCTACGGGGACGACGGACACAGACACGACGGAGGGAACCGGGATGCGTCCTACCCACGCAGAGGACCACCGCGCGGCCTCGCCGCCGCGGCCGGTCGCGACGGCGGCCGTGGCCTCGCCCGCCCACGGGCCGGTGGCCGGTGACGGCGCGGGGCGGGACGGGACCGGGGCGTGCTCGGCGGCGGCCGGACCGCTTCCGGCCGGGCCCGCGGAGGTGCGCCGGATCGACGCCGACGTGCCCGGAGCCGTCGACCGGGTGCTCGGCCACGCCCTGGCGGAGCGCGTGCGCCGCGCACGGCTGGCGGATCCGCTGTTCGCTCAGGACGTCGCCGAACGGGTGACACGCTTCACTCTGGAGGGTGGCAAGCGCACGCGCGCTCAGCTGGTGTGGTGGGCCTCGCGGGCCTGCGCCGGCCGGGACGCGGCCACGGCGGGCAGGGCCCTGCGGATCGGCGGCGCGCTGGAGCTGCTCCAGACGTGCGCGCTGGTCCACGACGACGTGATGGACCGGGCCGCGCTGCGCCGGGGCCGGCCCACGCTGCACACGGACCTGACCGCCGGGCACGAGGACCGGGTGGGGCCCGAGCGGGCCCGGCGGTTCGGGCAGTCGGCGGCGGTTCTCGCCGGGGACCTGGCGCTGGCCTGGGCCGACGACCTGGTGGCGGAGATCCCGCTGGCGGCGTGGACGGGGGTGGTGGTGCGGCGGCTGTGGAGCGACATGCGCACGGAGATGGTGGCCGGCCAGTACCTGGACCTGCACGGCCAGATCACCGCGTCACGGTCCCTGGCCCGCGTGCTGCGCGCCGCCCTCCTGAAGAGCGCCCTGTACTCGGTCGAGCGGCCCCTCGCGCTGGGAGCCGCCGTCGCGGGCGCGGACGACGGGACGCTGCGCCGGCTGTGCGACGCCGGGCGCTGCGTCGGCATGGCGTTCCAGCTGCGCGACGACCTCGACGACGTCTTCGGCGACCCGCTGGAGACAGGCAAGGCGTGCGGCGGCGACATCCGGGAGGGCAAGCCCACCTATCTGGTCGCGGTCGCCCGCGCGCGGGCCGAGGCCGCCGGTGACGACGCCGCGCTCGCCGTGCTGGACCGGTGGCTCGGTGACGCGGCCCTCACCGAGCCCGGCCTGGACGAGGTGCGGGAGGTGCTCGTCGCGACGGGTGCGCGCGCGACCGTGGAGACCAAGGTCGACCGGCTCGCCGCGCAGGGGCTGCGGCACTTCGACCGCGCCCTGCTCGACCCGGAGGGCGCGGCGCCGTTGCGCGCTCTGCTGCTCGCCACGGCCGGGGCGCGGCCCGGGGATGCCGCCGTACGGCCGCGGTCCTGGCAGGGTCCGTACGCCCCCCATCCCCGAGGCGCGGGGAGCGGCCGGTGACCCGCACCCTGCCCGGGCGCACCGACCACGTGGTGGTCGTGGGCGCCGGACTCGCCGGACTGTCCGCGGCCTTGCACCTGCTGGGCGCCGGACGCCGGGTCACCGTCGTCGAGTGCGAGGCGCTGCCCGGCGGCCGGGCCGGACGCCTGGACCTCGGGGGCTACCGGGTCGACACCGGACCCACCGTGCTGACCATGCCCGACCTCGCCGACGAGGCGTTCGCCGCCGTCGGGGACAGTCTGTACGAGCGGGTCGAGCTGATCCCCCTGCACCCGGCGTACCGGGCCTGCTTCGCGGACGGCAGCAGCCTCGACGTGCACACCGGCGCGGAGGCGATGGCGGCGGAGGTGGAGCGCTTCGCCGGCCCCGGTGAGGCGGCGGGCTACCGGCGGCTGCGCGACTGGCTCGAGCGGCTGTACCGGGCGCAGATGCGCCGGTTCATCGACGCCAACTTCGACTCCCCGCTCGGTCTGCTCACCCCCGATCTCGCCCGGCTGGCCGCTCTCGGCGGCTTCGGTCGCCTGGACGCACGGATCGGCCGGTTCCTGAGCGACGAGCGGCTGCGCCGGGTGTTCTCCTTCCAGGCGCTGTACGCGGGCGTGCCCCCGGCCCGCGCGCTGGCGGCCTACGCGGTCATCGCCTACATGGACACCGTCGCGGGGGTGTACTTCCCCCGGGGCGGCATGCACGCCCTGCCGCGGGCGATGGCGGACGCCGCCGCCGCGGCGGGCGCCGAGCTGCGGTACGGGCAGCGGGTGACCCGTCTGGAGCGGTCCGGCGAGCGTGTCACGGCCGTCGTCACCGACGCGGGCCGCATCCCGTGCGACGCGGTCGTCCTCACTCCGGACCTGCCCGTCGCCTACCGGCTGCTCGGGCGCCGGCCGCGCCGGCCGTTGCGGCTCCGCCACTCGCCCTCGGCGGTCGTGCTGCACGTCGGCACGGACCGCACCTGGCCCCGCCTCGCCCACCACACGATCATGTTCGGCGCGGCATGGCGCACCACGTTCGACGAACTGACCCGCGCCGGACGGCTGATGAGCGACCCGTCGCTGCTCGTCACCCGCCCCACCGCCACCGATCCGGGCCTCGCGCCGCCGGGCCGCCACCTGCACTACGTCCTCGCCCCCTGCCCCAACACCGACATCGGCCCGGACGCGGCGGCCTGGTCCGACCTGGGCCCGCGCTACCGGGACGCGCTGCTGCGGGAACTCGGGCGGCGCGGACTGGAGGGCGTCGCGGACGCCGTCGAGGCGGAGTGTCTGGTCACCCCGGCCGACTGGCACGCCCAGGGGCACGCCGCCGGAACCCCGTTCTCGGCCGCGCACACCTTCGCGCAGACGGGGCCGTTCCGGCCGCGGAACCTGGTGCGCGGCACCGAGAACGCCGTCCTCGCCGGCTGCGGCACCACACCCGGCGTGGGCGTGCCCACCGTGCTGCTGTCGGGGAAGCTGGCCGCGGCCCGCGTCACGGGGGCACCCGGGCGCGGCAACACCCGCCCGCGCCCCGCCGGTGGCCCCGTCCGGTCGGACGTCCGGCCCCCCGCCGGCTCCCCCGGCCCGTCCGCGTCCCCTTCCGGCGGAGCGGAACCGGCGGCCGAACCGCGCGTGTGCGACCCACCTCCCGGCCTGGCTGCCGGCCCGCAGGAACCGCAGTCGTCCCCGCCGGGTCCCCCGGCTGCCCCAGCACGGTCCGAGACGCCACCAAGCCCCCCGGCCGCCCCTGCTGCCCCCACGACCGAAGGCAGGACCCGATGACCGATCGAGAGCTGGACGCGGCGGGGATCACCGATCCGGCGCTGCGCGCGGCCTACCGGCACTGCCGCGCCCTGAACGCGCGGCACGGCAGGACCTACTTCCTCGCCACGCGGCTGCTGCCCGTCGAACGCCGGCCGGCCGTGCACGCCCTGTACGGCTTCGCCCGCTGGGCCGACGACATCGTCGACTCCCTCGGCACCGGTGCCGGAGCCGACGCCCGGGCCGAGGCGCTGACCCGGCTCCACGAGGAACTGGAGGAGGGGCTGCGACGGGGCGGCGGCGAGGAGCCCGTCGTGCAGGCCCTCGCCGACACCGCCCGCCGGTACGCCATCGACCACGTCCACTTCCGGGACTTCATGACCGCGATGCGTTCCGACCTGAGCGTGACCGCCTACCCCACCTACGCGGACCTGTGCGCCTACATGCACGGCTCGGCCGCGGTGATCGGGCTCCAGATGCTGCCGGTGCTGGGCACGGTGGTGCCGCGGGAGGAGGCCGAGCCGTACGCCGCGGCGCTCGGCGTCGCCTTCCAGTTGAGCAACTTCCTGCGGGACGTCGGCGAGGACCTGGACCGCGGCCGCGTCTACCTGCCCGCCGACCTGCTCGCCGGTCACGGCGTCGACCGTGAGCTGCTGGCCCACAGCCGCGCGACGGGCCGCCGGGACCGCCGGATCACGGCCGCGCTCAGGGAGTTCGAGACGCTGACCCGCAGGGTGTACCGGGCGGCGATGCCGGGTGTCGAGCTGCTCGATCCGGTCTCCCGTCCCTGCATCCGCACCGCGGCCGTCCTGTACGGCGGCATCCTGGACGCCGTCGCCCGCGACGGCTGGGCCGTGCTGCACCGGCGGTCGGTGGTGCCGCGACGGCGCAGGGCGGTCGTCGCCGCCGACGGGCTGGTGCGGGTGGCGGCGGCCCGGCTGCGCGTGCGGGCCGGTGCCGGACACCGGCCGCCGGCGCGCGCCCGCGACCTGCCCGCGGCCGTGCTCTCACCGGCGGCGGCCGTCCGCTCCGCCGAGGAGGTCGCGTGAACCGCCGTCGTCCGCTGCTGTCGCTGCGCCGCAATGCCGTGCCGTGGGAGAGGCAGCGGCCCACCTGGCGCGAGGCGCGGCCCGGGGTGATCGCCGGAGCACTGAAGCGGGCGCAGGCCCGCCCGTCCGGGAACTGGTACGTGATCGGCGCCTCCCGCGCCCTGCGCGGCGACGGCAAGCTGGCGCGGACCGTGGCGGGGCGGGAGGTCGTGGTGTGGCGAGGGCCTGACGGGCGCCTCGTGGGCGGCCCGGGTGTCTGCCCGCACCTGGGAGCGCCGCTGCGGGACAGCCCGGTGCGCTGCGGCACCCTGGTGTGCCACTGGCACGGGCTGGCGCTGGACGGCCGCCCGTACGCGGGCTGGGCTCCGCTGCCGGTGCACGACGACGGGGTGCTGGTGTGGGCGCGCCTGGACGAGGTGGGCGGTGAGGAGCCGCTGGACGCGCCGGTCGTACCGCGGCGGCCCGGGCTGCCGGGCGCTGTGGACACCGTCTACGCCGGCGTGGGTGTCTGTGAGCCCGAGGACGTGGTGGCCAACCGGCTCGATCCGTGGCACGGGGCCTGGTTCCACCCGTACTCGTTCGTCGACCTCAGGGTGGTCGACGCGCCCGGGGACCGGGCCGGTGCGGCGGACGACGCGCTGGACGCGCTGACGGTGGACGTGTCCTTCAAGGTGGCGGGCCGGCTGGTCGTGCCGGTTCGCGCCGTGTTCACCGCGCCCGGGCCGCGCACGGTCGTCATGCGCATCACCGAGGGCGAGGGCGCGGGTTCCGTCGTGGAGACCCATGCCACGCCGCTGGGCGCGGACGAGGCCGGCCGGCCGCGTACCGCGGTGATCGAGGCGGTGGTGGCCGCCTCGGACCGTCCGGGTTTCGCCGCCGTCCGCCGGGCCGCGCCCTTGCTGCGTCCTGTGATGCGTGCCGCGGCGGGGCGGTTGTGGCGGGACGACCTGGCGTACGCCGAGCGGCGCTGGCAGCTGCGGTCCACCGGCCGGTTCCCGGGCTGAGCGGCGCTCGGGCGGCTTCCGCGGCCGTCCTTCCTCGTACCCGCGTTCACCGGTCGAGGGCGGCACGGCGGACCCCCGCGCGCTGACCCGCGGTGGCAACGCCCCGGACGCCGTCGCCCTCGCCCTCGCCCTCGCCCTCGCCCGAACGGAGGATCATCCGCGGCACGCCGCGGCCGTCACCGGCCGACCGGGCGGAACCGTCCCAGAGTGGCCTCACCGGATACCGGTACCGCTGGTCGCGCGTGCCCCTGCCGTGGACAGCGCGGGTTCCGCCGCGCCGAACCCCGGTGCCGGGACCCGGCCCCGCGCAGGCATCGGCACCGGACGCGGCACGTGGGGCAGGGGGCGCCGCGCCGCACGGAAGGCACCCAGCCACGACCCGGAAGGCACCGCCGCGATGACCACCCCGCACTGGATCTTCGGTGACCAGCTCGGCCCCCACTTCCTCACGCCCGCCGGCGAGGACGGTCCCGACCGCGGGGCGCCCCTGGTGATGATCGAGGCCAGGTCGGTCTTCCGGCGGCGCCGCTTCCACCGTGCCAAGGCGCACTTGGTGCTCTCCGCGATGCGGCACCGCGCGGCGGAGCTGGGCGGGCGGGTGACGTACGTACGGGCCGAAACCTACCGCGAGGGCCTGCGCCGGGCGGTGGGCGGCGGGCCGGTGACGGTGTGCCACCCCACCTCGTACGCGGCCCTCCGGCTGGTGCGCTCCCTGCCGCGGGTGCGGGTGCTGTCCGCCCGGGGCTTCCTGGTGACGCGCGAGGAGTTCGCCGGCTGGGCCGAGGGGCGCGGTGGGCGACGGCTGCTCCACGAGGACTTCTACCGCTGGGTGCGCCGGCAGCACGACCTGCTGATGGAGGGCGGTCACCCGGCGGGCGGCCGGTTCGACCACGACCACGCCAACCGCGAGCCCCCGCCGCGCGGCACCCGGGAACTGGACCTGCCGGGGCCGTTCCGGCCGAGGGAGGACGACATCGACGCCGGGGTGCGCGAGGACCTCGACCGGTGGGAGCGCGAGGACGGGGTGCGGTTCGTCGGCCGGGACGGGCCCCGCCGCTTCCCCGCCACCCGGCGGGAGGCACTGTCGGCCCTGCGCCGTTTCGTGACGCACCGGCTGGCGTCCTTCGGGCCGTACGAGGACGCGATGCTCGCCGGTGATCCGGTGATGAGCCACAGCCTGCTGTCGTCCTCGCTGAACCTCGGGCTGCTGCACCCGGCGGAGTGCGTGGAGCGGGCCGAGCGGGCGTGGCGGGAGGGCGCGGTCCCGGTGAACAGCGCGGAGGGCTTCGTCCGGCAGGTGGCGGGCTGGCGGGAGTACGTGTGGCAGCTGTACTGGCACTTCGGCGAGGACTACCGGCACGGCAACGCGCTCGGGCACACACGGGAACTCCCCGAGTACTTCGCCGAGCTGGACGCGGACGCGCTCGCGGCGCGCTGCCTGGCCACCGTGCTGGCCCAGGTGCGCGACACCGGGTGGACGCACCACATCCCGCGGCTGATGGTGCTGGGCAGCCACGCACTGCAGCGGGGCTGGGACCCGGCCGCGGTGACCGACTGGTTCCACCGCTGTTTCGTCGACGGCTACGACTGGGTGATGGTGCCGAACGTGGTGGGCATGTCCCAGTACGCGGACGGCGGCCGGATGACGACCAAGCCGTACACGTCGGGCGGCGCCTACATCCACCGCATGAGCGACCTGTGCGACGGCTGCGCCTACCGGCCGACCGAGCGCACCGGCCCGCGCGCGTGCCCCTTCACCGCCGGGTACTGGGCCTTCCTGCACCGGCACCGGCGACTGCTGTCGGGCAACGCCCGCGTGCGACGCGCGGTACAGGGTCTGGACCGTCTCGGCGACCTGGAAGAGGTGCTGCGCCAGGAGCGGCGGCGGGCGGCGGACGCGCCGTGAGGGAGCCGGAGGCGCTGCGGACGGACCGGCGGCGTGGGCACCGCCGGGGGCAGCCGGCGAGGGGGGGACGGGACGGTGTGCGCCGGTTCACCCCGCGGTGCAGAGCGCGCGCAGCACCTCCACCGCCTGTGCCAGCCCGGCCGGTCTGATGCCGACGACGGGCTGGCTCCTGCTCCAGCCGGGACCGCCGAGCACCACCGCCGGGCCGCGCCGCGTCCCCTTCATCCCCCAGCGCAGCCCGGCCACGTGCCGGGCCAGGGCCGGGGCCGCCCGCGTACTCTCCTGGGCCCACAGCACGACTGCGGCCGGACCGAGCCGGCGCACCGCCGCGTCCAGCGCCTCGTGCGGAACGGCGGCTCCCAGCATGCGCACCGGCAGGCCCTCCTGACCGAGCGCCGCGTGCAACGCCTCCAGGGGCAGCGTGTGCTGCTCACCGGGGACGCAGGCCAGCAGGACGCAGCCGGCTCCGGGGGACGCGACGGGGGTGGCGGGCGGCGTGCTGCGGCGCAGCACGGTGGAGACGTGCCAGGCGAGCAGGTGCTCCACCTCCACGTACCGGTCGTCGGAGGAGGCCCAGCGGCGCCCCACGGCGTGCAGGGTGGGAACCATCACCTCCTGCCAGGCCACGACGAGTCCGTGGCGTTCGACGGCGGCGGCGAGCTGTTTCTCGAGCGCGGGCGCGTCCAGCCGTACGGCGGCGCGCGCGAGGCCGCGGCACTCCTGGCGCACATCGCCGAGGGGCAGCGCGCCGGCGGCCCGTGATCGCCCCGGAGGCACCACCGGCGGCGCGGAAGCGGTGGCGGTTTCGGCCCCGGCAGGCGGGCCGGCGCAGGCCGTACGGGCGGCGCGGGCCGCGTCGGCCGGCGGGACACCGGTCGCCGTCAGCCGGCACATCTCCTCGACCGTGGCCACGTCCGCCGCCGTCCAGCGGCGGTGCCCGCCCTCGGTCCGCGCGGTCGGTCCGATGCCGTAGCGGCGGTCCCAGGAGCGCAGGGTCATGGGCGACACACCGAGGCGCCGGGCCAGTACACCGGTGGTCAGACCGGCGTCGCCCGGTACGGCGGACGGTTCGTCGGGAGGCGGGGCGGCGGGGTTCACGATGGTCAAGTGTCCCTGTTCTGCTGGTGTTCGCGCTCCGGAGGCCGCGCGGACGAGACCGGCGACGAGCACGCGCGTGGGGAGCGGGGAAACCCCCGGCGTCTGCGCCGGCCGGCCTGCGGGGGCCGCTCCCCGCGGTCCGTGTCCGTCGTCCCGCGTACCGCCCGTTCAGCGGGCTCGTTCCGGGGCCTCCCCGACGAGGCTCCGGCCCAGGCGCAGCAGGCCGCGCCGGGCGTGGCTCTTGACCGTACCCAGTGGCCAGCCGGTGACGTCGGCGATCTGCGTCTGCGTCAGGTCACCGTAGAAGGTCAGGCACAGCACCCGCCGCTGGGCCTCGGGAAGGCGGCGCAGCTCCCGGGTGACGTCCACGCGGTTCAGGACGTCGTCCTGCGCGTACGACGGCCCCGGTGTGCGGTCCGGCTCGCGTGCCGCCGCCGCTGCGGCGTCCGTGCGCCGGGTGCGGGCGGACAGGGCGTCGGCGATCTTGCGGCGGGTGATGCCCACGAGCCAGGCGGGCAGCGGGCCACGGCCCGCACGGTATCCGTGGCGTCCGCGCCAGGCGGCGAGGAACACCGTCTGGGTGACGTCCTCGGCCTCCGCGCCGTCGCCCAGGGACTGCCGTGCCAGCGACAGGACGAGAGGGGCCCATCGGCGGTAGACCGCCTCCATGACGGCCTCGTCCCCGGCCGCGAACCGGGAGGCCAGATCGTCCTCCGGTGACGCCATGGGCACGGGCATGGGCACGGGCCCGGCTTCGGTCACAGCAAGTGCCGTCATGTCGCCTGCTCCTTTTCCGGCCATTTCCGGGTGGCTTGACGCCTCACGGCCACGGTCCGTCCGGGAGCCCCGCGAGGGCAACTCGCATCGGCTCTGCATCGTATTGCCCGGGTCGGCCCGGGAGCCTCGTGGCGCGGCCGCATCGGGTCCGCGCCCGGATGCGAGCGGTCCGTCCAGCAGCCGTGCGGACAGAACTCGCACAAGGTGTGCATCGGATCGGCCCCGGGCCGGCGGGAGCCTTGCGGCGGCGACTCGCACGGGGTCCGCGTCGGATCGCCACCGCGTCGGCCCACGCCGCCAGGGTGGCCGTCAGGCGTCGCCCCTCGGCCGGAGGACGGCCGGCCGTCGCTCGACCGGCGCCGCTGGGCGGCCGCCTGTCCCGCCGGTGCCGGGCCGGGTGGGCCACCACACGCGGTCCCCGGCGTCCCGTACGAGCGCCGGCACCAGCAGGGTGCCCAGGAGCGCGGCGAAGGTCGCGGCGAGCACCACCCCGGCGGAGGTGATGACCCCGCCGGTGGTGACGAGCCCCCGCGTGACGCCTTCACGGGCGCCGTGCCGCAGCGTCTCCTCGCGGACCCGGGACATCAGGAAGATGTTGTAGTCGACGCCGAGGGCGACCAGGAAGACGAATCCGTACAGCGGCGCCGACGGATCGGTGCCGCTGAAACCGAACAGGCCGCGGGAGACCAGCGCCGCCTCCTGCGCTCCCGATGCCCCTCGGCGCGCTCGACGGTCCGCGGGTCGTGGGGCCGGGTCAGGATGTCAGCTCGACCACGCGCGCCCGCTCGGGTGAGGTGCGCAGGATGCCGGCCGCCGCGGCAGCCGATGCGCAGAACAGGGCGAGGAGCAGGAAGGCGTGGTTGAGGGCCATGAGATGGGTCATCCAGCCGATGACAGCAGGGCCGGCGAGCATGCCGATGTAGCCGAGTCCGGCGACCCGCGACACATTGGTGCCCGCAGCCGCGGGGTCGGCGTGTCCGGCGGCGCTGAACAGCTGTGGGACGCAGCCGGACAGGCCGAGGCCGAACAGCGCCCAGCCGGTCAGCGCCGCCCAGACCCACGGCGAGAGGGCCGCGACCGTGATGCCGACGGCGGCCAGGGCCGAGCCGTACCGCAGGACGGCGACCGGCCCGAACCGCGCGGACACCCGGTCCGCCACGAGCCTGCCGACGGTCATCGTCGCCGCATACGTCCCGTAGGCGAAGGCGGCGGTGCTCTCCGGCGCGCCCAGAACGGTCTTGAGGTGCAGGACGCTCCAGTCGTTGGCGGCTCCCTCGCACAGCATGATCAGCAGAGCCAGAACGGCCAGGAGCCATATCCGGGTGGGAACGGATCGCTTCCTTTCCTCCGGCTCCCCCTGCGCATCGGCCACGGGGGCGGCCGGCTCGGCGGGCAGCAGGCCACGGGCCGACACCAGGGCGATGACGGCGCCGGCGCCCGCGGCGGCGCCCAGCGTCGTGGCGGGGTCCCATCCGATGTCGACGGCCGCGGCGCCGGCGAGCGCGGCCAGGACGCCGCCGACGGAGAACGTGGCGTGGAAGGCCGACATGACCGGCCGCTCGTACGCCTTCTCCACCTGTACGGCGTGCGCGTTCATGCTCACGTCGAGGGTGCCGTTCCCGAATCCGAAGACCAGCAGGGCCGCTGCGAGGGCCCACGGCTCCTGGGCGAGGCCGGGCAGCACCAGGGTGACGCTGCACAGCATCCCGGCCGCGGGGACGATGGTGCGCGTGCCGAGCCGGTCGGACAGGCGCCCGCCGACCTGCATGCCGGCGAACGCCCCTGCCCCCAGCAGCACGAGGAACCCGCCCAGGGCCGCGTGACCGATGCCCACGCGTTCCTCGACGGCCGGGATCTGCACCACCCACATGCCCAGCAACAAGCCATTGAGGACGAAGTAGACAAACGTCACAACGCGCGAGACGCGCAGCGTTCTTTCCATGCGAGCACCATAACGAACACATAGACTGTTTAAAACAGCGTCTTCCGAACGTCCATCATGTTCGCTTCCGGTGGTGTTGAATCGCGGTATGAGCACCGTGGAACGTCATCGACTGATCGCCCAGGCCGTCCAGGAGGCAGGAACGGCCACAGTCGCCGAGCTGGCCGACCTGACGGGCGCCTCGGACATGACCGTCCGCCGGGATCTGGACCAGTTGGCCGCGCAAGGCGTCCTCGAACGGTTCCGCGGCGGGGCGCGCACCCTCCTCCTGCGGGGAGACGAACCACCCTTCGCGCTGCGCACCCACGAAGCCGTCGACGCCAAACGCCGGATCGCGGCAGAGGTGGCCTCGCTCATCACCGACGGTGAGACCGTCCTGTTGGACAGCGGCACGACCTGTCTGGAAGTCGCGCGCCTGCTGCGCGGGCGGCAGATCACCGTGATGCCCCTGTCACTGCAGGCGATCGGCGTCCTCGGTGACGCCCCCGAACCCACCGCGCTCCTCGTGCCGGGTGGCCGGCCCCGCGCCGGCGAAGGAGCCCTCACCGGGCCCCTCACCCTCGCCTCCCTCTCGGCGTTGCGGTTCGACACCGCCGTCCTGGGCTGTTGCGGCCTGACCGCCGGGGACGGCATGACCGCCTACGACCTCGACGAGGCAGCGGTGAAGAAGGCGGTGATCACATCGGCACGTCGCGTCATCGCCGCCGCCGACGGCAGCAAACTGGGCCGCACCGCACACGCCTACGTCGGCCCCTCCAGCGTGGTCGACATCCTCGTCACCGACACCACCGCGCCCGCCGACGAGACCGACGCACTCGAGAACAACGGCACCACTCTCAAGATCGTCTGAGGCACACACGCCCGCGGTGTCTTTGACGGGGGTCGGCCCGGTGTGGAGCCCGAGGATCTGCGACGAGCCGGCTACCGCGACACGCGGTAGCGGAGGTAGACGAATCGTGAGCTGATCGTACGGGTCTCGACGAGTTCGAGATCCACCCGGCGCTGGTGCCGGGGGAAGAACGGGATGCCACCGCCGACCAGGACGGGGTAGACCCTGGCACGGTACTCGTCGATCAAACCCGACGCGGCCGCCTCGGCGGCGAGAGTCGCGCCGCCGATCGCGATGTCACCCTCCCCCGGCTCGGCTCGCAACCGCTCGATCTCCTCCGCCAGGCCGCCGGAGGCCAATCGGGCCTTGCCCTGGACCGCCGACAGCGTGGTGGAGAACACCACCTTGGGGAGGGCCTTCCAGAGCGCGGCGAACTCGAGCGTCGAGAAATCGAGCGAGGGGTTCTGATCCACGGTCTCCCAGTAGAGCATCGTCTCGTACAGCCGTCGTCCCAACAGGTGGACGCCGGCCTCCCGCACCTCGTCGGTGGCGAAGCGGAAGACCTCCTCGTCGGGCGCCGTCCAGTCGAACCGGCCGTCCGGCCCGACGATGTAGCCGTCGAGCGAGACGCTCATCGAATAGGTAACGCTGCGCACCAGAAGTCCTCCTCGATGCCGGGTTCGACAGTACGACTGCCGAAGACCTCAGGAGTCATCGCGACGCGCAGGATGTTTTTGGGCAGAGTCGACGTGGGAGGAAGTCCGCGGACACTCGACGATGTCGGACTGGACGCTCGACCGGAACGCCTACTGATACTCCCCGCTGTCACCGGCATCCGCTTCAGGACGGGCCGCCGGCTTGCTCACCGGCCAGTCTTCTGGAACAGCGCGAGCTGGTCCTTGACCCAGGGGTCGAACACCGCGAGCCGCTGCCTGGACGACGGGTAGAAGGTCGCCAGCTGGTCCTCGATCCACTGGTCCGTGGGCTGCCGGGCGGCATCATGGCGGTCGGCGGCGCTCCGGGCGCAACCGGATACGGCGACGGCGGGATGGCCCTGGGATGGCTGGGTCGTGTTCGCCGACGCAGGACCGCTACCGATCGCCATGGCGGTTGCGGCGAGCACCGTGGAAGCGCCGGCTATCGCGATCCGTCCAGTCATCTGCATGATCTTCTCCTTCTTGCCGGGCCGCGTTGTCGCGGGGGCGCCCCTACCCGTTCCTCATGCCCTACACACATCCACGGATTTTTCAGGCATCGGAGTTCTGTCCGCATTTCCCGGTTTCCTGACCAGCCGTACAGGCTGCTCACACACGGCTCGCGGCCCCGGTCGGGCGCGCGTCACAAAGCCGACGCTGCCCGCCCGAGGGCCCCTGCGTCCGGCAACAGGAGGCGGTCACGCAGCCAGGGTCTGCGTCGCCTTGATGGGCGCGGTGCGATCCGCTCGCAGCCGTTCCAGCATGGCGTCGGCGGCTGCGAGGGCTTCGTCCACGGACTGGGTGCCGGTCATGACGCACAGCGTGTAGGTGGTGTCCTCCAACTCCCGGCTGGAGTGACCGGTGGGGTGCAGGTCATGGCGAAAGCGGGCGTCGGCAAAGCGGGCCAGTACCGCGCGTAGTTCCTTCTCCGCAGGCAGCAACACAGCGACATCCTTCTCGCAGGGCGGGCCCTTCCGCAGGGTCCGCGGCGTCCGTGAGCGCGCACCCGCCGGGCGGCCGGAGGGCCAGGAGCGGGTGGGTGCGTACTACATGGAGTCGTGTGCCCCGGCTTGATCACCGTATGCGCTTCTTCTGCCGCGTTCTGTTGAGGCACCCGCTTTCGGGGAGACCCGGATCCCGAGTCCGTCCGTGCCGCGCTGTGTCACTCGTCCGGGCGAAGCTCGTCGTACACCAGCTCCACCAGCCTCTCGGCCTCGGGCGTACGGGGGTCGGGGGAAACCTCGTAGTAGCCGCCCAGGGTCGTGATCACATCCTTGTGGGAGTCGTCGTAGCCGGTGCCGGCGCTCTGCCACCACCAGATCCTGTCCCGGATCTCGTCCTTCGTCAGCGGGCCGTCCAAGGTGATGTCCCTGCCTTGGACCTTCGCCGTGATTCTCGCCGAGTCCGCACCGGTAGCCATGCGGCTCCTCTCCTTTCCCGTGGGCGGACGCCGTCAGCCGCCCTGTATCGATCACAGCAGCGGCTACCCCGTCGAAGGCCTGTCCCACGGTTCGATCCGGACAACCAGCGGAAGCCCGGTCGGCCTCGAACGCTGGGTGGCCCCCTGAGCACCTTCGCGCGATGTCGGGGGAAACGCGTCAGGGGCCCGGCCGATGCCGGGCCCCCGTCTTCCGTAGCGGGTCTGGAGATGAGCCTGCGGTCTGTGGGCTGGAGCCCAGCCGGCTACCAAGCGGCTCCACCCGGCGTGGGTGGTACAGCTCCGCACAGAGGGCCGCAGGTCAGCCGAGGGACGTCAGCCGCGGACGATGTTCTCGGCCTGGGGGCCCTTCTGGCCCTGGGTGACGTCGAACGTGACCGTCTCGCCCTCGACCAGCTCGCGGTAGCCGTTGCCGGAGATGTTGGAGTAGTGGGCGAAGACGTCCGGTCCGCCGCCGTCCTGGGCGATGAAACCGAAGCCCTTCTCGGAGTTGAACCACTTCACGGTGCCGCTGGCCATACTGCGTCCTTCGATCTTGCCGGGGGTGCCGGCCGGAGTAAGTAGCGGCATCTCCCACTGCGGGAAGATGCCATCGACCGTTCTACCCCGTCGAGGGCCCGGTCATTCGATCATTCGTCCATGAGTCGGATACGGTCCGATCGAGTGGACCAAGTCGGCCCAGGTCCGTCGGGCCGGGGGGCCGCATCCGGACGCGTCCCACGATCCCCGCACGCGAGTGAACAGTGCGGAGTACGCTGTCGTCGTCCCGGTGGTCTCCCCCGTACCACCGGGACGCCGCATTTCGACGGGCCCGGCTCTGACGGGCGCCACCGCCCAGGTCGGAGCCGGTACGGATTCGCCCGCGCTTTGACGCGGGCCACCGGACGCACCTCGTCCGGGTGCGGGCCGCATCGGGGCGCGAAGGCGCCAGGTCGGCGGGCCTCGCCTGCGCCCCGTACAGCGCGGTACGCGCACTCGGCGAAGTCATCGGCCGTCCGGACACAACACGGCGTCAGGTCGGCTGTGGCACGGCACCCACCGAACCCTGCCCGTCCCGAAAGCCGGCGCGGCACCACGGCTTCGGCGGCTGCGACTTCGCGGCGCCGGACCGCGGCGCCGGAGCCGGGCACTGCCGGCCCAAGTCACGCCCTGCGGTGGGAAGATGGTCGTGTCGCGGCGAGAGGAGTGCATCGGTGGTCCGGCAGGCCGGCTCGCCCCGCGCCACCGGCGAACACCGGCCACATCGCTGCCCCCACTCCTCGACATGGCCGGGCTCGCCGCCCATCCACCCGACAGGCCCACGGCACCGCTTCGCCCTCTGTCCAGTAAGGAATCACGGCATGACCATCCCGCGCGCCTTCCCCCTGGTCCCCACCTCGATCCATGTGTCCGACGAGGTCCTGGACGACCTGCGCGCCCGTCTCACGCTGACCCGCCCGCCGCTGGACGAGGGGAACGAGGACTGGTCCTACGGCGTCCCGGCCGGCTATCTCGGTGAGCTGGTCGCCTACTGGCGGGACGGTTACGACTGGCGGAAGGCAGAGGCCGCCGTCAACGTCCACGAGCACTACGAGGTGAGCGTCGCCGGTGTCCCGGTGCACTTCATGCGCAAGCCCGGCCGCGGTCCCCGCCCGGTGCCGTTGATCCTCACCCACGGCTGGCCGTGGACGTTCTGGCACTGGTCGAAGGTGATCGATCCGCTCGCCGATCCGGCCGCGTTCGGCGGCGACCCCGCCGACGCGTTCGACGTCATCGTGCCGTCCCTGCCCGGCTTCGGGTTCCCCGGCCCGCTCACCGGCTTCCCTGACGTCAACTTCTGGAAGGTCGCCGACCTCTGGCACACCCTGATGACCGAGACCCTGGGGTACGAGAAGTACGCCGCCGGGGGCTGCGACATCGGCGGCATCGTCTCCAGCCAGCTCGGCCACAAGTACGCCGACGCGCTGTACGGCATCCACATCGGTTCCGGTCTGCCGCTGGACTTCTTCACCGGCCCCCGCGCGTGGGACTTCGCACGGAACCGCCCTCTCGCCGACGACCAGCCCGCCGACGTCCGCGCCCGCATCATCGAGCAGGACCACCGCTGGGCGTCCCACCTCGCCGTGCACATGCTCGATGGCGCCACCCTGGCCCACGGGCTGAGCGACTCGCCCGCCGGACTGCTCGCGTGGCTGCTGGAGCGCTGGAACGGCTGGAGCGACAACGGCGGCGACCTCGAGTCCGTCTTCACCAAGGACGACCTCCTCACCCACGCCACCATCTTCTGGGTGAACAACTCCATCGCCACGTCGATGCGTTACTACGCCAACGCCAACCGCTACCCCTGGGCCCCCGCCCACGACCGCACCCCGGTCGTGCAGGCACCGGTCGGCCTCACCTTCGTCACGTACGAGAACCCGCCCGGCATCCACACGGCCGACGAGCGCGTCCGGGCGTTCAAGACCGGCCCACAGGCCGACTGGTTCAATCACGTCAACGTCAACGCCCACGACCACGGAGGCCACTTCATCCCCTGGGAGAACCCCGATGCCTGGGTGAGCGACCTGCGCCGCACCTTCCACGGCCGCAGGCCCTGAGCGAGCTCGCGGGCCCGTCCGGCAACGGACGCCACCTCCCGTGAGAAATGCCCGAGGATTCCGCAGCCGAAAAGCCGGCATGCGTGCGGACAAGTGTGCGCTTAGAGTGGGAAAAATTCGCATTTCACGATGATTCGGGCGGGGGCGAGGAGGCGGAGCGCGATGGCGAAAATACTCTTCATAGTGAGCGGGGCCACGTACTGGATACTCAAGGACGGCACCAGATACGCGACCGGCTATTGGGCTGAAGAGTTCGCTCTGCCGTACAAGAAGGTCACGGAAGCCGGTCATGAGGTCGTGGTGGCGACACCGGGTGGTGTGACCCCCAACGTCGACATGATGAGCCTGCGCCCGTCGATGGCGGGCGGTGAGGAAGGCGCTCTCGAACTGGAGGCCATCATCCGGTCCGCGGAGGTCATGCGTCGGCCCCTGAAGCTGTCGGACGTCCGTCTCGAGGACTACGACGCGGTGTACTTGCCCGGCGGCCACGGCCCGATGGCGGACTTGGCGGTCGACGCCGACGCCGGCCGGCTGCTGACGGCACAGCTCGCCTCGGGCAAGCCGCTGGCGATCGTGTGCCACGCCCCTTCCGCGATCCTCGCCACCAGGATCCACGGCGAGTCGCCCTTCAAGGGGTACCGGATCACGTGTTTCACCAATGAGGAGGAAGAGGGCGTCGGGCTCGCCCCCAGGGCACCGTGGCTGCTGGAGACCGAGTTGAAGGAGAAGGTCGGCGTCGACTTCAGCCGCGGTCCGATCTGGGAGCCGTACATGGTGGAGGACCGCAACCTCATCACCGGGCAGAATCCTCATTCGGCGGCGATTCTCGCCGATCGGCTGCTCGAACTCCTCAAGTGAGATCGATTCCGCTTGGTCGGCGTTCCCCTGCCTGGAATCCGAGCGCGCGCCGGTGTCGTGTCACTCCCCCACCTCGACTCCGGCAGCGTCCCGGGAAGCCTGTCGGCGGCCGGGGGCCGTGGTCGGGCGCCGGGTGAGGTCACCCGGCGCCGGCACGTGGTGCGGGAAGCCGATACGCAGAACCAGGGCGGCGAGCGCCGCGGCCAGGACGACCACGGAGGCCAGGATCAGGGCCTGGTGGTAACCGTGGTGCAGCAAGGGCCTGGCGATCAGCGGGCCCAGGATCTGACCGATCGAGTATCCGGCGGTCAACAGGGCCACGGCGCGGGGGAACCGCAGGTGCGCGCCGGTCGCGAGGGCCAGCGTGCTCACGCCGATGAAGGTCGCCCCGAAGAGCACCGCGGAGATCAGTGCGGCCGCCACCCCGCCGACCAGTGCGGGCAAGGCGATGCCCACGGCCTGCACACCGAGCGCGGCCAGCAGCAGGTCCGGGCGGGACCACCGGCGTCCCAGCCCGGCCCATACCGCGGAGGACGGGACAGCCGCCAGGCCCACCAGCACCCAGGCCCCGCTGCCGATCCAGCCGGGCGAGGCCTGCTCGATGGCCGCGACCAGGAACGTACCGGCGATGATGTACCCGATTCCCTCCAGCGTGTAGGACGCGAAGAGGGTGCTGAACCAGCGCTTGGTGCGTGGTCCGTCGCTCTCGGTGTGCGTGGGCGCCGTGGACGAGGCGGGCCGGGGCTCGGGCTCGGGTCGTAGGCCCCACGCGGCGAGAGCGAGTGCCGCGGCCAGGGCGGCGGAGGCCCACCACGCCACCCGCCAGGTGCCGACCGTGCGCAGCACCAGCACGAGCAGGCCCGACAGGGCGATCCCGGCGCCGACCCCGCCGAACGCCCAACCCGGCAGGTGGGCCGGGTGGTCGCGCAGATGGCTGAGCAGGGAACTCGCGGCGATGACGAAGATGAGTGCGCTGAGGACTCCGGCGGCCAGCCTGAGCAGCAGCCACGGGGTGGTGGAGTGGGCCAGTGGCATCGCGGCCAGGGAGGCGATCAATCCCAGGAGGCTGCCGCGCAGTACGGCCGCGGAACGCACCAGCCGCGGCAGCAAGGTCCCGGCAAGCGCCCCGACCAGGTACCCCACGTAGTTGGCGGTGGCCAGGTTCGCCCCTGCCTCGGCCGACAGTCCCGCCTGCGCGTGCATCAGCGGCAGGATCGGGGTGTAGACGAAGCGTCCCACACCCATGCCGGTCGCCAGGGCGGCAGCGGCCTGCGCGATGTGGGCCCAGGGTGAGCGGATCGCCTCTCCCTCGGCTCGGGCCCGGTGGGGTGACGGCGTCTCGGTCATGCGGTCTTCCTCGGAATGCTCGACGGGGCGGTCGCGGATCGCGGACTCGGGGGCCCGGTCGTCCGGGCCGGCCTGCTGCGGTCGCGTGGCCTGCCGGTTCCGCGTGGGCCGGTGCCGGACGGACGCGAGGTGGTGGTCGGCAGCGGGCTCCTGGCCGGAGTCGTCGAAGATTTGTGCTGTCCGGGTTCCACGACCCCCAGGTTGCTCCCACCGTGGGGGCGCAATCCAGGACCGGTGTCCTCCCTGCTGGGAGCCTCGGCCTCCTGTGCGGCCGCTGTGCGGCGCGGGCTCCGGGAAGACGCCGACGGACCGACCGTCGGGGGGCCGCCGAGGGCGCCGTACCCGCCAGGCCCTGGGCGGTCCCTCCCGGCCGCGCTCAGTACCGGGCGCCTACGGGGGCCGGGATGCCGTCGAGCTCGGCGAGGTCGGCCGGCGACAGCAGGACGTCCGCGCCGCCCGCGTTCTCGGCGAGGTACGTCGGGGTCTTGGTGCCGGGGATGGGAACGACGTGCTCGCCCTGGGCGACGAGCCAGGCCAGGGCGACCTGCGCGGGGGCCGCGCCGATGCGGTCGGCGACTTCGCGGACCTTGGTGGCGATGGCGAGGTTGGCCCGCAGGTTGTCCTGCTGGAACCGGGGCAGTCGCCGCCGCTGGTCGTTCTCCGGCAGTTCGTCGAAGGAGCTGAAGCGGCCGAGGAGGAAGCCGCGGCCCAGCGGCGAGTACGGCAGCAGGCCGATTCCCTGGTCCTCGCACGCGCCTTGCCGGCCGTGACCGTCTCCGCCAGGGCGCCCCAGGTCTCCTCGAAGGGTACGGCGGGGTCGACGCGGTGGAGCTGATAGAGGTCGATGTGGTCGGTACCCAGGCGGCGCAGGCTGGCGTCGATGGCGGCACGCACATGCTCGGGCCGGCCGTTGGGCCTGACCAGTGGCGCCCCGCCGGGGCCGCCGGTGGGGTCGATGCACTCCATGCCGACCTTCGTGGCGATCACCGCCTGGTCGCGTCGGCCGGCCAGTGCCCGGCCGACGAGTTCCTCGTTGGTGTAGGGGCCGTAGACATCGGCGGTGTCGATCAGGGTCATGCCCAGGTCGAGGGCCTGGTGGATGACGGAGGCGGAGGTGGCTTCGTCGCGCGGTGTGGCCATGTCGTAGGCGAAGCGTCTGCCTCCGGTACGGGAACGGTGTGGAGCGCGACCGGGCATCATGAACCGACCCGTCGGCTAATTGCCCGTAGGCAGCCGTACGCGAGGAGTCAAAGGCCGGGAGCGCCTGGGCCGGGACCTGTTCTCTCGCAGGTGAGAGGAGAGAACTCCCAGCGGCGTGACGCGCGGGCCGGGCCGCCGCCGGCCCCGCCGATCGGGGCGCCCCGCACGAGGCGCCCTCCGGAGAATTCTCGGTCAATATGTCCATGGAAGGGTGTTTTGCACGTGCTCTGCCCAGGTGGTTGTCGGGGCCGGCACGGTGGGCGGTCTCGACCGAGAGGACAGTCATGAGCATTCCTGTGAAGAAGGTCGCGGTCGTCACCGGTGCGTCGCAGGGCATCGGTGCCGCTCTGGTGGACGCCTACCGCAAACTCGGCTACGGCGTGGTCGCCACCGCCCGTGGCATCGCCGCGTCGGAGGACCCGGACGTCGTCACCGTGCGCGGTGACATCGCCGACCCCGCCACCGCCGAGCGTGTCATCGCCGCCGGCCTGGAGCGCTTCGGGCGCATCGACACACTCGTCAACAACGCGGGCATCTTCATCGCCAAGCCGTTCACCGAGTACACGCGGGACGACTACGAGGCGGTGACGGGTGTCAATCTGACCGGGTTCTTCCGCATCACCCAGCTCGCGGTCGAGCAGATGACCCGCCAGGGCGGCGGACACGTCGTCCAGATCACGACCAGCCTGGTCGACCACGCCAACTCCGCCGTGCCCTCTGTACTGGCCTCCCTGACCAAGGGAGGTCTGCAGTCCGCCACCAAGGCCCTGGCGATCGAGTACGCCGACCGGGGCGTCCGCAGCAACGCCGTCTCCCTCGGCGTCGTCAAGACCCCCATGCACTCGGACGACTCCGACGACATGCTGGCCGCCCTCCACCCTCTCGGCCGGACGGGCGAGATCAGCGACGTCGTCGACGCGATCGTCTACCTGGAGAACGCGCCGTTCGTCACGGGAGAGATCCTCCACGTCGACGGCGGCCAGAGCGCCGGCCACTGACGGGGTGCGGGCGGGCGGTGCCGGGGCGACGGGATCGCGTCTGGAGTATTCACCCAACGGGCTTGCCCTCACCCCGCTGCTATTCTTTGCGCGTTCAACGACTCTGGGGGAAGTCCGTGTTCACGTCGGTCACCACGGATTGGCCGTGGCTGTTGGCTGTCACTGCCCTTGTGATCCACTGTTCCGCCATGGCGAAATGGGTGCCGATGCAGCGGTTCTGGGCGGTCTATCCCTTCATCTGGGTGGTGTGCGGCACCGGGGCGGTGGCATTCGGATCGTGGCGCGGCTTCGCTCTGGAGGACATGCTCGTCCTGTGCTCGTTCGCGCTCATCGGGCTGACGGTCGGCATGTACCCGAGCCGCAGACTGTTCGCGGTGTGGGCGCACGAGATCAACGACGGAGTGACGCGCGAGCGGTACGACTATCCGCGCTCGCACCTCGCGTTCTGTGGCGTCTGCGTGCTCGTCATGCTCGCCGCCGCCTTTCTGTTGACCCACTGACACGCCGTCGGGCGGCTATGCCGGCCTGCGCTCCGGGAGTATCCGCGCCACTGTCCACAGCCGGAGAAGAGACGGGTTCAGTGCCCCACGCTCCTCTCCGCGAGCGGGCAGGACACCTTTGCTTGGCGTCCCTTGAGCAAGAGCGCGCCCAGGGCGGCCGCGAGGACCTGGCAGCCGGCCACCGCCGCGACCAGGCCTCCCGGCCCGGCTGACTGCCAGCCGCCCGCGAGCGCGGCCCCGCCCGCGGCGAAGGCGCTCTTGATGCTCGCTCCGAGGGTGAACACCTGGGTGCGGGCGGCCGGGGGCGCGTAGCGGTCACGCCCGGTCAGCAGGGCGGCGAAGAGCGGGCCGGTGCAGCACCCGGCCAGAGCGAAGCCGCCGGCCGTCGCCCCGGCACCGTCCGCCCAGGGCACGGCGGCCAGCGCCGCTCCGGTGGCGAACAACATGAGGATGACGGTCAGTTCGGGGCGGCGGGCGCCCCACGGCCGCCAGGCGTACACCAGGGAGCCGGTCAGCGAGCCGAGTGCCATGGCGGTCATCAGACCGCCGGCGGCCCAGGGCGTCTGATAGCGGGCGGCGAGCATCACACAGGCCACGGGCAGGGCCCCTGTCCCGAGCTGGCCCACCGCGCTGGCCCACGTGAGCGAGCGCAGCGGCGGGTCACGGAGCAGCAGGACGGCCGCGGCACCCAGATCGGCGGGGCGCGGCGCAGGGGTTGCCGAGGCGCGGGGTTTCAGCGGCAGGGCGAAGACGAGCGCACCGCCCGCGGCGGCCCCGGCGCCCAGTGCGGCGAGGGCAAGGGCGGGACCGGTTGCCGCGGCGAGGGCGGAGGCGAGGGCCGGGCCGGCGATTCCGGCCAGGTTGTAGGAGACGGCGTCCAGGCTGAAGGCACGGCTCAGCGCCGCGGGCGGCAGCAGGTCGCCCAGCAGACTGGTCAGGCCCCCGGTCAGCAGGGGGGTGCAGCAGCCGGCCGCGGCCGCCACGGCCAGGACGAGGGGAGCGGAGGCCCGCCCGACGAGCATCGCCACGGCGGCCAGTCCCGTGCCGTAGCAGACCAGGCAGCCACCGTGGAAGAGCCGGCGTCGCCGGACCCGGTCGGCGAGGGCACCGGCCGGCGGGGCGGCGACGACGCTGGGCACCAGCAGGGCCGCGACGAGGGCACCTCCGAAGCCGGTGCTGCGCGTACGGTCCACGGCGAGCACCACCAGGCCGACTCGTGCTCCTTCGGAGGCGAGACGCACCAGCAGGGCGACCTGGAGGTACCGGACGAGCACCCACGTCCGGGGGCCCGACCGCCGTGCCGGCTTCACTGACGTCTGCGTACGCACTGCATGCCTCCAGACCGGGACGACGCGGCTCGCCCCCTTCGTCATACCCTGAAGGTATGACGGCATGTGTGTCCGGTGTCCGAACCGCTCATACTCGGGGGGTGAGCTTCGCCTTCGTCAGTGATCACCTCGCCCTTGATTTCGCCGCCACCGTGGCGTGGCGCACGACTCGCCCCAGGGAACTGCTGGCCGAGCCGGAGGACTTCGCCCGCTGGGCCGTGAAGGCGGGAGTGGTCGACCGGTTGGAGGCGGTGAGCCACGCGGAACTGGCGGAGGCGCGGGCGCTGCGTGAGGCGGTCTACCGGCTGGCCCTGGCGGCCGCGGACGGGGAGCCGTACGACTCCGCGGACGTCGCCCGGGTCCGGCAGGCCGCCGCACGCCCTCCGGTCCGTCTCACCCTCCACGCCGTGGGCCGGGTGGAACGCCGCGGCGGGGTACAGGAGGTGCTGGCCACCCTCGGGGCGAGCGCCAGCGACCTGCTCGGCGGACCGGACCACCTGCTCATCCGGCACTGCTCCGGTGAGCCCTGCACCCGTCTTTTCGTCGACCGCTCCCAGGCGGGTACTCGGCGCTGGTGCTCCAAGCGAAGCTGCGGCAGCAGGATCAACGCCGCCGCCTACCGCCGGCGTACCCGTGAGGACGAGCGGTCCTGACCCGAGGGCCGCGCCGGCGGTCGGGACGGTTCCGCGAGGCGGTCGTGTGACTTTGGCCGGGATCGGCTCGTGTCACGGCGAGCCCCGGTGTACCAGGGAGCCAACTGGATAACCGGCGTTCCGGAACTGGCCCGAGCACGAGGAGAATCCGTGTGACCGGACGGCGTAATGCAGCGGCGTCGAATGCGGCGTGGCAGGTGGGTGGTGTGGGTGTGGCGGCCCAGGCGGTGGCCTACGGCTTCGCCCGGTACGGCTACGGATTGTTCCTGCCGAGTCTGCGCGACCGCTTCGGACTCTCGACCTCGGTCTTAGGCCTGGTCAACAGCGTTTCGTACAGCGGGTATCTGGTGGCGCTCCTGATGGTGGGGGCGCTCGTTTCGCGTCTGGGCCCCCGGCCCATGGTGGTCGCGGCGGGGGTGTCGGCGGGGATCGGCATGGTGACGGTGGCGTTGGCGCAGAGCACCTGGGTCCTCGTCGTGGGGCTCGTGGTGGCGGGGATGGCCTCGGGTTTCTCCTGGGCGCCCTTCTCCGACACCGCCGACCGCCTGCTGCCGGACCGTACCCGTGAGCGGGTCATGGCCCTGATTCCCAGCGGTACCGCTTTCGGTGTCACCGTGGCCGGGCCGCTCGCCCTGCTCGCCCGGGGGGACGGCTGGCGGTACGCCTGGATCGGATTCGCGCTCGTCGCGTTCGCGATGGCCTGGTACGCGGCGCGGGTCCTGCCCGCCGGGCGCCACGGGGACGACGCGTCCGGCACCGGTCGCGGAAAGACCGTGACGGCACGCTGGTTCCTGCGCCCGGCAGCCGTCCCGCTGTACGTCACCGCGTTCGTGTACGGCGTCATCGGGGCCTTCTACTGGGCCTTCGCGCTGGAGGCCGTCTCGGACGCGGCGGGAGAGGACTCCCCGATGGCGCCGCTGTTCTGGACGCTCATGGGGCTGGCCGGGCTCAGCAGTGTCTTCGCCGGCGCCTTCTTCCTGCGGCTGGGACTGCGGCTGGGCCAGGCGGTGCTGTTCCTGGCGCTGTCCGCCGCGATCGCCCTCCTCGGGGTGGCCCCCGATGCCGTCGGCCCGGTGATCGCATCGGCCGTTCTGTACGGGCCGGCGTTCATGGCCACGTCGTCGCTGCTCGCCCTGTGGAGCTACCGCATCTTCCCCGAGCAGCCGTCGACCGGGTTCAGCGCCACCGTGCTGGCGCTCGGCCTGGGGACACTGACGGGGCCCGCCACGCTCGGAGCGGTGGCGGACCACTACAGTCTGCGGGCCGGCTTCCTCGTGACGGCGGCCGTGGCACTGGTCACCCTGGCTTTCCGGCCCCCCGCGCGGCGGTCGGAGGACGACGTGACGCGGGGGGAGGACGCGGGAGTCGCTTCCCGCGGACGGTGAGGTCCACCGGTCAGCCGAACTGGCTCTCCTCGGTCGAACCGCGCAGCGCGAGGGTCTCCGCCGACGGATTGACCGCCGTGCTCACGAGGTCGAAGTACCCGGTGCCGACCTCCCTTTGGTGCCTGACCGCGGTGAAGCCACGTTCCTGGTCGGCGAACTCGCTCTCCTGCAACCTGACGTACGCGGGCATCCCCTCCTCGGCGTAACCGCGGGCCAGGTCGAACATGCCGTGGTTGAGCGAGTGGAACCCGGCGAGGGTGATGAACTGGAAGCGGTACCCCATGGCGGCCAGTTCCTTCTGGAAGGCCGCGACGGCGGTGTCGTCCAGGTGCCGGCGCCAGTTGAAGGAGGGCGAGCAGTTGTAGGCGAGGAGCTTGCCGGGGAACTCCGCGTGGATGGCCTCGGCGAAGGCGCGGGCCTGTTCCAGGTCGGGTGTGGAGGTCTCCATCCAGAGCAGATCGGCGTACGGGGCGTAGGCGAGGCCCCGGCTGATCGCGGCCGCCATGCCGGGCCTGACCCGGTGGTAGCCCTCGCTCGTGCGCTCCCCGGTGCAGAACCGCGCGTCCCGAACTCCGCGCTCATCGCGTCGAGTTCCGGCGCCGGCCCACCGATCACGCCCTCCCCCGGGAAGCCGGCCAGGAGGAGGTCCTCGCCCTGTACCGCGACCAGGTGGACCGGCTCTGCGCGCAGCGCGGGTTCCGGCTGGTGGACGTAGCACGGATGACCCCCCGCCCCGACGACCCGGAATGGACGGCCCTGGCCGGCGCCGCCCGGCAGAAGTTCCTGAGCGAGCACCGGCACAGTGAGGACGAGGTGCGCTTCTAGGTGACTTCACCGGGGATCCGGTGGCCGAGAGGATTCCCACCTTGGACGAACTCATGGCGTCCGCGGCGGTGTGAGTGCGGCGCGGGCCACGGCCGGCGTCACGTGCTGCTCGCCCACTCCTCGCGGAGCATGCCGAAGAGCACACGGTCGTAGCGCTCCCCCTCCACCAGCACGGCCGACCGGCGGCGGCCTTCTTCGCGGAAGCCCAGCCTGGTGAAGGCGCGTACGGCACGCTCGTTGCCGCTCCAGGTGTCCAGCTCCAGCCGGCTCAGGCAGTACGCGCCGAACAGGTGGTCCACGAGCAGCCGCAACGCGTCGCTGCCGTGGCCGCGGCCCCAGAACTCCCGCTCACCGATGGTGACGCCGAGGGTGGCCACTCCGGCATAGGGGTCGAGGTCCCGGTAGTCGGCCATGCCTATCACCGACCCGTCCGCCAGGTCCTCGACCGTGAACACGGCCGACTCCCTGGGGTTCAGTCGCAGCATGGTGTCGAAGCCGAGCTGGATCGCCTCCGCTGTGACCGGGCCGAACAGCGGGTCGCCCGCCGCGGCCCAGCGAACCACCTCCGGGTCGTTGCGCCACCGCACATGGTGCTCGGCGTCTTCGGGGCGCAGCGCGCGCAGTCTCACCAGCATGCCTTCGAACATGGGGCAAACCTAGTCTATCCAGTGATCACCCAGGACTGGCGGTGGGTATGGAAGCGGTCTGGTCATGCCCATCGGATGTGGTTCCACCGCACGTCCGAGGCGGTAGCCACCGGAGAATCACGTCAGTAGCCTTGGCTGCCATGCTCCTTACCGACGGAGGGCTCCTCAGATGACCACCTCGTTCGTCCGTCCCAAGCCGCCGTATTACGCCGTGATCATCACGACCCGGCCCGCCGCGGATCTCGAGGGCTATGCCGCGATGAGCAAGCGCATGGCCGAACTCGGTGAGACACAGCCCGGCTATCTCGGCCGCGAGTCGCTGACGGACGAGGACGGCCGGGACCTCGTCGTCATCTACTACGCGGACGAGGCCGCGATAACGGCATGGAAGGCTCACCCCGAACATCTCGAGGCACAGCGGCTCGGACGTGAGCGCTGGTACTCCTCGTACAGCGTGGAAGTCGCGCGGGTGGAGCGCGCCTACGCCTTCAGCCGCGAGGAGGAAGAGTCACGCGTGCCGGACGAGGCCTGAGCCGCGGGCCGGAGACGCGGATTCCGCGGTACCGCCTCGTGTACCTGCCTTGTACAGCTCGCTGATGTTCGGGCGGGCCGCCGGGCGGTGACGGACGGCGGGGCCCTGTGCGAAGGCGCGCAGGGCGTTCTCCGTCGTGCGGGTCACGAAGGTGCGGGTGCGGGCGTCCATTCCGTGGTCGCGGCCGCCGTCGGGGGTGCCGGCCATGAGGGCCTCCACCCAGCGCATGGTGCCGGTGGCGAACACGCCGGCGCCCCCGGGAGCCGTGTAGTAGGCGGAGTCGCTGTGGCTGCGCCGGCCACCGCACACCACAGGAGAGTGGGCCGTGATCTCCAGCGGCTCGGGGACGGGGGCCGCGGGTGTGACCCGGTCGTACTCGACGCCGGCCAGGTGGTCGAAGGCGTCGCCGGGCCGTACGCCCGTTCCCTCGTACAGCCAGTGGTCCGCAGCGTGGACCACGTACGGCGCGTCCGTCGGGTAGCCCTCGTAGAGCACTCCCGTGAGCGAGGATTCCGGATCCGGCGCCGGTGCCTGGCGGAAGTCCGTGGTCACCACGGCGGGTTGGGTGGTGTACAGCGGGTCCGACCGTACGGAGGTCTTGTAGCAGACCACCGTACGGTCCGGCTGTGTCTCCCCCTGCGCGAGGCGGACGCGGCGGAAGCACGTGTTGGCGCCGAGGAAGACCACGTTGGTGCCGGCGTCGCGGGCCCGGGTGACATGTCGGCGCTGCTCCGGGGTCCAGTACTCGTCGTGCCCCAGGCAGACCACCGCGGCGGCGCCGCGCAGCACCTCCGGGTCGCGGTGCACGTCCGTGCCGGTGGTGTAGGCGAGGGGTATGCCGAGCCGTTCCGCCAGGACCACCGCCGCCCGTTCGTACACCATGAACTTCTCCGCGCCGTCGGCGTCGTAGGGGCGGTCGAAGCTGACGGCCAGGGAACGGGTGGCGTACGCGCCGGAGGCACCGGCGTAGAGGCTGTAGCCGCCCCAGCGGTTGTACGCCTGCCAGGTGGCCGGGGCGTGCATCAGGACCGTTCGGCCCGTGCCCTGCGTGGAGCGCACGATCAGCGGGAGGTAGCGCTGGTGGCCGCTGTCCGCGTCCAGCCGCAGCAGGTACGCGCCCTCCGGCCAGCCGGCCGTGCCGACGGTGAGCGTGCGCGGCCAGTCCGCGCGCACGGTGCGGGTGTCCGCCAGGAGGCGGGGCTCCGGCTGCACGCGGCCGCGTACGCGCCCGGACGACCATACGAGCCGGGCCTGGTCGCCGCCGTACCAGCCGACGCGGAAGGCCGAGACCCGGAAGGACGACGCGGTCGTCGACACGTACAGGCCGCACTCCTCGCCGGGCGTCACGCTCACCCGGTCCGCGTAGCCGACGACGGCCGGGGCGGGGCCCCGGGAGGTGATACGCCAATCGGGTGTCCCGGGGCGGTCCCGTTCCGCTTCGGGCCGGTGGGAGAGGGCCGCCCGGGGGCGCCCGTGGGCACCAGGGGACGCGTCGCAGGCCGCTGTCACCGAGGCGAGCCCGAGGCCGGCGCACGCCCCGAGAAAGCGCCTGCGTCCGGGCCGCCCCGCGTGGGCCGTCCCGTCCTCCGGGCCTCCTTGACGGGCAGGACCGATGCTCATGACGCCTCCCGTGGCCGTGCTCGCCGCTCACGCGCCCCTCCGGGCCACGGTGGCACAGAGCCGTCCGGGTCGCGCGCCCCCGTCCCGCAAGGTCTGTCCACACGGACCCTGGACGAGTGCCGAGACCCTGACAGGCTGCTCGGAGCGGTGGACGGTCGTACATTCGGACACGTGGAGGAGATGCCTCGGCGCATCGCCCCTTCGACGGATCGAGCCGCGGCCGCCCTGTTGCTCGGATGCGCTCCGAACCAGGTCGGCTACTGCGCACGCTGCCAGGGGCTGACGCGCCGCTACGGGCCCGCCGCGCAGGTCGTGTGCGCGGCCTGCCGCGCGGCCGAGGCCCCTTCCCGCGACGACGACGCCGGCTGACGCCCGCGCTCACCCGGCGGCGGGCGCCGACCCCTGCCCGCGCCGGGAGGCGTCTGCGGCTGCCGTGTCCTCGCGGCGTCGGGCGCGCCGACGGACGGCCACCCGTCCTCTCCTCGTAACCCGCCCGCAGCCCGACCCTGCCTCGGCAGATGGACCTGGGCGTGCTGTCCCGGGACGTTGGTGACGCGAGGAGGCGGAACAGGGGTGCGGGGAGGCTGCCGCCGGCAGGGTCGGTGTGGTGGGCGGAACCGGACGCGCGTGATCCGGTGAGCACGGGATACCAGCAGGTCATGAGGTTGCTTGCCACGGTGCGTGAGATGGATCGTCGTCTGACCAAGTGGATGGCTTCCTGCCGGAGACCCGAGGTGCACCGGACGCTGTCGGCGGTGGAGGAAACGGCGGAAGCCACCAAGTTGTGGTGGGGTGCCGCCGCGGTGATGGTCTGGGCCGGCGGGTGGAAGGGCCGTAAGGCCGCGGTGGCGGGCATGGCGGCGCTCGGCTTGGCGCAGTTGGTGTGCAACGGTGTGTGCAAGCAGGTGATCGACCGTCCGCGTCCGCCCAAGGAGTGGATCCCCCACGACGAGGTCGAGGACCGGCCCGGTTCCTCGTCGTTCGCCTCCGGGCACACCGCGGCCGCGCTGGCTTTCACCGCTGCGGTCGCCCCCTCGTGGCCGTCGGCCGGGGCGGTCTGCGCGGTGCCGGCCGCGCTGGTGGCGGTGGAGCGGGTGCAGTCGGGTGCCCACTACCCGAGCGACGTCGCCGCCGGTGCCGCGATCGGCCTGGTCAGCGCCTGGCTGGTCAGGCGTCTTCCGCGACTGGTGGTGCGCGTGCGGCGGTGACCCGCCCCCCCCCGCCGCGCCGGCTGCGCCGTCGGTCACATGCTCGCGGAGCAGGCCTCGTCCGCCGACTCGGCGCACGTGTCACGTCCCTCTTCCGGCCGGTCGTCGACACGCCCCGCCCAGCCCTCGCCGACGCGCCGGATCAACTAAGTTCAACCTTCAACTGCCGTGCTACGATCACGCCGCGACGCCGACGGGCAGTGATCCACACCCCGTACGCCGCCCGTGCCGAGTGCCCAAGTGCCCGTCCCTGAGCGGCGGTTGAGGCGCGAAGCCGCGACCCTCCCTCGCGTGGACGCACGCGCGGGTGTTCACCGCTGCGACGCGGGCCGAGTGGCCTGCTCGGACTGCCGGACTCCTGCCGCACCACCGACCGCACGTCACCACCGCGCCACGCAGCCCGAGGAGAGCCATGAACCGTCCAGGAGTGTCGATCAAGCAAGCTCGGCTCGCCGTGGGCCCGTTGGGTGCGCTGCTCTTCGCGCAGACGGCGTTCTGGCTCCTGTACGACGTCGCCGACCGCGGCTTGCCGCCGATGTGGTCCGCGTGGACCAACGGTCCGGTCTCCGGGCTCCCGGCGACGACCGCACTGGACCTCGGCCTGGCGGCGCTCCAACTCGGCGCCGTCTGCGGTCTGTTGCTGCGGGTACGGGGCGCCGGCGGGCTGCTGGTGACCGCGTGCCTCACGACCGTGCTGTTCCGGGCGCCGGTCGTCTGGTACATGCTGCTCGACTCCGAGTCCGACCCCTGGTTCGGCGGCCTGACAGGTCCCTCACTCACCGGGGCCGGCCTGAGCTGCCTCTTCACGGCACTGGTCGCCGTCGCGTTGGGGGGCCTGCTGTTCCGGGTGCGCGAGCTGGAGCGTGAAGCGGCCGCGCAGGAGGAGAGCCGCTCCGCCGGAATCCGCCCGGTGAAGATCACCGCCTCGGCCTCCTGCACCCTGCTCGCCGTGCTGAACGTCTTCTACGTCTGCCGCAACGTGCTGACGGCCGTACAGGTGGGACCCGACGCGCTGGCGCATCTCCTCGCCGGCAGAGGGGCCGGACGCGCCGTGCTCGGTGTCTCGTCGCCGTGGCAGTGGGCCTGCCTGACCGTCCTGTGCGGAGTGGGCATGGTGCTCGCCGCCAAGCGCCGGCCCAGTGCGACCGGGTTCTCCGTCGGGCTGGCCCTGTTCATGATGCCGATCGCCTTCACCAAGCTGTGGGGGCTCGCCGGGACGTCCGCCCTGTCGGCCTCCCCGCTCAACACGGTGCAGTCCTTCCTGGAGTTGGCGGGCTCGGCGGCCGTGGTGTCCCTGATCGTGGCGGACGTACGCCGTGACCGTCCGGCGCCGCCGGCCCCCCTCGACCCCACCCCGGCGGCCACCGGCGCCGACCCCGGGGCGCAGCGGGTCGACGCCGCCACGAGCGACGCCTGAGCGCACGGGCACCAGTCCGGGCCCCCGGTTTCCAGCGGCCCGCCAGGAGGAACCGCGCGACGGGGCGGCTACGGAGCGTGTCGACCCGAGGGTGCGGGGCACACCTTCGAGCCAGTGATGCCGCACACTCTTCCGCTCCCCCCTTTGCGGTTTACCATTCAACTACATTCGGTGCCACGAGGAGGTCGCACCATGGCGGAGCTGGGCCTGGCCGACACGGTCGGCATCCTTCGGCAACCCGGCGTACGGACGCGGCACAGCAGTGCCGGACTCGGGTGGGAGCGGCTGTACGTCTCCGTCCAGGAGGAGCAGCCCTATCGTGCCGCCTTCGCTCCGGCACCCACGCATCTGCTGATCCTGCACCTGAGCGGCCCCGTCACCGTGCGGCGGGGACGGGGTGCGGTCTCCCGGTCGCGGACGATCCCGGCCGGCGGGCTCTTCCTGCAGCCGGCCGGCCGGACCCTCGCCGTGGAACTCGGCGGCACGCTGGACACGGTGCACGCCTACCTCACCGACGACGCGCTGTGCGAGGCGAACGACGGACGGCCCGTGGAGCTGTCCGAGGAACTCGGCACCACCGACCCGCTGGCCGAGCAGCTTCTGCTCGCGCTGGCCGGCGCGGTGCGTTCGTGGGAGCCGTCGGCCCGTACGTACACCGACCACCTGACCGGGATGCTCGCCGCACAGCTCGCCCGCCGGCACGGCGTCCGGGAAGCCGGAACGGCGGACCGGCGGTCCGGGCTGTCCGCACGCCGGCTCGCCGCCGTCCGCGCGCTGATGGAGGAGCGGCTGGCCGAACCGCTGCCGATCGCGGACCTCGCCGACGCGGCCGCGCTGAGCCCCAGCCAGTTCACCCGGCAGTTCCGGGCGAGCACGGGCCAGTCGCCGCACCAGTTCCTGCTCGCCCTGCGCCTGGAGCGGGCCTGCCGGCTGCTGCGCGCGGGTACCGGCCCCATCGCCGAGGTGGCCGTCGACTGCGGGTTCTCCCACCAGGAGCACCTCACCCGGGTGATGCGCGCCCGGCTCGGCACCACCCCCGCGGCACTGCGCCGCTCGGGCTGACCGGGGCGGCCACGGCCCCGGGCGTCCCAGCGCCGGTGCCCGGCCCGCCCCTGCCCGGCTCCACCGTCCCCGGGCCCCCGCCCGGTCGCGGCCAGTGGGTCCCCGACCGGCTCCCGTGCCGCGCTCCGGCCCGACGGCCGATGGCGACGGCGCCCGGGTGACGACGGGCGGGGTGTCGGAGGCGGGGGTTCCGCGGCCCTTGCCCACTCCCCCGCTCGCAGCCGCTGGGCATCGGTGTCCCGCGGGGACCGGATCCCTGCCTACCGCGCCAGGACGTGGCGGAGCGCGCCGAGCAGTTCCTCCCGCGCGGCCTCGTCGGACTCGGCGGCGGTGGCCCGGCGCCAGGCGACGTGTCCGTCCGGCCGCACCAGCAGCACGCCGTCCTCGGCGATCTCGCTGACGCGGCTCCACTCGCCATAGGCGTCACGGTGGTCGTCGTCACCGACGCGGACCACGCGCAGCGGTACGCCGAGGGCGTCACCGCAGGCGCGCGCGGCCGAGTCCCAGACACCGCCGGACAGGCCGGTCAGCACGGTGAAGAGGCCGTGGCCGACGACGTCGAGTGTGGAGACGCGCTCGCCCTGTGCGTCGACGAGCCAGGCGTGCGGCAGCTTGGCGCCCGGCCGGGTCGTCGGCTGGTGCACCAACTCGCGGTCGTCTGCCCAGACTTCGGCCGGGCTGTCGTCCGGGAGCACCGCGCCGGAGACGTACCGCTGGTTCATCTCCACACCGTGCGCGTTGAACTCGTAGTTCTTCAGCTGGATCGCCTCTTCCAGCTGCCGCCTCTTCTTGGCGCCCTCGGGTGTCCGCGCCCGTAGCGCCGTGATGCCTTCGGCGATGGCCTGCGCGTCGCTGCCGCCGCCGACGCCGAGCACGTCGAAGATCGGCCCGAACTGGTCGCGGCTGAGGTTGGCCCGTTCGACGATCTGCCGTCCCACGGGGGCGCGTTCGGCCGTGTAGCTGTCGAGCAGGGCGGGTCCCGCCTCGCCGCGGATCACCATCGCGAGTTTCCACGCGAGGTTGTACGCGTCCTGGACGGAGGTGTTGGAGCCCAGTCCGTTGGACGGCGGATGGCGGTGCACGGCGTCGCCGGCGCAGAAGACCCTGCCGCTCGCGTACTCCTCGGCGTAGGCGTGGTTGACGGTCCACAGCGAGGTCGACGTGATCTCCACCGGCAGGTCCGGATCGCCGACGAGGTCGCGGACGATCGTGCGCGCGGCCTCCTCGTCGACCCGCGGCGGCGGCTGCTCTATGTCGTAACCCCACACCAGCAGCCACTCGTTCCAGGGGCGGACCATGCGGACGAGTCCCATGCCGATGCCACCGGTGTCGGCGCCGGGCTGCAGCACCCAGTACAGGACGCTCGGACGGTGGGCGCAGTACCGGGCGAGGTCGGCCTTGAAGACGATGTTCATGCTGCCGGCCTTGGCCATGCGGCCGGCGAAGGGCAGTCCGAGTTGCTCGGCGACCGCGCTCCGTCCGCCGTCGGCGCCGATCAGGTAGCGGGCCCGGACCGTGAACTCGTCGCCTCGGACCCGGTCGCGCAGCAGGGCGGTGACCCCGTCCTCGTCCTGTTCGAAGCCGATGAACTCGGTGTCGAAGCGGACCTTGGCGCCGCGGGCCGCCGCGTTGTCGACGAGGATCGGCTCCAGATAGGTCTGCGGCAGGTCGATCATCTCGCAGGGGCTCTTGGCGGAGTACTCGGTGGCCGTGGCGGGGCCGGTGCCCCAGCTGCGGATGCGGCCGATCTCGTCGCCCGTGAGCGCCGTGCACAGTACGGTGTCCCCCATCAGGTGCGAGGGGCTGCCGAGGGCCAGCGCCTCGGACTCGACGCCGAGGTCGCGCAGGACCTCCATGGTGCGCTGGTTGGTGATGTGCGCCCGCGGGGTGTTGGCGAGCCACCCGTACTTCGTCACCAGCAGAGTGCGGATGCCGTAGGTGGCCAGCAGCAGGGCGGCCGAGCCCCCTGCGGGGCCGCTGCCGACGACGAGGACGTCGGTGTCGTAGGCGTCGAGCGGGTCGGTGGTCGTCATGGGTGTGCGCTCCTCGGTCATCCGGCCTGGGGGGCGAGACGGAAGGTGTAGTCGAGCCGGCACCACGGGCCGTCCACCGGACGGCCGTCGGGGGTGGGACCGGACCCCGGTGTGAAGTCCACGACGAGTTCGTCCTTGACGCCGAAGACGGTGTCGCTGTCCAGGTACGCTCCGCCGGCCACGAACAGCTGCGTGACGAGCCGGCGGTGGCCGGGCGCGTCGAACATGAAGTGCAGGTGGGGCGCCCGGTAGGGGTGGCGGCCGACCGCGTCGAGCATCTGCCCGACCGGTCCGTCGGCGGGAATCGGGTAGTGCGAGGGCAGGATCGACCAGAACGTGACCCGCCCCTGGCTGTCGCTGCGCAGCCGGGCCCGCAGCACCGGTCCCTCCAGGTCGGGGAGCTGTACGTCGTAGAAGCCGTCCTCGTTGGACTGCCACACGTCCACCACCGCGTCCTTGACCGGCTCGCCCTCGCCGTCCGTGACGCGTACGTCCACCCACAGCGGGGTGCCGTGCAGGCCGCCGGAGATGTCGCTGCCGGACGCGGTCTCGGGCGGGCCCTCCACGTAGAAGGGGCCGAGCACCGCGGACGGGGTGGTGTCGGGGGTGCGGGAGTTGGTGAGCAGGTCCACCGCGCTGGAGACGCCGAGCGTGTCGGACAGCAGCACGAACTCCTGCCGGGTCGGACTGCAGATCTGCCCGGTACGGGTGAGGAAGTCGATGGCGTACTGCCACTCGGCGTCGGTGACGTCGTTGGCCGCGACGAAGGTGTGCAGGTGCCGGACGAGGTCGGCCATCAGCGTACGGACCCGGGGGTCGGGGGCCTGCGCGAAACTGCCCACCACCTCCTCGGTGAGCCGGGCCAGCTTCGCCTCCGTCGAGGGCGGCCCCTGCGGGCGGCGCCCCTGCCAGGCGCCGGCCAGCAGCTCACCGATGCCCTCGGTGGTCAGCTCACGCGGGTTGGGGTACGGCTTCGCGGTGGCCAGCTCGGCCGCGCGCGCCAGGTCCGCCTCCGCCATGCCGAGGTCGCGCAGGGAGGTGGGGCCACCCAGGGAGGCGACCAGGTCGTACACACCGCTCGGTGCGTCGGGCACCCCCAGGGCGTCGGCGATGCGGCGCATGACCTCGGGGACGGCGGGAGCGTTGTACGCCATGGCGTGTGCCAGGACGACGGTGTGGGTCTCGGCGTGCGGAAGGCCGAAGCTGCCGCCGAGGGTGTGGCACAGCTTGTGGTGCAGGCCCATGCCGACCGTGGCGAGGCAGGTCCCGGCGAGCCAGGCGGCGTGCAGCAGGTCGGTCCGGGCCTCGGGGTCGGCCGGGTCGGCGGCCAGCCGGGGCAGCGCCCGGGCGATGCCCGAGATCGCGTCGAGGGCCTGCCGGTCCGTCACCGGGTTGGCGTCGGCGGAGTAGAGGGCCTCGACGGCGTGCGCGAGGGCGTTGACGGCGCTCGTCACCGTGAGGGGCAGCGGCAGTGCGAGGGTGAAGTCGACGTCGTAGACGACGGTCTCGGGCAGGATCGCCGGGGAGGACTGGGTGACCTTGCGCCCGTCCCGGGTCTCGCCGAGCACCGGGGTCACCTCGGAACCGGCGTAGGTGGTCGGCAGGATCACCTGCGGGAGGTCGGTGCGCAGGGCCAGCGCCTTGGACAGTCCGGTCGTCGAGCCGCCGCCGACGGCCACGATCACGTCGGCCGAGGCGTGGGTGAGCACGTCGAGCGCCCGCTCGGTCACCTCGACCGGGGTGTGCATGGCGGCGCCGCCGAACTCCGCCACCACGAGGTCGCCGAGCGCCTCGCGGACCCGTGTGGTGGTGCGGGCCGCGGGCCGGCTGGACAGCAGCAGGACACGGGAGCGGCCGAGCCGCTCGACCTCCTCGCGGAGCCGGCCCACCGTGCCGGATCCGAAGACGACCCGCGAGGGACGGGATGTGTGGACGAACGTCCGCATGGGGTTCTGCCTCCGCCTGTCATCCGGTGTGCGCCGATGGCTTGGATCACCGAGTGTGCGGAGGAGGGAGGCACGTCGTCCTGCACGATGCGCGCGCCGCGCTGCACGAAACACGCGTGTGCGTCCTCCGGGGGCGGCGCACCGGGCATGAGACGGCGGGGGCGCGCGTACGCCCGTCGCGGGCCGCGCGTTGCGGGGCGCGTGCCCCCGCGACGGTGGAGGACGCCGGGACGCGGAGCCCGGGGGCACACGCGGCGCCCGTTCCGGCGGGGCGGACCCCGCCGGGGCCTGCCGGGCGCCGCACGGTCCCGTACGGCTGGGCGCCCGGGAGGTTCCGGCACCGTCGGGTCCGCCCGGCGGCGCTGCGAGGCCGGCGGCCGGTGAACGCGGCGCGGCCCGGTCCCCGTCAGGGCGGCGCGGGGCGGGCTGCGCCTTCCACCGGCCGGTGGCCGGGCGGTCAGGACGCGGCGGGGAGCACCGCGTCGAGGCCGTGGGAGGCGACGAGCTGTGCGCTGCCGTCGGCCAGGCGGTAGCACAGGCCCACCACGGCGGCCTGGCCGGCGGCGACCTTCTCGGCGAGCACCCGGGAGCGGTCCAGCAGCAGGTCGACGGTGTGCCTTATGTGCTCGGCGAGAATCTCGTCCGGCTCGACCCGTCCGGCGGCCCGCGCCGCCAGCACGCTGGGGGTCACCCGCTCGACGACGTCGCGGACGTAGCCGGCCGGGGTCATGCCGTCCTCCAGCGCGGCGCACGCCGCGCCGACCGCGCCGCACGAGTCGTGACCGAGCACCACGACCAGCGGGCAGCCCAGCACGTCCAGGCCGTACTCGATGCTGCCCAGCACCTCCGCGCCCGCCACGTGGCCCGCGGTGCGCACGACGAACAGGTCGCCCAGACCGCGGTCGAAGATGATCTCGGCGGCCAGCCGGGAGTCCGAACACCCGAACAGCACGGCGAAGGGCTGCTGGGACGGTGCGATCTCCGCGCGGCGGGTGGCGTCCTGGTTCGGGTGCTCGGGGGTGCCGGCGACGAAGCGCTGGTTGCCGGCCAGCAGCAGCTCGAATGCGTCGCGGGGCGTCGGGGTCTGGATCTCGCTCATGACCGCAGCTTAGAACCCGGCCCCGGTCGGCGCAGCGCCTGGTCCCCCGGTCGTCGCCGGGTCGGGTGACGCGCACGGCTCGGACACCGGTCCACGGCGGCCTCGGTACGGGGGGTGCCGGCGGTGCGGCGAGGGGAGGGCGGGCGCGGATTCGGGGCGGACCGTACGGTGAGGGAGTGGGGGACGTCACCCCCCTGTACACCGACGGGCTGATCGAGCGCCGCGGCGAGGACATCGACGCCGGCCTCGGACGCCTGATCGACGTGCTCGGCGCATGCGGTCACCTCGGCACCGGGCAACTCGCCGACACGGTCCTGGCACGCCTCGGCGTCCCCGGCGGTGGCCGCGACGACATCGCGCTGATCGTCACACGCCCCTGACCGGCGAGCGGGCGGGCCCGCCCGCCCCTGCCGGCGGACGTCCGGCGCCGCGTGCCCGGTGAGTGCCGGGCGCGTTCCCGCGGGCCTCAGGAGACCACGCTGACCGGCATGGTCGCGCCGGGCGCCGGAGAAGACCCGTCCAGCAGTCCTTCGAGCCACACCACCAGAGCGAGCGAGCCGTTCACACGGTCCCAGGAGGCGGAGTCGCCCAGGCCCAGCCGGGCCTCCCGCACCGCCTGGCAGAGTGTGTCGATGTCGAACATCTCCGTGACGAGCGGATGCCGTGCGGAGCGGCAGAGGCCGACGAGGTCGTCGCCGTGCGCGCGCAGACCATGGACGTACGGATCGTTGAACGGGATCTTGTCCGTTCGGTCGCGTATCCGGGGCGGGAGCATGTCCGCCATGGCGTCGCGCAGCACCGCCTTCGGACGGCCGGGGCGGAACGTCGCTTCGGCGGGGAGGCGGCGCATCGTGGCGATGACCTCCGGGTCGAGGAAAGGATGGGAGAGGAAGAAGCCGTCGCGCGGTGCGCAGCGCCAGGACAGCGGGTCGGGTGCGGCGAGGTAGTTGGCCGCGTCGTAGAGCGACCGTTCCGGCGTGGTTCCGAACAGGAAGCGGCTCTCCGCCAGGCCGGCCGCGCGGTAGCCGTGCGCCCGCGCGAATCCGCGTCGCAGCCACGGCGGACGGGTGAAGTGGCCGAGGCCCCCGAGGACCGTGCCGCGGTGGGCGAGGCGTGTGACCCGTTCGGCGGTCAGCGGCAACGCCGGCCGCACGACGTGGGTGCGGACGATGTCGCGCACCCCTTGCTCGCTCGACGCCGCCCGGGCCCGCGCCAGGCTCGTCATCTCCCGGAGCCGTCCGGACCGGGCCAGCCGGTGCAGATGGAAGGGGTTGGCGTCCACGACCGGATCGGCTCCGCATCCGGTGAGGACGGTGTCGCAGCCCAGCTCGGCCGCGGCGGCGTGCAGTCTGCTCCAGAAGGGCGCCCGGAAGGCGTGGGCATGGGGCTCGTCGGAGGCCATGGCGTGGTGCGCGAAGTCGTCGAAGTCGGCCACGTCGTCGGCGTCGACGATCACCGGGCGGGCGCCGGGTGCCAGCCCGCGGACCGCCTCCACCGCCTCCTCCAGGTACGGCCGCTCCCCGGCCAGCTCTCCCCCGCCGAAGCGTCCGGCCAGCAGGATCAGCTCCCCGGTGCCGCCCTGCTGTCCCTCGGCGAGCAGACGGGCCGCGAGCAACGCGACGCTGGTGGAGTCGGTGCCGCCGGAGACGTGGCAGGCGACCGTCCGGCCGAGGCGGCGCCCGACGGCGTGCTCCAGCGCGCGGCGCAGCTGCCGGCCGGCGGTGTCTGCGTCCGTGACCGCCGCCGGCGGCTCGTCGCCGGCCCCGGCGGTGCGGCCCGGCCGGCGGCCGCGCATCCGCCCGGTGACGGAGAGCTCCACCACCTCGCCGCCGAGGATCCGGTGCACCCCGGTGAACGGGCTCAGCTCCGTGTGCGGTTGCGCCATGTTCCCGGTCAGGTACCGGCAGAAGTAGCAGGGTTCCAGCTCCGCCGCGTCGCCCAGGCCGCGCGCCGAGGTACTCACCGCGCTCACCCGGTCACCGGACCGCCTGAAGAACAGGGGGATGCGCGCCTGCCCGTCCCGCATCAGCAGGACGCGGTCGCGGTACACGAGGACCGCGGCGAAGTCGCCGATGGGCAGGGGCGGTTCACACCCCGGCCGGGCGAAGGCGCCGAGAAGAGCGCGTGCGCCCGCCAGGCGGTCGCGGACCGACCCGGTCCAGCCGACGACCGCCGCCGTGCCGGCTGGTGAGGACACCGTCGTCACGAGCCCCCGGCGGACCATGGCCTCGGCTGCCCTGAGCCGGGGCGCGCCCCCGGCGAACTCGACTCGCAGCGCTTCCATGCCGACGCCCTCAGCACCCGATCGTGAGGACCGGCGCGAAGGCGTGCCCTCGCGGATCGGCGTCCGGAATGCTCAGGCCGGCCGCGGACGTCCAGGCGTGCAGGGCGAACGGGTGCTCGCGCACACCCACGTGCAGTGCGGCCTCGAAGCCGTGCCGCCGCAGCAGGACGAAGGCCGTGACGGCCTCGGTCTTGCAGTCGCCGTTGACGAACCAGCTGCCGCGGCTGACCGTCTGCACCGCCCGTTTCAGTCGCGCGACGTCCGCCGCGGACGGGGTGTCCGTCCGGGCGTACTGCGGGGCGACCAAGGGCAGGAGGCGCAGGACGCGGCCGAACCCGAGCGTCCGGATCAGCAGGTGCCCGCCGCGCAGCCAGTGTCCGACCTCGGTGTCCGTGTCCGCGGGCCGGCCGGCCGGCGCGCATCCGGCTCGCACGAGTCCGCTGACGAGTCGGGCGCGCTCCCCGGAGCCTTCGTCGGCGAACTTCTCGACGTCCGCCGTCGCCATTCCGAGGAACCGCGTCCGCTTCCAGTCGGCGATGAGTGCTCCGCCGGGCAGCCTGGTGACACGGCAGTGCGGTGAGAGGATCCGTGTCATGGCCGCCAGGGCGTCGGGGTCCTGTGTCACCGCACGACCTCCCTCGCCCGGCTGCACGGTGTCAGGACTGGTATCCGTGACCGTCGTAGTCGCCGCCGCTGAAACCCCGGATCAGACGGCCGCCGCCGAGCAGGACGAGGCCGCGCGGCATACGGCGCCGCAGGAATCGGATCAACATCGCCTACCTCCAGAAACCGGGTGGCGTCGATCAACTCCAGGCTACTCTCGCCCCGATGACTCGCAACCGTGCACGGGGAGGGCGAGCACACGGCATGATCGGGGCCCCGCCTCGCGTGTGCCGGCGGAGCCCTGAAGGTGATGCGTACCCCGGGGTCGTCGGTCAGCCGGACCACTTCCTCGTCGAGCGTCGTGCTGCCGACCCGCGGATGGCGGTATGCGCGCTGTGAGGGCAGGCAGTCGCTGAGCGAGGCTCCGACCAGATCCGCACGAGGTCGGGGCTGTGCTCGCTCAACTCGCCGACCAGGGCACGCGGTTGAAGGTCGGCGCGTCGGCCACGATGATCGCCGCCTGGCTGCCGCCCCGGGCTCGACGGGCGCCCGGACCGCGGGGCGCGGCCGTTCGGGCTCGCCCGGGCAGGCACGGCCTGGCCACGCCGGCCGCCCGTGGGCTGAGCCGACGCCCCTGACGGCGCCGGGCGGCCAGTCCGGCAGCCGCTTCGAACGCCGCTGAGCACGGGAGGTGGTCCGGTGTCCACCGGAGCCCTTCCTCATACCCGCAGACGGACTCGCGTCGGACTGTCGCCCCCTGCGGTGACGGTGGCCTCGCCGGTCCTGTCGTCCGTTGTGCGGCACTGGAGGGTGTAGGCGCCCTCCCCCCGCACGGAGAGGGTGAAGCTGCCGTCGGCCCCGGAGAGCGCGGCGACGTCGGGGTAGGGGCCCGGGCCGGCGGTCAGATACACACTGGCCTCCGGGACGGGCCTGCCCGTCGTCGTGTCCTCCACGACCCCGGTGATCAGATGGACGGAGTGATCGTCGTGCGCCACCTCAGGCCTTCCAGGCCACGAGGTTGTCGTAGACGGGCTGGGTGATCCTCGTCCCCGAGTTGACGGTCGCCCCGCCGTAGGCGTGTACGGCGATCCCGTAGCGGCTGCCGTTGACGACGCGGTACACGGCGCTCCCGCTCTGCCCGCCGGCGGTGTCGATGTCGTAGTACACCTTCAGCGGGTTCACCGAACTGATGCCCCGCGCGTCGTACCACTGGGTGCCCGGCGGCTTGTCGCCCGGGTAGCCGGAGATGTTGCCGGTGGTCTTCAGCAGATCGGCGTCCGGCCACGCCCCGAACCCGAACCATCCGGTGGTGGAGCCCAGTTCGGTCGGGATGATGATCGCGCCGTAGTCGTAGTTCTCGTCACCCGATTCGGTCCATCCGCGCACCGAGCGGAAGTTGGTGCTCGTGACGGAGCCGAAGGGCAGGACCGAGCCGTTGCGGCCGGGCATGACCTGGATGCTCTGGACCCAGCCGTGGTCGGGATGACCGGGGTGGTTGATGAACACCACGTGGCCGGCGGTCGCGAGCGTGTGCGGTCCGACGAACCAGGCGGTCGCGATGTACCGGTCACCGTTCGCCGCGGTGATGAGCAGGGACGCGTGCACGCGCCAGGGATAGTCGGCCGTGTTCGTGACCTGGACTCTGTCGTCGGGGAGATGGACGGTCTCGGCCACCGGCCGAGGCGGCCCGAACGACGCCACGCCGATGTCGGGCAGGTCCGCGGTCGGCGGGATCCATGCCTCGGCCGGCATCCTGTCGTACTCCGGACGCACGTACCCCTCGACCGTTTCCATTCCGTTGGGGGCCGCCTGCGCCGCGGTGCCCTCCACGCCCTCCGACGGGGGCTGGAAGAGCGCCTGCTCCGCGCCCAGGGCGAGCTGTTCCTCGGGCTGGTTGGAGACAGAGGTGTGCTGATCGCGTGTCATGTTCTCAAGGCCTTCCTGCAGAGGCCGGCGCCGCGATCCACCGGCGACCGCCGGCCGAACGTCCAGGGATGGACTGTTGAAGAGGGAACGGAAGGGAGTGGACGGGCTTGAGGACACCGCCACTTGACGTTCCCTTTGCCACGATACGTCCGTCAGGATGGTGCCGCACCAGCGGGCTTCGGGCGATGACGTCCGCGGTCGCCGTCGCCGTGCCGAGGGCGGAACCCGCCGGTCGCAGCCGGCCCGCGGCGGGGTGGGCGGGGCCGGTCGCGGTACCGGTGGAGTTCCAGGGCCACTGGAACAGCGGTGAAGACCGAGGAGTAGGTGCCGACCGCGAGGCCGATGAGCAGTGCCAGGGCGAAGTCGGTGAGCGAGGACCCGCCGAGCACGGCGAGGGCGGTGAGGATGAAGGCGGCGCCCATGCCGGTGTTCACGGTGCGGGGCAGCGTCTGGACGATCGCCTGGTTCGCGAGGTCGGACAGCGGTGTCGCGGCGGCCGGGCGAGGCGGCCCGGCTGGGCGGGCCAGTTCCCTGACGCGGTCGAAGAGGACCACGGAGTCGTTCACCGAGTAGCCGATGACGGTGAGCAGGGCTGCCAGGAACACCCCGTCGACGGGCTTGCCCAGCCAGGCGAAGACGCCGACGAGGATCACCACGTCGTGCGCGAGGGCCGCGACCGCGGCGGTGCCGAACAGCAGACGGAAGCGCGCCGCCAGGTAGACGAGCTGCGCACCGAGGGCCACGGCGAGCGCGAGCAGGGCGGCCTGGCGCAGCTCCTTCCCGAGGCTGGGGCCGATCAGCTCGTCGCGGACCTTGTCCGCCCCGCCCGCGAGGTCGCGTACGGCGCCGGTGACCTGGGCTTCCTCGGCGTCGGTCAGCTGCTCGGTGCGCACGGTCAGGCCGCTGTCGCCGGAGGACTGCACGACGGCCCGGGAGAATCCGGCCTCCGCGAGCGCGGCGCGGGCCCGGTCGGCGTCGACGGGGGCGCTGGTGGCGTACTCGACGAGACGGCCGCCGGTGAACTCCACACCCGGTTGGAGGCCCCGCACCGCGATGCCCGACGCGGCCAGGACGAGCACGGCGGCGGACGTGGCCAGCCAGCGGCGCGGGTGGCGCATGAGGTGGGGGTCGCGCCGGGCGAGCCGGGCACGGACGACGCCCGTGGTCGCGATGCCGGTCAGGTGCGGACGGCGGCGCAGGCCGGGGCGGCCGGTGGCGTACTCGGCGAGCACCCGGGTGATCACCAGGGCGCTGAACATGGAGGCGAGCACGCCGATGCCGAGGGTCACACCGAAGCCCCGCACGGGGCCGGACGCGAGGAAGAACAGCAGCGTGGCGGCGATCAGGGTGGTGACGTTGGAGTCGGCGATCGCGCCGAGCGCGTTGCGGAACCCGGCCGCCAGCGCCGAGCGGGCAGTGGGGCGGCGGCGGGCGGCGTACTCCTCGCGGGCCCGTTCGAAGACCAGGACATTGGCGTCCACGGCCATGCCGATCGCCAGGACGAAACCGGCCAGGCCCGGCAGGGTCAAGGTGGCGCCGAGCACGGCCAGGGCGGCGTAGGAGACCAGGCCGTGGCAGACCAGGGCCACTGCGGCCAGCACCCCCATCAGCCGGTAGACGGCGATGATGAACAGCGAGGTCAGCGCCGTGCCGATGGCCGCCGCCCAGGCACTTGCCGTGATGGCCTGCGCGCCCAGGGTCGGGCCGACGGTGCGCTGCTCGACGGTCTCGACCGGCACGGGCAGGGCTCCGCCGTTGACGAGCAGGGACAGTTCGCGGGCCTCCTCGGGGCCGAAGGAGCCGGTGATCTGTGTGGCGCCGTCGCGGATGCCGGTCCCGCAGGCGACGGACGGGGCGACCTGTGGTGAGGAGATGACCTTGCCGTCGAGGACGATGGCGACCCGCCGCTCCGGAGCGCCCGGCGGGTGGCAGGCGGCCTCGCCGGTCAGCCGGGCCCAGCCGTCCCGGCCGGCGCCGGCGAAGCCGACGGTGACGTGCCATCCGGCGCCGCCCTGCTGGTCGAAACGGGCGGCGGCTTCCTCGACGTGCGCGCCGGTCAGCGCCGCGGCACCGAGGCGCAGGGGCGTACCGGACTCGTCGGGCAGGACGGATTGCGGGGACCGTTTCGGCAGGGGACGGGAGTCGTCGTCCGCCCCGGCAGCGGTGCCGAGCACGGGGTGAAAGGTGAGCTGCGCGGTGCGGCCCAGGACGTCGGCGGCCTTCTTCGGGTCCTGCACACCGGGGAGTTCGACGACGATGCGGTCGTCGCCGGAGCGGACGAGGGTGGGTTCGGCGACGCCGAGCGCGTCGATGCGGCCGCGCAGCACCTCCAGGGTGCGGTCGGTGGCCGCGCGGTCGGCTTCGGTGCCGGCGGTGGACCGGGTCTGGAGCACGATCTGGGTGCCGCCGCGCAAGTCGAGTCCGAGGCGGACCGGCACGGTGACGGTGATGTACAGCGATACGGCGATCACGGCGAGGGCGAGCAACGCCCTCACCCGCAGGGAACGGGTCAACGGGAGCCTCCGGCAGGCACACCACGGCCACGGCGCGGGCCCTGGCGGGGCCGCGGCCCGGGGGCGGGGTGAGCGGTGAGGGGAAGGAGAGAGGATGTCAGGTGCCGGAGGCGACCGGCGGGGCCCGGCCACGGTCACGGGGCGCGTGAGAACCCGAGGAGGGGACGTGCCGGACGGTTTCCGTGTGCGGCGCCGGGCCGGGCGGGGTGACGTCCGTACGCTCGGGACAGGCCCCGAGTTGGCACCGCGGAGCGCGCTGCTCGCCGTGCTGCTCCTGACGCGGCGCCGCGCGGACGACGCAGACGGGGTCACACCCGTCGCCGGCACGCGGCCCGGGCTCCAGGTGGTAACCCGCTGCCGCCGCCACTACCCCCGGTGGGCCGTCCGTGGACGCGGGGCCGCCCGGGGTCGCCGGGGCACCCGTCATCGGCGGGGCGCCCACGGATGCGGGGGCGTCCGGGGCTGCGGAGCCGTACGCGATGACAGGGCCACGCGTATCCGCGGGACCGCCCGCGGGCGCAGGGCCGCCCGGGGGCGCGGGGGCGTACGCGGTCGCGAGGTCGCCCGGGGCTGCGGGGGCGCCCGGGGCTGCGGAGCCGTAGGCGGTGGCAGGGCCGCGCGTGTCGAGGGGGCCGCCCGGGGGCGCGGGGCCGTACACGCTCGCGAGGTCGCCCGGGGCTGCGGGGCCACCCGGGGCTGCGGAGCCGTACGCGATGACAGGGCCGCGCGTGTCGGCGGGACCGCCCGGGGGCGCGGGGCCGTACACGGTCCCGACGCCGCCCGGAGCTGCGGGGCCACCCGGGGCTGCGGAGCCGTACGCGATGACAGGGCCACGCGTGTCGGCGGGACCGCCCGGGGGCGCGGGGCCGTACACGGTCCCGACGCCGCCCGGAGCTGCGGGGCCACCCGGGGCAGCGGAGCCGTACGCGATGACAGGGCCACGCGTGTCGAGGGGGCCGCCCGCGGGCGCGAAGCCGTACGCGGTCCCGAGGTCACTCGTCATCGCCGGGCCGCTCAGGATCACGGAACTACCAGTCGTCCCGGGACCACTCGTCGCCCCGGCGCCACCCCCGGCCGACGCGCCGCTCGTCACCGCCGGGCCACCGTCGATCGCGAGGCCGCCCGTCACCGCGGCGTCGCCCACACTCGCGGGGCCCGTGAGGCCCACCGCGGTCAGCAGTGTCAGGACGACGGCCGCCAGTACCGCTGCGGCGGAGAGCCCGGTGTTGCTTCGGCGGGGGGCGGTGCGCGCGGGGTGGTGCATGCCCCTCCCCTCTCGTCGTGGTGTGCGGGTGGCGGGTCCCGGAGCGGGCGGCCACCGGTGGGCCGGACGGGACGTCAGGGTTCGATCAGGCCGACGCGGATGGCGTAGCGGGTGAGTTCCAGGCGGTCACGCAGGCCCAGCTTCTGCAGCAGGTTGGCGCGGTGCCGCTGGACCGTCTTGACGCTGATGAACAGCAGCTCGGCGATCTCCTTCGACGAGTGCCCCTCGGCCACCAGCTTCAGGACCTCCTCCTCGCGGGGGGTGAGGACCTGGTCGGGGGCTTCCTCGCCGCGCCGGGCCCGGTCCAGGTAGTTGCGGATCAGGGCGGTGACCGCGCCGGGGTACAGGAACGGTTCGTCCCGCATCGCGGCCCGGCACGCGGCGACCAGGTCCCGGTCGGCGACCGACTTCAGCACGTACCCGCTCGCGCCGGCCTTCAGGGCCTGGAAGAAGTACTGCTCGTTGTCGTGCATGGTGAGCATCAGGATCCGCAGGCCCGGCTTGAGCACGGCCAGTTCCCTGGCGGCCTGCAAGCCGGTCATGCGCGGCATGGCGATGTCCAGCACGGCCAGGTCGGCGTCATGGGCGCGGGCCAGGCTGACGGCCTCGGCGCCGTCACCGGCCTCGGCGACCACTTCCAGGTCGGGTTCCTGGTCGAGGATGAGCCGCACACCCCGCCGGACCAGCGCGTGGTCGTCGGCGAGCAGGATACGGATCGTGCTCCGGGAGGCCGTCCGGGGTGGTGTCCCCGCCGGGGGCGTCGTGGCGTCGGGCATGGTCAGGGCTGCTTCCTGGGAACGGGCGCGGTGAGCTGGACCCGGGTGCCGGTACCGGGTGCCGGGGTGATCTCGAGGCTCCCCCCGATGAGCAGGGCCCGCTCGCGCATGCCGCGGATGCCGGCGCCTTCGCGGGGGGCCTCGATGCCGGAGCCGTCGTCGGTGACCGTCAGCACCACGCTGTCGTCGGCGTGGCGCAGGGCGACCGTGACCCGCTGGGCGTCCGCGTGGCGGGCGACGTTGGTCAGCGACTCCTGGGCGACGCGGTAGAGGACCAGTTCGGTCTCCGGCGCGAGGGCGGGCAGGTCGGCGTCGAACCGGCGGCTGACCCGCAGCCCGGTGTGCGTGGCGAAGTCCTCGGTGAGCGAGGTCAGCGCACTGACCAGACCCAGGTCGTCCAGCACGCCGGGCCGCAGCCGGCGCACCAGGCGACGGACCTCGTCGAGGCTCTGCCGGGTGATCTCCTGGGCCTCGTGCAGGTCTTCCCGCAGTGCCGCCGGTGCGTCGTCGGCAACCCGCTTCAGTCCCAGCAGGATCGCGGTCATGCTCTGGCCGACCTCGTCGTGCAACTCCTGGGCGATGCGGCGGCGTTCGGATTCCTGGGCCAGCAGGGCGCGGGCGCTGCTGGTGGCCCTTTCGTGTTCCAGCCGTTCCAGCATGGCGTTGAACGTGCGGATCACCTCGGCGACCTCGCCGCCTCCGGAAGCGGGCAGACGCTGGCCGGGGCGCAGCAGGTCCACGGTGCTCATCAGCTTCGTGAGCCGGTCGAGCGGGGCCAGTCCGAGCCGCAGCAGCACGGCGTTGGCGACGAGCATCACGGCCATTCCGCCGACCAGGATGATCGCCTCGGTGAGGAGGACCGGCACGGAGACGGTCACCGGGGCCCACAGGAGCAGCGCGGTCGCCGTGCCCAGCACGACGGCGTTCAGGGCGAAGATCCGCCAGAACAAGGACACCGGCCCTACGCCTCCCCTTCTACAACCTCGGTCCACCTCCACTGTCGGCCATCGCGCAGCCCCACCGCGACCACGGTACCGGGGCGCTCGGGTGCGCCTTGGGCCAGCGTCCCCCGTGGCGTGTGCCGCGTCGATGGGGCCCGGAGCCCATTCCGAGGGGCGCGCACCACCCATGGCCCTTCGTATGGGTTCCGCGCCCCGGCGTAGATGGGTTCCGCGCCCGATGGGTGTCCGCCGCCGGCCCGGCCATGGTGGGAGGCACACGATCACCGCCGACGACGGGCGTGCGGCTCGGCGACGCCGCCGCGCCGTGGGCCGCCGCGAAGGGAAGCGACCATGTCACTCGACGCCACCCGGGCCGAACCCCATCGGGACGAGGCGCGACGGCACCTGGAACACGCCCGTGTCTCGCGGCTGGCCCAGCTCCAGGCCCTCGACGAGACCGTGCACACCACGGACGCGTACCTGCTGTCCGAGCAGAAGTCCGCCATGCGGCGGGTGCTGAAGGAGATCGAGGAGGCCTTCACCCGCATCGACGACGGCTCCTACGGCACCTGCCAGGACTGCGCGAGGCCCATCCCCGCGGAGCGGCTGGAGATCCTGCCCTACACCCGGTACTGCGTCGCCTGCCAGCGCCGCGCCACCTGACCACCGCCCGTCACGCCGCCCTCCTGCCTCCTGCCCCCGAAGGGGTGAAGTGGTGAACCACCAGACCATCGGCCAGAGCGCGACACACCTGTCGGCCGAGGACCTCGCCGCACTGCGCCGGCACCTCCAGGAGCAGCGCCTGTTCCGCCAGGAGCAACTGCTGCAGCTCGCCGGACCGGTCACCTCACGCGCCGAGGACCGGCTGCAGCGGCAGGCCGCCGCGCAGATCGAGGTGCGCGTCAAGCTCGCCGCGTCCGCCCGCATGGTCCTCGCCGACGTCGAGGCGGCCCTGCGGCGCATGGACGACGGCTCGTACGGCACCTGCCACCTGTGCCGGCGCCCCATCGACCGGGAGTGGCTGACGATCGTGCCGCAGTGCCGCTACTGCGTCCGCTGCCAGCAGGTCAGGCAGGCGGTCTCGTGACCGGCACCGACCACGACCGCGCCCCCGTTGCCCGGCACCTGCCCTGGCCGCTGTGCCGGCGCTGCTGCGGCATCGCCCTGGACATGGGCAGCGTGCGCACCCGCGCCTGGATCGCCGGGAAGGGGGTGGTCGTCGACGTACCGTCCGTGACCTTCCCGGGCTCCGGCGCGGTGCACCCCATCCAGCGCGGCACCATCATCGACACCCCCGAGTGCGCCCGCATGCTCCACCGGCTGCTCGCCCACCGCCTGCCGCGTTCCGCCCGCCCCATGGTCATCGTCACCGCGCCCGTCCTGGACGGCGTCGCCTACCGCGCCCGGGCCCGCAGCGCGGTCGACGTGCTCCGCCCGCACAGCGTCCTGACCGTGCCCGGCGCCCGGGCCATCGCCGTGGCGGCCGGCGCGGACACGTCCCGTCCGCTGATGGTGGTGGACATCGGCGCCCACCTCACCGAGGTGGTGCTGCTGGCCGACGGCGACATCACCGACGCGCGCCGCACCGCCCTGGGCACCGGCGATCTGGACGACACGACCACACCCGGGGAGATCGCCGGGGCGGTGGCCTCGATGCTGACCGCGGTGCTCCGGCAGGACCGCACCTCGCTCGCCGCCGACGCGGCGCACCGCGGCGTCCTGCTGGCCGGTGGTGGTGCGTTGCGCCCCGAGATCACCCGCCGTCTCACCGAACGGTGGCACCTGCCGCTGCGCGTGGTCCCGGCCCCGCACACCGCGGCGGTTCGCGGCGCCGCCAAGCTGCTGCAAGCCGCCCACACCCACCCCTCCGCGTCCGGTGTTCTCCCGCCTGTCCGCCCTGCCTAGGTGTGCTGTCCCGGGACGTCGGTGACACGCGTGCCGGGTGCTTGAACAGGTGAGGGCCTTCCGTCGTGGCGGCCGGCCTGGAAGCAACCTGTCGGATCGGCCGTCATCGCCGCCCTCGGCGTCCACGCCACGGCAGCCGCCGCGTGGGACACCGTCTGGGCCCGGACGGCTCCCCGCTGGACCACGTCGCCGTAGGCCCCGGCCGGCCGAGGGTCCGCGCACGGTGGTGGCGGCGTCGGCGGAGACGGTGGCGGGTGACGGCGCTGCGGACGGAACCCGGAGGCGTCGGGCGGCGACCTGACGTACGTTCAGGTCCGTGATCGGTGCCGGAGACGCAGGTGATGAGCCAGTGAGCGGCTGGTGGGCTGCCCTGGAGGAGCGGACGCGCCGAGAGGTGGACGCCGAAGTGCTGCGGGACCGCCGCCTGCCGGCGGTCAAGGCCGTCTGCGGCGCCCTGCGCCCGTCGGGACTGGGCTTGTACGAGGCGGAGCGGGTGGTCCGTGCGCGATACGCGGCCCTGGCCGACCAGGTCCGGCGCACACCGCCCGATCCGCTCGACGTCCCCTCGCTCGCTGCCCGTTCCGCAGCCCTGCCAGGGCGTGTGGCCGCGATCGAGGCCGTGTGGGACGGCGACACGGGGCACGACTGGTTCGTGGTCCTGGTCGCGGTGCTGGAGGAACCGGACGGGGAAGGCCATGTGGCGACCGTCTACCGCCGCCGCGGCAGTCCCCCTCCGGAAACGGCCGCCGCCGAGGCCGGCCGGGCGCTGGCCGACCGCCTCGGCGTGCCGTTCCACTTCGCCTCCCCGAACGTCCCCGACGACCGGGCCCCGCGCCGGGGGGCGGCCGCGGGACCGCTGGAGGAGCGGTGACCGAGTCGATGCGGTGCTCCTGCGTCCTTCGGAAGCACTTGCCCCGCATGGGTCGCGTCGACGCGGGAAACCGGTGATCACGTTTCGGCGATGCGGGAGGAGATTCTCCGTGCACAAGGGCAAGTGGATAACGGGCAGCGCGCGCAAGGAGTTGGCCGAAGCCTTCACCAAGGAGTACCGGGAGGGGCAGTCGATCCGTGCCATAGCCGAGGCTCATGGCCGGTCGTACGGCTTCGTGCATCGCGTGCTCACCGAAGCCGGCGCGCCTCTCAGGGCACGGGGCGGTGATGTCCGTACCGGCGCCGCCCAGTCGACGCGGTGACAGCCGCGTCCCCGGCCGCCAGCGGCTGGACCACCGGTTTCCGGGTAGCCGGACCTCGTGGGGCCCCGACGAGAGCAGGGCACCCCTGGCGAGAGGAGTGTCATGTCAGGAGTTCTCCAGCGCATCAAGCAGTTCGCCAACAGCCCGCAGGGCCGGCGCACGATCGATCAGGTGCGCCGTACCGCGGCCGATCCGCGCCGCCGGGCCCAGGCCCAGCGGCTCATCGGCAAGCTGCGCTCCCGCCGTTCGGGTTCGGGCATCTGACCGTCCCGGCGATGGTCTGAGACGGGCGCCCGTGGACCGGGCGTTCCGCGACGGCACGACGGCGGCGCCGAGGCGGTCGACGGCGATTCACCCCTCGGCCCCGTCGGTCGTGACGTCCGGCTCGCGGGAACCCCGCAGGGCGTCGCGAACTTGACGGACCTCGCCGGCCCCGCCGGCGAACCCGCCGCATCCTGCGGCGCACCGGTCAGGCGGTCGTCCCCTCCCGGTCGGAGGACGGCCACACGTACGGCAGGTCGTCCGGCACGCCGGGGAACACGGGTGCGTACGTGTCCCGGTCCTTGCGGACGAGCGCGGACTGGTGACTGCGGTGGAAGGCCTCGTCACCGAGCCAGGGCGGGAGTTCGCCGGCGGCGGCCAGAGCGGGCTGGTCACGCACGTGTGCGCCCGGACGGCCCGCCGCGTATCCCGCGATCAGTGACGCGGCACAGCTGTCCTGGTGCCCCTGCTCGCGCCAGACCCGGCAGACTTCGAGCCCGTAGCGGACCAGGGCCTCCTCGTAGCCGCTCCACATGCGCACGGCCGGGTGCCTGCGCCAGCCGTATCCGGGAACGGTCAGGCCGCGCAGGACCTGGAGTGCCTCGACCCGCTGCTTGCCCAGGCGGCGCCGGTCCAGGATCAGGGCGGAGCGCCGGAAGTCGGCATCGGGCAGGAACGTCTGCATGGTAGCCGTCCTGGAAGTCGTGGAGCGGGTGCGGGAGTTCGGGTGGTCCCGGGTCGCTCGGAGGTGCGCTGCCGGCGGTCCCGGCGGGCCCGGTCGGTGCGGGAGGCGGTCAGCCGTCCGCGGCCGGGGGGCTCACCGTGTGGCCGGGGTGCCCGAGGGTGCGGCGTGCCTCCTTCATCTCCGCCTCGTACAGGTGGCCCCGGCCCTGGGCGAGTGCGTTCACCACGCTGCGTTCCAGCTCCCGGAACGGCCCGTAGTAGGTGTCGTCGTAGGCCTCGACGATCTGGAAGGTCCAGTGACCGGGGATGACGTCGCGGCCCAGGATCTCCGCCTCGGCCTTCGCCGCCCACTCGGTGTGCCCGGCCTCGCGCAGCAGCCGTACCGCTCGCTCCAGTTCGAGGTCGGCCCCGCCCGTCAGCTGGTGGAAGCTGTACAGATGGCCGCGGGCGCGCTCCGTGGTCTCCAGAGCCTTCGACAGCGATCCGAGGGCCTCGACGGTCAGGTCGTCGACACCTTCCGGGCGGCGGTACCGGTGGTCGGGCCCGCCCTGGTACTCGTTCATGGCACTCCCTGGGTGCTGTGGCTCTGTCGGTCCCCGCATCCCTTCCCGCCGCACCGGGTGACCGCTGTCGGCGTGCGCCGGACGGGTGACGGGTCGTCGTGTGGTGTGGCCGTGCGCTCCGCCGGGACCCCCACGCGCCGACCGGCGTTCACCGCGTGCCGGAGCCCCGGGCGGCGGCGCCGGCCAGGCCCCGCAGCAGGGCGTTCCGGCCGTGCCGTGGAACCGTCCACAGGGTCACTCCCCGCACGCCCCACTGCTCCAGCAGCGCGTTGGCCGCGAGGAAGCCGGTCGTCGCGGCCCGTTCCATGAGTGCCACGGGCAGGCCGGTGCGGACGAGGTCGCCGGCCACCATGAGGTGGGGGTCCGGGGTGCGCACGGCCGGCCGGTCGCCGTGACCGCCCACCGGGAACAGCGGGCAGTCGTCGCGCCACTCGTGGCGGGCGTCGACGACCGTGGCGTCGCGCGTCTCCGGATAGACGCGGTGCATCTGCTCGATGAGGCGCTTCTCCTCGACGTCCCGGGCGGCGCCGGCCGGGACGGCGTAGGCGTGCAGTTCCACCACCGAGCCCCCGGTGCGGGCGGCCCAGCGGGCGGCCTCGTCCTCCCAGCGCTCCAGGACACTGACGTTGTCCAGGGTCCCGAACCCGCCGGTGCCCAGGAACCCCGGACGGTCCGGTGCCACGGGACGGTCCAGCCACAGCCTGGTCACCAGGAACGGCGGCGCGTTGCGCAGCCGTGCGATCCGCTCGCGCCACGGGGCGTCGCCCAGCAGGTCCGAGCGGGCGACGAGGCGGCGCAGGCCCGCGGTGTCCAGGGCGAGGACGACGGCGTCGTGATGCCGCTCGTCGCGGTCCGTGACGACCAGGTGACCGCCGCCGTGCCGCGGCGTGATGTGTTCGACGGCCGTGGCGGTGCGTACCTCGGCGCCGTGCCGCCGCAGGTGACCGGCCAGAGGCTCCCACAGGGCGGCCGGGAAGGGCGCACGGGGCACGTCGAACAGCAGGCCCTCGGCCGAGCCGAGGAAGTAGACGTGGAACATCAGCGCCATCTCGGCCGCCGAGAGCTGCCGGGGGTCGGCGAAGAAGCTGCGCGAGAACACCTCGAAGGCGAGGTGCCGGGCCTTGTCGGGGAAGCGGACGGCGTCGAGGAACGCGTGGGCGCTGACGTGGTCGAGCCGGTCGTAGATCTCGGGGACGCGGACGTCGAGCAGCGGCAGGGCCGCGACCGGGTTCATGCGGCGCATGTCCCGCAGCGTGAAGGTGGGGCTGAGCGCGGCGAAGCCGAGCGCGCTCCACGGCGGGGTGCGCGGGACGCGGCGGAAGCTGTCGCGCGTTCCCCCGGCGTGCAGCAGCGGGTAGTCGGGCAGACCGGTCAGTCGCCGCAGGCCGGGGTCGGTGCGGCGGAGCAGCTCACGCAGGTTGTAGTACTGGCGGAAGAAGGCGTGGAAGCCCCGGCTCATCGTGACCCGGGTGCCGTCGCGCAGGGTGGTCGGCCAGCCCCCGGCGCGCCCGCCGAGGTAGGGCTGCCGCTCGTACAGCGTCACGGCCACGCCGCGCTCGGCGAGTGCCGTGGCGGCGGCGAGACCGGCGATGCCGCCGCCGACGACGGCGGCGCTGCGGCGGGCCCCGTCGACGCGCCGGGCGCCGGGCGGTGCCGGCAGCATCCGGGCCCGCCGGTCCCGGCCGGGACGACCGCCGTCCGGCCGCTCGGCCGCGGTCGTCCCCCACTCGGCCGCGGTCATCGCGCGCCCTCCGCGCGCCGGGCGACGACGGTGTGGGCGATGCCGGTCTGCCAGCCCGGCAGGGGCAGCGCCCGCACCCGCTCGAAGCCGGCCGCGCGGACGCGGGCGGCCAGGCGGTCGACGGTGTCGAACTCGACGACGCTGCGCCACAGATGGCGGTACAGCCCGCCGTCCCCGAGGAGGGACGCCACGGGCTGTACGAGGCCGCGGCAGACCAGGGTCCACACCGCTCGGTCGGCGCGGCGGCCGCTGAGGGCGTAGTCGTGCACGCCGAGCCGGCCGCCGGGCACGAGCAGGTCCCTCACGGCGGTGAGGACGGCGTCGGGATCGGACACGTTGCGCAGCAGGTAAGCGGCGAAGACCGCGTCGAACGGACCGGTCACGCCCGCCTCGGCCAGCCGTTCCGCCGGTGCCCGCACGAAGGTCACCCCCTCCGCCCAGGGTTTGGCGGCGGCCCGCCGCAGCATGCCGGCGGAGGCGTCGACGGCGGTGATGTGCGCGGCCGGCAGGACGGAGCGCAGCGCGGCCGTCGAGGCGCCCGTGCCGCAGCCCAGGTCCAGCAGGCGCAGGCCCGCTCCGGCCCCGGGCAGGCCGAGACGGCGTGCCGAGCGCCGCAGGTGGGCGTGGTAGCCGGGATTGGCGGCCACCAGCGCGTCGTAGCCGCGGGCGGCGTGGTCGAAGGCGGCGGTGAGGTCCTCGTCGCGCAGCAGCGTCATGCGGTCTCCAGGTCGGTGCGGTAGGGGTGATCAGTCGAACGGGCGGCGGGGCAGGAGGGGCAGTTCGAGCGCCGAGCGGAGCATCGGGCCGATCGGGGTGCGCAGGCCGACGGCGAGGTCCTCGCGCAGGCGGGTGCGTCCGTCGAGGAAGCGCAGCAGCCGGGGGGCGGGTACGTGGGCGAACAGGCCGCAGAACAGCGCGGGGCCGTCGACCCGGCCGCTGGCCAGGGCGCGCAGGAGCACGGCGTCCATGGCGCGGGACCGGGCGGAGTGGGCGGGAGGCGGCACCGGCCGCCGTCCCCGACGCAGGGCGGCGGCGACGGCCCGCGTCTGGCGTTGCAGACCGGCGAAGGTGTAGCCGGTGGCCGGGCGGGTGGCGCCGCCGGCGGCACCGATGCGGAAGACGCGGGCTCCGACCTGCCGGGGCATCGGCGCGTCCGTCATCGGGATGACGCCCGTCTCGGTGGAGAGGACCTGTGTGTCGCCGAGGCGGAGCACGTCGTCGGCGTAGTGCCGCACCGCCGCCTCGTACTCGCCGTCGGTGAGTGTCCGGGGTGAGAACTCCGTGTACTCGACGAGCGCCTCGTGCGGCCCGACGGGCAGGACGTAGCCGAACGAGAGGCCGTCGGCGGGTTGTGGGGTGCGGAAGTCCATGAGGTCGACGGTGCCGGGGTCGAAGACCGGGCGTGCGGTGCGGACGAACCAGCCGTGGAAGTGCTGGAGCAGGGTGGTGCGGGCGGCGGGCAGGCTGCCGGGCGGCCGTGAGTCGAACACCCAGCGGGCGGTGAGCACCCGGGCTTCGCCGTCGGCGCTCCGCACCTGGACCCGGGCTCCGCCCTCGATGTCCTCGACGGTCTCGACAGTGGCCTCCAGCCGCCGCACGTTGGGGCTGCGCGCCAGGTCCCGCCCGACCAGGCCCTCGAAGTCGTCGGACCGGATCATCTTGTACCGCAGCGGCGCGAGGTCCCCTTCGATGGGGTCGCCCGTGGGGGGCCGCACCCGCAGGTGCCCCCAGGAGGCCGTCAGCGCGCCGTCGAAACGCCCCTGGCCCGGCTCCCAGAAGCACCAGGTGCGGCGCGGCGGGCGCAGCGGGCCCGGCGGCGCGTCCACCAGCAGCACGGACGGCGTCCGCAGCCCCCGCGCGTGGCCGGCCAGACGGTGGGCCAGGGACAGTCCTGCGGCTCCGCCGCCCAGAACGGCCACCTCCGCCTCGAACACGACGGCTCCTTCCGTGCTGTGGGTGCACGTGCTCTGCCTCTCTTCCCGCCGGAGTGCCCGAACGGACGCGGGTCACCCGGATGCGGCACGCGGGGGTCACGGCGGCCGGCGCGGACGGGGTGACAGACGGCTGCCCGCTTGAAGGAGACGCCGACCGTGCAGGCGTCCCCCGCGCCGCTTCCAGGGGCGGCGTGTCTTGTGTCCGGGAGTGGGGGCGTCCCGCGCCGGCGGCGTGTGCGGTCGCCGCCGGGGGCCTCGTGCGGGCGGTCACCGCGCGGCTGCGTGCCGGGCGTCCCTTCCGGCGAACCCGCGGCAGTGGAATTGGCACGTCATCGGCTGCTCGGGCGGTCTGGCAAAAAGCTTCTCCTTCGGTTCGCCGGCTCCCGGCATCGCCGGTCCCGCGCTAACGTCCGCCGTCATGACGTTCACTTCGCTCAAGGGCTTACGGGCCGAGCTGCGGAATCTGGCGGAGCCGGCCGTGCGGGCGCAACTGGAGCGGGTGCTCAGCCCGGCGGAGGACGACGAACTGCTCGGCGTACGCGTGCCGGTGCTGCGCAAGCTGGCGCGTGCTCACCGCGGCCTGTCCCTCGGCGACGTGGACGTACTGCTGCGCAGCCGTGTCCACGAGGAGCGCTTCGCCGGGCTGCTGGTCCTGGCCGAGCGGGTGCGCACGGCGAGCGGCGCGGACCGCAAGGCGCTGGTCGACTTCTATCTGGCGCACACCGAGTACGTGGACAACTGGGACCTGGTCGACGGTTCCGCGCACGTCGTACTCGGGCCGTGGCTGCTGGAGGGGGATCTACGGGTCCTGGACGAACTCGCCGCGTCGGCGCGGCTGTGGGACCGCCGGATCGCGGTGCTCGCCACGCTGGCGCTGATCCGCGCGGGACGCTTCGAGCCGACGCTCGGCCTGGTCCTGACGTTGCGCCAGGATCCGGAACCCCTGATCCACAAGGCGCTCGGCTGGATGCTGCGGGAGGTCGGACGCCGGGACGAACCGCTCATGGTGGCCTTCGTCGAACGGCATCTGGACGAGCTGCCGCGCGTCACCGTGCGCCATGCGACGGAGCGGCTGGCGCCGGCCGAGCGGTCACGGTTCGTGAAGGCGCGATAGCGAGACCTGACGCGCACGGCCGGCAACCGCCCCGGCCCGCGTAGGGTCGCGTGCATGCTCCTGTGGATCAACGGTCCCTTCGGCGGTGGCAAGACGCAGACCGCGTACGAACTCCGGCGTCGGCTCGCGGGCAGCGTCGTCTGCGATCCCGAGCACGTCGGCTTCGGTCTGCACCGCATGATGCCCCCGTCCGTGCGCGGCGACTTCCAGGATCTCGCCGCCTGGCGGCAGGGGGTGTTCGAAGTGCTCGACCACGTCCTGAGCGAGCACGAGGGGACGGTGATCGTGCCCATGACGGTCGTGGAACCGGCGTACTTCCGCGAGACCGTGGGCCGCCTGCGCGAGCGCGGCCATGACGTGCGGCACTTCGCGCTGCTGGCCGAGCGCGAGACGGTGCTGCGTCGGCTGCGCGAGCGCGGCTTCGGACACGTCGTCCGGTTCGTCGCGGGCGAGAACGCCCCCCTGCGTCGCGAGAGTTTCGCCGTGTCCAGGCTCGACCACTGTCTGGAGCGCCTGCGCGCGCGGGAGTTCGCGGAGCAGGTATGGACCGACCATCTCACCGTGCCCGAGGTCGCCGAGCACATCGCCGCTGCCGCCGGTCTGGCACTCGCCCCGAACAGGGACGGAGCACTGCGAGGACGTGCGCGCCGGGCCTGGACAGGGATCAAGCACATCCGGTTCGACTGAGCGCCTGCCGTAGGAGGAAGGGGCACACGCGCTCCCCTAGGGCCTCTCGTCTGGATCATGCCGGGCTCGCGGGCCCTGGCTCACAGTCACTGTCGCCTACCACCGACGGGCGCTCAATTCCTCCGCGCGAGGACGCCCTTGCCCGCGTCCAGGCGGAAACCACTCCTGCGGTCCCCCTGGTGCAGCGGCGTGTGTGCCGTGTCACGCATTTCTGATGCCGCCTGAGTTGTCTGCATCACAGCGGAAATGTCCATTTGGCGTCCATGCTCGAAACGGATACCGACTCCCGAAGTGGAGCTTATCGGCATCTCCTTGGGCATGAAGTCGCAAAGTGGCTCATGCCACAGCATTCGCCAGATGTCCTTTTTCTTCCATTTCCCCTGTTTCGCCGGGAAGGTGCACCATGGCCGCTTACCTCTGTCCTCCTGCCGTGATACACGGCGAGCACCCCGTGAAGACCAGCCAGATCGTGGCGGAGGTGCGCGACCGGCACCCGGACGCGGCGTGGGCGCCGCGGATCGACGGCATCGCGGCCAGTACGGGCATCGAGACCCGCGGGTGGATGCTGCCGCTGGAGACCGCCGTCGCGCCCGGCAAGGGCGGCGGCCTGCGGGCCGTCGGCGTGGAGCCGGCCCAAGAGGCACTGGCACGCGACGGGTTCACCCAGCAGGACGTGGACCGCGTGATCGCCGCCCTCGAGGCGATACCCACGCCGCAGACCGTACAGGAGCGCACCGGGCCGGCCTGGGAGGCCGTGCAGTCCTACGGAGAGCGTGCGGCGCGCGGGGCCCTGCAGATCGCCGGGCTGGACCCCGCGGACATCGACTGCCTGATCACCAGTCACTCCACCACCCCGGCGCTGCCGGGTCTGGACATAGCCCTGGCCAACAAGCTCTCGCTGCGCGACGACGTGATGCTGCTGCCGGCCACGCAGTGGGCCTGCGTCGCCGGGACCCGCTCCCTGGCACTGGCCGCGGACCTCGTGGCCGCGGACCCCGACCGCGTGGTCCTGGTGGTCGTCTCGGAGGCGCTGAGCACGACCTACCAGCCCGCGGACGACACCCTCGAGTCGCTGATCGTCCGGCTGCTGTTCGCGGACACCGCGGTCGCCGCGGTGGTCACGGGCCGCCCCCGGCGCGAGTCGGTGCTGCGGCTGGACGCCGCCTGGCATCACACCCTGCCCGGTACCCGTGACCTGCACCGTCTGGAGACGCGCGCGGACGGCACCCACTTCGTGATGGACCGGCGCGGGCCGCGCGCCGTACAGGAGACGGTCACCGCGATGTGGGAGTGGCTGCGCGTCCGTTACCAGGACCACCCCGACGCCTGGCACCCCGACGTGCTGCTCGCGCACCCCGGCGGCACCCGGGTGCTGGAGTACATGGAGCAGACGATGCCGGACGCCTGGCCGTCGGGGCTGCTGCACTACAGCCGGGACAGCTACACCACCGGCAACCGCGGGGGCGCCGCCGTGTTCGACATCCTGCGGCGGGCGCATGACGCCGGGCAGAAGCCGGGCAGTCGCACCGTTCTCTACGCGGCGGCACCGGGCCTCACCGCCACCGCCCTGGAAGGGGAGTGGCTGTAGTACGGATCCGCCCCACCCGTACCGGTACCAGGCCCCGGCACCTGTACCGGTACAGGTGCCGGCAGGCACAGGCCGCCCGTGGCCGCGTCACCTCGCGACCTTCGCCCAGACCACCTTGCCGGTGTCCGTCCACCGGACCCCCCACCGGGTGGTGAGCCGGTGCGCGATGTGCAGGCCGCGACCGTCGTCGTCGAGCAGGCCGCCCCGCCTCAGACGCGGCCTGCCGCTGCCGGTGTCGCCCACCTCGCACAGCAGGCCGTGACCGGACCTGATCAGCCGTACCGTGATGGGGCCGGTGGCGAAGCGCACGGCGTTCGTGACCAGTTCGCTGATCAGCAGGACCACGTCGTCGCGGGTGTCGTCCCTCGTGCGCCACTGCCGCAGCAGCACGGAGACCTGCGCGCGGGCACGGGCGGGGGCGTCGTCACGGGCGGGCAGCCGCCAGGTCGCGGTGTCCCCCTTGCGGTAGCCGATCATCCGTGCCAGGAGCAGGGTCACATCGTCGCGCTGGCGCGCGGGTGCCAGCGTGGAGACGACGTGCCGTGCCGCCCGCTGCAGGGTGTCCCAGGGGTGCACCGTGGACACGACGTCCGCAAGCCTGCCGATGCCCTCGTCGATCGACACGGCCGGATCCTCCACCAGGCCGTCGGTGTAGAGGGCGAGCAGGGAACCCGGCGGTGCGCTGAACGTGTGGACGTCGAACGGTTCCCGCAGCGCGAACTCGGCGCCGAGGCCGGGGTGGGTGCGGAGCTCCAGCGGGCCCGCCCGCCCGTCCGGTGCGACCAGGACCGGTGGGAGGTGGCCCGCGCTGGACAGGGTCACGCGGTGGCTGACGGGGTCGTAGAGGGCGATGCAGCAGGTCGAGCCGAGGGCGCTGTAGCCGACCGTCAGCCCGGAGTCGGCGTCGTCCAGCAGTGAGACGGTCTCGTCCAGGTGCTCCAGTACCTCGTCCGGCGCGAGTCCGGCGGACAGCAGCGCGCGGGCCTCCATGCTCAGCTGGCCCATGGTGGCCGCGGCTCCCAGACCGTGCCCGACGACGTCGCCGACCACGAGTGCGGTGCGGCCGTCCGGCAGCGGGAAGCTGTTCACCCAGTCACCGCCGACGCCCGCGCTGTCGGGGGTGGCGGGCTGGTAGACGCTCGCTATCTCGATCGTGTCGCCACTGGTCCGGGGCAGGAGCCGGCGCTGCAGGGCCAGCACCTGGGTGTGCTCACGCTGGTGCTGACGAGCCAGGTCGACGTGGTGGGCGGTCCTGGCCACCAGTTCCTGAAGGTCGAGCAGCTCGCTGTCACGGAACGGGGAGTCCGCCCGCCGCCAGACCTCCGCCACGCCCAGGACGACGGGCGGCGTGCCGTCCAGGACCAGCGGTACGCACGCCACACCCGCCGACCGGTCGCCGGGTACGAGGGCCCGCACGACTCGTGGACTGCCGAGCACCCGCTCGACGGCCTCCCGGTCGGGTATGACGATGGTCTGCGGGGCGTCGTCCCGCAGTACGGCCTGCGCCAGCAGGCGGCTCGCGTCGGCGGGGAGGTCCTCGCCCGGTGTCACGTAGCCCTCGGGCCATGCCCTGTCCGGCACCAGGGCCGCCCGCCGCAGCCGGATGCGCCCCTTGGACCGGCCGGTGACCCCCTCGCCCGTCCATACGCCGAAGTCCAGGTCGACGGCGGCCACGTCCCCCCAGGCCAGCAGGGACTCCGCCAGCGACTGCGCGGTCTCGCCGATGTCCAGCGAGGTGCCGATCGCGGTCTCGGCGGCGTAGAGGTGCAGCCTCCTGGCCATCGCGATCAGGGAGACGGTCAGGCCCTCCTCGGGCGCCGCCGCGGGCAGGATGCTCATCGACACGACCAGCTCCGACCCGTCGCCGCGCCGCAAGCGCTGGATCCGCGCCACGTGCGCCTCACCGGTCTCCAGCACCTGCCGCAACCGCCGGGTGACCGTCGGTACGTCACCGGGGGGCAGAAGACCGACGAAGGGTCTGCCGGCCACGGCTTCCAGACCCGCGAACACCGGGGCGTCCAGATTGCAGCGGGTGATGATCAGATCCCTGTCCAGGTTGACCGCGCCGAGAATCTCCTCCTGACGGCCGGTCGCCGGGTCCTCGGGGGGCCGCCGGCGCCTGTTACGGTCGCCCCGCGCGTCGGCGGGACGGGCGTCCCCTGCCGCTCCGCCGCGCGGGAAGTAGCGCCCCAAGGCCCTGCTGACCAGGTCGAACGCGGAGGAGGGCGATGGAGAGGGTGTGGAGTCCATGCAGCTCTCTCAGCAATCCCCGGCACAGCGCCGGGGCCGTACTCGGACCCGCGCGACGGGGTCCCGAGAGCCCCGGCCGCACACCTCATTGAATAACAGCGGGGGTCGCTTCGCCCACACGGCGGCACCTCGAGGCGGGTCGGCGACGGGCCGCTCCGGCAGCATCGCGGACACGGCCGGCGTGCATCGGAAGTGCCTGGTGAGCATGGCGGAGAGCCCGTTCCGTGATCCAGAATGAGGGCATGGTCACGCTCGAGACTCCGCGGTTGATCCTGCGTCGCTGGCGCGAGGACGACGTCGCGCCCATGGCCGCCATCCATGCCGACCCCGAGGTCATGCGGTGGATCCGTGACGGCAGCGTCCGTGACGAACAGCAGACCCGCGACAGTGTCGAGGCGTGGGAGAGCGAGTGGGAGTCACAGGGCTTCGGCCTGTTCGCCGTGGAGCTCCGGTCCACCGGTGAACTGGCCGGGTTCACCGGCCTTTCGGTGCCCCACTTCCTGCCGGAGGTGATGCCGGCGGTCGAGGTCGGCTGGCGGCTGGGACGTTCCCACTGGGGCCAGGGCCTGGCCACCGAGGCGGCCGAGGCCGTCGTACGGTTCGGGTTCGTGGAGCGGGGGCTGGAGCGGATCGTCAGCATCGCTCAGGTGGGCAACGACGCCTCCGAACGGATCATGACCAAACTGGGGATGCGTCCGGTCCGTGAGACCGTCCATCCCACCGGCGGTCGGCGGGTCCGGGTGTTCGAGTTGTCGTCGGACCGGTACGTCACCACCACTCGCTGACGCGGAGCGCGGTACCCGTCTGCTGTGCCGAGGCCGGCGGCAGACCGACGCCATGGAACTGCCGGCCCTGCCCGGCCTGACCCTCACCGCCTACAACGCCCCCCCGGCACTGCGGAACACCAGGCCCTGCGACTCCTGGCCTCCTGGGCAGCCACTCAGGAGACCGGCGTCCTGGCCCCGAGCGCTCCGGCGGACGAGGTAGCCCACGGGCCCGCCGGGCGAACGGCACGACTGCGTGGCGACCGGGCGCACCCGCGAAGCTTCACCGGCCTCCGGCTCCGCGCCGCCCTCGCGGGCCGTCGGCTTCGACGAGCGATCGCCCGGACCGGCGCGGGTCCCCACCGCCTCACGGTGACCGTGATCAGCTCGGCCGGTACAACGTCGGTCCTCCCGGTTCGCCCTCCCCGGAGCCGCCGCGGCCGGAGCATCCCCCCACCCCCACGGCGCTCCCCCGGCCGTCAGCAGAGACCCGTCACCGTGCGCCGCGCAGCTGAAGGAGATACGCAGCGGTCAGCGCGACGGCGCGGTCCGTGTCGTGGGACAGCTCCACGAGGGCCCGTGACGCTCTCGGTCCCGGGACGCCCGCCAGCGCCTGGGTCAGCCGGCCGCGTGCGGGCGCTCTCGTGGTGTCGTGGGCGAGGCGGTCGACGAGCAAGTCCGCGATCTCGTCCGCCGTCACGGTGTCGCCGGCCAGCACGCTCAGCGCATCGGCCGCGTCTGTGTCGTTCCTCCCCTCCACGATCATGTCGACGAGCACCGGGACCGCATCGGCCAGACCGCGTGCGCCGAGCGCCAGAGCCGCATGCCCGCGCACCGCGACGTCGGGGTGGGCGAGGGCGTCCCGCAGATGCCCGGTGGCTTCCCCGCCGGGCATCTCGGCGAGGCACTGGACGGCACGTACCCGCACCGCGGCCACCGGTGAGCCGAGGCCCTCCGCAAGCAGCGCCGGGGCCGTGCCGTCCGATCGCGCCAGCGCCCATCGAAGGGCCCCGGCGACGTTCGGGTCCGCCTCGCCGAGTGCCGCCTCGACCAGGGCCTCCACCGGTACCGGAACCTCGTCGGCTGAGGAGAGGGCCGCGCGCTGGCGTGCGTCGGCGCTCTTGGAACCCAGCGCCTGGAGCAGCGCGACGACTTGGAGGACGTCCTCCCAGCCGGCGGGGTCCGCGGCGCGGATCCGGCGAAGCCGCGTGAGCAGCTCGGTCTCGGCCGCGATGCGGTCGCGTGTCTCGCGGATGAGGTCGTCGACGAGTGCCGAGGGCGTGAAGCCGGGGTCGTCGAGCGCGCGTCCGACCTCACGCAGCGACATTCCCAGCGACCGCAGGCTCTCGATGTGGAAGATCCTGCGCATGTCCTCGCGGGAGTACTCCCGGTACCCGGAGCCCGTACGGCCCGAGGGGCGCACCAGACCGAGCGCCTCGTAATGCCGGAGCATGCGGGCGCTGACCCCGGACCGTCGCGCCACCTCGCTGATCAACACGCCCTATCGTTCCTCCTGGCCAGGACCGCCGAGGACCGCGACGCGCTTCGCCTCCTCGATCGCGAACCCGGATCCGGCGTCCGGGTCGCGCAGCAGCCGTTGCGTGGCGAGCGCGTGCGTTCGTACGCCGCGGTCAGGGGCCATCGTCGCAGAACGAAGAGCCGGCACGATCACTTCCCCCAGCGCGACCAGTGCCCGGCTGAGACTCAGCCGTGTCTCCCGGCCGCCGCGCCCGAGCTGCGTCGCCAGCACCGTGGCCAGCGCCGGTTCCTCGCCTTCCGGTACGAGCACGACCGCGGCCCGCCAGGCGGTGCGCGCCACCTCGTCGTCGGCGTCGGTCAGCAGCGTCCGTGTGATCGCCGGCCATGCCTGCCGGTCCCCGATCTTGGACAGCGTGTGCAGCGCCTGGCTCCGTGCCCGCGCACGCTCCGAGCGGACTTCGCGGAGCAGCACGGGAAGCGTCATGGACACCGGGTGGCGGGTGAGCGCCCAGGTCAGCATGTCGCGGACGAAGAACTCGGGCTCGACCGCGCATCGCTCGACGAGCTTGTCGACGAAGCGCGGGTCGGGTGTCGTCCCGGCCGCCATGGCCGTCCGCAGCCGCACGGTCGGCCGGCTGTCCTCCAGTCCGCGGAGCACTCGTGCCGTATTCGTCTCCGCGTCCGCACCTGTGTCGTGTCTCGGCATCGTCATCGAGACCACCTCCTCGGCACGCAGTGAAGACCTTGTCACCGTGTCAAGGTCAAACAGCGGTCCGTGGGTGTGCGGCGCGCGGCGCGGCCGGCCGCTCAGCGGTCGGCCATGACTACCGGTGCTCGGGATTCTCGTAGTCGTGGCGGCAGCCCGCCTCCCAGGCGGTGCGCTGGTTGCCGTAGGCGGGGATGCCGCCGAGGTCCTTCAGGGCACGGGCCAGGTGCAGCAGGTTCCAGGTCATGAAGGTGGTGTTGCGGTTGGTGAAGTCGTTCTCCGGACCGCCCGAGCCAGGGTCGAGGTAGGAGGGGCCGGGTCCTGCCTCACCGATCCACCCGGCGTCCGCTTGAGGAGGGATGGTGTAGCCGAGGTGCTGGAGACTGTAGAGGACGTTCATGGCGCAGTGCTTGACGCCGTCCTCGTTGCCGGTGATCAGGCAGCCGCCGACACGGCCGTAGTACGCGTACTGGCCGGCGTCGTTCAGCAGACTGGAGCAGGCGTAGAGGCGTTCGATCACCTGCTTCATCACCGAGCTGTTGTCGCCCAGCCAGATCGGTCCCGCCAGCACGAGGATGTCGGCCCCCATGACCTGCCGGTACAGATCCGGCCAGGCGTCCGTCTCCCAGCCGTGCTCCCTCATGTCGGGCCACACGCCGGTGGCGATGTCGAGGTCCACCGCCCGGACGACGTCGACCCGGACGCCCTGGGCACCCATGATTCCGGTGCTCCGGTCGATCAGCCCCTGGGTGTTGCTCGTCTCCGGCGAGCGTTTGAGGGTGCAGTTGATCACCAGGGCCCGCAGGTCGTCGTACCGGGCCGGAGGTGTCTCGGTGGAGGGCGACGAAGCGGTCATACGGTGCGGTCCTCCCGGAATCCTGCCGCCGCCCTGCGTGGCGGCGCGCCCACGTCCAGACCAGCCTGTGGGCCGTCCCCGGCGGGCGCCACCACAGCGCCTCCGAATGGCCGGGGCACCCGCGCCGGATCCGAGGTGCACGAGCAGCTGTGTGGTGAGACCCCTGTCCTTCTGGGTGTCAGTGGCGCCGCGTACGGTCTGCGCATGAGTGACGAGTGGTGGGTGGACGTACGACGGCGGGTCGAGGCGGCGGGTGCGGGGCCCGGGGGCAGCGAGGTGTTCGGGGCACTGGGGCACAGGTGGGTCGTCGAGGACCCGCTCACCCAGGGAGAGCTGGCCGAACTCGAAGCCCAGACGGGCGTGCGGCTGCCGGAGGAGTGCCGGGACTTCCTGCTCCACGTCGGCGCGGGCGGCGCCGGCCCCGCCTACGGCCTGTTCCCCGTGCGGCGCGTGCGGGGCCGTTGGCGCTGGGAGGGCGACGGCGCGGACCTCGCCGACCTGTCGAGGCTCGCCGAGCCGTTTCCCGACCGGGGCCCGGACCCGGAGCTGCTCGACGACGTCCTCGCCCAGCGTCCCGAGGAAGAGGACTTCGACGACATCGAGGACTTCGACGACGCCGTCGAGGCGTGGGACGAACGGTGGGAGGCCGTCATGTTCGCCCCGGAGCGCACCGTCGGCGCGATCGTGATCTCCCACCTCGGCTGCGCCCAGCGAGAGTGGCTGATCGTCAGCGGCAGCCACCGCGGCACGATCTGGTCCGACTGCCGGGTGGACGACGTCGACCTGGCCCCGCTTCTCCACGACGACGGCACGCCGGTGACGTTCGCCCGCTGGTACACCGACTGGCTGGAGAAGGCGGAGCGCACGGCTTCGCCCGCCGCGCAGGGTGTGCCCGTCTCTTTGCCGTGACAGCTGGTCGGGCACTAGAGTCGATCATGTGACTGCCGGGTCGGCCATGGGCCATACACGAGTGGGGCACCCGGCCTCGGCGTGAGCCCGAGGCGGGCGAGAGCCCCGCCACCTCTCCGCGGCTTCCCCCGAGCGCCCGCACGCGGCGCCCCGACAGCGGATCCCGGACTCGAAAGACACATCCATACATGTCACATGAACAGCAGCGTCGGCACGAACCCGCCTCGCCGGCCACCGTCCAGCTGAACCACACCGCCGTCTACGCGACGGACCGTCGGCTGTCGGCCGAATTCATCGCCGCGATCCTCGGCCTGGAGGTCGGCGCCCCCTTCGGGCCGTTCCTGCCCGTCGACCTGGGCAACGGCGTCACACTCGACTACTACGAGAAGCGCGACGAGCCGATCCAGTCGCAGCACTACGCGTTCCTCGTGCCCGACGATCGGTTCAGCGCCATGATCGCCCGCCTGGAGACGGTCGGTGTCACCTACTACGCAGACCCCGGCCACACCGAGCCCGGCCGGATCAACCGTCTCTTCGGTGGCCGCGGCGCCTACTTCGAGGACCCGGACGGCCACAACATGGAGATCATGACTCGGCCGTACGTCCGCCCGTAGGAGGCCGCCGAACGACGTCGGGCCCCGGCTTGCTCGGAGCCGGCCGGGGCAGCCCGGTGTGTCGTCGGACCACCGTGTTGGCGGTGCTGCCACAGCGCCTGCGAGCCCAGGAACACCAGGTGGCCGCGGTACGCAGCCCGTTCCCGCGACCGCCCACGCGCGCACGCCGGGTCACCACCGCCGTGTCCGGGCCGGGCACGACGGTCGGCAGCCTCAGGACACCGATCGCGGTCACGAGGCGGGTCACCGGTGACCGGCTCCCGGGTGCGGATTGGCAGCGGCGCCCTCGGTGCTCAGCAGCACGACGACCGAGGACGGTCCCAGTCCCAGCGCCCCGCGGCGTTCCTCGGCCCCCGTGCCGGTGAGTGCCGCGCGCAGACCGGCGAGCGACGCGGCCCCGCAGGGGCCCGAGGACACACCGGCAGCGGCGAGGACGCGGGCCGCGCGGGAGCTGTCGGCGTCCGCGACGGCGACCGCGGCGTCCAGTCCGTCCCTCAGGTGCGGCCACGCGATGCTGGACGGGGTGCCGCAGTTCAGCCCGGCCATGGTGGTGCTCCCCGTGGGGACGCTGACGGGTGCGCCGAGTGTGAGGCTCTCCAGGACGCACGGCGCGGCCTCCGGCTCCACCGACAGCAGTGCCGGGGCGTGCCCGCGGGGGCGGCTGCGGTAGTGGGTGACCACCGCCTGGGCCAGGGACCCCACGCCCACCGGTACGGAGACGAGGTCGGGCCCGTCGGTGACCCCTTCGGCCCTCAACTGCTCGTCGGTCTCGGCGCAGAGGGTGGAGTACCCCTCGACGATCCACCGCGGGATCCGCTCGTAGCCCGGCCAGGCGGTGTCCTGGACCAGGACCGCGTCCGGCGCGGCAGCCGCCTCGGCCGCCAGGCGCACGGCCTCGTCGTACGGCCCCGGCACCTCGGTGACCTTGGCCTGTTCGGCGACGATGGCCGCCACGGCCCGGGGGTGCACGCCCTGCGGAACGAACACGTGGGCCTCCTGGCCGAGGCGGCGTGCGACACGGGCCACCGCGCGGCCGTGGTTGCCGTCGGTGGCGGTCACGAGGGTGACCGGAGCCGGTTCCCCGCCGTTCGCCGCCCGCTCGGCCAGGACGCGGTGGACGGCCCAGGACACACCCAGGGCCTTGAACGCGGGCAGCCCCAGACGGCACGACTCGTCCTTGACGAAGACCCGGCCGACACCCCACGCGTCCGCGAGCGACGGTAGTTCGGTCAGCGGGGTGGGGGCGTAGTCGGCCAGCGAGAGGTGGAAGGCCCGCACCTCGGCCGGCGCGGGTTCACACCGCCAGGCACGGGCACCGGAGCGCGCGAACCACGGCAGCGGACGGGAGGAGGCGTTGTCGGGGGCGTCGTCAGGCACAGGATCAGGGTGCGGCGAGCCCGTACGATCGGTCCAGCGAATGTTTCCGACCTATACTCGTCGACGGAACCGACCGATGGGCCGACGGACCGAGCGTGCCATGTTCGATCTGCACCGACTGCGCCTGCTGCGGGAACTGAAGCACCGCGGCACGCTGGCGGCCGTCGCGACCGCCCTGTCCTACGCCCCCTCCTCCGTCTCCCAGCAGCTCTCCCTGTTGGAGAGCGAGGTCGGTGTCCCGCTGCTGGAACCGGTCGGGCGGCGGGTACGGCTGACCGAGCAGGCCGAGATCCTCGTCGCCCACACCGAAGCGGTCCTCGAACGCCTTGAGCGCGCGGAGGCGGACATCGCCGCCTCGCTGTCCGACCTGACCGGCACCCTGCGCATCGCCTCGTTCCAGACGGCCGCCCTGGCCCTCGTCCCCACCGCGCTCGGCCTGCTTCGGGATCAGCACCCGCACCTGCGTGTCCACGTCACCCACATGGAGCCGGAGAAGGCCCTGCCCGCGCTGCAAGCCCGCGACTTCGACCTCGTGCTCGCCGAGGAGTACCCCGGCAACCCCAATCCCCGCCCCGCCGAACTCGAACAGGAGGACCTGCTCGACGACCCCCTGCACCTGGCCCTGCCGGCACCGGCCGGCGCAGCGGAAGCCGAGGGGCCGGCCGCGGCGCTGCGTTCCCTCGCCGACCACCCATGGGTGATGGAACCGGAGGGCACCGCGGCCCGGCACTGGGCCACGACCCTGTGCCGCGACGCCGGCTTCGAACCGGACGTGCGGTTCGAGACCACCGACCTGCTGCTCCACCTCCGCCTCGTCGAGCAGAGGCACGCCGCGGCCCTCCTGCCCGGCCTCGTCTGGACCGGACAGTCCCCGACCGTCACGCTGCGGCCGCTCCCCCGCGGTCAGCGCGTCCGTCGGATCTTCACCGTCGTACGCCGTGGCCGCGGCCGGCACCCCGCCGTGCGGGCCTGCCGGAAGGCTCTGCGCCGAGCGGTCGACCTGCGCTCCGACCCCACGTGACGGGGTCAGAGGGGCGGACCCCGGGCCTCGCGTTCGGATCATGCCGGGCTCGCGGGCCCTGGCACGGCTCCCTGATCCGGCCCGGTCCGAACGAAAGACCCTAGGTGGACTCGCGGAGCCGGAGTTCCGCGCGGGCCACGAGGTCGTCGGGGCCGAGCGGACCGTCACCGGTCAGGAGACGCACCGCTTGCTCGACGGCGAGTGCTCCGAGCCGGCGGATGTCCAGGGCCACGCTGGACAGTGGGGGCTCGACCAGCGTGCCGAGCGTCACCCCGTCGAAGCCGACCACGGCCAGATCGCGCGGCACCTGTCGTCCCGTCCGGCGCGCGGCACGGAGCGCGCCGATGGCGATGACGTCGTTGAAGGCGAACACGGCGGTCACGTCGGGATGCCGGCCGAGGAGGAGCTCCAGCGCCCTCTCGCCGCCCCGCACGCTCTGCTCCGCGCGGCACACCGGTCCGTCACCGAGTCCACATGCGGTCAGCGCCTCGGCGAACCACGCGTGCCGGACGCTCGGCTCGGTCCGAGCGGCGTGGTCGAGCATGCCGATGCGCCGGTGCCCCGCCTGGACGAGGTGGGAGACGGCCGCCCTGACGCCGTCCCGTCCGTCGATACGGATGGAACTGAAGCGTTCGGCGTCCTCGCCCCGGTCGATCAGGACGACCGGCAGCCCCCGGGTCCACTGCTCGATCTCGCTCTCGCTCCGGCTGAAGTAGCCGACGACCGCGTCCACTTGGGAGGCGAGCACCTGGAGGGTGCCGAGCTCCTCCTGTGCGCTGTCCGCGGTGTCGTAGACCAGGACATGCCATCCGCGGGCCCGCGCCGCCTCCAGCGCCGCCGCGGCGACCTCGGTGAAGAACGGGTTGAGCAGGTCGGGGATCACGAGACCGACGCTGATGGTGTCCTGGCGCACCAGCCCCCTGGCGAACCGGCTCGGCCGGTATCCCAGCGTCCGCGCGGCCTCGAGCACACGCTGCTTGGTGGAGTCGTCGATCTCCCCCTTGTCGTTCAGCGCGCGTGACACGGTCTGCCGGGACACCCCGGCAGCACGGGCGACGTCATGGATCGTCACCCTGCGGGAACCGGTCCCGGACGGCACTGTCGGCCACCTCCCCGTCGTGATCCGAAGTATTGACACTCAACTGCACCCGAGCGCACACTTCCGAACGTTTCACAGCGTCCGTGAACGTTCCCGTGAACGCTCACGGACGGAAGCTACAGCAGAGTCGCCCCTTCCCGCCACGGTGCTCGGGGATCCGAACCGGCACCGTCGCGGCCGTCCACGTCCACCGCGGCATCCCGTCTGAGTGAGTCAACGTCGACCCGGCCGGCGCCCGTCGCCGGTCGTCCTCGGGAACGGAAAACATGAGCAGCACAGTCATGCGCACCCGCCTCGCCACCGTGGCCGCGGCCGCCGGTGTCGCCGTACTCGCCGCGTGCTCCTCGCCCGCGCCGTCGGGCGAGGCATCGGCGGCCTCGTGCGCGCCCTCCAAGGGCAAGGTCACCCTCCAGTACTGGAACACCGTGCCGGGCATGGACAAGGTCGTGGACCTGTGGAACCAGCGGCATCCGGACATCCGGGTCGAGACGAAGAACATCTCCAACGACCAGTACGGCACCCTGGGGAACGCCCTGAAGGCGGGGAAGGCGCCGGACCTGGCGCAGGTCGGCTACGACGAACTCCCCAACCTGCGCACCCAGAACGCCTTCGTGGACGCCTCGGCGTGCAAGGCGGCCACCGCGGCCAGGTCGAAGTTCGTCCCGTGGACCTGGTCCCAGACCAGCTTCGGCGGCACCGGTGTGTTCGCCCTCCCGCAGGACACCGGCCCGATGGCCCTCTTCGTGCGCCGCGACCTCTTCGAGAAGCACCACGTCGCGATCCCCGCCACCTGGGACGAGTACGCGTCCGCGGCACAGAAGCTGCACAAGGCGGACCCGAACCTCGCCATCACGTTCTTCGACCCGAACAACGCCGAGTGGTTCAACGGCCTGCTCTGGCAGAACGACGCGAAGATGTACGGCTACTCCGACGACAAGTGGCAGGTCACCGTCGACTCGGAGCGCAGCAGGCAGGTGGCGGCGTACTGGCAGAAGCTGATCTCCGGCAAGCTCGTGCGCACCGACCTCGCCAACGGCTCGACGCAGATGTACGCCGCGTACCAGAAGGACCGGATCGCCAGCTACGTCGGTGCCGCCTGGGGCTACAGCATGTTCCGCGACAACCTGCCCAAGCAGGCCGGCAAGTGGTCGGTCGTCCCGATGCCGGCCTGGGGGACGGACGGCGCCTCCGGTGACTGGGGCGGGTCGACCGTCGCGTTCATGAAGGGCAGCCGGCACCTGTACGAGTCGGTGCAGTTCAACACCTGGCTGAACACCGATCCGGAGGCGCTCGCCATGGAGAACAAGCTGGGCGGCCTGTACCCCGCGGCCACTGCCGGGCTGCGACTTCCCTCGCTGCAGAAGGGAGTCGCGTACTACGGCAACGAGAAGATCTTCGACGTCTTCGCCGAGTCCTCCAAGAAGATCGACACCAGCTTCGCCTGGGGTCCCACGCAGAAGACGGTGAACCTGGCGTTGCAGGACGCGATGGCCAAGGCGGCGGCCGGCGACGGCACGCTCACCGACGCGCTGACGGCGGCCCAGAGGGCCGCGCTGACATCGATGAAGGACCAGGCGATCCCGGTCACGGCGGGCAAGTGACCACGGCATGACCGACACCGCAGCCCGTGCGACATCCGTGGTGGCGCCGGTCCGCGTCCGCCGCCGGCTCCACGGCGGCGGGCCCCGGGCGGGCACCGTCGCCGCGTTCCTGACCCCCTTCTTCCTGCCGTTCCTGCTCTTCTACCTGGTGCCTGTCGGCTACGCGCTCTGGCAGAGCCTCCGGGTGGTGCGCCGCACCGGCGGGCAGTACGGGACCTCGTACACCGCCTTCGGTGGCTTCGAGCAGTACGGGCAGGTGCTGCGGAACACCGAGTTCTGGTCCAGCATCGGCCGCATCGGGCTGTTCGGCGTCGTGCAGGTGCCGGTCATGCTGTTCGTCGCCCTGATCATCGCGTTGCTGCTCGACACTCCGCTGCTGAGGCTCAAGGCGTTCTTCCGCATCACCGCGTTCATGCCGTACGCGGTGCCGGGAGTCATCGCCGCGATCATGTGGTCGTACCTGTACTCGCCCCAGCTCAGCCCCGTCGTCGACCTGCTGAACGGCGTCGGCCTCAAGCCGGACTTCCTCGGCCCGGGTGCTGTGCTGTGGTCGACCGCCAACGTCTCCACCTGGCTGTGGACCGGTTACAACATGCTGATCATGTTCTCGGCACTGCAGTCGATCCCGCAGGAGCTCTACGAGGCCGCGAAGATCGACGGCGCGAGCAACTGGACGATCGCATGGCGGGTCAAGGTCCCGATCATCGCTCCGTCGATCGTGCTGACCTCGGTGTTCTCGATCATCGGCACGCTCCAGCTGTACGCCGAGCCGGCCGTGCTGCGCCAGATCTCCTCGAACATCCCCAGCACGTTCACGCCGAACATGCTCGCGTACACGGTGGCCTCGGGGAACAACTACCAGCAGGCCGCGGCGATTTCCGTGGTCATCGCCGTCATCACCTTCGTGTTGAGCTTCGGGTTCATGCGACTGACCGCGAAGAGGGCCGGACTGTGAGCAACCCCTCCGTGATCCGTGAGAGCCGTGTCAGCCGTACGGCCGTCATGGCCCTGATGCTGCTCCTCGCCCTCTACTTCCTGCTGCCCGTCTACTTCCTCGTCGTCGCGGCGACGAAGCCGCAGGGCGACCTCGCCTCGACCAACGGGCTGGTGTTCTCGCACTTCAACCTGTTCGAGAACCTCCGCGTCCTGTTCACGCGCAGCGACGGCATCTTCGGCCGCTGGGCCCTCAACACCGTCGTCTACGCGGTGCTGGGCGCGGCCGTGGGCACCCTGATCTCCGCGCTGTGCGGCTACGCCCTCGCCAAGTTCCGCTTCCGCGGCCGGGAGGTGCTGTTCTCCGTCATCCTCGGCGGCGTCCTCGTCCCCACCACCGCGCTCGCCCTGCCGCTGTTCCTGCTGTTCTCGGCGACCGGGCTCGTCAACACCTATCTCGCGGTCTTCCTGCCCAGCGTCGTCAGCCCGTTCGGCGTCTACCTCGCGCGCGTCTTCGCCAACGCGTCCGTCCCGCAGGAGCTGATCGAGTCGGCGCGGCTGGACGGCGCGGGCGAGTTCCGCACGTTCTTCTCGGTGGCGTTCCGGCTGATGACGCCGGCCCTGGTGACCATCTTCCTGTTCCAGTTCGTGGCCATCTGGAACAACTTCTTCCTGCCGATGGTGATGCTGCAGAAGGAGTCCCTGTTCCCGATCACGCTCGGCCTGTACGAGTGGAACGGCCAGACCGCCCGCGCCCCGCTGCTCCAGCAGTCCGTGATCACCGGCTCGCTGGTGTCGATCGTGCCCGTGATCATCGTGTTCGTGCTCCTCCAGCGGTTCTGGCGGACCGGGCTCGCCGCCGGGTCCCTCAAGTGACGTCCGCCCCCCTCGCACAGAAGGTGTCTGTCGCCATGCCCCATGCGGCCGTGTTCGTGCCCCACTTCCACTGGGACCGCGAGTGGTACGAGCCCTTCCAGGTGTTCCGGCACCGGCTGGTCACCGCCCTCGACACCGTGCTGGAGACGGCCGAGGCCGACCCGGAGTTCCGGTTCACCGTCGACGGTCAGATGGCCGCGGTCGAGGACTACCTGGAGATGCGCCCGGAGAACCGCGATCGTCTCGCGGCCCTGGTCGCCGAGGGCCGGATCGCCATCGGGCCGTGGCTGATCCTGCTCGACGAGTTCCTCTGCTCCGGCGAGACCATCGTCCGCAACCTCCAGCTCGGGTGGGCGGTCGCGGAGGGCCTGGGCGGGGCGATGCCCATCGGCTATCTGCCGGACATGTTCGGCCACATCGCGCAGATGCCGCAGATCCTGGCCCGTGCCGGCATCGAACACGCGGCGCTGTGGCGCGGCGTGCCCGGTGCCGTCGAAGGCCACGCCTTCCGCTGGCGTGCTCCCGACGGCTCCGAGGTGCGCACCGAGTTCCTCTTCGACGGCTACGACAACGGCCTCGACCTGCTGCTGGTACCCGACCGGATCGGCCGCGCGCTCGGTGAGTACACGGAGACGACGGCCCATCGGTGGGGCGACGACCCGGTGCTGGCGATGGCCGGCACCGATCACACCGCGCCCGACCCGCGGCTCGCGGCCTGGCTGCGGCGCGCGGCGGGCCCGGACCGCGCCATCACCCTCGCCACGCTCGACGCGTACGTCCGCGAGCACGTGCGCGACGAGGCGGCCACCGTCGTCACCGGTGAGCTGCGCAGTCATGTGCGCGGGAACATCCTGCCGGGCGTGCTGTCCGTCCGGCTCGGCCTCAAGCAGCGGATGGCCGTGGCCGAGCGCACCATCGACCACGCCGAGCGGGTCAACGCGCTGTGGTCCCGGCGGGACGACTCGCCGTTCCTCTCGCTCGCCTGGCACAAGATCATCGAGTCGACGGCGCACGACTCGGTGGTCGGTTCCGGCACCGACGAGACCTGTACCCAGGTCGAAGCGCGGCTCGCCGAAGCCGCGCAGATCGCGCGCGCCGTCCGGGACGCGGCTCTCGCCGAGCCCGCCGCCCTGGTGCCGGGCGACGGTCATCTGGCCGTCAATCCGCTGCCGTTCCCCCGCGAGGCGTTGGTCGAGGTGGAGGTCGCGGCCCCGCCCGGGGGAACCATGCTGGTCGCCACCACCCCGGACGGCCGCGAACACCCCGTGCAACTGATCTCCGAGACCCCGACCGTGCTCAGCGACGAGCGCGTGGACGCCTCGCAGCTCGAACGCGTGCTGCGCCGGATCCATCGCCGGGAACTCTTCGGCCTGCTGATCGACCACTACGAACTCACCCCGGGTTCGCTCGTCTTCCACCTCGCCGAGGTGCCGGCCGGCGGACCGTTCGACCTGCTCATCCTGCGCCGGGACGTCGCCGCCGCCGCTGCCGCGCATCCGGGTGAGTGGCGGGTGCTGACGCTCCGGGAGGCGCGTGCCACCGCGCTGGTGCCCGTGCACGTCCCCGCCTGCGGGCTGGCGAGCTTCCGGGTCGCGCCGGGCGACCGGCCCGCCGCCTCCGCGGCGACCCCCGCCCCGGCGGCGGCGACGGCCCGCGCCCTGTCGAACGGGCTGGTCGAGGTCGAGATCGCCGACGACGGCACATTGAACGTGACGGGGGCCGACGGCACCGTGCTGAACGGGGTCGGGCGGCTCGTCGACGGCGGAGACCGCGGCGACAGCTACAACTACGCTCCCCCGGCCCGGGACGTGCTCGTCTCGGAGCCCACGGAGGTCGGCTTCGAGCTGCTCGAGAGCGGCCCGCTGCGGGCGCGCGTGCGTGTCACCCGTGTCTACGAGTGGCCCGCGGAGCTCTCCCGTGACCGTGACGTGCGCAGCGTGCGGACCGTGCCGACGCCAGTCGAGACGCTGGTGGAGGTGCGCGCCGGCGAGCCGTTCGTCCGGGTGTCCACCGCGTTCCTCAACCAGTGCGCCGACCACCGGCTGCGCTTCCACGTGCCGCTGCCCGAAGCCGTGGACACGTCGGCCTCCGCCGGGCAGTTCGCCGTCACCGAACGCGGGCTCAGCGCCGAGGGCGGCTGGGGCGAGTACCCGATCCCGACGTTCCCCGCGAGCTGCTTCGTGTCGGCCGGCGCCGCGCACGTCCTGCTCGCCCACTCCGGTGAGTACGAACTCGTCGACGGCGGCCGCGAACTCGCCCTCACCCTGCTGCGTGCCGTCGGCTCGATCAGCGTCAACATCCATCCTCTCCGTGACGAGCCCGCGGCGAGCGAGATCCCGGCACCGGGTGCGCAGGACCTGGGCATGCGCATCGAGAACCGTTTCGCGGTGCTGCCCTCGGCGGCCGGCTGGGCGGGCGCCCGCGCGGTCGCGCGCGCCGAGGAGTTCCGCAACGACGTACTCGTCACCCGCGGGACCGCCCCCGCCGGGGACCGGCTGCCCCCGGACGCGGCCGGCATCCGCGTCGACGGCACGGACGTCCTCGTCTCGGCCGTTCGCCGGGTCACCGACGCCGGTCACGGAACCGGCGGCATCGAGATCCGGCTGACGGCGATGAGCGACAGCGGGGCGCACGTCCGCGTCACCGGCCCGTTCACGGAGGCCACCACGGTCGACCTGCTGGGCAGGCCCCTGTCCGAGACGCCGGTGCGGGACGGGCTCGGACTCGACCTCGCCCCGTGGGAGATCCGCACCGTCAGGGTGCGCTGACCGGTCGCCGCGGGCACGCGACGCCCCCGCTCACGCACTCGCTCACTCGCTCACTCGCTCACGAGAAAGAGTTGTGACCTCTTGTCCTCCACACTCCCCACCCATGTCTCGGACCTCGCCCCCGGACGGGGGGCTTTGCGTCCCGCGCGGTCGTGGCTGCACTCCGACGCGCCCTCCCGGTCACTCAACGGGCCGTGGCGGTTCCGGCTGTCGCCCACGGCGTCGGAGGCCGAGGACTTCGCGGCCGAGGACTTCGACGACAGCGGCTGGGACGGCGTTCCGGTCCCCTCCCACTGGGTGCTCCAGGGCGACGGAGCCTACGGCCGGCCCCACTACACCAACATCCGCTACCCCTTCCCGCTCGACCCGCCCCACGTGCCGGACGAGAACCCCACCGGCGACTACCGCCGCCACTTCGACCTGCCCGCCGACTGGTCGGACGCCGAGTGCGTCGTGCTGCGGTTCGACGGGGTCGAGTCGCTCTTCCGGGTGTGGGTGAACGGCACGGAGATCGGCAGCGCCGGCGGCAGCCGGCTCGCCCACGAGTTCGACGTCAGCTCGGTGGTACGCCCGGGCGACAACGTCGTCGCCGTACGGGTGCACCAGTGGTCGGCGGGCAGTTACCTGGAGGACCAGGACCAGTGGTGGCTGCCGGGGATCTTCCGGGACGTCACCGTGATCGCCCGGCCTGCGGGGGGCATCGAGGACGTCTGGCTGCGCACCGGGTTCGACGACGGGCGCGGACGCGTCGACCCCGAGGTCACGGCCGAGGCGGCGGCCTTCCCGGTCACCCTGCGCATCCCGGAACTCGGCGTGGAGCGGGTCTGGGCGGCACCCGCCGACGTGGCCCCCCTCGACATCGCCGGCGTGGAGCCCTGGTCGGCCGAACGACCGCGCCTGTACGACGCCACCGTGTCGACGGCCGCCGAGACCGTCTCCCTGCGGCTGGGGTTCCGTACGGTCGAGATCCGCGGCGACCGGTTCCTGGTCAACGGCCGCCGCGTCGTGTTCCACGGGATGAACCGCCACGAGGCCCACCCCGAGCGCGGGCGCGTCTTCGACGAGGAGCACGCCCGGGCGGACCTGGCCCGCATGAAGCGGTTCAACGTGAACGCCATCCGCACCAGCCACTACCCGCCGCACCCGAGGCTGCTCGACCTCGCCGACGAACTCGGGTTCTGGGTCGTCCTCGAATGCGATCTGGAGACGCACGGCTTCGAGGACGCCGGCTGGGCCGGCAACCCCTGCGACGACCCGGCGTGGCGCGAGGCGCTCCTCGACCGGATCCAGCGCACCGTCGAGCGGGACAAGAACCACCCCGGCATCGTGATCTGGTCGCTCGGCAACGAGGCGGGGACGGGCGGCAACCTCGCCGCCATGTCGGCGTGGGTGCACGCCCGCGACGCCGAACGCCCCGTGCACTACGAAGGTGACCACACCGGCGAGTACACCGACCTCTACTCGCGCATGTACGCATCGGTGCCGGAGATCGAGCAGATCGGCGCCGAGGACGCCCGTTCGGCGCTGGCGCACTGCACTCCGGCACAGAGTGCCCGCCAGCGTGCCAAGCCGTTCCTGCTGTGCGAGTACGCGCACGCGATGGGCAACGGGCCGGGAGGGCTCGAGGAGTACGAGGCACTGGTGCACGCGTACCCGCGCGTGCACGGCGGTTTCGTCTGGGAGTGGCGCGACCACGGCATCCTGGCCGGCGCCCCGGACGGGACGCCGTACTACGCCTACGGCGGCGACTTCGGCGAGGTGGTGCACGACGGCAACTTCGTGATGGACGGGATGGTACTCAGCGACGACGTGCCGACGCCCGGTCTCCACGAGTTCAAGGCGGTCGCGCAGCCGATCCGCTTCGGCTTCGGCGACGACGGCGTCACGGTCACGAACCTGCGGCACTCCGCGGACACCTCCGACCTCCGTTTCCGCTGGCGGGTCGAGCACGACGGGACGCCCGTGGAGAGCGGGGACCTAGAGGTCCCCGTCGTCGCACCGGGCGGTTCGGCGCGGGTGCCGCTGCCCCCGATCCGTGTGTCACCGGACGCCGAGACGTGGTTCACGGTGGACGCGGTGCTGGCGGCCGGGACGGCCTGGGCGCCCGAGGGACACGTGGTCGCGACGGCCCAGCGGGACGCGTCGGCACCCCGTACCGTGGCGGCGGCCCGTCCCCGGACCGACTGGCGGCCGGGGGAGGGAACCCTGACGCTGGGGTTCGCCGATTTCGTCGACGGGTCCCTCGTACGACTGGCCGGGCGCGCCGTGACGGGCCCGCGGCTGGAACTGTTCCGGGCACCGACCGACAACGACGAGAGCGCGTCCGACCGGGTCGAGGACAGCGACGCCGTGGCCGGTGTCTCCCACGCCGACCTGTGGCGCCGCTACGGTCTCGACCGGCTCATGACACGGCGGGTCCGGGTGGAGCAGGCCGCGCGGTCCCTGCGCACGATCGACAAGGTCGCCGCGGCGGGCTCCGCCCCGTCGGTGACGGTGGAGTCCGTCTGGTCCCTCGGGGACGACGGTCTGGAACTGCTCGTGGAGATCGAGCCGTCGAGGGGATGGCGGACGGTGTGGCCCCGGATCGGGATCCGTTTCGGATTTCCCGACGGCACGGCTCCGGTCGACGGCGCCGAGTGGTTCGGTCTCGGTCCCTTCGAGTCCTACCCGGACAGTCTGCGTGCGGCGCGCACGGGCCGCTTCACCGCGGGCGTCGGCGACCTCTCGGCCGGCTATGCGCGCCCTCAGGAGACCGGACACCGTTCGGGACTGCGCCGGTTGACCCTGCTGAGCGGCGGCACCGAGGTGCTGCGCGTCGAGGCGGTCCCGGACAGGTCCGGACGTCGTCCTGGCTTCACGCTGAGCCGCCACACCCCCCAGCAGATGGCAGGGGCCGGGCACCCGTTCGAGCTTCCCGGCTCGACGACGAGCCACCTGATCATCGATGCGGCCCAGCACGGACTCGGCTCACGGTCCTGCGGGCCGGATGTGCGGCCCGCGTTCGCGCTGCGTCCCGAGGCCCGCACGATCGGACTGCGCATCACGGCGGACCGCTGAACCGGGTCACTCCTGTGACGGGGGCACGCCGAGGAGGAGCAGCGTCACGTCGTCGTCGTGCGTGGCCGTGTCCGGGATGAGGCTGCCGACCAGGTGGCCGGCGGTGGCGTCCAGGGTGTCCGGACCGGAGGGAGCGTTCTGCAACACGCCGTCGAGGGTGCGGGCGAGGACATCGATCTGTGCCTCGATGTCGGTGCCGGGCCTCTCGACCAGTCCGTCGGTGTAGAGCGCGACGGTGCTGCCCGGGGGCAGCGGCTGGGTCGTCTCCTCGAACGGCACCGCGGTGCCGGACAGTTCGTTGACGCCCAGCGGCACACCGACCGGTGCCGGCAGCCGGTGGGCCGGCCCGTCGGGAGGCCGGGCGATGACCGGCACGTGTCCGGCCGAGCACAGGGTGACGTGGTGGGCTTCCTGGTCGATCACCAGGTACACGCAGGTGACGAGCTGGTCCGCCAGGTCGCTGACGAACGCGTCCAGGCCGGTCATGAGCCGGCTGGGCGGTATGCCCGTGCGGGCCAGTGCGTGGGACGCGGCGCGCAGCTGACCCATGACGGCCGCGGCCTCCAGGCCCCGGCCCATCACGTCGCCGATCATGATGCCGGTGCGGTGGGCGTCCAGGGGGATGATGTCGAACCAGTCCCCGCCCACCCCGGGGTCCTGGACGGACGCCAGATAACGGTGGGCGCTGGGCAGGTGCGGCAGCCGGGGCGGTTCGCCCATGAGGCTGTGCTGCAGGGTGTAGGCGACGCGTCGCTGCTGCTCGTAGCGTCCGGCCCGTTCCGCTTCGAGCTGCCGGCGTTCGGTGATGTCCCGCACGGCCATGAACATCACCGCGTCCTCTTCGGCCTGGAGGGTGCTGACGCTGACCTCGACGGGGAACTCACGCCCGTCGCGGTGCAACCCGTACAGGTCCCGGTCCAGGACGATCGGCCGCGGGTCGCGCCGGCGCAGGTAGGCGCCCAGCAGCGCGCTGTGCCGCCGGCGCCGCTCGCCGGGCACCAGGTCGGCGACCAGGGTGCCGACGAGGTCGTCCGGCCTGTGGCCGAAGAGCCGCTCGACCTGCGCGTTGGCCATGACGATGATGCCGTCGCCGTCCGTGATCAGGGTGGCGTCGGGCGCGGATTCCAGCAGCGCGCGGAATCGCTGGTGGGACCGCTGGACCTCGCGCTGGGCCGCGACGCGTTCGGTGACGTCGATGACCACGCCGCAGACGGCGTAGGGCGTGCCGGTCGGACCGGTGAGGGGGAACAAGGTGGTGAGGACGTCCCGGGGCCCTATCGGCAGGAGCAGACGTTCCTCCCGCTGTACGGCGGTGCCGCTCGCCGGTGTGCCGAAGTCGCCGGAGCTCACGTGCCGTGCCAGTCCGGTCGGCAGGACGTCCTCGGCGCGCCGGCCCAGGACCTGCTCGACCGGCACGCAGGTGTTCTCCTCGAACGTGGAGTTGACCGCGAGGAAGCGGCCGTCCAGGTCCGTGATGAACACCGTCGCGGGCGTGTGGTCCATGAAGGCCTGCAGCAGTTCGTTCTGCCGGACCTGCCGTTCGGCCCGGGCCTGTGCCAGCTCGACTCGGCGGCCCACGGGCAGGGTGACGAAGACGACGACGGTGAAGACGACCACGTGCCCCCACACCAGCAGCGCCGTACCCAGCCGCTCCCCGTACAGCCCCGCGTCCTGGCCGGCCAGGACGGCCCAGCCCAGCAGCAGCGGAACGATCAGGTTGGTGGCGACCAGCCGGCGCCCCAGGGGGCTCATGATGCCCGCGTTCATCAGCAGTCCGGCCAGGCCCTCGTCCGGCCGGGCCAGGAACGCGGCGATGCCCAGCAGGACCAGGGCCAGTGCGGTGGGCAGGGCCATGTAGGCGCCGAACCGTTCCATCTCGGGCGCGTGGTAGGCCAGCCCGTACAGGCGCAGCAGGCCCAGTCCGAGGACGGACAGGCCCGAGGCCTGGCTCACCCAGGCGGGCAGTCGGCGCATGCTCAGGCCCAGGGCCGCCGCGCCTCCGAGCGTCAGCGCCGCGGCCACGCTCGGGGCCATCCGTCCGGGCGCGCCGGTCATCAGCCGCAGGCTGCCGTCCCTGAACAGGAGCTGGTCGATGCCGAGGCGGGTGCCGGTGAGGTACTCCAGCAGGGTGAGTCCGCCGATCAGGGCGGCCAGCCCCGCGGCCGTGCGAGCCACGGCGGTCGTCGGCCGGGTCATGGGCCCGCGGGCCGCCAGGAACAGCGAGAGGCCCACCGCGAGGAGGGCCACGGCGGTGTTCGGTTTCATGACCGGGGCGGCGCCGGGCAGGGCGCTCTTCAGCACGGCGATGCCGGAGATCCAGCCGGACAGGCCCACCGCGCCGAGCAGGGCGCACAGCAGGGAGGCGCCCCGGGACGCCGCGTGAGCGGCGGTCAGGAAGGACGCGTGGAACGGCAGGGCTTCGGCCTGCCGCCTTCGCCTCTCCACATCATCACCTTTATGGACAGATGACTTGAATGGCTCGAAGCTACTTCAAACTTCACAAATGCGTACAGTCTTGTCATGGTGAGGCCGAGATGATATGCCGCTTGACTCGCGCCGTCGGGTGTCGCACATTTGAGTCCGCATTACGGAAACCATTTCTCGCATTACGGTGAGAATGCGTCATGAATCCGGTAAGGACGGCGGGCCCATGATCCACTTCCGTCGGAGCGTCTGCGCCGCATCGCCACACGATCCCCGGCGCTCATGAGGTTCGCCCCCTCATAGGACCCCCATGAAATCTCCTTCCCGCCGTGTCCCGGCACCGGGTCCGAAGGACCCCGAGGGCCATGGGCCGCGGGGGCTCCGGATCCGGTGGGGAAGCCGATCCCGGTTCGGCCCCACGGGTACCGGCAGACCCCTCACCAGCGGTCTCCGAGCCCAGCTGGCCCTTCCCCTCCTGCTGATCGCGGCGATCACCCTCGCGGCGTCCTTCGCCCCCCTGGCCGTTCACCTCTCCCCCCTCCTCGTGGCCGCCCCCACCTGCACCGCGGCGGTCGCCCGCACCCGGTACACGGTCGCCGCAGCGCTGACCGCCAGTGCGGCCGTGGTTCTCGTCGACTGGCACGACGGGCTGCTGCGTTCGCCCCTGCTGCCCATTCACATCGGCGCCCTGCTGGCCGTCTCCGCCTCGGTGATCGCCGCTCGCGCCCTGCACGACCGTGACCTGAGGGAACTCACGCAGGTGCGGGCCGTGTCCGAGGCGGCCCAGCGGGTTCTGCTGCGGCCCCTGCCCGGCAGACTCGGCTCCTTGCGTGTCGCGTCGGCGTACCGGGCGGCCACCGCGCACGCCCAGGTGGGCGGTGACCTGTACGCCGCCGCCCGCACCGGCCGCGCGACCCGCATCCTCATAGGCGACGTCCGCGGCAGGGGTCTGCCGGCCCTGGAGGACGCCTCCGCCCTGCTCGGCGCGTTCCGCGAGGCGGCCCACCAGCACGAGACGCTCCCGGAGCTGGCGGCCGCCCTGGAACGCAGTGTCCGCAGGCACCTGGACGAGATGGCCGGACTGGCGCCCGACTGCGCCGAGCGCTTCATCACGGCCCTGCTGGCCGAACTTCCCGACGGAGAGGAGACCGTCCGGATCGTCAGCTGCGGACATCCCCCGCCCCTGGTCAACCGGCGCGGCCCCGTGACCGCCCTGTGTGTGACCCGTCCCGCTCCGCCGCTCGGCCTGGCCGGGAGCACGGCGGAGGAATTCCCCCTCGCCACCTTCGCGTTCGCGCCAGGAGACACCTTGCTGCTCTACACCGACGGGCTCATCGAGGCCCGCGATGCCACCGGGAGCTTCTACCCCGTCCTCGAACGCGCCGCCGCCTGGGCGTGGCAGTGTCCGCAGGGCCTCCTGCGGGACATCAGCAAGGACCTGAAGAGTTATGCGGGGCGGCACCTGGACGACGACCTCGCCATGGTGGCCGTACACTCCCCCGCCCGCTCCCGCCACGTCCCGACGGCCGTCGCGGGACCCGCACCGGAGGCGACCGCGTGACCGGCGACACGACCGGCGACGACGACCCCCCGCCCCCTGTCTCCCCCCTGCACACCGCCGGTCCGGGAGAGACCGTGACGAGGACGGCCGCCGTACGCCGCCTGCTGTGGCACCCCGGCCCGCTGCTCGCCGTCTATCTGTGCGCGGCCTGCGCGGTCCAGCTGGGCGCGTCGGCGGGGGGCCTGGTCCGCTGGTCCGCCTATTCGCTGCCGGCGCCCCTGGTGGCCGCGGCGCTGCTTCCCGTCCGCAGCACCCTCGCGGTCGGGGTGGCGACGCTCGTCGCCAGCGTGACCGTCTACGGCTTCGCGATCCAGGGGGTCTCGGGCGGCGGCCGAACGGTCGTGATCTCCGCGGCCGTGCTGTCCCTCGTACTCAGCCTCGTCGTCTGTAAGGCGCGGCTGCGTCACCAGCGCTCGGCTCCCGTCCCCACGGAGCGGCCCGTGGAGCCCGCCCGCAGCACGCCCCCTGACGCGCCGCCCTCGATGACCGAACTGCGGCTGGACCTCCTGCCGCACCCCGCGGCGGTGGAACTGGCGGCTCGCCGCACGGCTGCCGACGGCACGGCCGGCGCCCAGGCCTACTGGCTCGACGCCATACCGCTGCCGGGTGCCCGCGTCGCGCTCGTCGCGGGCTCCGTCGAGGACGGGACCGCCGCGCCCGCCGTCACCGCCGAACTGCGCGCCGCGGTACGCACGCTGGCCGACCTGGACCTGCAACCCGAGGAACTGCTCACCCGGCTGGAGCACGTGCTCGCCCGGCTGCGTCCCGCCGGCGACGCGGGCGGGCACCGCGCGGGCGCGCCGGGGGTGACCGTGAGCTGCCTGTACGCGGTCTACGACCCCGTCTCCGGCTGCTGCACCCTCGCCGGCGCCGGATGTGAGGCGCCGACCGTCATCAGGCCCGACGGCGTCGTCACCACGGTCGACCTTCCGGCCGGCCCGCCGCTCGGACACGCACGGCCGCCTGCGGAGGCCACGGAGGTCCGTCTCCCCGAGGGCAGTGTGCTTCTGCTGCGCGGACACGGCCCCGGGACACCCGGTCCGGCAGCCGGGGCCTGCGCGGCCGCGCCGCCGCTGACGGACCTGGGACCCCGGCCGAGCCCGGGTGACGTCTGCCAGGCCGCGCTCGACACGCTGCTGTCCGGTGGGCGTCACGCCCACGCCGGCGTGCTCGCCGCCCGCACCCGCAGGCTCGGCAGCGGCAACGTCGCCACCTGGGAGCTCACGGCCGGCCTCGCCTCCGCCTCCGAGGCCCGTCACCGCGTCGCGGAGAAGCTGACCGCGTGGGGCCTTCAGGACGCCGTCGCCACCACGGAACTCATCGTCAGCGAACTCGTCACCAACGCCGTCCGCCATGCCGGGCCTCCGGTGCGGTTGCGCCTGATCCGCCAGGGCACGGGCCTGATCTGCGAAGTCTCCGACAACAGCAGCACCTCCCCGCATCTGAGGTGGGCCCGCACCTTCGACGAGAGCGGACGCGGACTCCTCATCGTCGCCCAGCTCACCCGGAGCTGGGGCACCCGCCACCACGCCCACGGCAAGACCGTGTGGGCGGAACAGCACCTTCCCACGCCCGGAACGCCGGACGAAGCCCATGCGGGCGGTCACGGCACGCCGCAGCCCGCCCCCTGACGAGGCCACCGTCCGGTTGGCTGACGAGGATCGTGCCCCTGAGGCGGACGGCATCAGTCCGCCGGCGCCTTCGGGCCCCGGAGTGCCGCCGCGGTCACGTCAGCCGCACCCGATGACGCCGTCACGGCCGGCCGCGCGTCCTGGCCGGGATGCGCTTCTCCGTCACCATCCCGGACTTCGGTGACATCGCCGGCCCCCGTCTCCTCGCCGTGCGCCTGGGCGAGGGGCCTGGAGCCGCCGGTCCGGATCGGCGGGTTCTGCGCCCCGTCGTACGCCGATGCGGCGGCAGCGGGGCGGGACGGCGCGGCGCCCTTCTTCGAGACGGCACGGCACGGGCAGGTGCCCGATGGGGCGGAGGCAGGGGAACGCCGCAGATCCAGGGCGGCCCCGGCCTGGACCGGCTGCCGCCGGTGCTCCGACCAGCCGCTCGCAGGGGTGCGCGGACTGGCTCGCGGGGAGGGGAGGCGCGAGGTCAGGAAGGGCCCGGGCGGTCCGGATCCTCGCCGTCGGCGTCGAACACCTTCGTCCAGGTGGCCCCGCACCGGCAGCGGGAGTGCTCGATCAGCTGGCCCTGTTCCGACACGCTCAGCCCCTGGCTGAGTCGCACATGCACATGATCACCCATGAGGCACCGCCCTCCTTGACGTCCGTCGCACGTCATCGTGGTGGTCCGTCGCGCGGGATGGCAATGCCGCGGCTCACACTCACCACGGCGCGTGCGGTGCCGGGGTGGCCCCCGGACGACGTCAGGGTTCCCTCGCCGTCGGTGTCATTCCCGCCAGGGAGGCTTCGCGCGGCCGTCGGCTCCGGTCCCGGTGGTCCAGCAGGGCCAGCAGCGGGGCCGTCATCACCGTGGTCACCAGGGCGACGATCACGAGGACGCCGAAGAGGGCGGGGGAGGCGATGCCCGCGGACAGGCCCACGTTGATGGCGATGAGCTGCATCAGGCCGCGCGCGTTCATCAGCGTGCCGACGCGGACGGCGACGGCCTGCGGCTCGCCCAGCAGCCGCGCCGCGGCCCAGCACGCACCGAACTTGCTGATGATCGCCACCGCCACACAGGCCACGGTGAACAGCAGCAGCCTGCCGTCGGACAGCAGCGTGAAGTCCGTGTTGAGGCCGGAGTAGGCGAAGAACAGGGGCAGGAACACGATCCGGCCGACCGGTGCGACGGCCTCCACCGCGCGCGTCACCACCGGGTCGCGGGGGAAGGCGACACCGAGGCTGAAGGCTCCGAACACGGCGTACAGGCCGATGCGGTCGGTGTACCACGCGGCCAGGAACAGCAGCAGGACGGTGACCAGCAGCATGTGGTCCTCGGTCAGCCGCCGGGCCCGTCCGAGGGCCTGGGGCCGGAGACGGAGGAAGATGCCGAGGAAGAGGGCGAGCCCGGCCGTGCCGATCACGGCGCGCAGGAAGGTGTCCGCACCAGTGCCCGCCATGCTGAGCACCCCGGCCAGCAGGACCCACGCCACGGCGTCGTCGAGCGCGCCCGCGGCCAGGGAGACCGATCCGAAGCGGGTGTTCGTCAGCCCGCGTTCGGTGATGATCCGGGCCATCATCGGGAAGGCGGTGATCGCCACGGTGACGCCGACGAACAGCGCGCCCACCGTGGGCGAGATCCCGTCCGGGTAGAGGTCCACCGTGTCGTGTGCCGCCCAGGCCAGTCCGGCGCCCAGCACGAGGGGCACGGCGATGCCGGCCGCCGAGACGGGCACCGCGGTACGGCCCACCGACCGCAGCCGGTCGGTCCGGAACTCGTATCCGGACAGGAACATGAACACGACGAGGCCGACCTGTCCCGCCACGTACAGCACGGGGCGGATCTCGTCCGGGAAGACGGCCTTCTCCAGGCCGGGCGAGAGGAGGCCGAGGACGGAGGGGCCGAGGGCCACGCCGGCGACCATCTCGCCGACGACCGGTGGCTGGCCCAGCGGGCGAAGCAGCCGGCTGACGAGGCGGCACGCGATGAGGATGACGGCCGCGGCGAGGAAGAACGCCGGGCCCATCTCGGTGGTCGACAACGGTGACTCCTTGGTGAGGAGACGTATGGGGGGGTTGTCGCTGTCAGGCGCTCCGGCCGGTGTAGGGGCAGGTGGCCGCGGCCTGTGCGGGTCCCGCCGCGGTGCCGGGCGAGCCGTGGCCGCCGTCCAGCGGGCGGCCCTCGGTGTCGTGCCGGGCGAAGTACGTCGCGGCGGGGCTGGTGCGTCGGGCGTCGAGCACCATCCAGGTGCCGAAGAGGAGTTGCAGCAGGCTCCGTCCGACGTCCTCGGCGCGGTCGCGGACGGTCAGCGCCGTGCGCAGGACGCGTCGCCGGTGGTCCGGGACCGGCCGGTCCCGGGGCAGGAGCAGGCAGGGAGCGCGGTGCGGGATGGAGCGGGTATGGCTGACCGGCGAGTCGAGCACGTAGCGGGCGAGCACCTCGCGGGTGGCGGCGCGCATGACGACGGGTGCGAGGCGCCAGGCGGGGCAGGGCCGGTTGGTGGCGACTCCGAAGGGGATGTGGTGGGCGTTCTTCGCGGAGAGCGTCGCCCAGCGTCCGGGGTCGAAGCGCTCGGGGTCGGGGTACCCGGTGGCGTGGTAGTCGGGGTAGCTGAAGGTCAGGACGGTGCCCGCCGGGATCGTGGGCAGACCGTCGAGGGCGATGTCCGCGGTGGTGATCCGGTGGGCCACCCCGAACAGCGGGTAGAGGCGGAACGTCTCGTTCATGACATGGCTCAGGTAGCGGTCGTCGTCGGGTGTGGCCGCCACCCGGTCCTGCACCTCCGGGTGCTGGGCCAGGACCAGCAGGAGGTGGGCCATCGCCTCGGACATCTGGACGACGGCGGTGTTGAAGAAGGTGCCCTGGAGGTAGTACGCCTGCTGGCGGCGGGTCAGGCCGGCAGGGAGCGCGTGCGGTACGTCACCGGCCGCCAGGCGGCGCAGCAGGTAGCGGGTGAGCCGGTTCCTGCGGCGCATGCGGCGCGGACGGGTGCACTTGAGGGCGTTGACGACGTCCTCGGCGTGGGCGACGATCAGCCGCCGGGCCTCGGCCGGACAGGGTTCCCCGAAGACGAGGCCGTAGAAGAACGCGGCCCACACCGGCATCATCAGGTCGCGCAGTCGTACCGCCCGGACGCGGCCGCTCGCCGCGGCGTCCAGGGCCTGCCGGGTGTGCCGTGCGGCGGCTTCGTACAGCTCCGCCGACGGGCCGGAGAGGATGGCGAGCGTCCGGCGGGCGACCTCGTCGTAGCGGGGTCCGGCCTCCAGGTGCTCCTGGTGGATGTCGGCGCCGGGCGCGAGCCAGTACCAGAACAGGTCGGACAGTGCCGCGCCCTTGCTGCGGCCTCCGGCGGCCGGGTGGCCGTAGATCTCCTGGAAGCGGTCGGGGCCGAAGGTGGCGTCGGGGAGGAGCATGCCCTCGTCGCCGTTGACGCGGGCGAAGACCTTCGTGCGGAGTGCGACGACCTTGCCGGGCAGCCAGGCCGGGGAGGTCAGCAGCAGCGCACCGCCCGCGGCCAGGGCCGCCGCCGTTCTCCTGCTCATCATGCGGGTTCTCCTCTGCGGGGGCGGTACGGGAGCCCGCGCGGGACCACCTGGTCGGCCGTGAGGTCCCGCGGCCGGTGCCCGCCGCACAGGGCGAGCACCTGGTCGAAGTCCTCGCGCAGGGCCGTCAGCGCCTCCCGGACCCCGGCCTCGCCGCCCGTGGCCAGGGCCCACAGCACGGGGCGGCCCACACCGACGGCCCGGGCTCCGAGGGCGAGGGCCAGGGCGATGTCGCCGCCCCGGCGCACTCCCCCGTCCATCAGGACCGGCACCCGTCCGGCGACGGCCTCGGCCACGGCCGGGAGTGCCTCGACCGACGCGGGAGCGGCGTCGAGTTGCCGTCCCCCGTGGTTGGACACGATCAGCGCGTCGACGCCGTGCTCGACGGCGGCACGCGCGTCCTCGGGGTGCAGGACACCCTTCAGGACGAGGGGCAGGCCGGTCAGCTCGCGCAGCCGCCCGAGGTCGTCCCAGCCGGCCGGCCACATGGCGATGTCGCGGGTGGCGCCGGGTGCCGCGCCGGGCAGGTCCCGCATGTTCTCGGCCGCGAGACCGGGCGGCAGGTCGTGGAAGCCGTTGCGCAGGTCCCGGGTGCGCCTGCCGAAGACGGGTGAGTCGACGGTCACGACGAGGGCGGAGCACCCCGCCCGTTCGGCCCGGCGCACCAGCTCGGCGGTGACCTCGTGCTCCGGTTGCAGGTACAGCTGGAACCAGACCACCGCGTCCGGGTCCGCCTCGCGGGCCGCGGTGACGACATCCGCGACGGCGGTGGTGGCGGCCATGCCGGTGACCAGCGGGGTGCCGGTCGCGGCGGCGGCGCGGGCGGTGGCCGCCTCGCCGTCGGGGTGGGCGAGACGGTGGAAGGCGGTGGGCGAGACGAAGAGCGGTGCCGGCCATTCCCGGCCCAGCACGCTCACCCGGGTGTCGCGCACGGCGCCGCCACGCAGCACCCGGGGAAGCAGGGCCAGCCGGCCGAAGGCGTCCTCGTTGTCCCTGAGCGCCGTCTCCTCGCCCGCGCCGCCGGCGAAGTAGTCGTAGTGCGCGGGACCGAGTCTTTCGCGTGCCGACTCGGCTGGACCGTGCGGCGGGTCGGCGTGCGGGCCGGTCATGCCCGGGGCGCGGCGAGTTCCTCGCCTGCCGGGAGGTCGTCCCCGGCGGCCAGCCGGGACGCGAGGAAGGAACGCAGCGGGCCGACGTGGACGTCGGGGTTGTCCCACTCGTTCTCCAGGTTCTCCGTGATGTGGTGCTCGGCGACCGGCTTGCCGCTGCCGTCGGGCAGGAACTGCCGTACCACCGGGTGCAGATAGCGCGCGTCGAGACCGCTGGTGTCCTGCTGGGGCGTCCTGCTGACGGTAAGGTCGAAGGGGTCGACGCGGTCGTGGTCGGCGCCGTACTCCAGCGTGACGGTGAAGTAGGAGACCGGGTTCCCGAACTCGCCCCGGGCGGCGGCCTCGTGCAGGTGCGCCACCGGGATCTCCTCGCAGTAGCGGACCTCGCCGTCGGCGCCGACCAGCACCGCGTCGCCGAGGAATCCGAACAGCTGCCACAGGGCCGAGGTGCGGTTGACCCGCTCGATGACGGCGTCGGTCACGGGGCCGGCGGCTGCGGGCAGGGTGGTGTGCGGCCATTGCCGGTCGTGGTAGCGGCGCTCCAGGATGCGGTGCAGCGCCTTCACCCCGTACCGGAACCCGTGGATGAAGCCGCTGGTGGACTTCTTGAAGTCCAGGGACTGGGTGATGGTGCCGGCGAAATACAGACCGGGCACGTTCACCGATTCCCAGGCATCGGTGAGCTGCGGGAAGCGGTCCTTGATGACGAGGTCGGGACGGCAGTCGTCGTCGAAGATCGAGGCGTCGAACCGGAATCCGGTGGCCAGAACGACCCGGTCGTACTGGATGTCCTTGACCACTTCCGCGACACGCGAGAATTTCACACTCACGACATAGGTGCCGTCGGACTTCCGCGCTATGCGCAGGATGTCACCGTCGAGTACGGCGTTCTGGGACTTGAGCTGGTAGGTGTCCAGAAAGTTGTTGTTGACGGCCCGGAGATGACCGACGAAATGGGTGCGCCAGGCGAGTTTGAGCGAGCCGGGTCCGGCGACGTGGATGACGGCGGCGGTCTCGATGAGATTGTCGGCGGTCTCGAAGGCGGAATTGCCCCGCCCGATGATCAGCACCCGCTTGTCGGTGAATTCGGCCGGGTCCACGGACACCTGGTCGTAGTGCTCGGCCTCCTCGGCGCCCTCGATGGGCGGCACGTACGGCCGCGAGACGCCGGTGGCGACGATGACGCGCCGGGCCCGGACAACGTTGCCACTGCGGTCGGTCGCGGTGAAGAGGTCGCCGTCGGGCCGGGAGATCCGGGTGACACGGGTGTTGAAGCGGATGCGCAACTCGTGTGTCCGCGCGAAGTCCGCCAGGTAGCGGACCATGTCGTCGGCCGGCGGGAAGTACCGGGGCGAGTACGCGGTGAACAGCGGGCCCTCGTCCGAGAGCAAGGAGTTCCAGTCGACGCGCAGCCGCATCTCGGGATCGCTCCAACCGGTGTGCACCTTGTTGGAGGAAATCAGGGTCCGATGCCTGGGGAAGCGGGTGAAGAAAGCGCCTGGAGCGTCTCCTTCTTCCACGATGAGGTAATCTCTGCCGGCCTTCTGGAGGAAGTAACCGGCCTGGAGGCCCGCGGGGCCGCCGCCGATGACGAGATAGTCAACCTGTCCTAAATCAGACATGGCCTTCTCCTGCCTTCCGTGGGGGCGGGAAAGACGGTACTTGACGGTTAAAGCACGGAGCCACCCCAGCCCGGCGTGATGTAGGTCACACACCTCTCGGGGTGGCGGATTTCTCCCGTCGGTTAACGTGAGGGCGTGATTGGCGTACCCGGTGCGCCGACACACCCCGCATGGTCGTTTTCCAGTCATTCACACTGCCTTTACGTCGATTTCCGGCCCAGAGTGGAGACGAAGTGGACGAAAAGCCCGGGGAAGTCTTTCCACAAGCGCTCGTCGACGCCTTCCGCGACGCTCCGGAGCAGCCCGCTTTCGAGTACGGGGGACGCGTGGTCACCCGGGGGCAGGTGCTCGCGCTGATCGCCGGGTCCGTGCGAGGTCTGCGCGGTGCGGGCCTGACCGCCGGGTCCCACGTGGCCCTGGACACCGGTGTCACGCCGGAGGCGTTCGCCGTGCGCGTGGCGGCCCATGTCGTCGGCTGCCAGGTGGTGGCGCTGCGTCCCGGGCTGACCCGCGAGCACCTGCGCGACATCCTCGCCCGCGACGTCGACGCCGTCGTCACGGACGACGCCGCCGGCCGGCCGGAATTGGCCGCCCAGGCGGGCGACGTCCCGCTGCTGGACACCGGCGGCGCGTCATGGCCCCCGGCACCCGCCACGCCCGGCCCCGGCGACCTCACCGCCCGGGGCGACCGCGACGGCGTCGGCGTCATCCACCTGACCAGCGGCAGCACCGGCCGGCCCAAGGGCACGATGGTGACCTACGGCGCCCTGTCGGAGGACTGGGCCCTGCAACCCGCCCGCTGGACCGACCGCACCCGGCGCCTCGCCGCGCGGTACGCGCGCTTCCTGCTCTTCGGCACGCTCAGCAGCGCCGTCATGTTCGAACACCTCTGTCTGTCACTGCTCGGCGGAGGCACCGCGGTCATCCCGGACCAGCCCCTGCGGTTCCCGGAGGTCTTCGCCGACCACCGGGTCACCGCCTGCATGACGACGGTGCCACGCCTGTACGGCATCCTCGACGCCGTGCGCGAGCGGGCCGTGGACACGAGCAGCCTGCGCGCCCTCGTCGTGGCCGGCTCCCCGCTCGCCCCGCACCGGCTGACCGAGGCGGCAGAGCTGCTGGGGCCGGTGGTCCACCATGCCTACGGCCAGACGGAGACGGGCATGCTGACCGTCCTGGAACCGGAGGAGCTGGCGGCCGATCCCGGGCTCGCCGACAGCGTCGGACGCCCGCTCGACACGGTCGAGATGACCGTGCGGGACGCCGACGGGCGGGACCTCCCCACGGGCCGGACGGGCGAGGTGTGGGTCCGGCTGGCGGACGCGTTCAGCGGCTACTGGGAGGACCCCCGGGAGACCGCGGAGGTCCTGCGGGACGGCTGGGTCCGTACCCGGGACCTCGGCAGGCTCGACGCGCGGGGGTATCTGCGGCTGTCCGGCCGCACGCGCGACATCGTCATCGTCAACGCCGTCATCCACTACGCGGGCCCCATCGAGCGGGTGCTGGCCTCCCATCCCGACGTCGACCAGGCGTACGTCGTCGGGGTCCCGGACGACCGGACCGGCGAGGCGATCCACGCCTTCGTCGTCCCGCAGCCCGGGAACGTGCCGGACCCGGACGCGCTGCGCGAGCTGGTGGCCCGGGAACTCGGCGAGGCGTCCGTCCCGGCCGGCGTCGTCGGCATCACCGAGGTCCCCGTGGCCCCGAGCGGCAAGCCGGACAAGGCGGCGTTGCGCGCCTTGGCGCAGCGGCGCTGACGGGAACGAAGCGCCGCCCGGCCCGCCGGCCGACGGCCGCCGCAGGGCTAGGGTCTTTCGTTGGGATCCGGCCGGACCCCGCGAGCCCGGCATGATCCGAACGAGAGGCCCTAAGGGCCGGTCGTGCCTGTCGTGCGTGTGGCGAGGTCCGCCTCCGTGATCGGGCGGACCACCCGGCACGGGGTCCCGACCGCGACAGTCATCGGGGGGATGTCGCGGCTGACGACGCTGCCGGCGCCGATGACCGAGCCGTATCCGATGCGGACGCCCGGCAGGACCACCACGTTGCTGCCGATCCAGACCTTGTCCTCGATCACGATCGGTTCCGAGAACCGGCCGAAGTCGGCACGTCGCGCTGGGTGCACCGGGTGTCCCGTCGTGGTCAGGGTGACGCTGGGGGCGATCATGACACCGTCGCCGATGCGGATCTCGACGTCGTCGACGAACGTCAGGTTCACGTTGCCGAAGAAGTCGTCGCCTATGTGGACGTTGCTGCCGAAAGCCGCGTGGAACGGCGGGAGCAGCGCCGTGCGTTCACCGACCGAGCCGAAGATCGCGACGAGCAGCGCACGGCGCCTGTCCGTTCGGCCCGGAGGTGTGTGGTTGTACTCGAAGATCTCCTCGGTGCGGCGCCGAGGGGCCTGGAAGGCCGCTTCCGACTCGGTGTAGACCAGCCCCTTCGCGATCCGTGCCAGCACTTCGTCCTCGTGAGCCTGCGTCACTGCGGAAACGCTCCCCTCGTCCAGCCCTCGGGCACCGGCACGACGTCCCGGGCGCCTCGTGTCCACCGGTGTCCATCCTCGTTCAGCCGAACTCCGGTGAACACCACTCCAGATAGTGGGACGAGGGCGTGCCCACTCGCGCGATTCCGCGGTGATCACTTACGTTTCCGCAGGTCAGCCCGGAGCCGGGAGATCCGTTGGGGCACTGTGAGGCGGACCACATCCGCAGGTCTTCCGTCGCGAACCGCTGGAAGCGTAGGTTCCGTTTCACCCCGCGACGGCGTCTTCGCAGGCGCTGGTCCGCCACTCCCGGGGCGGCGGACCAGCGGGGGCCAAATCCGCGCACGGCCCAGACCGTGTGTCATGCCGTCACGGGCCGCACCAGCGTGTTGTCGCTGCCACGGCCCGCGAAGTAGTCCCCAGCACGTTGGCGAAGGTCATCAGCCTCGCAAGGCACTCGTCGGTCATCACCTCCAGCGACTGTCCCGGAAGAACACGCCGGCCTCCTCCTCGTACACGTCGAGCCCGACGCCCCTCCGAGCGCGAGGGCCCAGGCGAACTCGGCCACCGAGGTGCCGCCTGCGGCGAGGGCACGCAGCACCCCGGCGTCCAGGGTGTCGTTGACGCCGCTGATCACCACCTCGTGGCCGAGCGCGGTGGGCACGGTGTCCCGGTCCAGGAAGAGTCGAACGTCTCCAGGGGCTCCTCGTCGGGTCGTCTCCCGTCGTCTCGCGTCCACCGTGGGCCGTGACGGCGCCGGGGCACGGGGCCGAGGGGTACCGGACGGTGTTCAGGCCGGGCCGCCGGGGGTGAACGTGACGGGCAGCCGCGCCGGGCCACGCAGGCCGCCGGGGCGCCAGGCGAGCTCCGCCGGCGGCACGGCCAGGGCCAGGTCCGGCAGGCGGCGCAGGACCGTCCCGATGGCGACCTGGCCCTCCAGCCGGGCCAGCGGCGCGCCCAGGCAGTAGTGGATGCCGTGCCCGAAGGCCAGGTGGCCGTTGTCCCTGCGGGTGATGTCCAGCCGGTCGGGGTCCGGGAACCGGGCCGGGTCGCGGTCGGCGATGGCGGACGCGACGAGCACGGTCGCGCCGCGCGGGACGGTCACGCCGGCGATCTCGACGTCCTCGCGTGCGAAACGGGCGATGCCCGGACTGACCGGGCCGTCGTGGCGCAGGAACTCCTCGATCGCGTCCGGCAGCAGCTCCGGACGGTTCCGCAGCAGGATGAGCTGGCCGGGGTGGGTGAGCAGCGCGGCGATGCCGCCGGCGATCAGGTTGACCGTCGTGACGTAGCCCGCCACCAGCAGCAGGAACGTCATGGCGATCAGTTCGTCGTGGCTCAGCCGCTGCTCCTGGTCGTGGGCGTCGATCAGCGCGCTGAGGAGGTCGTCCCCCGGCCGGGCACGCTTGGCCGCGAGGTGCCGCGTCACGTAGGCGCGCATCCGGTGCCACGCCTCGTCGACCACGAGCGGGTCGGGCATCTCCTCCCCGCGGACGAGCATGGCGTCGGTCCACCGCTGGAAGTCGTACCGCTCGTCCACCGGCACGCCCAGCAGTTCGCCGATGACGGTGACCGGCAGGGGCAGCGCGAAGTCGGCCACGAGTTCGGCCCGGCCGGCCGGGACCACCGCGTCGAGGAGCCGGTCGGTGATCTCCTGGACCCGGGGCCGCAGCTCGGCGACCCGGCGTGCCGTGAACGCCTTCGACACCAGACGGCGCAGCCGGGTGTGGTCGGGCGGGTCGGAGCGCAGCATGGTGCTCGTCATCGACTCCCGCTCGAACTGAGGCAGCTGGGCGATGAGGCGGGGGTCCGAGGCGTCACGGACATCGCTGCTCAGCCGGGGGTCGGACAGGGCGGCGAGTCCGTCCTCGTAGCGGGTGACCAGCCAGGCGTCCAGGCCGCCGGCGATGATCGCGCGGCGGACGGGGCCCTCCTCGCGGAGGCGGCGGTAGAGGGGGAAGGGGTCCGCCACGAAGGCCGGATCGGCGTAGGGGAGAAGGACTGGCTGCTGGCTCATCGTGCCTCCCGGAACGGGCAGCGACCGTATGCGGGTGTTTGTCAGTGTCCATAGGTGTATACCCGATTTCACGTACATCCGGATTATCCGGCGGGCTGATGGCCTGCTCCCGCGGCCGGCAGCGGTGACGCGCCGGTCAGTGGACGGTGCCGTCCGGTGCGTACCCCGGGCACGGGGGCGTTCCCCCCTGCGTCTGGGCGAGTGCCTCCCACTCCGGGTCCGGCAGGGTGAGGAGCCGTTCGATCCGGGCCGGCGCGGGCAGGGGGCCGTGGTCTCCTGTCACCCGCAGCGCCGACACCGCCGTGATGTGTCCCAGCCGGAGCGCCTGCGCCGTCGTGCGGCTCCTCAGCAGGCCCGCGAGGAAGCCCGCGGCGAAGGCGTCCCCGGCGCCCACCGGTTCGACCACCGCCGTCCGCAGCGCCGGCACGGTGTACACGCCGTGGTCGGTGACGGCGGTGGCGGCGCGGGCGCCGTCCTTGACGACGAGGACACGGGGATGCGGCAGCAGGTGCCGTACGTCGGTGACCGTCAGGTCCTCGCCCCACAGGCCCTGGGCCTCGTCGAGGCCGACGAAGACGATGTCGGCCCGGTCGGCCAGCCGGCGCAGCACGGTGGCCGCGGTGCCGTCGGGCCACAGGGCGGGGCGGTGGTTGACGTCGAAGCTGACCGCGTGGGAACGCGCGTCCACCGCAGTGGTCAGGGCCTTGGTGACCAGTTCCCGGCAGGAGGGCGACAGCGCCGGGGTGATGCCGGTGAGGTGCAGCAGGGCCGCCGAGCGCACGGGTTCCTCGTCCAGCAGGTCCGGGCCGAGCGCGGAAGCGGCCGAACCGGACCTGTAGTAGTGCACGCGCGTGCCGGCGGTGGAGGCCGGGCTCTTCACCAGCAGACCCGTGGGGTGGTGGGGGTCGGTGCGGACGTGCGAGACGTCGACGCCCGCGGCGGCCACCGTGGCGCGGACTCGTCTTCCCAGCGGGTCGTCGCCCAGCGCCGAGACCCAGGAGACCGGGACGCCGTGGTCGGCCAGGTACATGGCCACGTTCGACTCCGCGCCCGCCACCGACAGGCCCAGCCGCGCGGCCCGCTCCAGTGGTTCCGGCGGATCGGGCACCAGGGCCGCCATCGTCTCGCCGACGCACACCACGTGCCCGGCGGGGCGCCACGGCCGTCCCGCCGCGGTTTCCGTCGTGGTTCCCGTGGCGGCTCCGGTCATGAGGGTTCCCTTCCGGATGCCTGGCCCGCTCGCAGGAGGGAGGCAGTCGGCCGGTAGGACGCGGCCGGGCTGCCCGGCACCTCGACCCGGACGCTGAAGACGGCGCCGTCGTACGGCCCGGGCGCGTCGAGGCCCAGCCGAGCGGTGGTGATGTGCAGGAGGTCTCCCTCCAGGCACACGCCGGCCGGCCGGCTCGCGGGCAGCCGCAGGGTGCGGTCCGGCGTGCCGTCGGGAAGGTGACGGCGTACCGTCCCGGTGCCCCAGACGGCGATCCACACGGCGCCTTCCGCGTCGATCGCCATCCCGTCGGGACTGCCGTCGTCCACGGTGACGAAGACCTCGGGCGTGCCGAGCCGGGCGGTCCGCGGGTCGACCGGATAGCGGCGGACGACACCCCGGGCGCTGTCGGCCAGGTACATCCAGCGCCCGTCCGGGGTGAACACCGGGCCGTTGGGCACGGTGACGCCGTCCAGGACGCGTTCGACCGTGCCGTCGTGGTCGACGCGGTAGAGGGCACCGGCGTCCTCGTCGGCGTCGTAGCCCATGCTGCCCGCCCAGAACCGGCCCGAGGGGTCGGCCACGGCGTCGTTCATGCGCCTGCGCGGTACGGAGCCGTCCTCCGGGCGGGCCAGCCAGCGGGTGGCGCCGTCGGGGTGCAGCAGGCAGAAGCCGGTTCCCGCGGCCGCGATCCAGGTGCCCGGGAGACCGGCCACCGGGGCGACCGCCCCCAGCGGGACCGGGAGGTGCGCGACGGTCCGCAGCGGGGCCGTGGGATCGTCCGGGGCCGAAAGGAGGCGGCCGGCGAGGAGGTCCACGAGGACGACCCCGGTGCCGGTCCAGCGGATGCCCTCACCGAGTTCGAGGCGGTCGGGGCGGGTGGGGCGGGGCTCCGCGGTCACGGCGCCACCTCCCGTACGGCGGTGCGGAAGGCGCGGGCGCGGCTCCTGAGCGCTTCGAGGCTGCCGCCGTCGGCGGCGTCGCCGACGAGCGGGGAACCGACGCCGACCGCCGCCGCACCCGCGGCGAGGCAGGCGCGGGCGACGGCCTCGTCGACTCCGCCCACGGGGACGAACGCGGCGTCGGGGAACGGTCCGCGCAGGGCCTCCAGGTACGCCGCTCCCCCGGCCTGGGCGACCGGGAAGATCTTCAGTGCCGCCGCGCCCATGCTCCGGGCGGCGATGACGTCGGTCGGGGTGAACACACCGGCGAGCACCGGCAGGCCCAGGTCGTGTGCCGCGGGCACGGCTTCACCCAGTCCGGGTGTGACCACGAACGTCGCCCCCGCCCGGTGGGCGGCACGCGCGTCGCCGGCGGTCAGGACCGTGCCGGCGCCCAACGGGCGGTCCGGGCCGAGGAGTTCCCGGGCCCGCGCGATGACGGCGAGGGCGTCCGTGCCGCTGAGCGACACCTCGATGAGGTCGATGTCCTCCTCGGCCAGGGTCAGTACGGTGCGCAGCGCGGCGTCGGCGTCACGTCCACGGACGATGGCCAGCAGCCGGTGCGCCGAGAGGGCGGCGGGCAGATCCACGAACCGGTCTCCTTGCTGGGGGTTCAGGGGCAGCGGCAGGCGGTGGTGAGCGTCAGCCGCCAGTGCGCCTCTCCGGTGGCGGGCACCTCGGCGGCGTCGCCGGGGCCGGCGTCGGCGAGGTCGAAGACACGGCCGAGCATCGGCTCGACGCCCGTGCTGCGGTAGGGGTTCGCCTCGGGGAAGCCGCCGAGGTTGCGCCACAGCGCGATCGACACGGGCTGCCCGGTCCCGCGCTGCCCGCCCCCCGGCCGGGCGGCCGCGGTGTCCCCGGCCACCCGCACGCTCAGGGACAGCCGGTCGCGGCCGTCGTGCACACAGCACAGGTGGGTGTCCACGACGGCTCCCACCGCTGTGCCGTCGTCGGGGCCGAGCCGTTCGAGGGCCAGTCCGCGCGGGGCGGGCCAGGCACCCGCGAGCCAGGGCGCGCCTTCGGGCCACGGCTCGGTCAGCAGCGGGGCGGCCTCGGGGAACAGGCGGGTGGTCGCGCCGGCGGTCATGTGGAGGGTGGCGTGCTCGGAGAGGTCGAGCAGGGCGTGGGCCGCCCAGAGGAAGCGGAAGCCCGGTTCGGCGGCCAGCGTGTAGTCGGCCACCACGCCGTCGGGTGTGGCGCGTACGGTGCGGGTCAGGGTGAAGGCGTCGCAGTGCACCCGCTCGGTGTCGCCGTCCCGGGTCCACGGGCGGGACCAGGCGTCGCCGTGGTCGGGGCGGCCACGGACGGTGGGCACGCACTCCTCCAGCCCCCCGGCGTCGACGAACGCGTCACCGGGGACGACCGTGTCCCGTTCCGGTGCGGGGCGGTGCCAGAGCCATTCGCGGCCGTCCGCGCGCAGTGAGGTCCACCGGCCGCCGTGGGCGGGGTCGGTGACGACGTCGAGCACGCGGTTCACCATTCCGCGAACGAGCCGTCGGGGTGCCGCCACACGGGGTTGCGCCAGGCGTGCCCGCCGCGGTCCGCGGCGCGTACGGCCGCTTCGTCCAGGGTGATGCCCAGGCCCGGGGCGTCGTTGCGGGGGGCGTGACCGGCGACGAACCGGAACGGTTCGGGGTCGGCGAGGTAGGAGAGGAGGTCGGCGTCCTTGTTGTAGTGGATGCCGCGACTCTGCTCCTGGATCAGGAAGTTCGGGGTGGCGAAGGCGATCTGGAGGCTGGCGGCGAGGGCGATGGGACCGAGGGGGCAGTGCGGGGCGAGCTGGGCGCCGAAGGTGTCGGCGAGGGCGGCGATCCTGTGCACCTCGGAGATGCCGCCCGCGTGGGACAGGTCGGGCTGGGCGACGGCGATCCCCGCGGTGAGGACGGGCAGGAAGTCGCCGCGGGAGTAGAGGCGTTCGCCGGTGGCCAGCGGTACCGGACTGGCGGTGACCAGGCCGGGCAGCAGGTGGTTGTGCTCGGGGAGGACCGGCTCCTCCACGAACAGCGGGTGCAGGGGGGCCAGTTCGGCCAGGGCGCGGCGGGCGCCGGCGGCGGTGAAGCGGCCGTGGAAGTCGACGGCGACGTCCCGGTCGGGGCCGAGCACCTCGCGGGCCGCCGCCACCCGGGCCACGACGGCTGCCGTCTCGGCCGGGGTGGTGATCGGCGAGGTGGCCCCGGCGGCGTTCATCTTCACCGCCGTGAAGCCGGCCTCCACCTGGGCCGCTATCTGGTCGGTCAGCTCGGCGGGCTCGTCGCCGCCGACCCAGGCGTAGACCCGGACGCGTTCGCGCACGGGGCCGCCGAGGAGGGCGTGCACCGGTGCGCCGTAGGTCTTGCCCGCGATGTCCCACAGGGCCTGGTCGAGACCGGCGACCGCGCTGGAGAGCACGGGGCCGCCGCGGTAGAAGCTGCCCTTGGTGAGCACCTGCCAGTGGTCCTCGATGCGCAGCGGGTCCTTCCCGAGGAGCTGTTCGGCGAGGACGTCGACGGCGGCGCGGACCACTTCGGCGCGTCCTTCCACGACGGGTTCGCCCCAGCCGACCACGCCGTCGTCGGTCTCGATCCGGCAGAACAGCCAGCGCGGCGGTACCAGGAACGTCTCAATGCGGGCGATCTTCACTTGCCGCCGGTGCCTTTCGTGTCGTCGGGGCCGTCGATCCGGTCCAGGTCGCGCCCGGCCTGTTCGAGCAGGGCGTGCATGGCGGCCTCGGCGGCCCGCGGGTCCTGGTCGCGTACGGCGTCCAGGACGGCGCGGTGGGCGGGGACCGGGTCCTCGCTGTGCGGGGAGCTGTGGACCAGGCGGTCGCGGTGGGCGAGGCCGGACTCGATCACCATCTCCATGCGTTCCAGCAGTTCGTTGTGGGTGGCGGCGAGCAGGGCGCGGTGGAAGGCGAGGTCGGCGTCGACGGCGTGGCCGGGGTCGGTGTCGTGCTCCCCCATCGCCGCGAGGGCGGCGTCGAGGGCCGCGAGGTCGTCGTCGGTGCGGCGCTGGGCGGCGAGGCGGACGGCGGCCGGCTCGATGATGGAGCGCACCTCGGCCAGGTTGCGCAGCAGCGCCCGGTCGGTCTCGCCGGCGCCGGCGCCCTCGAACCGCCAGCGCAGGACGTCGGCGTCGAGGAGGTTCCAGTCCGCGCGGGCCCGGACGAAGGTGCCGCGCTTCTGCCGGGCGTCGACCATGCCCTTGGCGGCCAGTACCTTCAGGGACTCGCGCAGGGCGGTGAGGCTGACGTCCAGTTCGCTCTGCAGCGCCACCAGGTCGAGCGTGGCCCCCTCGGGGATCTCGCCGCCCAGGATGCGGCGGGCCAGCGCCTCCACCGTCTGGCCGTGCACGCCGCGGCGGGCGTAGGGCGTCATGTCGTACAGCCTTTCTCTCGGGATGCGCACGGGTCGGACGGATCCGGATGCGCACGTGTCGGACGAGTATGGCCGGGTGCGCACGGGTCGCGTGAGCGGACGGCGGTGGTCATGCGGACGCCTTGGTGACGCTCCAGCCCCCGTCGACGACGAGGTGCGCGCCGGTGACGAAGGAGGCCTCGTCGGCGCCGAGGAAGGCGATGGCCGCGGCGACCTCCTCGGGGGTGCCGAAGCGGCGGGCGGCGGTCGCGGCGACGCTCAGCTCGCGTTCCTCGGGCGGCACCCGGTCCCAGGCCGCCGTCAGCACCGGTCCCGGCAGGACGGCGTTGACGCGCACCTCGGGGCCGTACTCGACGGCGAGCTGGCCGCACAGGGAGAGCAGCGCGCCCTTGGAGGCCGCGTAGGCGGGGTGGCCGGGGATGCCGGCGTGGGCGTGGACGGAGGAGGTGAGCACGACCGCTCCCCGGCGCGAGCGCAGGTCGGGCAGGACGGCCCGGAAGCCGAGGAAGGCGGCGGTGAGGTTGACGGACAGCTGCCGCTGCCAGGAGGCGAGGGTCATCTCGTGGGCCGGGGTGACGTCGACGGTGTAGGCGTTGCTGACCAGCAGGTCGACGGGCCCGTGGGCGTGGGCGGCGGAGACGATCCGCTGCCAGTCCCGTTCGGCCGAGACGTCGGCCCGTACGAAGCGGGCCCGGCCGCCGTCCTCGGTGATGCGCGCGGCCACGGCCTCGCCGGGTTCCTCGGCGATGTCGGCGAGGACCACGGTGGCGCCCTCCCGGGCGAGGCGTTCGGCGGTGGCGGCCCCGATGCCGGAGGCGGCTCCGGTGATCACGGCCGTGCGGCCGGTGAAGCGGGCGCCGTGCCGTCGTGCGGGATCCATGAGGCGGGGCTCCTTCTCGTCTGGGTGGCTTGCGGCGTGCGGGTGCGGCTACTGCCGTGTCAGTACCACCAGGTCGGCGTCGTGGCCGGCGGTCCACGCGCAGGGCAGCCCGTAGTGGAGCAGATGGGCGCCGCTGTACGTGGTCGCGGTGGCGGCGTCCCGGTAGGCCGCCGTGGGGTCCAGGCCGCGCAGCCGCAGCCGGGCGGGGCGGCCCGGCACGAGCGGGGCGCCGTCGAGCCGGCCGGTGCTGAAGGCGGCGACGACGGTACGGCGTCCGTCGGGCGCGTCGTACTGCACTCCGCAGGTGGCGTCCTCGGGCGAGCCGAGCAGACGGGCGTCGCCGTGGTGGACGACGTCCCGCACCTCCTTGTACCGGGCGATCCAGCCGGCTGCCTCGGCGCGCTGCTCCGGCGTCCAGGTCCGCAGGTCGGCGCCGATGCCGAGGACGCCGCACATGGCGGTGACGAACCGGAAGGCGAGGCTGCGCGGGCGGGGGTCGAAGACGCCGGGGGCGTCGGTGACCCAGGAGCTCATCACGTGCGGGGCGTGGGCGTGCAGGAAGCCGTGCTGGACGCGGAGCCGGTCCAGGGGCGCGGTGTTGTCGCTGGGCCAGACGACGTCGGTGCGCGCGAGGGTGGCGTGCTCGATCCGGCCGCCGCCGCCCGCGCAGCCCTCGACGGTGACGTGGGGGTGCGCGGTGCGCAGGTGGTCCAGGACGCGGAGGTAGCCGTGGACGTGCTCGGCGTCGAGGTCCAGCCGGTCCGCGGGGCCGGCGCCCGGACGGCCGCGCTCGGTCGGCGGGCGGTTCATGTCCCACTTCAGGTAGTCGATGGCGTGGCCGGTGAGCAGCCGGTCGAGGGTGGCGAGGACGAAGTCCTGCACGTCGGCGCGGCCGAGGTCGAGCAGGAGCTGGTTGCGCACGCGGCGGGCCGGGCGGCCCTCGATCCGGTAGACCCACTCGGGGTGTTCGGCGTGCAGGCGGCTGCCGGGGCTGACGGCCTCGGGTTCGATCCACAGGCCGAAGTCCAGCCCGAGGGCGCGGACGTCGTCGACGAACCGGTCGAAGCCGTGCGGGAAGGCCGCCGGGTCGGGGTACCAGTCGCCCAGCCCGCCGGTGTCGTCGGTGCGGCCGGTGAACCAGCCGTCGTCCACAACGAACAGCTCGGCGCCGAGGTCCGCCGCCGCCTTGGCCAGTTCCAGCTGGCTCTCGGCGTCGACGTCGAAGCCGGTGGCCTCCCAGGAGTTGTACAGGACCTTGCGGGGGCGGTGCAGGCGTTCGCCGGCGAGGCGGCGCTCGTAGCGGTGCCAGACGCGGGAGAGCCCGTCGAGTCCGTCCGGGCTGAAGGCGCAGGCGAGGCGGGGGGTGGTCAGCGTGTCGCCGGGAGCCAGGTGTACCGCGCCCTCGTGCGGTACGCGTCCGGCGCGGACGCGTACGGCGCCGCCGGGCTCGGCCTGTGCGGTGATGTGCCAGTTGCCGGGCCATTCCAGGGCGATGCCGTAGGCGGGGGCGGGAGCGTCGTGCGGGGCCGTCGCGTCCTGGACGGCGAGCCAGGGCGCGTACGCGTGACCGGGCACGCCCTGGGTGCTGCCGATGGTGAAGGTGCCCCGGGCCAGGTCGAGTCGCGTGTGCTGGAACTCCTGCGACCACTGGCCGGCCAGGTACGTCAGCCGGGCGGCGGTGGTGACCGGGATGTCCACGGCGGCGGAGTCCAGCCGCTCCAGCCGCAGTTCCGCCTCGCCCGTGCAGGTCAGTTCGGTCCAGCGGTGCAGGACGTCGGTGCCGGGCACGGTGGCGTAGCACTGGGTGGTGCGCAGGCCGAGGACGGCGTCGGTGAAGGTGAGCCGGAGGGTGCCGGGCTCCTCGTCGGCGCCCTCGAAGCTCCACCACACGCCGCGCTCGGAGCCGGGCCGGGCGGCGACGAGATCGGCTCCGGTGAACGGGCGCAGTCCGTGCGGCACGTATTCCGCGGGGGCGGCGTCCGCCGGGGTGATGAAGTGGGTGCGGTGGGACCGGTCCAGCACCGGCGGCCCGTCCTCCACGCCGTGCGGTCCCCACGCGTGGAGTTCCGCCCAGGGGCCGTCCGGGGAGAGCCGGACGGTGTAGCTGGTGTGCTCGGTGCGCAGCGTCCAGCGCTGGTGCGGGGTCACTTCACCGCTCCGAGGTTGAGGCCGGCCACGAAGTGGCGCTGGAAGCGGAGGAAGACGGCCACGGTGGGTGCGGCGGCGATGACGGACCCGGCGGCGATCACGTTCCACATGGACACGTACTGGCCCTGGAGGCCGATGAGCGCGGCGGTGATCGGCATCCTGCTGTCGCTGCGCAGGACGGTGATCGCCCACAGCAGGTCGTTGAAGATCCAGGTGAAGGACAGGGCGCTGAGCGCGGCGAGCGCGGGCCGGGTGAGCGGGAGGATGACGCGCCAGAAGATCTGCCAGGGGCCGGCGCCGTCGACGACGGCGGCCTGCTGGATCTCGACGGGGATCGCGCGCATGAAGCCGTGCAGGACGAACACGTAGAAGCCGACCCCGAAGCCGATCTGTACGCCGATCAGGGCGGGCAGGGTGTCGTACACGCCCATCATCTCGCTGAGCTTGGCGACCGGGACGAGCAGGATCTGCGGGGGCAGCAGGTTGCCGCCGAGCATGAGCAGCAGCAGGCAGCGGCGGAAGGGCATCTCGTAGCGGCTCAGGCCGAACGCCGCCATGGCGGCCAGGGCGAGGGTCACCAGGACGCAGGGGACGGTGACGACCAGGCTGTTGATCAGGGCGCGTTGCTGGCCGCCGTCGACCCAGGCCTGCCGGAAGTTGTCCAGTGTGAAGGAGCGGGGCCAACTGCCCAGGCCGTGCGCGGCGATGTCGTCGAAGGACCGCAGGCTGGTGACCACGACCAGGAGGACGGGCAGCAGCCACAGGACGGCCAGGGCCCCGGCGCCGAGGTGGAAGCCGGCGGTGGCGGCCCGCCGGCGGCGCAGCGCGCGGGCGGACGTGTGCGTCTGCGCGGCGGACATCAGTCGGCCTCCCTGAAGGCCCGGACCAGGTAGGAGGCGATGACCCCGAAGGCCAGCAGGAAGATGACGACGGCCAGGGCGGAGCCGTACCCGAGGCGCAGGGACTGGAAGGCGGTGGAGTACATGTAGGTGCTCAGCAGTTCGGAGGAGTGGTAGGGGCCGCCGCGGGTCAGCGACCAGACCACGTCGAAGGAGCGCAGCGAGTCGATGATGATGACGGACACCACGACGGCGTTGACACCGCGCAGCTGAGGGAGCGTCACATGGCGGAAGCGCTGCCGGCGGCCGGCGCCGTCGACCTTGGCCGCCTCGTACAGGGCCGGGTCGATGCCCTTCAGGCCGGCGAGGTAGAGGACCATCACGTAGCCGATCTGCCGCCACAGGGCGGGCACGATCACCGCGTACAGGGCGGTGTCCTGGTCGGCGAGCCAGGCGTGGCGCAGGCTGTCGAGGCCGACGGACTCCAGGAGGCGGTTGAGCACGCCGTCGGGCTGGTAGACGGCCTGCCAGACCAGGGCGGTGGCCACCAGGGAGAACACGACGGGCAGGAAGAGGGCCGCGCGGTAGAAGCCGACGCCCCGGCGTTCCTGCTGGAGCAGCAGGGCGGCGGCCAGGCCGAGTACGGCGGACAGGCCGCCGAAGAGGAGCAGCCACAGGACGGTGTGGCCGGTGGCGCTGCGGAAGACGTCGTCGCCCGCCATCTCGCGGAAGTTGCCCAGGCCGACGAACTTCGGCGCGGAGACGCCGTCCCAGCTGGTCAGGGCGAGGTAGAAACCCTGGAGCGCGGGCCAGAAGACCCAGACGGCCTCGGCGAGCAGGGGGACGAGGACGAAGGCGAGGACCAGCGGGGGTGTGCGGCGCGGGCCCCGGGCCCGGTGGCCCCGGGGCGGCGTCGGGGCCGGGGACTCGCGGTGCGGTGCGGTCAGGACGGCCATGTCAGGCGTTCCAGATCTTCTCGGCGTCGCGCTGCCAGTCCCGGAGGATGCCGCCGATGTCCTTCGGCCGGGCGATGAACTTCGTGAGCGCGGTGTCGGCGGTGGGCTGGAGGGCGTCGCTGGAGTCGCGGTTGAAGAACTGGGTCAGCTCGGCCGCCCGCTCGATGTGCTCGCGGCCCTTCTTCACCAGCGCCGTGCCCGCGTCCTTGGCGTCGGGGTTGCAGGGCAGCACGGTCCCGGACGAGCCCTTGATGTAGATCTCCTGCGCCTCGGCGGTGGCGAGGTACTTCATCAGGTCGGCGACCTGGTCGCGGCGTCCGGTGCGGGCGCTGGCGAAGTAGCCGTCGGTCGGGGCCTCTTCGGCGAGGGGGATCTTGGGGTCGATGACGGGGAAGCGGAAGAAGTCGATGTCGTCGAGGGCGTTCCTGGGGGCGGCGTCGGCGAAGAAGGTGCCGATGAGCATCATGCCGGTGCGGCCGTTGAGCAGGGCGGTGCCGGCGTCCTGGAAGGCCAGGGCGGTGCCGTCGGGGTCGAAGTACGGCAGCACCTCCTGCCAGCGGTCGAAGACCTTGCGCACCTCGGGGTCGTCGAAGCGGTGCCTGCCCGCGAGGAGTTCGCGGTGGTAGGCGGCGCCGTTGACGCGGATGTCGAGGTAGTCGAACCACGCCGAGGCGACCCATGGGGTGTTGCCGCCGGCGCCGAGTCCGATCGGCGCCACGCCCTTGGACTTGAGCTTGTCGCACAGGTCGAGGAACTCGTCCCAGGAGGAGGGTGCGCTGACGCCCCACTTGGCGAAGTTCGACTTCCGGTAGAACATGCCCCACCAGTAGTAGGTGGTGGGCACGAAGACCTTCTTCCCGGAGCTCGCGGTGCACAGGCTGTTCAGCGCCTTGGAGTACCGCTTGAGGTCGGGCGAGGCGTTCCAGACGTCGTCGAGGTCGAGGAGCAGGTTCTTCCTGGCGTAGGCGTCCGCCACGGAGCCGGGGTACCAGGTGTACACGTCCGGCGGGTTGGCCGAGGTCAGGTAGGTCGGCAGCTGGGTGCGGAAGGTCTCGGCGGCCACGGTGTTCAGGCTGGCGCGGCCCTCGCCCTTCTTGGCGTAGGCGGCGACGAGGTCCTCCATCGCGGCCTTGGCCTGCGGTGCGGACAGGTTGGACTGGAGGGTCACCGGGCCCTTGGAGGAGGACTTCGCGGTGGAGGCGGAGGTGACGCAGCCGCTGAGCAGGGCGGTCGCTCCGGCGGCTCCGAGTCCGGCGAGGAAGTGCCGGCGGCCGGGCAGGTGGTTCGTCATTCAGGCTCCCTGTGGATCCGCGCGGCGGGGCCGGCCCCTGTGGACGGCCGGGCCCCGTTCGCGGCGGATCCAGAGTCGCGTGGCGGTCCCGCCACGTCAATAATAATTACTAATTTATTTGAACTGGGTTCTGTGGACGGAGCCGTCGACGCCGCGGTACACCGCGTCGACCGAGCCGTCCGGGCCTTCGACGGCCCCGAGCGAGCCGTCGAAGGCCGCGCTGGGGAACTCCTGCCGTTTGGTCCAGCCCCGCCAGGCGCCATCGTCGTACCGCTGCTGCCAGAGGGTGTAGTCGGCCGCCCGCGCGTACAGCACCACGGCGTCCCCCACGGCGACGAGCGTCGGACTGCCGCTCACCGTGCCACCGAGCGAACTCCATCCGGACCACTGGCCCGACTGGTCCCGCGAGGTGGTCCACACGTCGTCCGCGGCGGTGCGTACGGCGACGTGGACGCGCCCGTCGGCGCCGACGACCGCGGACGGCCTGCCGTACACCGGCCGGCCGCCGGGCGTGCCGAGCGACGACCAGCCGGACGAGGGGTCGCGCCGCACGACGCCGCCGTCGGCACCGCGCGCGACGAGGGTCCAGTGCGCGGGATCGGTGAAGGCCACGGTCGGCGCGTCGGTCAGGCTCCCGCCCAGGTCCTGCCAGTCGCCCCAGCGCCCGCCGGAGAAGATCCTGCGGTAGGCGTGGTCGTCGGTACCGCGGACGAAGACGTCGATACGGCCGCCGGCGGAGGCGTAGGCGGCCGGCTGGCCGAGGATCCGTCCGCCGGCCGGGCCCGCGAGGTCCCTGGTCCGCGCCGGACGCGCGCCGTCCGCCGTGTGCTGGACGAGAGTGCCGCCCGGTCCGCGGAAGAAGGTGGTCAGCGTGTCGCCGTCGCGCACCACGGCCGGGCTGGCCGAGGTCTTCCGTCCGAGGCTCGTGCCGGGCAGCGCGTCCTGCCCGGTGAGCCTGAGGAAGGCGGTGCCGTGGGCGGGGACCTCCACGGTGTACGACCCCGTGTGCGTGCCGCGGTCGGCGCGTGCGCGCAGGTCGCGCACCGTGACGGCCCCGCCGAGGGCGACGTCGGTGAAGCGCACGGTGCGCTCGGCCGGCTGGTCGGAGCGGTTGAGGAGGACGACCGCGCGCTCGCCGCGTCCGGACAGGACCTTGCTGTAGACGTCGCCGGCGGAGTCCGTGGCGACCCGGACCCCCTGGATGCCGAGCGGGTCCTGGTCGACGGCGACGATCTCCGGGTTGCGGAGCGTGGCGATCATCGACGGCGTCAGGGTGCGCGGATCGGAACCGAGGACGAGCGGGGAGGCCATCTCGGCCCACATCACGAACTGGGTGGTGGACTCCTCCTGTGTCAGCTCCAGGGTGCCGTCGGCCATGCGGCGCATGGGGATCAGGTAGTCCGGGTCGTTGTAGTGGCCGGGGCCCTGGGCCTCCGGGTGCCAGGCGTTGGCGTCCATGTTGCGCAGGACGTTGGGCCACTGCCCCGGACTCGGCGTGCCCCAGGCGATGTCGGTGCCGGTGCGCCAGGAGTCCGCGATCGCCGGGGCGTAGGCGTAGGTGTTGTGCGCGTCCTGCTCGGGCGTGTGCGGCAGGCCCCAGTCGTCGGTGAGCGGGTTGCACAGGTTCAGCAGCATCTTCCGGCCCGACTTGGCGACGGCGTCGCTGAACTCCTTGAACGCGGGCCCCGGATCGAGCTTCTCGCCGATGCCGCACAGGAAGTCGACCTTGATCGCGTCGATCTTCCAGTCGGCGAACTGCCGTGCGTCCTCGGTGTAGTGGCCCCTGCTGCCGAGCCCGCAGCTCCTGCCGCCGTCGTAGGTACCGGCGTCGGTGTAGATCCCCGCGCGCAGGCCACGCCGGTGAAGGTAGGAGACGAGGGCGGGGATGCCGGACGGGAAGCGGTCCGGGTGCGCCACCAGCCGGCCCTGCGCGTCGCGGGGGTTGTCGGCCTGCCAGCCTCCGTCGAGCCAGACGATGTCGTAGCCGCTGTCGCGCAGACCGCTGCCGACCAGCTTGTCGGCGACCGCGCGCACCTCCTTCTCGGTGGGGGCGCCGAGTCCGTAGTACGTGTTCCAGCCCATGTAGGGCGTCGGGGCGAGACCGCTGTCGTAGGAGTCGGGCGCCCCCTGGTCCACCGCCGGGTCCGCGACGGCCGGGGGGACGGCCGCCGAAGCGAGGACGACCGTGATCGCGGCGGCGAGGGCCGGCTTGGTGTACCGGTGGCGCGGGGGGCTGTGCGTGGGCGACTGGGAAGTCACGTGCCTCTCCCGGGGGTTGGGAAGCGGGAAGGTGCGAGCCGGAAGCGTCCCTGCGGGAGGCCGGCGTCACGGCGAAGACTGTGGCGCGTGGCCGAAACCCTGTCAATATTAATTACTAATTTAGTAGCAGCAGAGGTGGATGCAGGTCCCGCCCCTCGCCCACGACTCGGGCCGGGGGCCGGGACCTCACCGCATCGGTCAGGCAGAGCCCTGGGGAAGGTCGAGGGTGCGCGATTCCTCCACGACCTGGTATCCGGCGCTCGTGTACAGGTTCATGGCCACCTCGTTGCCGCCCCACACGGTGAACATCAGCATCGAGTCACCGGCCGCGAGCGCGACCTGTTCGCCGGCCGCCATCGCACCCCGCCCGTACCCCTTGCCGCGGTGCCGCTCCTCGACGTGCAGCGAGTAGCCGTACGTCACTCCCGGCAGGTGTCCGTGCTTCAGCCAGCCGCTGCCGATCGGCTCGCCGGACGCTTCGAGCACCAGGACGCTGTTGTCGGGTGTGTCCAGGCCCTGGGGCAGCAGGTTCCCGAAGTCCCGGTCGGCCTTGCGCGCGGCCTCCTCAGGGCTCATGGCCCCCGACCGGACGATGTCGGCGACGTAGGCGGCCGTCTCGGAGGCGAGCCAGGCGGGGTATTCGGCCGGGGTCATCGGCCGTGCGGTGACGCCGTGCACCGGCTCGGGCGCCGGGCTGATGCTCCGCGCTCTGAGCTGGCCCCGGACGCCGTAACCCCCGAACAGGTCACCGGCGGGCCCGGTGAGCCGTATGCCCAGCCGGCGCGCACCACGCTCCGCGCACCACGCCTCGGCCCAGTCCCGGGCCGCCTCCTCGTACCCCCGGCCGGTGTGGGGGGCGTCGACACGGAGGTCCTGGATCTGGCCCACGAGGACACCGTGGTCGTCGGCCACGTCCACGGCCACGTGTCCCACCCGGGTCCCGGCGTCCGTGATCTCGGCGACGGTCCAGTCGCCGATGCGGGCGCGGATGTACTCCACCAGACGCTCGGCCGCGGGCAGGCTGAACCCGGCGGCCGTGTACGGAGCGTGGAGCCGCTGCTCGAAGTCCTTCTGCCAGGCGCTGCGGTCATCAAGGATGTTGAATGCTGTCATTTGATCACCTTAGAAGTCTTCCCGCGGCTGCGGCAGCGGGTCGCCGCCGGTGCGTGGCCCGGCGCGGGAGCCCGCGCGAGCGCTGCGGCGGCTCGTGGTGGCCGGACAGTGGCGTCCCGCCCCCGCGGACACCGAGGCGGCGGCCGTGCTGGACCGGCTCACCGCTCCGCCGCCGGTCCGGCGGGCCGCGGCGGCGCGGGCCATGGACCGCGAGCGGCGGCTCCGGCGCGTCCTGCGCACCGTCCTGCACCACCTCGACGCGGACGCCGTCAGCCCGTCGGCCGCCGCTCTCCCGGCGGCCGTCGCGCGGGCTCCGCCGCCCTGGCACGGCGTCCCGAACCCGCCGGTCGCGGCAGCCCCGAGGTACGGGCCGGAGTGGCGAGCTCACCGACCGAGGCGGGTGAGGCCCTCCACCCCGGTCTGACGGCGGTGTTCGGCGCCCTGGCCGCGCCGGGCCCTCCTGGTCTCCCCCCCGCTCACGCCGCCGGCCGAACCCCGGCAGGTCCGGTACGAGGGCCGGGTCCGGCGGCACGGCCGCCCCGCGCCCGGCGTGTGGACGGCCCGGACGGTGCACCGCCCGGGCCGCGGGGGTACGACGGGCCATGGACGGGAACCCGCGACTGGTCCCTGATCACGCCGGGCTGCCCGTGCGGGACCGTGGCCCGTGCCCACGGCCCGGCCTTCTGCGAGGCCCGGCTGGTGCTGCCGGATGTGTGACTGACGGTTCCGCGCGGCGCCGCACCCACCGACCGGGTGCCGGGCACCGGCCGGGGACGATTCACGTCAGTGCGTCGGCGGTTCCCGCGGCGGTGGCCCACCGGGCGCGCGAGGCACGACCCGCACGCGCGCCGCGCGGGTCCGCGTGCTTGAGCCACTCCCGGTAGGCCGGCGCCTCCCGGGCCACGGTCCAGTACGCCTCCTCCAACTCCGGGTAGGCCTCGTCCAGTTCTTCCTCGGTGCGGGCCGCCAGCAGCAGCCGTACCCCTATCGGGTCGCCCTTCAGCGGGCGGATCGCGAGGTCGGGGCGGGGATGGGCGGTCGGCTGGCTGATCGTGACGACCTCGCCGGTGGCGGCCAGTGAGTAGGCGGTGAGGTAGTCGCCGTGCAGCATCTCGGGGTTCAGGCCCGCGGCGCGCAGGACCCGGCTCAGGGCGTCCCACTCGCCGTCGACCGTGGAGTCGGCCATCCAGCGGTCGCCGGCGAGATCGGCGAGGCTCACCTCCGGCTGCGACGCCGCCGGGTGGTCCGCGGCGAGCGTGACGAACTGCGGTTCGCGCTCGACGAGCACCCGCAGGCTCAGGCCGGGCGGAATGCGCAGCGGGCTGCCCTCGACCTCGTGCACGAACGCCATGTCGAGCCGGCCGGCGGCGACCATGCCCAGCAGGGCGTTGGCGGACACGTTCATCTGGAGCGTCGGGCGGGAGCCGGGTCCGCGTGCCCTGAGCAGACGTAACCAGACCGGGATGGCCCGGCTCGCGGTGGCGCCGATGCGCAGCCGGAACCCGCCGGCGGCGCGGGCCGCCGCCGCCCTGGTCTCGGTGACGATCGCCGCGAACTCCGCGACCAGGGGCCTGGCCCGGCTCAGCACGGCGAGCCCGAGCGGGGTGGGACGGCAGCCGGTCCGGGTGCGTACGAAGAGCTGAGCACCGAGGGCGCGCTCGATGCGCCGCAGCTGTGTGCTCAACGAGGGCTGCGCCAGGCCCAGTTGACGTGCGGCTTTGTGCAGACTGCCGGTGTCGGCGATGGCGCACAGGACGCGCAGGTGCCTCACCTCCAGCTCCATGGGGGGAGCGTAAGGCGGCGCACGGCACCGCACCAGATGTTCAAGTGCCAACGAACAGGGACGAGTCGGCCCGCGATAGCCCCGGGCTATCCCCGATTGCCATCATCCCGGGCCCCGTTGGTGTGCCCGAGACTCACAGGCAACCGATCGTTCCACCCCACAGGACGAGAAGGAGCCCCCCATGGCGTCGTTCCGCAGCAGCACCGGCTCGCAGCAGACCAGAAGACTCCTGACCCTGGCCCTCGGTCTGGGTCTGGCCTCCGCCGCGCTGGGTACCGCCGGCCCGGCGAGCGTCCAGAGCACCGCCCAGGCACCGGCCCGCACCGCCACCGCCGGATACGTGGGCACGGCCGACGGCGCCGGCAGCAAGGCGTTCTTCGACGCGGTGCTGAAGTCGGTCGCCGAGCGGCAGGCCGACCAGCCCTCGCTGAAGGTGGTGACCGTCTACTACAACGCCTCCCAGGCCCCGAGCTTCCGCTCCCAGATATCGAGCGCCGCCTCCATCTGGAACAGCTCCGTGTCGAACGTCAAGCTCCAGGCGACCTCGGGCACCGGTGACTTCACCTACTACGAGGGCAACGACTCGCGCGGGTCCTACGCCTCCACCAACGGCCACGGCCGCGGCTACATCTTCCTGGACTACGCGCAGAACCAGCAGTACGACTCCATCCGCGTCACCGCCCACGAGACCGGCCACGTGCTGGGCCTGCCCGACCACTACAGCGGACCGTGCAGCGAACTGATGTCGGGCGGCGGCCCCGGCCCGTCCTGCACCAACCGGTACCCGAACGCCACCGAGCGCTCCCGGGTCAACCAGCTGTGGGCCAACGGCCTGGCCAAGGCCCTGGCGAAGGTGAACCAGGGCGGCTGAACCCCACACAGCCCTGCCGGTTCACCCCGGTACGGACCGCGGCTCGGTGATGCCGCGGTCCGTACCGCCGTCTCATGGGTCGTCGCACAGGACCGTGACGGTCACCCCTGTCCCGCCACCGTCCGCAGGTAGGCGCCCAGCCGGGCGATGGCCGACGGGTTGCGGGGACTCTCCACCAGGTCGGCGTAGTCCAGGGCGACGATCCGCCGGTGCCTGATGGCGGAGACGTCGCGCAGCGGGGCGTAGGAGAGCAGGAACTGCTTCTTCCGCTCGGCGCTCACGTCGCCGTAGTCGCAGATCACGATGACGTCCGGGTCGCGCTCGACGACGGTCTCCCAGCCGGCCGTGGTCCAGGAGTCCGCCACGTCGTGCATCACGTTGACGCCGCCGGCCTCGGTGATGATCTGTTCCGGGGCGGCGTAGCGGCCGGAGGTGAAGGGGGTGTCCCGGCCGCTGTCGTAGAGGAAGACCGAGGGGCGGCCGGTGCCCTCGGGGGCCTTCGCGCGTACGCCGGCGATCCGTTCCCTGAAGCCGTCGACCAGCGCCGCGGCGCGTTTCTCGACGCCGAACAGTCTGCCGAGGTTGGTGAGGTCGGTGTACAGGGCGTCCAGGGGCGGCATGATCCCCCGCGAGCTCTTCGTACGGCCGTTGCGGCAGGACTCGGTGAGCACGTACGAGGGGATGCCGAGCCGGTCCAGGGCGTCGGGGGTGAAGCCGCCGTCCTCGCGGAAGCCGTAGTTCCAGCCGGCGACGACGAGATCGGCGCGGGCGTCCAGGACGTTCTCCTTGGTGAGCTGGTCCCTGGACAGCCAGGGCACCTTGTCGTAACCGTCCTTCCACGGCACGCGGCTCAGGTCGCCCCTGTCGTCGGGCATGGCGAAGCCGGCCATGCGGTCCTCGAGGCCCAGCGCGAACATCAGCTCGGTGATGCCGACGTCGTTGGTGACGACGCGCTCGGGGACCTTGTCGTAGGTCACCTCACGGCCGCAGTTGGTGAGCGTGACGGCGGGGGATCGCGCGTCCCGGGCGGACTCGACGGTGGCGCCGCAGCCGGTGGCGGTCACGGCGAGACAGAGGGCGGCGGCGAGCAGCGTGCGCATGATGGTCCTCAGGTGGTGGGCGGAAGCCGGTCGAACAGGAGCTGGACGGCGCCGGTCACGGGATGCCGCACCGGGTGCGCCCGGATGCCGAACACCTCGGCGAGCAGGGCGGGTCGCAGGACGTCGAGCGGTGGGCCGGCGGCGACGATCCGGCCCTTGTCGATGACGTACAGCACGTCGCAGTGCGCGGCGGCGAGGTTCAGGTCGTGCAGCGCGGCCAGCACGGTCAGGCCGCTGCCCCGGACCAGGGCCAGCACGTCCAACTGGTGGGCGATGTCGAGGTGGTTGGTGGGTTCGTCGAGGACCAGCACCCGTGGCTGCTGCGCCAGCGCGCGGGCGATGAGGACCCGCTGCTTCTCGCCCCCGGACAGGCCGGGGAACCCCCGGCCGGCGAGGTGGGTGACGCCCGTGCGGTCCATCGCCCGCGCGCAGACCTCGCGGTCCGCGGCGGCCGTACGGGCGCGGTGCGGCAGCCGGCCCATGGCGACCACCTCCGCCACGGTGAAGTCGAACTCGGCCGACGACTCCTGCGGCAGTGCCGCGAGCGACCGGGCGGCGGACCGCGGGTCCATGGCGTGCAGGTCGTCACCGTCCAGCCGCACCGCCCCGGCGGCCGGCCGCAGCGCCCGGTACACGCTGCGCAACAGGGTCGACTTGCCGCTGCCGTTGGGGCCGACGAGTCCGGCGAACGTCCCGCTGCCCACGGTGAGGTCGATGTGCTCGACCAGACGGGTTCCGGCCGCCTCGATCGTGACGTCCTCGATGTCGAGCCGCACGCTCAGCGCCCCCCGAACGCGTAGCCGCCCCGCCGCATCAGCAGCAGGAACGCGGGGACTCCGACCACCGCGGTGATGACACCGACCGGCAGTTCGGCCGGGGCCAGCAGCAGCCGGGACAGCACGTCCGCCCACACCAGCAGCACCGCTCCCGCGAGCGGGGCCACCGCCAGCACCCGGCGGTGGTCGGCACCGACCAGCATGCGCACGACGTGCGGCACCATCAGCCCGACGAACCCGATGGCCCCGCTGACCGCGACGACGGTTCCCGTCACGGCCGCGGTCACCAGGAACAGCTCCCGCCGCAGACGGGGTGGTGGGACACCGAGGGCGGCCGCGGTCTCGTCCCCCATGGCGAGCGCGTTCAGCGCCTCGGCCCGCCGGCGCAGCCACGCCCATCCGGCGGCCACGGTCACCGCGGCGAGCGGCACCTGCGCCCAGGTGGCGCCGCCGAGGCTGCCCAGCAGCCACATCATCGCCGACCGGGCCGCCTCGCCCCGGGCCGCGCCGAACACCATGACCGTGGTGACGGCCTCGAAGCCGTACGCCAGCGCGGTGCCCGTCAGGATCAGCCGCAGCGGGGTCAGTCCGTGCGGCGAACGGGAGACGGCGTAGACCAGGGCCATGGCCGCGAGCGCGGAGGCGAACGCCGACACCGACAGCGCCCACACCCCGAGTCCCGCCAGCGCGCCGAGCAGGATGACCGCGTTGGCGCCCACCGCCGCGCCGGAGGAGATGCCGAGGACGAACGGGTCGGCCAGCGCGTTGCGGACCATGGCCTGCACGGCCACGCCGACGGCCGCGAGCCCCGCCCCGACGACGGCGGCGAGCAGCACCCGGGGCAGCCGGATCTCCCAGACGATGGTGTAGGGGGCCGCGTCGTGCGCGTGCACGGTGCCGCCGGTGAGCCCGGCCCACAGGAAGCGGAGCGCGTCGGCCCGGCCGATTCCGGCGGCGCCGAGCGCGACACCGCACAGGAGCGAGAGCACCAGCAGCGCCGCCAGCCCCAGGCCGAGCGGCAGCGCGGGTATCCGGCAGGGTGCCGTTCTTCGACGCACGGTGGGGCCGTCCTTCGCACGGGCCGCCGCGGGACGTCGCACAGGGACAGCCCGTACGGCCGTGCCGGCCGCGCGGCCCCCCTCTCGCAGTCCGCGGCGAGCAGTCAAACGGGTCGCTGACCCCTCCGCGGGCGATCGGGCTCGCGCGAGGACCACAGGGTCCCCGCGCACACCGTTGCGGGTCAGCGCCGGACTCTCACCGGACTTCCCCCACGGGAGGCAGGGCGAGCCTAACAAACCGCTCACAGGCGCCTGGCGGAACGGGTGCCGGCGGCCGTGGAGGAACTGCTCCGCTTCGACCCGCCCGTCCGACCGGGGTGCCGCACCGCCCTGGTGGACGCCGGCGTCGCGGGCGCGCCCGTGCCGCCCGGCACCGTCGTCCTCGTGCCGTTCGGTGCGGCCGACCGCGGTCGACTTCCCCGATCCGCACCGGCTCCGGCTCGGCCGGCGGCCGTCTGTGACCGTTCCGTGCCATTCGGGGCACAACGAACCGCGCCCGGGACGGGTCGTACTCCACATGACGGCCGGGAGGGATCCGCCCTCACCGGCGCCTCACACCGCACAGGGGGACACCATGACGATCCGGACGCGAGGCATCCGCAACGCTCTGACGGCCTTGGCCACCGGCACCGCCCTCGCCTTGGCGGCGGTCCCGGCGACGGCTGCCGCCCGCACCGCCGAGGCACCCGCCTTCCTCGACCCGGCGGACCTGCCGCCGCATCCGTCGTCCCCCTGGTACGCCGGCCCGGTCACCGCGGGCCGGCCGGACCCGTTGCCGATCTGCGTCGGCGACGCCCTGCCCTCGGTCTCCGTGCACCGCGCCTACTGGACGGACCTCGACACCAACGCCGTGCAGATCACCGTGGTGGAGCGCGACGCACAGCGCGCCGCCGGCTTCGCGGCCCTGCTGCGCGCGGACCTCGCGGGCTGCGCGAAGAAGCTCCAGGCGCAGTCCCCGGACATCACGGCGGCGAAGAGGTACTACGGCAAGGTCAAGGTGGCGGCGGGCGCCCACGTCTACGGCATCCACACCACCGCGACGTGGGGCGCCTCCGGCATCGCCCTGTTCTCGGTCGGCCGCGAGGGCAGGACGGTGACGGTCGTGAAGTGGTCCCAGATGGGCTCGTTCCGCGACGCCCCGGTCAAGGCGTTCAAGGCCACCACCCGGACGGCGGTCGACAAGCTCTCCTGACCTCCCCGGCCCGCGGAGAGGGCCGGCCGGGCCCACGGGTGCGGACCGCGCCCTCCGGCGGCAAGGTGGTGGGAGGACGCATCGCGATCCACCCGCACGCCGGAACCTCCGTCTCCAGGGAGTACGACCATGGCCAAGGCGAAGCGCACATCAGGCGAGAAGGAACCGTCCAAGGGCGACAAGGTGGCCTGGAGCAGTCACGGAAGCGAGACCGAGGGCACCGTGGAGAAGAAGATCACCGAGCGCACCGAGGCGTCGGGACGCACCGTGGACGCCTCGCCCGACGACCCGCAGTACGAGGTGCGCAGCGACAAGTCCGGCCGGACGGCCGTGCACAAGCCGTCCGCGCTCAAGCGGAAGAAGTAGGCCCGGTGACGGGCGAGGAGCAGCACCGGGAGATCCGGGACGACTTCCGCGAACTGGTGAACATGACACCCTCCGCGCTGGAGAAGTGGCTGGCCACCGACGAATCCCGGGCCGCCGGACAGCACAAGGACGGGGGCGAGTCCACCGGTCACGCCTCCGGCCGCGCCATCGTGGACATCCTCCGCAAGAACAAGGGCGACCTCTCGGACGCGGACTACGCGCACATGCGCAAGGTGACCGGCTACATCCGCCGCCACCTCGCCCAGCGCCCGTCCGGAGACGTACGCGACACACGATGGCGCCACTCGCTGATGAACTGGGGCCACGACCCCCTGGACGACCGCTGAGTCCCGGTCCCCCCGGCACCGGCCTGCGCACTGCCGGCCGGGCGCGCGGAATCACCGCCGCGGCACATGCCTACAGTGGAGTGGAGAACCCACCACGGCACCTTCCCGAGCGGAGCAGAGATGTGGCACCCCTCCGCCGGACCGGACGACGGCTCCGACACCCTGTTCGGCCTCGACGCGCTGGACACCGCCGCGCCCGGCACCCGCGGGACCGGCGGGGACGGCACGGTTCCCGGGCGCGGGCCGGAGCACCGCTCCTCCTTCCGTGACTCCCCCGCGGCCCGCCGCCTGCTGCCGGTGCGGACCGTCTACGCCGAGCCGGCCGCCGCCGCCTCCGACCGCGGCCGTCAGATCCTGGCCCGCTTCCCCGAGGCCGAGGTGATCGAGGTGGACTCCCACTGGCGCATCCCGGGGCTGCACGGCAACGAGGGGAACGTCGAACGCTGGGTGCGGGTGAAGGGGGAGACGCTGGTCCTGGGCGAGAAGAAGACGACGGCGACGCGGCCCAACGGCCGGTCCGCCGACCGGATCGCCCCCGGCGCCTCCAACGGGTGCGCGATGGCCTGCGCCTACTGCTACGTGCCGCGGCGCAAGGGGTACGCCAACCCCATCACCGTCTTCACCAACATCGACGGCATCATCGCCCACCTGGCGCGGCACATCGCACGGCAGGGCCGGAAACGGGAGCCGAACCAGTGCGACGCGTCGGCCTGGGTGTACGACATCGGGGAGAACGGCGACTGTTCGGTGGACGCGCTCATCAGCGACAACACCGCGGATCTCGTCCGGGCCTTCCGCCGGTGGCCGACGGCCAAGGCGTCGTTCGCCACCAAGTTCGTCAACCCCGACCTGCTGGCCCTGGACCCGCAGGGCCGCACGCGCATCCGTTTCTCGCTGATGCCCCCGGCGGACTCCAGGCTGCTGGACCTGCGGACGTCACCCGTCGGCGACCGGATCGCCGCCGCGGCGGACTTCCTGGACGCGGGGTACGAGGTCCACTTCAACCTCTCCCCCGTGGTGGTGCGCCCCGGCTGGCAGGAAGCCTGGGCCGAACTGCTGCGGCATCTCGACGACACCCTGCCCGACAGAGTCAAACGCCAGGCCGCCGCCGAAGTGATCATGCTCACGCACAACCGGGAGCTGCACGAGGTCAACCTGGGGTGGCACCCCCGCGCCGAGGACGTGCTGTGGCAGCCCGCTCTGCAACAGGGCAAACGCTCGGAGAACGGCGCGCTGAACGTCCGCTACGCCACGCGCGTCAAAGCGGAGGCCGTGCGGACCCTGAAGGACCTCGTCGCGTCCCACGCCCCCTGGCTGCGCATCCGGTACGCCTTCTGAGGATTCGGGTGGCACGGCCACATCACCGGCCCGATCGCGGGTACCCCCGCAGAGGAGGTTCTGATGTTCGAGGCATCCGATATCCGTGAGTGGCGAGGACACGACGTCGTCGACCCCAAGGGGCACAAGATCGGCGTCATGGAGTCGATCTACGTGGACACGACCACCGACCAGCCCTTCTTCGCCACGGTGACCGTGGGCATGCCCACCCGTCGCCGTCTGGTGTTCGTACCGCTTCCCGGTGCGACGGTCGGTCCCGGTTACCTGAAGGTCGCCCACAGCAAGGACCAGGTCAAGAAGGCCCCGGCGATCGACACCGACGGCGAGCTGCCCGCCGCCGAGGAGCCGGGTGTCTTCTCCCACTACGAGCTGACCTACACACCGGGCGCCGGCGGCGAGCGACGCCTGGCCCGCCGTTGACGCGCGGAGAACGCGCCGGGAGATTCCGATGAGTCTGTTCCTGTTCCTTGTCCTCGTGGCCGTCGTGCTGGGCATCATCGGCTTCGTCACCCACGGCCTGTTCTACCTCTTCGTCATCGGCGCCGTCGTGCTCGCCGCCGACCTCGTCCTCGCCGCGGTGCGCCTGCGCCGGGGAGGCAGGAAGCACCGGCTCGCCCGCTGACCGCTCACCCGCACGCGGCGCAGGTGCCGGCACGGCGGGCCGACGGGACCCCGGCGACGCACCGAGGCCGCGCCGGGCCGCCCGCCGTTCACCCGGACGGGGCAATCTCGGCACCGGATCGGCGGCCGGGCGCATGACCCGGCGACCGCCGGTCAGACATCGGGCATGGAGGAACATGCACCGGACGGCCGCCTGCCCGCTCCGCGTCGACCCGCCGGATCCGACGTCGTGTTCACGGCGGACTTCGCCTCGCAGACGCAGTGGGTCGCGGGCCGGTCGTGGGCCTATCCGGACGGCGGCCCGGTCAACCCGGACGACGACAAGCTGGACTACCTGGTCGCCGACGCCGGTCACAGCCGCTCCGGGGTCTTCCGGGCCACGCGCCGGCCGGACGGCAGATGGGACACGGGGCTGCTGACCACCGAGGGGAGCGAGGAGGGGTTCACGGTCCGGACCGGGGACGTGCTGGAGGCCCGTGTCCGGCTGCCGAGGGAGATCGGCGCCTGGCCGGCCATCTGGACCTGGCGGGACGGCGACCAGGAGATCGACGTCTTCGAGTACCACCCGGACCACCCGGACCTGCTGGAGCTGACCAACCATGTGCGCGGTGCCGAGCGCTATGTGCGCGACGACGCCGTCGGTCCCGGCGCCTGGGTCGACCTGCGCACCGACTTCGGGCGCCGTTCGGTGGTCTGGTGGCTGAACGGCACGCGGGTCTTCTCGGACGGGCGGGGCGTGGGCCGCGCCTGGTACGCCTACCTGATCGTCAACCTCTCGGTGAGCGCCGGGCGCTACCACCCGCCGCCCGAGGCCGGCACGGCCGAGATGAGCTTCGAGGTCAGCAGCCTCGTCGTACGCCGTCCTGGCCCGGGCGGCGCGAAGGGCGGCGGGGAGCACGGCGAGACCGCCACCGTGGGCGGCCCCGCCGGCTGACACCACCCCTACCGGTCGGAACCGGACTCCTCGTCCTCCTGCCGGCGCTCCCCCGCCCGCTCCTCGGCACGCACGCCTCGCAGCGGCTCACCGGCCGCTGTGCCCTCGTCGGGCTGGTAGGCCTCCTTGGCGCCGGCCGTGCCCGGAATCGTCCGGTCGCGGGCCTGGCTCTCGCTGCCCGAGTGCGCTCCGGGCTCCTCCTGGTCGCGGGCCCGGGCGAACCGGTCGGCGGGCTCGTCGCTGTGTCCCGTCATGGCCGTCCTCCGATCCGTTGGTCGGCACGGCGGGTTCCCGTGGGCCGGCCGGGGAAACGGACGACAGGCCGCGCAGGACCGACGACGACTCGCGGGGTTCTCCACAGCGGGGTTCCCTTGGTCACGCATGGCTACGCAACGCCATTGCGCTACCGGCTCCTATGATGTCCCCCGTGAGTGAGCTTGCCTTTCAGCGTGCGCGCAGTCCCGAGGCCAAACAGGTCCGGGAACAGGCGATCCTGGCCGCGGCCCGCACGCTCGCCGGCCGGCACGGCGTGAGGGACGTCACTCTCACCGACATCGCGACGGCCGTGGGCATGCACAAATCGGCGTTGCTCCGCTACTTCGAGACGAGGGAGCAGATCTTCCTCGAACTGACCGCGGAAGGGTGGCGGCAGTGGTCCGCCGACCTGTGCGGCGACCTCGCCGGCCGGCCGCACGCCACCCCCGCCGAGGTCGCCGGGGTCGTCGCCGGCACGCTCGCGGCGCGCCCCCTGTTCTGCGACCTGCTCGCCCAGGCGCCCCTGAACCTGGAACGGAACGTGTCGATCGAGTCGGTGCGGTCCTTCAAGCTGATGACGCTCGGGGAGGTCGAACGGATCGGCGGCGAGCTGCACCGGCTGCTGGGGCTGACCGAACCGCAGGCCGTGGACACGGTGGCCACTGCGACCGGCATGGCCGGAGCGCTGTGGCAGATGGCCAGTCCGGGGCCGCGCCTGCGCGAGCTGTACGCGAGCGATCCCCGGCTGAGCCATGCCGTCGTCGAGGTGGAACCCCGCCTGACCCGCGTCCTCACCGCCTACCTCACCGGGCTCGGCGCGGCGTCGGCGGCGGCCGGCTGACCGGGCGCCGCGCCCCGCGCCCGCGCGTCAGCCGGTGAGGGTCCGGCGGAGGGCGGCCAGCCCGTCGGTGTAGATGCCGTGGAAGAGGTCGACGGCCTCCTGGTCCGGCACACCGGCGGGGGTGAAGGTGCCGGACCACTCGACGCGGGCGCCGTGGCCGTCGGGCGCCTCGCGCACGGTGAGCGTGGACCGGTAGCCGGTGACGGGGAACGGGGCCTGGACGATGGAGTAGGTGTAGGTGCGCGCCGTGTCGTCGAACGCCTCCAGCCGTTCGACGATGACACCGCCCTCCTCGTTCGTCAGGGTGCGCACCCGGCCGCCCTCGCCGAGTTCGCTGCCGGGGATGTAGGGCAGCCAGTCGGGCAGCGAGCCGAAGCCGCCGATCAGCTGCCACACACGGTCGGCGGGCACGGGGACGTCGAGGGACGCGGTAGTGGTGGCCATGGGTTTCTCCTGGGTGGATCAGGTCTGGTTCGGGGGATGGTCAGGCGGGCAGCGGGGCGTTCCCGGCGATCAGGCCCTCCTCGCGGAGCGCGGCCCAGAAGGCGGCCGGGACCGTCTCGGTGAGCGCGGCGACGTCCTCGGCGACGCGGCTGGGGCGGGTGGCGCCGGGGATGGCCGCGGCGGTCGCCGGGTGGGCGAGGGAGAACTGCAGCGCGGCGGCCTTGATGCCGACGCCGTGCCGGGCGGCGAGTGCCTTGATCCGCTCGACCTTGGCAACGATCTCGGCGGGGGCCTGCTGGTACTCGAAGTGCGTGCCGCCCGCGAGGATGCCCGAGCTGTAGGGACCGCCGACGACGATGTCGACGTTCTGCGCGGCCGCGGCGGGCAGCAGCCGCTGGAGGGCGCGTTCGTGGTCGAGGAGGGTGTAGCGCCCGGCCAGGAGGAACGCGTCCGGCCGGGGCTCGTCGAGGTCGAGGGTCAGCTCCAGGGGTTCGACCCGGTTGACGCCGAGGCCCCAGCCCTTGATGACGCCTTCGTCGCGCAGCCGGTCCAGGACCCGGAACGCTCCGGTGCGGGCGCTCTCGTACCGGGCCAGCCACTCGTCGCCGTAGAAGTCCTGGGCGACGTCGTGCACCCAGACGATGTCGAGCCGGTCCGTCCGCAGGCGCACGAGGCTGTCCTCGACGGAGCGCAGGGTGGCGTCGGCCGAGTAGTCGTTGACCATCTTGTTGGGGCGCCCGTGCTCGAACAGTCCGCCCTTCTCGCCCAGGTCGCGGGCGGCCGGGTCCTCGGCCTCGTCGAGGACGACGCGGCCGACCTTGGTGCTCAGGACGTAGGCGTCGCGGGGCTTGCCGGACAGCACCTCGCCCAGGCGGATCTCGCTGAGCCCCGCGCCGTAGAACGGGGCGGTGTCGAAGTAGCGGATGCCGTGGTCCCAGGCCGCCTGGACGGTGGCCGCCGCCTCCTCGTCCGGGATGGCGCGGAACATGTTGCCCAGCGGGGCCGTGCCGAAGCCGAGACGTCCGGGAAGCAGGTCCTTGATGCTCATGGGGGGTCTTTCGGTGAGAGGTGGTGACGGGTGCCGCGCGGGGTGTCCGGCGGGCCGTCGTCCTTGTGCCACCGAGGTTAGGATCGAGGAGTTGAGACTGTCCAAGACATAGTTGGACAGAGTTCAGTCCCCAGAGGTCTTACATGCTCGATCTGCGCCAGCTCACCTATTTCGTCGCCGTGGCCGAGGCCGAACACGTCGGCCGGGCCGCGGAGGCCCTGCACATCTCCCAGTCGCCGCTCAGCCGGCAGATAGCCCAGCTGGAGCAGAAGCTCGGTCTGACGCTCTTCGAGCGCAGTCAGCAGCGGATCCGCCTCACCGCGGACGGCCGGGTCTTCCTCAGCGAGGCCCGCGCGCTGCTGCGGCACGCCGACCGGCTGGAGAACCTCGGCCGGCGGCTGGGCCGGGGCGAGGAGGGGGGACTGTGCATCGGGTACGTCCCGCACGCCCTGCACACCGGCATCCTGCCCGGCGCGCTGCGCGCCCTCCAGCAGCGCAGCCCCGACATCCACGTCGCCCTGTACCCCCTGAGCCCCGCCGAGCAGTTCGAGGGTCTGCGGCAGCGCAGCCTGGACATCGCGCTCGTCCACGAGCCGCCCGCCGACGACGACTCAGACCTGTGCTCGGCGCTGCTGCTGGAGGACCCGCTGATGCTCGCCCTCCCCCACGGGCATCCGCTCGCCGCGCAGGAGGTCATCACCGCCGCCGATCTCGACGGGCAGCCCTGGATCGCCGTGGCGGACTCCCAGCACCCGGCCTGGCGCGACGCCTTCATCGCCGCCTGCGCGGCGTCCGGGTTCACGCCGGACGTGCGGCTGGACGCCGCCGAGCCGCAGACGGCCCTCGGGCTCGTCGCCTCCGGACTGGGCCTCGCGCTGATCCAGAAGAGCATGCTCCGAGGCGCCGGCGAGAGCATCACGGTACGGGAACTGCCCTGGCACGAGGCGTCCGTACGGCTCTGGGCTGCCTGGCACCGGACGGATCTCCGCCCGGTCGTGCCGTCGTTCCGCGAGCTGGTCCTGGGCGGGGCCGGGACCGGGTGAGCGAGCGGGGCAGGTGTGCCTCCGCCCGGCGCGGGAACTTGGTCCGACCGAGTGCGGCCCTGGTGGAAGGAGTCCCAGGTGACAGCGTCGACATCGGCGGGCAGGCGGGACGCGGGTGCCCAGGAGGCCGGGTACGAGCCTGATCCGCGCCGGTGGCGCGCCCTGTGGGTCACCTTGGTGGCGGGCTTCATGAGCCTGCTCGACGTGACGATCGTGGCGGTCGCCCTGCCCACCATCCAACGGGACCTGGGCGCCTCCCCGGCACAGGTGCAGTGGGTGGTCTCCGGATACGCTCTGACGTTCGCCCTCGCCCTCGTCACCGCCGGCCGTCTCGGCGACGCGCTGGACCGGCGCCGTATCTTCCTGCTGGCCCTCGCCTGTTTCGTCGTCTTCAGCGCGGCGTGCGGTGCGGCACCCGGCATCATGCTGCTGGTGGTGGCCCGTCTCGCCCAGGGTCTGGCGGCCGGCTTCATGGCCCCGCAGAACTCCGCGCTCATCCAGCAGCTGTTCCGCGGCGCCGAACGCGGCCGGGCCTTCGGCTTCTTCGGTGCCACCGTCGGCATCTCCTCCGCCGCGGGCCCCCTCACCGGCGGTGTCATCCTCGCCCTCGCCTCGGGCGCCCAGGGCTGGCGGTGGATCTTCTACGTCAACGTCCCCATCGGCATCCTCGCCGTCCTCCTCGGCCGCCGCCTGCTGCCCCGCACGCGGCGCTCCGGGCGGGGCCGGGTGGACGTGCCCGGCGTCCTGCTCCTCGGCCTGGGCGTCCTCGCGCTCATGTTTCCGCTGGTCCAGGCGGACTCCGGTGGTCTCGGCCGCCTGTGGTGGCTGTTCCCGGCGGGCGCGGCGGTGCTGGTCGTCTTCGTCCAGTGGCAGCGCCGCCTGGTCGCCCGGCACGCCCAGCCGCTGCTCGACCCGCGGCTGTTCAGCAGCGTGCGGGGCTACGCGGTCGGCGCCGGCATCGGCACGCTGTACTTCATCGGCTTCAGCGGGGTCTGGCTGGTGTTCGCCCTCTTCTACCAGCACGGCCTCGGCTTCTCCCCGCTCCGCTCCGGTCTCGCCGTGACGCCGTTCGCCCTCGGCTCGGCGAGCGCGGCCGTGGTGTCCGGGCGGCTGGTGGACAGGTTCGGCCGCCTGCTCACCGTGTGCGGCCTGACGGGCGTGCTCGTCGGTCTGGGCGGGACCGCGCTGCTGCTCCGCTTCGTGCCCCTGGACGTCGCTCCCTGGGTCGCCGCCCCGGTGCTGTTCCTCGGCGGCGTCGGCGGTGGCTTCGTGGTCTCCCCCAACATCACGATGACCTTGCGGGACGTACCGGTGCGGATGGCGGGCGCGGCGGGCGGCGCCCTGCAGACCGGGCAGCGGCTGGGCGCCACGCTGGGCACCGCCGCCCTGCCCGGCCTCTTCTACCTGGTGCTCGGCCGCGGCCACGACTACCGGGGCGCGCTCGTGACCGCGCTGTGCGCCGCCCTCGCCGGGATGGCGGCCTCCCTGGCGCTCGCGACCTTCGACTGGCGGCGGGACCGGCGGCCGAGCCATCCGCGCGGGGAGTGCCCGGACGAGGTCGCCCACGACCCGGTGCACGCCCGGCACACCTGACCGGCCCGCGTCCGCGCACGGCCGGCCGCCGGCCGAGGCTCTGCGGCACGGCCACGGCACGCGGCAGGGCCATCAGGGTGGCGCCGGGCCGTGTCGGGCTGCCGACGCGCCCCGGGTTGGCCATGCTGGGCCGGAGCGGCACCCAGTGGCGACAAGGAGCACCGCATGGCGACGGACCCGGTCGAACGATTCCTGGCTGCGCTGGACCCCCACCACCGCGAGGCCGTCGGCGCGCGGCCGCGCGAGGAGCAGGAAGCCCTGGCGGCGGCCTGGGAACGGGAACTCGAAGCGGACGACGAGTTGGACACGCTCGACGAGCTGTCCCCGCCGGCGGCGGAGGCGGAGGCGGCCCGCCGCGTCCTGGACCGCGACGCCGGCTAGGGCCTTTCGTTCGGATCAGGCCGGATCAGGGAGCGGGGTCCGGTGCCGTGCGTCGCACGGCGGAGTGCGCCATGGCGGAGCCGGTCGGCCCGCGGAACTCGGCGGAATCCGCTACGGCCGGCCGCGCGGCCCGGCGTTAGGGTCGGCCACGTGACACTCTCCATCGAAGAACGAGAGCGGTTTCTGGCGGAGCCCCACATCGGCGCGCTGTCGGTCGTCGAACGGCCGGACCGCGCCCCGCTGACGGTTCCCATCTGGTACCAGTACACGCCGGGTGGCGAGCTGTGGGTGCGCACCGGACCCGATTCCCGAAAGACGCGGGCGATCCGTGCCGCGGGGCGCTTCAGCCTGATGGTGCAGCGCACGGAGCCCACCGTGCGCTACGTGTCGGTCGAGGGACCGGTCACCAGGACGGCGCCGGACAGCCACGAGCACTCCTGGGAGATGGCGGCGCGCTACCTGCCGCAGGAGAAGGTCGCCGCGTTCGTCGAGTACGACCGGACCCGGCTCGGCGAGCACTTCCTCGTCTACATGCGGCCCGAGCACTGGATCTCCGCCGACCTGGGCGCCGTCTGACGGCACCGGGGCCGGCACCGTGCCGTTGCCCCGGCACCGGTGCCCGGGCCGTCGGCGGCGGTGCCTGGGGACGGGGCGGTGTACTCGGCGCGGAGTACACCGCCCGCCCCGGAGGGCACCGTTACAGCGCGCGTTCCAGACGGTCCGCCATCAGCTTCACGAACCGGGCCGGCTCCTTCGGCTGGCCGCCCTCGGCGAGTACCGCCAGACCGTGCAGCAGCTCGGCGGTCTCGGCCAGCTCCGTGCGGTCCTCGCGCTCCTGGTACGCCTGGTTGAGGCCCTTCACCAGCTGGTGGCCGGGGTTGAGCTCCAGGATCCGCTTGGCGCGGGGCACCTCCTGGCCCATGGCGCGGTACATGTTCTCCAGGGCCGGCGTCAGGTCGTGCGCGTCGGAGACGACACAGGCCGGGGAGACGGTGAGCCGGGAGGACAGGCGCACCTCCTTGATGTCCTCGTCCAGCTGCTCCTTCATCCAGCCGAGCAGCCCGGCGTACTCCTCGGTCTGCTTCTCGCGCTCCTCGTCGGCGGTGTCCTCGTCCTCGGCGTCGAGATCGATCTGCCCCTTGGCGACGGACCGCAGCTTCTTGCCCTCGTACTCGCCGACGGCGTCGGCCCACACCTCGTCCACGGGGTCGGTGAGCAGCAGCACCTCGATGCCCCGTTCCCGGAACGCCTCCATGTGCGGGGAGTTCTCGATGCTCTGCCGCGACTCACCGGTCAGGTAGTAGATGTCCTCCTGGCCGTCCTTCATCCGCTCCACGTACCCCTTGAGCGTGGTCGGCTCGGTGTCGTGGTGGGTGCTCGCGAACGACGCGACGGCGAGGAGGGCGTCGCGGTTCTCCGAGTCGGTGACCAGTCCTTCCTTCAGGACCGTGCCGAACTCCCGCCAGAAGGTGGCGTACCGCTCCTGGTCCTTGGTCATCATCTCCTTGACCGTGGACAGGACCTTCTTCGTCAGCCGGCGCCGCATCATCTCGATGTGGCGGTCCTGCTGGAGGATCTCGCGGGAGACGTTCAGCGAGAGGTCGGCCGCGTCGACCACGCCCTTGACGAAGCGGAGGTACGGCGGCAGCAGCGCCTCGCAGTCGTCCATGATGAACACGCGCTTGACGTAGAGCTGCACGCCGCGCTTGAAGTCCCGCGTGAACAGGTCGTGCGGGGCGTGTTCGGGGAGGAACAGCAGGGCCTGGTACTCGAAGGTGCCCTCCGCCTGGAGCCGGATCGTCTCCAGCGGGTCACGCCAGTCGTGGGCGATGTGCTTGTACAGCTCGTGGTACTCGTCGTCGGACACCTCGTCGCGGGGCCGCGCCCACAGCGCCTTCATCGAGTTGAGCGTCTCCGGCTCGGGTGCCCCGTCGTCCTCGCCGGCCGTGGCGGAGCGCTCGGGCACCATCCGGATGGGCCAGGTGATGAAGTCCGAGTACCGCTTGATGATCTCCCTGATCTTCCAGGGCGAGGTGTAGTCGTGGAGCTGGTTCTCCGGGTCGGCCGGCTTGAGGTGGAGCGTGACCGAAGTGCCCTGCGGCGCGTCGTCCACCCGCTCCAGCGTGTACGTGCCCTCGCCGCGCGACGTCCAGCGGGTGCCCTGGCTCTCGCCGGCGCGCCGGGTCAGCAGGGTCACCTCGTCGGCCACCATGAAGCCGGAGTAGAACCCCACGCCGAACTGGCCGATGAGCCCTTCCTCCCCGGCCGCGTCCTTGGCCTCGCGCAGCTCCCGCAGGAACTCCGCGGTGCCCGAGTTGGCGATCGTGCCGATGAGCTGCCCGACCTCGTCGTACGACATCCCGATGCCGTTGTCCCGCACGGTGAGCGTACGGGCGTCCTTGTCGACGTCGATCTCGATGTGCGGGTCGGACACGTCGGCGTCGAGCGAGTCGTCCCAGAGCTTCTCCAGGCGCAACTTGTCCAACGCGTCCGAGGCGTTGGAGACGAGCTCCCGCAGGAAGACGTCCTTGTTCGAGTAGACCGAGTGGATCATCAGCTGCAGCAGCTGACGGGCCTCCACCTGGAACTCGAAGGTCTCGGTCGGCATGTTCGCGAATACCTCACAGGTCCTGTCGCCGGAACTGGTGGAGCTACTGTAAAACACCACGTCAGCGCGGTGGCCGGAAGAGCGGGCCGTGGCCGGAAGAGCGGCTGGTGGCTGGATCCCTACCGTATGCCGTCCGCCTGCGCACGGACGCGGTCCGCCTGCGCACCGCGTGGTCACTCTCTCACGCTGCGGAACGGCGCCGCCGCGCCCGTGCCGTTGCCGGGAGCCGGGGCCCATAACCGGCGGCTCGCCGGGTACTCGCCCGGCCCAGGCCCGGCAACGGTCCGGGGCCGCCGCCAGTCGAGCGAGGACAACGGAGGTACGGAGATGAGCACGGTCAAGGAAGCGGTGGAGGTCGACGTTCCGCTGCACACCGCCTACAACCAGTGGACGCAGTTCGAGGACTTCCCGAACTTCATGGAAGGCGTCGAGGAGGTCAGGCAGCTGGACGACCGGCACAATCACTGGACCATGAAGATCGGCGGAGTGCGGCGCGAGTTCGACACCGAGATCGTCGACCAGCTGCCCGACGAGCGCATCACCTGGCGCACCACCAGCGGCGACACGAGCCAGAAGGGCACCGTCCGCTTCGAGCGCCTGGACGACATGCACACCAAGGTCGAGCTGGTGATGGACGTCGAGCCCAGTGGAGCCGTGGAGAAGGCGGCGGATCTGATCGGCACGATCGACCGGCGCGTCAAGGGAGACATGAAGCGGTTCAAGCAGTTCATCGAGGAACAGGGCGGGGAGTCCGGTTCCTGGCGCGGCCGGATCCGGCCCGGGGACAGCGGTTCGTCCCTCTGATCCGGACGCGGCCGTGACGCATACGCCGCCGAGCGCACCGCTCGGCGGCCGTTTGCTGCCACGCCGCGCACGCGGGCCCGGTGGCCGTCCGCCGCGGCGTTCGCTCCGGCTCGCACACCGCCGTCCCACAGCGCACGATGGTCACAGGGGGCACTCGGACCACGGTCCGTGCTCCGGGCCGTGGGCGGCAGGAGGAGGTCGTCATGACCCGCGCCGGCACCGTCGCCGCAGCCCGGACACCCGACACGATCCAGCCGGGCGGCGAGGAATCGGAGAACCACCCCTGGAGGATCCGGCTGGTCAAGCACCCGGAGCGCTTCGAGTCGTCGTACTTCAGGGCCGCGAAACGCACGGCACACAAGATCCTGGACGAGATCGACGACGCCGACCTGCCCTACGGGCCCCGGCCCGTCGCACCCGCGCACTGGGAGATGCACCACGGGGGCAGCCTGTGGGTGAGGACGACGAGCGGCTGGCGGATGTACCGGGCCCGCGCGGGCATCGAGTGGAGCATGCAGTTCTGCGCCGATCCGTCCAGGATCGACCGGCTGCGCCAGGACGCGGCCGTCCTCGTGGCCGGGTTCCCCGAGACGCTGCCCGCCCTGGCGGAACTGGGTTACGAGGAGGCCGAGGAGTTGCTGCGCACGCCCGTCACGGACGCCGACGGTGTCGAGGCGTGGACCGACTCGCTCTTCAACTCCTGCGTGCCGATGAGCCGTTCGGATCACCAGGGCATCCTCCCCAAGGTGCCCGGTGAGCACCACTACCCGTGGCCCGTCAAGGGTGCGGACTTCTTCCGGTACGAGGACTTCCAGCTGTGGGTGACCCTGCCCGACGGCACGCACGGCGCCGTGACACCGGTGGACCGGCGGGGTTCCGGGGACGGGCACGTGCGTCTCGTGCTCGCCTCCGAGGGCAGCCAGGCGGCGGACGCGCTGGCCGAGGCGCAGGACCGCGGGCTGATGGCGGTCCTGCCGCCGAACAGCTCCGCCGCGCTCCAGGCGTTCGCCGGCCAGATCGAGCCGGGACAGCGCACCGCGTCCGGCCCGCTGACGGCCCGCCGGGCCCACGCGCACCCGAACGGGCGGGGCGCGCGGGCCCGTTGAGCGGGACGACACCGCAGTGGGCTCAGTTCGGGTTGTCCCCGTGGGTGAGGGTCTCCCAGGCGACGAAGAGGTTGTTGCTGCCGGCCGGGCGGTTCTGCTCGGTCAGGGCCTGGGTGTTGGTCATGGCGATGCCCAGTCGGTTGTGCAGGGCGTTGTAGCCGACCTCGGTGACCGGGCCCAGCCCCCGGTTGACCGACCCGCCGCACAGCCAGCTCGGGACGGCGGCACCGAGTTCGTACTTGGACTGGAAGCCGAGTGCCTGCCGCAGGCGCTCACCCACGTCGGTGCCGTACAGGTCCTGCCCCTGGATACGGCTGGTCTCGGCGACGTGTGAGATGGCCGAGATGCCGTATCCGGTGTGGGTGAAGTCGCGGCAGGTCTCCTGGGTGAGTCCGGTGACGAAGGTGGACTGCCCCTGCCAGTACGACACGATCTTGTCGCGCGTGTTCAGGTTCTGGCTCGGCACGGTCTTGGGCAGGTCGCCGTCGGAGGCGAGGTACACGTACGCGGCGGTGCGGGTGCGGAACTTGGCCATGGCGGTGTCGTACGACGCCTTGTCCTCCAGGAAGACGGAGATGCCGACGGCCGCCTCCATCATCGACAGCTCCCAGTTGCCGTTGGAGTTCGAGCCGTTGATGACCTCGGGCAGATAGACGTTGCGGAGCATCGTCGCGAACCGGCCGGAGTTGGCCCATGTGCCGGTGTACGTGTACTTGATGATCTCGGCGGCCTTCGGCCAGGAGGATCCCGCCCAGCCCGTCTGCAGCGGGGCGTTGCTGTTGGTGTGGTCCTGCAGCACGGCGGACCAGGCGTCCATCAGCTCGATCGCCTTCTTGGCGTAGCGCTCGTCCCGGGTGATGTACCAGGCGAGCGCGTCGGTGTACGCCGCGATCGCGTCCTCGCGTTCGTCCGTACAGCCGTAGTTGGGGTTGGAGTACGAGCCGCACTCGACGACGGCGCGCGGCTGGGGGGTGCGGCTGAGGCTCGCGTACTTGCTGGCCATCATCTGGTCGTACGCGCTCTTCCAGGGCTGTACGCCGGCGAGCACCTTGCCCCGGGCGAAGTCGAGTTGGGCGCGGGAGACGGTGACGCCGGGGTGGGCGAAGGTGGCGGGTGCGGCCTCCGCCCGCTGGCTCCCCGGCCAGGAGAGCAGCCCGGTGGTGAGCAGGGTGGCGGCCGCCGTGAGGGCGAGAGCGGAACGCGGGGAGGTGCGGCGGCGCCGAGCGGGTGTGTCCTGCATCTGATCCCGTCCTCGTATGTGAACGAAGTGCGGCTGACTGAACGTCGAGTTGACGAGACCATAGGTACGGACCAGGTGGCCGTCAAGAGTCCGGAAGAGACAACTCCCGTCACGCACAAGCCTTTTCACATCTTGACGTGATTGGTTCAGACCTCTTACCTTCCCGGTGCCGGGCGGGCCTTCGCGCGCAGCGTTCGAGCCGGCGAGGCCCTCCCTTTCCCTCATCGACGCGAAAGGCAGTGATCTCTTCCCTTGTCCGCGCCATCCCCCCACCGTGCCCCGCTGTTCAGGACCGTGCTCGCCGCCGCGTTCGCCGTCTCCGCCGGGCTGCTGGCCGCCTCCCCCGCGCAGGCCGCCACCGGCACGATCACCGGCCTGGCCGGCAAGTGCCTCGACGTCGCCGGGGCCGGCACCGCCGACGG
>NZ_JBEYXM010000017.1:0-161459 GCF_040704595.1 Streptomyces sp. NPDC046870
GGTGGCCGCCTCGGTCGGGCCGTACGGGGCGATGCTCGCGGACGGCTCCGAGTACCGGGGCCGGTACGGGCTGGGCCGCCCGCTCCGGCCGCACATCGTCGCCGGTCCCGGGTCGCCGCCCTCGGGGCGGCGACCCTCGCGCGTCGCCGTGACTCCTAGGGTCTTTCGTTCGGATCAGGCCGGTCCCCGCGAGCCCGGCATGATCCGAACGAGAGTCCCTAGGACAGCCAGCCCGCGCGGGCGGCCAGGACCCCGGCCTCGAAGCGGCTGCGGGCCTCCAGGCGGGCCATGAGGTTGGAGACGGTGCGGCGGACCGTACGGAGGGAGACGCCGAGTTTCTTGCTGATGGCCTCGTCGGTGTGGCCGCTCGCCAGGAGGTACATCAGTTCGCGTTCACGGCGGGAGAGGCCGGTGGGGTCGGGGCCGTCCTGTTCGTACCAGGGGAGGCCGGCGTCCCAGAAACGGGTGAAGAGGACGTGGAGGGCCTCGACGACACCGCGGCTGCGGATCTCCAGGGCGCCCTTGCGCACGTTCTCGGGGTCGAGGGGGACGAGGGCGATCTCACGGTCGACGAGGACCATCAGCATGGGAAGGCTGGGGACGGTGCGGGTCTCGCCGCCCAGGGTGGAGAGCCAGTGGACGTACTCCCGCGTGCCGGGGTCGTTGCGGAAACTGTCCTGGTAGAGCGTGCGGAGGGAAACACCGCGTTCCAGGGCCATTTGATCGAGCGGTTTGCTCGATTCCATGACATCGGGGCGCTGGGCCCCGCCGGGGAAGAAAGAGAGACATTCCGTGCGGGCGGTCGCGGCGAGCTGTTCGAGACGCAGACGCACCGCTTCCAGGCCGAAGAGCTGCCGAATGATCTCCGGCGCGTGCCGCTGCCGGCCGTACCGTGTGATCAGCGCGGCCACCGAGGAACGGGCCGTCTCCAGCTTGCGCTGTTTCGCGCCCAGTTCCAGCTCGATGCGGTTCAGCAGGACGCTCAGTCCGACCTCGGGGCTCACCGTCAGGTGCTGCTCGTCGCTCTCTCCCGGGCGGAGAAGGTGCAGGTCGGCGAGGTCGTCCAGCGCGTGGCGGACGGATTTCTCCGGCAGGCCCAGGTGCGCGGAGATGTCCCGCACTCCCATATCGGGCCGTTCCAGTAGCAATCGGTACACTGCCTCGACATCCGGCTCCAGACCGAGCACTTCCAGCAACAGCCACTCCTCCCCCTGGGATGGTCAAATGCCTTTCACAGCTCCCAGGGTCGAAGCGCGACCGGCCCCCGAAACTGGTCAGGTGTGAGACCATAACTGAAAGCGCATTTTATCGCTCCGCCAGAGAAACGTTCCTCCTGATCTCGCCAAAAATCGGGGCCCTTAACGGGACATCAGCGTGCGGATACGGCGACCGCGGCGCGATATCCCGCGAGCGTCCGCACATCCGCGAGACGCCAGCCCGCCACCGCTCCCGGCACCCGGCCGCCCCCCACCCACGGCTCCTCGATGCCGTGCGTCAGGCCCGCCCCCGATCCCTTCAGGCACGCCTCCTTCCGCGTCCAGCACCGCAGGAACGCCTCCCCGCGCTCCGCCGGCGGCAGCGCGGCCAGCTCCGCCCGCTCCCGGGGGTGCAGCATCGCCGCCAGTTCGCCGGCCGTGCCGGGGGGCGGCGCCGCCTCCACGTCCACCCCGACCGGGGCGCGGGCGAACGCGTACAGCGCCAGCTCACCGCTGTGTGAGAGCGAGAAATGCAGGTCCGTCCCGCGCAGCGCCGGCCGGCCACCGGGCCGCCCGCAGCGCTCGCACGGCAGGCGGACAAGCGCCACCCCGGCCGGATCCTGCCCCAGGTACGCGCCGAGCAGCCGGCGCAGGACCACATGGGCCACGGTGTAGCGGTGCCGGTCCGTCGCGTGCGCGAACCGCGACCGCCGCGCCGTCTGCTCCCCGGCGAGCAGACGGGCGGCGTCCGGCCCGACGGCGTAGGCGTCGGCCCGGACCACCCACAGCTGCGGCGGGCCGCCCGCCTCCGGCGGATCGAGCCCCCCGTCGGGGAACCCCTCCCCGACGGGACGCGGGACCAGCGGCGCGGGCGCCCCCATCGTCCTAGGCCACCGCGTGCCCGGCCGGCACCCGGCCCGCCGCGCTGCGGGACCGCAGGTCGGCGAAGGACGTGATCAGGCCCGATACGTCCTCCATCGGACGGCGGTGGCGCGTCGCCGTGGGGTCGGGCGTCCCGATGTCCAGGGAGCCCAGCAGTCGCTCCCCCGGCTCCAGGCAGAGCAGTCCGGCCGCCGTCGCGCTGCGCGCCAGCGCGCCGGTGCGCCAGATGCTCCCGTAACCGCGCGAGTGCAGCAGCAGCATCAGCGCGTGCGTCATGCACGTGGCGGCCGCCAGCTGCTCCCACTCCGGTATCCGGCCCTCGCGCGGCGAGAAGACCAGCGCGGCGACCAGCGGCGCCCGGCGCAGCTTGGCCCGCATCCGCTCCACCGTCACCTCGTCCCCGCCCGCCTCGTCCGCCAGGCAGCGTCCCAGGGCGTCGCGGTCCTCGTCCCGCAGCAGCACCCAGCGCCAGGGCCGCAGCCGCCCGTGGTCCGGCGCGGTGCTCGCGCCGCGGAGCAGATAGGCGAACTCCCCGTCGCTCGGGGCCGGGCCGTGCAGGGTCTGTTCGCTGCGCCGGGTCATGACCGCCGTCATCACGTCCATGGGGAATACCTTCCTGAGTCGGTACGGCTGGTACGGGTGCTCAGTGCCGGATCTCGAGGGTGCAGCACTTCACGCTGCCGCCGCCCTTGAGGAGTTCGGACAGGTCCATGCCGATGGGGTTGAAGCCGCGTTCGCGCAGTTGGCCGGCGAGGAGCCGGGCCGCCTCCGGGAGGACGACGTTGAGGCCGTCGGAGACCGCGTTCAGGCCGAAGACCTCCGCGTCCGCCGCCGAGACCTCCACGGCGTCGGGGAAGAGCGAACGCAGCACCTTGCGGCTGCCGGGAGCGAACGCCTCCGGGTGGTACATGATCTCGTCGCCGTCGAGCACGGCCAGCGCCGTGTCGAGGTGGTAGTAGCGCGGGTCGACGAGTTCGAGGCTGATGACGGGACGGCCGAAGAAGGACTGCGCCTCCTGGTGGCTGCGCGCGTCGCTGCGGAAGCCGTGGCCCGCCAGGACGAAGCGGCCGGTGACGAGGAAGTCGCCCTCGCCCTCGTTGACGTACGCCGGGTCGTGCCGCTCGGTGAAGCCGTTCGCCCGGAACCACTCCAGGTACGCGGGGCCCTCGGCGCGGCGTTCGGCGTTGCGGAAGCTGGCGCCGAGCACCCGGCCGTCCACGACCGTGGCACCGTTCGCCGCGTACACCATGTCGGGCAGACCGGGCACCGGGTCGATCAGGTCGACGGTGTGGCCGAGCTCCAGGTACAGCTCGCGCAGCCGCTCCCACTGGAGGACGGCGAGATGGGTGTCGACCGGCTTGGCCGGGTCCATCCACGGGTTGATGGCGTACACCACCTCGAAGTGGGAGGGGCGGCACATCAGGTAGTGACGACGGCGCTGGACGCGGGTCTTCGCGGGAGCGGCGGCGGTCGTGTCGGAGGACATGTTCTCCCCAGGGTGTGAAGGCCATGTGGTGGTGGCGGATGTACGGGAACGGGACGTGCGCGCCCCGCTTCAGCGGGGCGGGGCGGGGCGGGCGGCGCGTAGTGGACCAGCTCCACCAGGAGTTCGGCGGGCTCGGGCAGGTACAGGAACGCGACGCTCATACCGGGGCGGGCGCCCCGGCACGGCTCGGCGTCCAGGGCGAGGAAGCCGCTTCGGCGCAGGCGGGCGGTCTCGCCGGCGAGGTCGTCGACGACGAGGGCGAGGTGGTACAGGCCCGGTCCCTGCCCGGCGAGCCGCCCGTCGACCGCCGACCCGGCGCGCGTGGGCGACACCAGCTCGACGGCGGTACCGGCCCGGTCCCCGGGCAGAGTCCAGAACTCGCAGGCGACTCCGTAGGCATCGGCGTGCCCGTGGTCCGTGCGGACCATCCCGAGCGCGGCGAGCTGCTCCCCGGCCCGGGCGGGCTCGGCGGTGGCGAGGCCGACGTGGTCGACACCGAGGATCACGGCGGGCCGCCCGCGCGGGGGCCGGCCCGGCCCGCAGGCTCACCCCGCATGGGTCTCGGCCCCTCCGGAGAGGCGGGTGGAGATCTCCGACGCCAGCTCGCCGACCGTCTCCAGCTTCATGTACGCGCGCAGGTCCAGCTGCACGCCGTACGTCTGCTCGACGGCCGCCAGCAGGCGCATCGCCGCCAGGCTGCCCCAGCTGCCGAGGGCGGTGAAGCGGGTGTCGGGGGCGAGGGACTCGGCGGGGTGGTGGGAGACGCGGGCGACGAGGGGTCGCAGGGTGGTCATCGTGTCAGACATGGGCCGGGGCCTCCTTGGCGACCAGGGTGATCCAGTCGGGGGTCAGGGTGGGGAGCCGGTCGAGACGGGCCTCGTGGCGGACGGTCTCGTCGTCGCCGGCGGGTCCTTCGGCGCGGGTGAGGCCGGCGGAGGGGTAGAGGGTCGCGGCGGGCGCGTTGCGGGCGGTCGGACGGAACCGGGCCTCCAGGACGGCGGCCCCGGCGGCACGGGCGGTGTCGGCGACGTACTGCAGGACGGCCCGCTCGACGCCCCGGGCGAGGACCCGGCAGCTGAGGACCAGGTTGCGCACGGTCCACCGGTCCGGGCCCCGGTCCAGCCAGACACCGCCGACCACGCCCTCGCCGCCGAAGCGGTCGGTGACCTCGACGGCGAGCACGAGGTGCCCGGGGTCGCCGGCGAGCCGCCGGGTGAGGGCCTCTCCGTGGGCGCGGCCGGTCATGTTGAACTGGTTGGTGCGCTGTTCGAGCTGGACGAGCCGGGGCAGGGTGTACGCGTCTGCGGGACCGACGGTGACGTGGATGCCGAGGGCCCGCAGATACTCCTCCGCCGTCTCGTGCGTGGTGCTCAGCCGGTGGCGTTCGCGCCGGCCACGGTAGAGCGCGGTGCGTTCGGCGTCGGTGGCGGTGACGCCGAGCTGGGCGAAGCGGGCGGGTTCGAGGAGCCTGGCCGAGTGGCAGGCCGGGTCGCCGTCCAGGGCCACGACGTCGACCTGGGGCAGGGAGCCGGCCACCATGCCGCACTCGAAGGGGCTGTCGTCGGCGAAGACGAACGCGTCGAGCCCCAGGGCGAGTTCCTCGGCGAGGGCGGCGACGTGCAGGTCCTTGCGCTGCCAGTCGGCGACGACGGCGACGAAGTCGTCCGGACGCAGCACCATGTCCGGGTGGCCGGCCAGGGTCTCCTCCACGAGGGCGCGTTCGTTCTTGCTGCACACGGCGAGGAGCACGCCCTGGCGCCGCAGGGCCAGGGCCCGGCGCTGGAGGTCGGTGTAGCAGTCGCCGGGGTAGACCGTGCCGAGTTCGATGCCGGCGGGGCCGTCGTCGCCGAGGACGCCGCCCCACAGCGTGTTGTCGAGGTCGAGGACGAGGACCTTGCGGCCGAGGCCCGCGACGGCCCGGCAGAAGGCGGCGGCCTCACGGGCGTGGGCCAGTTGCGCGGCCGGTGTCCACGCCAGCCGGCCGAACCGGTACTGCCGTTCGTCGCGGACCGGGCCGGGCACGTCGGCGAGGAGTGCCTCCAGGTCGACGGTGTAGACCCCGTCGTGGGTCTCGCCGGCGGCGAGGAGCGCGATGTTCGCCTCGCGCCAGATCCGGCCGAGGGCCGCCCCGCCCCGGAAGCTGATGACGCTCCGCCGGTCGGGGCGGGGCAGTGGCACGGTGTGGAGGAGGACGGCGGAGCCGGTGCGGGCGGCGAAGCCGGCGGCGGCGGCCGTGTGGGCGTCGACGCGGTCGCACACGGCGGCGCGGACGCCGTCCAGGGCGGACGGGTCCCAGTCGCGCGGCAGCAGGGCCCCGGCGTCCAGGAGGCAGAGCGTCACCTCGGGCGCGAACTCGGCGAGGGCGGAGGCCGGGTCGGTGAGCTGGACGCCGAGCTGGTCGTAGGGGCACAGGTGGAGCTCCGCGTCGATACCGCCGGCCAGCAGCGCCGCGCGCAGCAGGGGGACGACGTCGTCGGCGGTGAAGGTGGCGGCGACGGCGACCCGCAGGGTGCTGACGCGGGTGGCCGGCGCGCGGGTCAGCCGGGCCGCCGCGACGCCCTCCAGCAGCCGGCCGGCCTCGTGCAGCAGCAGGGGGTCCGTGACGACGCCGAGCTCGTGCCCGAGTCCCGTGTCGGTGGCCGCGGGCGAGTCGCGCAGGGCGCGGATCCGGTCCAGAAGGTCGTCCCCGGGGAGGGACGCCGGGGCGTACGGCGGTCCGGTCATGACGCGGCGGCCTCCCACCGGGGCTGTTCGAGGATCTCGACGACGGCGCAGGCGTACGTGAAGCCCATGCCGATGCCGCAGAGCGCCACCCGGTCGCCGGGGACGACCTGGCCGGTCTCCAGCAGGTGGGTGAGTCCGGCGATCTGGTCGGCGGCGCCGATGTGCCCGACCCTGCGGCCCCACTCCCAGGTGGTCCTGGCGTCCTCGATGCCGAACATGGCCCGGAAGTCGACGTCGTCCAGGGTGCGGCCGACGTTGGTGAGGACCCAGCGGTCGATGTCGCCGGCGCTGAGCCCGGCGTCGGCGAGCGCCACGGAGACGCTCTCCTGCTGGCGTTCGGTGAGCGACTGGACGATCTTCAGGAGGAGTTCGCCGTTCTCCAGGAGGTACTCGTCGCGGCGGGCGCGGAGGTCGACCGGCCCGTCGCCGTCGGCCGGTGCGTCCTCGAAGGGCTTGTTGCCGAGGTAGACGGCCCCGTAGGTGCCGTCGCTGATGACGGCGGTGGAGAGCAGCCGGGCCACGCCGCCCCGCCGGGAGAGCACCAGCCCGGTGCCGCCGTCACCGAAGACCACGCCCTTGTCGGACCGGTAGCGGTCGAAGGCGGGGAGGGCGAACACGTCGCTGGTGGTGAGCAGGGCGGCGGACTTCTTCGGCCGGGTGGTCAGACAGGCCGCCGCGATCTCCAGGGCGGCCAGGCCGCCGTTGGAGTACTGCTTGACCTCCACGGCGGCGGCCCGGCCGCCGATGGTGCGGCCCTGGACGTAGGAGGCGGGGGCGAAGTGGTCGAGGCCCTGGTGATGGCAGCTGGAGTGGACGACGAGGTCGATGTCGTCGGGCTCCACGGTGGCGCGTCCCATGGTGAGGTCGGCGGCCTTGACCGCGAGTTCGACGGCGGGGCCGTCGTCGGCCACGCTGATGGAGAGGAAGCCGTCGGCCTCCGCCTCCGCCGCGTCGTACCGTCCCTCGGCCACCGCGACCGAGGTCTCCTCGCCGCGGCCGAGAACCGCACCGCAGGCGTTGAGATAGATTCCGTTCCACCGCATGGAGTGCGGTCCCCTTCCGTCGTGCGGTCCCAGGGCCTGGCGTGTGCGACGCGTCGGGCTACCGGCTGACCATGCAGTACTCCTCGTGGGCGGTGACGCGGCCGAGCAGGTCGTCCCGGCCGCTGCCGGCCGCGATCTCCTTCAGCAGTGCGAAGACGTCGTCGCCGGATATGCCGGTGGTGAAGTGCTGCTTGATCAGGAGGGTCTGGATCTCCTGGTAGTTGTGCTCGTCGACGACGTCGGCGAGGCCGAGCAGCGCCTTGCGGCCCGCGTCGTCGAGGGGCGGGCGCTCGGCGATGTTGCCCGCCGGGATGTCCGGCTCGTCCGGGGTGTCGAAGGCGAGGACCTGCCGGAGGCTGTCGGCGGTGAAGTCGCAGACGATGTGGACGCGGTCGCGGTCGGAGAAGGAGCCGACGGAGTGGGTCCGGGTGGCGTCGAGGCACCACAGCTCGCCCCGGCGCATCCTGAAGACGGTGTTCTCCTCGGAGGCGTAGACGTTGTCGTCGGTCTGGAGCGGGAGGTGGACCCGCACCATGTCGGCCTTCAGCTCCAGGAAGTCGCGGTGCGGCACGTAGAGGCTGCCGCCGGCGAGCCGCATGAAGCGCGCGTACTTGAGGTACCGGGTGTGGAAGAGCCGGCCGATGAGTTCGCTGACGTAGGTCAGCGCCTCGCCGTGGGGGGTGGGCCGCGCCGAGCCCTCGTAGTCGCCGAGGGAGTCCTCCTCCAGGCTGCCGCTGCGGTTCCACAGCATGGTGCTGCGCAGCAGGCCGGTGCTGACGAAGTCGGCGTAGGAGTCGTTGTAGGCGAACCCCTCGGAGACGGCGAGGTCGGCGGCGAGCCGCTCCTCGTCGAGGGTGAGCGCGGCGATGCGATGAGAGCGCATGTCAGGCCGCCCGGGTCGCGGCGACGGTGGGGGGCAGGCCGAGGGAGTCGGCGAAGGCGTTCAGCGCGCCGGCCCAGCTCGCGGAGTACTCGGCGGTCATCTCGGCGAAGGTGCGGGCCTCGGCCTTGGTGGTGACGAGGAAGGTCATGCCGGTCTCGTCGTCGCTGACCTGGGCGGCGTGCATCGTCTCGGCCTTGATGTGCGAGTCGATCCAGGCGAGGTCCTCGGTCTCGGGGAAGAGGCGCTCGCCGTTCACCTCCAGCTTGCCGTAGACGCGGCGGAAGGCGACGGCGATGTCCAGCGCGATCGTCTCGACGACCCGCAGCTGGACGGCGGCGCCGAGCGGCGAGTCCGCGAAGCGCTCCATGTTCTCGATGAGGCGCACGACGCCCTCGGGCAGTTCGGCGGCGGACTTCCGGCCGGCCTCGTCGACGTGCTCCGACAACGGCGTGATGATGGAGTCCTCCCACCACACGTAGTGGGCTCCGGCGGGCCCCTTGGGGGCGACCGCGCCGAAGACCGGGGCGAGGTTGTCCAGGTCGTCGCCGATGACGCGGAAGATGGTCTGGAAGGCGGCCAGGACGTCGCGGGACGGGGACTGCTGAGCGGTCAGGGCGCGAGCTGTCACGCCGAGTCCGGCCAGGGTGGTGAACATGAACGCCTTGGTCATCGCGCGCCACTGGTGGGCGACGGCGAGCGGGCCGCGGAAATCCTCCGTTTCGAATCCCCGGGCGAAGCTGAAGAAGCGGTTGTCGGCGCGGCCGAGTCCGGCCTCGGCGATCTCCAGATCGACTCGCTCGTCGAGTGCGCCGCGCGCGTCTGCGCTGATTTCGATATCAGTCACGACTACTCCAGATTCCTAGATTTCGCTGAACGAGAGCGTCTCGTCGACGATTTCGTGGATGACATCGGCGAGGTCCGCCGAATTCTTCTCGGAGACGAGGGTGAAGTGGTTCCCGGGGATCTCACGGAAGGAGAGCCCCGAGATCCGTTCCCGCCATCCGTGGTCCTCTCCGCGCAGGATCGCGGGGAAGGCGATCCGGGGATCGGGGTACGGGTCGGCCGCCCGCAGCAGACGCACCTCGCCCTTGTACGGCTCGGGCGCGTAGGCGAGGAAGGCGGCGCGGTGCCGCTCCAGGAGGGCGGGGATGTGCCCGGCCTCCTCGGGGAGCCCGGCCGGCCGGGCCGTCACGTCGCCCTCCCCCTTCAGCAGGTCCATGGCCGTGAAGGCGGCGCGGGCCTGCTCGGCGGCGGGCGGGTCGCCGATGGCGGCGGGCGGCAGCCAGGAGTCGAGCAGGGCGACGCCGGCGAGTTCCACGTCACGCTCCTGCCACCGCCGGGCCATCTCCAGGGCGACGCAGCCGCCGACGGACCAGCCGGCGAGGAAGACCGGGCGGGTGCCGCGTACGGCGTCGGCGGCGGCGACGTACCGGTCCGCCATCTCCTCGATGGTCGTGACACCGCGCGGGTCCTCGGCGGCCTGGAGGCCGTACACGTCGTAGTGGCCGGCGAGGCCCCGGGCGACCGCGTGGAAGGGCAGGACGGAGCCGCCGGCGCCGTGCACGAGGAGGACGACGGGCCGGCCCTGGGGGCGGACGAGCGGGACGAGCACGTCGTCGCCGGGGCCCTCCTCGCGGGCCGTGCCGAGGCGGACGGCGAGTTCGCGGACGGAGGGCGCGGCGAACACGTCGCCGACGGTGGGCCGGACGCCCAGCTCCCGGCCGCAGGCGGCGATGAGCTTGAAGACCAGCAGGGAGTGGCCGCCGAGGGAGAAGAAGCCGTCGGTGACGCTGAGCGTCTCGATGCCGAGCACCTCGCGGAAGACGGCCGCGAGCCGGGTCTCCGTCTCGCCCTCGGGCCCGACCAGCTCCGTGGAGCCGCCGGCGGCCTCGCTGCCGAGCTGTTCGAGCAGGGCCTTGTCGTCGATCTTTCCGTTGACGTTGTACGGGATGTGGTCGACGGTGACGACGGCCGCGGGCACCATGTGCGTCGGCAGGTGGTGGCGGGCATGCCGCTCCAGTTCGCGCGGGACGGGCTCGTGGCCCGGCTCGGGCACGACGAAGGCGGCGATGCGGCCGTCGAAGGCGCCGGGGGCCAGGGCGACGCAGGCGTGGACGTCGGGGTGGTCGCGGATGACCGACTCGATCTCGGAGAGCTCGATGCGCAGGCCCCTGACCTTGACCTGGCGGTCGATGCGGCCCAGGTGCTCGATCACCCCGTCCTCGCGGTAGCGGCACAGGTCGCCGGTGCGGTACATCCGCTGGCCGACCGGGCCGAAGGGGTCGGGCAGGAACCGTTCGGCGGTCAGGGCGGGGCGGTTGTGGTAGCCGTGCGCGAGGCCGGTCTCGCCGCCGATGTACATCTCGCCGGGGACGCCGACCGGGAGGACCTCCAGGTCGGGGCCGAGGATGTAGACGCGGAAGTTGTCGCAGGGCCGGCCGAGCGGCAGGACCGGGACGCCGGGCTCCCGGGGGATGACGCCCTCCACGACGGTGCCGGCCTCCGTGGGGCCGCAGCAGTTGACGAGGTCGGCGTCGAAGTGGGCGTGGAAGGCGTCGCGCAGCCGGGGCTTGACCTCCTCGCCGCCGATGACGACCCGGCGCAGGGAGCGGCAGCTGCCGGGCGGGGCGGCCGCCAGGAAGACCTCCATCATCGTGGGGACGAAGAAGAGGGTGGTGACCTGGTACCGCTCGGTCAGGTCGAGCAGGTGCTCGGGGTCGCGGTGGCCGCCGGGGCGGGCGACGACGAGGCGGGCGCCGTAGTACAGCGGCCAGTACAGCTCCCAGGTGGAGACGTCGAAGCCGTACGAGGTCTTGAGGATGTTGCCGTCGCCGGGGCCGAAGGGGTAGTACCGCTGGAGCCAGAAGATGTTGGCGAGGGCGCCGTCGACGGGGTAGGCCACGGCCTTGGGGCGGCCGGTCGAGCCGGACGTGTAGAGCAGGAAGGCGAGCGCGTCGGGCCGGGTCGGCACCGTGAGGTTGTCGCTCGGGCACTCCTCCCAGGGACGCTCGTCGCCGGTGAGGCGCAGCACGGGCCAGGGCCCCTCCGGGAGCTGTCCGGCGCCGAGTTCGTCGGCGAGGACCAGCTGGGGTTCCGTGTCGGCGAGCATGAACTCCATGCGGCCGTCGGGCAGCTCGGGGTCCATCGGCACGTAGGCGGCGCCGGTCTTGGCGACGGCGTACAGCGCGATCACCATGGCGAAGCCGCGGTCCATGCAGACGGCGACCTTGCCGCCGGGCCGTACGCCCCGGTCGCGCAGGTGGTGGGCGAGGCGGTTGGCGCGCGCGTTCATCTCCGCGTAGGTGACCTCGCCCTCCTCCCCGATGAGGGCGACGGCGTCGGGGGTGCGCAGGACCTGCTCCTCGAACGGCTCGGCCAGCGTCCGGTACGCGATGTCCGGCTTCGCGTACGCGTTGAGGCCGTGCAGGACGTGGCGGCGGCCGTCCTCGGTGAGCAGCGGGGCGTCGGCGACACTGGTGCCGGGTGCGTCGAGGAGGGCGTCGAGCAGGTCGAGGTACATCTGCCCGAACCGCTCGACCGTCGAGCGGTGGAACAGGTCGCAGGAGTACTCCAGCAGGCCGCGCAGGCGCCCGCCCTCGTCGGTGACGGACAACGACAGGTCGGTGCGGGCCGACTTGGTGTCGAGGGACGCGAGGGAGCCGCCGCCGGCCTCGGCGTCGACCATGACGCCGTCCTGGAAGCCGAAGATGGTCTGGAAGACGGGGTTGACGCCGGGGGTGCGGACGACGCCCAGCTCGGCGACGACCCGCTCGAACGGCACCATCTGGTGGTCCTGGGCCTCCAGCACGGTCCGCTGCGTCTGCTGGACCAGCGTGCGGAAGGCGGGCGCCGCCGACAGGTCGCCGCGGAGCGCGACCGGCTTGACGAAGCAGCCGACGATCTTCTCGGCGGTCTCGTCGTCGCGGCCGGCGAGCGGCGAGCCGACGACGACGTCCTGCTGGCCGGTGAGCCGGGAGAGGAAGGTCTGGTAGGCCGCGAGCAGGACCACGAACACCGAGGTGTTCTCGGCCGCGGCGAAGCGGCGCACCCGGTCGGCGAGCGGCGCCTCGACGTGGAAGCCGACCAGCTCGCCGCCGCGCGTCTCGGTGGCCGGCCGGGGCCGGTCCTTGGGCAGGTCGAGCACGGGCAGCTCGCCGCCGAGCCGCTCCTTCCAGTACGCCAGCTCGCGTTCCTCGCGGGCCGGGTCGAGGCTCCGGGCCTGGGCGGCGGCGTAGTCGAGGTAGCCGATGCCGTGGGCGGGCGGCAGCTCGTGCCCGGCCAGCAGGCGGGTCAGCTCGCCCATGACCTGGCCGACCGACCAGTGGTCGATGATCACGTGGTGGAAGCCGAGGGCGAGCACGGCGCGGCCGTCCGGCAGGAGCAGCGCGAGGACCCGGAACATCGGCGCCTCGTCCGTGCGCAGCGGACGCGCCGCCGCCTCCTGGACGATCGCGGCGGCACGGGCCTCGGCGGCCTCCTGGCCGAGGTCGCGCAGGTCGTGCCAGAGCACCGGCGGCGCGGGGACGCCGCAGTCCTCCTGCACGGGCTCGCCGTCCACCTCGACGATCCGCAGCCGCAGCGCGTCGTGACGCTCGGTCAGCGTCCGGACGGCGGCGGTCAGCCGCTCCCGGTCGGGAGCCTTCGCGAGGGTGACGGCGTCGAAGAGGTTGTATTCCGTGCTCTGCGGGAAACGCCTGGTGAAGTACCAGATACGAGCCTGTGCGGGAAGCAGCGGAACTCTGGCGCCCTGCTCCACTTTCGGAATCGAGACCTCGGCCTTTTCCGCTTTCCGATTGCGGAGCATTTCGAGAAGCTGGGCTTGTCCGGCACTGAGCTGACTCACCTGTTCACACCCCACACAGGAAACGGAAGCACTTCTGGAAGACGAGAAAGAAGCTATCCGATCCCCGGTCGAATTCGACTGGCCAAGCTTTTCAGTCGAACAGCGCGGACAGGGGGCGCCACGGCGCCGGCGGCGGAATCAGTGGTGTTTCACGGGAACGTCGCCGACGCGGAAGCGCAGGCGCGGCCCCTCACCGCTCCACCCGCCGCCGTCGAGGCGGCGCAGAGCGGCGAGGAGGTCGAGGGTGAGCCAGCGGCTCAGTTCCGGATGGGCCGGGTGCTCCCAGAGTCCGGCCGGGCCGCGCAGCCCCTCCAGGAAGGCCGTCAGGCCGGCGACCCGGGGGTCCCGCGCGGAGACGCCCGTACGGGAGACCAGCTCCAGGACGAAGGCGAGGTCGAAGCGGGAGTGCAGGGAGATGAAGCCCGCGGCGCGCTCCCGGCCGTGGAGCCGGGCGATCTCGGTGCCCAGCGCCCATTCGTCGCGGGTCTCGCGGCGCAGCAGCAGGTCGGCGGCGCGGCGGGCCGGTTCGGAGCGGGCGCGCCCGGGGTGGTGGACGAGGGCGGCGAGGGCGGCCTCGGTGTTGGCGCGGCAGCCGGGCGAGCCGGGCAGCCTGCGGTAGCCGGGGACGCTGCCGGGCTGGCCGGCGACGAGGCCCGTGGGCCACGAGCCGTCCTCGGCGCGCTGGGCGAGCAGCCACTCGTAGGCGCGTTCGGCCCGGGGGTCGGTCGCGGCGCCGACGGCGCCGAGGCCCCGCAGCGGTACGGACACCTGGAGCGGGATCATCGTGTAGCGGTCGTCGGTGCGGAACTCCGCCAACGGGAAGGAGCCGTCGGCGCTCTGCCGGGCGAAGACCCGCTCGACCAGCTCCGCCACCCGGGGGTGGCCCCGGTCGAAGCCGAGCCGGCCGAGGCGGCCGAGGAGGTGGGCCAGCGGCTGGAGCCCGTCGGGCTCCTCCGCCAGCAAGGCGCGCGCCTCCGGGTCCTCCGCGCGGCGCGGCAGCAGGTCGGCCAGCTCCGGGTCGTCGTCCGCCACGTCGAGCAGCTCGGTCAGGACGCGGCAGCGCAGCGCCGGGGAGGGGTCGCACAGCAGCGGCCACGCGCCTTTGGTCATGACAGCACCTCACGCAGGTACGGGGCGGTGGGCGTGTCCCCGGCGGCCACTTCCTCGGGGGTGCCCTGGGCGACGACCACGCCGCCCTCCGGCCCGCCGCCGGGGCCCAGTTCGAGCAGCCGGTCGCAGCAGGCGAGGAGCCGGGGATCGTGGTCGACGACGAGGACGCCGTGCCCCCGGGCCACCAGGCCGTCGAGGGCCTCCACCAGGAGTTCCACGTCGGCGTCGTGGAGACCGGTGGTGGGCTCGTCCAGGATGTGCAGGGCGGGCCGGCCGGGCGCGCCGGTGATCTCGCGCACCAGCTTGAGCCGCTGGCGCTCGCCGCCGGAGAGGGTGCCGGGGCCCTGGCCGAGAGTCAGGTAGCCGAGGCCCAGCTCCACGGCACCGCGCAGCGGGGCGGCGACCGCCTCCACGTCCGGCCACAGCCCGAGCACCTCCTCGATGCTCAGCCGCTCCAGTTCGGGCAGGCTGTGGCCGCGCACGGACAGTTCGCGCGCCTCGGCACGGTAGCCGGTCGCGCCGCAGGCGTCGCAGGGCCGGTGGACGGTCGGCATGAAGCCCATGTCCTCGGCGACGCTGCCCTTTCCCTTGCAGCCGTCGCAGCGGGGCTGGAGGTCGGCCGCGACCAGGCCGCGTTCCCGGGCCGGGGCACAGTCGGCGTACGCCTCGCGCAGCGGGCCGAGCACCTTCAGGAAGGCGCCGGGCGAGGTGATCCCGACGCTGCTCTGGTCGGTGTGCCGGACCTGCTTCGGGGCGCCGTCGATGCCCTCGTGCGCTCCGGGCGCCACGGGTGTCGCGGCGGCCGAGGTGGTCAGCCTCCTGGGGGCCAGCGCGCGGGCCACGATGCCGAGGGCCAGCGTCGACTTGCCGGAGCCGGAGACCCCGCAGACCCCGGTGAGCACGCCGAGCGGGATGCGCACGTCCTGGCCGTCGAGGTTGTTCTCGGCGGGTTTGCGGACGGTCATCCAGCCGGTGGGCTCGCGACGCGGCCCGGCGGCGCGTGCGGGCAGCGGGCGCTCCAGAAGGAGGCGCGCGATGGGGTCCTCGCGCACCCGGTCCGCGCTGCCGGCCGCGACGACGGTGCCGCCGTGCCGGCCGGCCCCGGGTCCCATCACGATCCGGTGGTCGGCCCGGGCGACCAGGCGCGTGTCGTGGTCGACCAGGATCACCGTGTTGCCGTGGTCGCGCAGCTCCTCCAGGACCGCGCCGAGCACGTCGACCTCACGCGGGTGCAGACCGCGCGAGGGCTCGTCCAGCAGGATGGTCATGCCGGTGAGTTCGGCGCCGAGGAGGGCGGTCAGCCGGACCCGCTGGAGTTCGCCGGCGGAGAGCGTGTTGGCCATCCGGTCCAGGTGGAGGTGGCCGATGCCGACGCGGCCGAGGAAGCCGAGGCGGCGCAGGACGACGGCGTGCGAGCGGACCGCCCAGCCCGGCGCGCCGTCCGGGAGCCGCAGCCCGGCGAGCGCGTCGCGTACGGCGTCGACCGGCTGGTGGTGCAGGTCGTAGCGGTTCATCCCGGCCACCCGCCGGTCGAGGAACTCCGGGCGCAGCCGGCCGCCCGCGCAGGAGGAGCAGGGCACCCGCTCGGTGTAGAGGCCGCCGACGTCCCAGCCGTCCATGATGCGGAAGACGCCGCGCCAGACGACCGTGGCCGAGGGGGTGACCCGGGCCTCGGAGGAGAGGGTGACCTCCTCCTGGCCGAAGAGGAACGCCTCCTGGGCCCGCGGGCTCATCTCCCGCCACGGTGTGCGCTCGGGGTCGAAGCCGTACCGCTCGCCGAGGGCGAGGAGCATCCAGTAACCGCCGTTGGCGGGCTTCGAGAGGTACGAGCGCGGATAGAAGCCCGGGGAGTACATCGCGCCGTCGCACAGCGCCCGTTCGGGCCGGTGGATCAGGCGCTCCACGCGGGGCACGGCCATGGTGCCCATGCCGTGGCAGCGCAGGCAGGCCGCCTCGTAGCGCAGGGGCGAGAAGTCCGGTGGTTCGGCCGGCGGGCCGGGGTGCCCGCAGTCCGCGCAGGTCCAGGGGCTGGCCGGCCGGTGACTCGAACGCCGTTGCTCACCGCCGCAGTCGGGACAGCGGCGGACGCCCGCGTAGGCGAGGAGCACGCCGAGGTGCGGGCTGAGGTCGGTGGTGGAGCCGACGGTGCTGCGCAGGCCGGGCGCCCGCCCGTCGGCGCCGACGGCGAGGGTGGGGCCGAGCCCGGTGAGGGAGGCGGCCCCGGCCTCCGGGCCCTCCCGCACCGACTGGCGCTCGTAGAGCGAGAGGGACTCCAGCAGCCTGCGCGTGGCCTCCGCTTCGAGGACGTCGCGGACGAGGGACGACTTGCCGGAACCGGAGACGCCGACGACGGCGGTCATCGCGCCCTTGGGGATGTCGACCGAGACGTCACGGAGGTTGTTGGCGCGGGCGCCCCTGATCTCCACGGCGGTACGGGCGGGGCGCGGGCGGCGGGCCGGGGCGGCCGGCGGGCGGACCGGCGGCGCGTCGGGCGGCTCGGGCGGTCCCGCGTGCAGCAGCCGTCCGCCGTCCGGGCCGCTGCCCGGGCCGATCCGGACGGACCAGTCGGCCATCGCCGCGATGTCGCGGTTGTGCTCCACGACGACGACCGTGCAGCCGCGGTCGGTGAGACGGCGCAGCAGGGCGGCGAGCCGGGGCACGTCGGCCGGGTGGAGTCCCGTGGTCGGCTCGTCCAGGTAGACCAGCTGCGCGGGGCGGGTGGCGGCGATCTGCTTGGCCAGCTTGACGCGCTGGGCCTCGCCGCCGGAGAGGGTGGGCGAGGGCTGCCCGAGCCGCAGGTAGCCGAGGCCCACGTCGAGCAGGGCCTGGATGATGCGGCGGGCGCGGGCGTCGTGGCCGAAGAGCGGCAGGGCGTCGCGCACGCTGAGGTCGTGGATCTCGTCCACGGAGTAGGCGTTCCCGTCGGGCAGTTCGGCGCGCACGGCGAGCGCCTCGGCGCTGAACCGGCGTCCTCCGCACGCCTCGCACAGCACCCATTCCGAGGGCAGGAAGCGCAGTTTGACCTCGACGGATCCCATACCGGCACAGGCGGGGCAGGCGCCCTCGGAGCGGTTGAACGAGAACGTGCCGGCGGCCAGCCCGGTCGCTTCGGCGAGCACGGCCCGCACGCGGTCCGCGAGCCCGGTGTACGTGGCCGGGTTGGAGCGGGGGTTGACCCCGATCGGCGACTGGTCGACGGTGAGCGGGACGATCGCCTCCCCTTCGAGGGCGGCGCACCCGCGCGGCTCCCCCGCCTCCAGGGAGGCGACGAGCACGTCCCGTACGAGCGTGGTCTTCCCGGCCCCGGAGGGCCCGGTGACGACGGTCAGGGCGCCGACGGGGAAGGCGCAGTCGAACCCGGCGAGATTGTGGTGGCGGGCGTCGCGGACGGTGAGCCACCGGGTGCCGGTCCCCGCCGCCTGAGGCGCCGTCAGGCGTTCGCGGCCCGAGAACCAGCGGCCCGAGACCGTGTCCGCGCGCCAGAGGTCGGCCGGAGTGCCCTCGAAGACGACGCGGCCGCCGCCGGAGCCGGCGGCGGGGCCGATCTCCACGACGTGGTCGCAGGAGGCGACGGCGGTGCGGTCGTGTTCCACCAGGACGACCGGGCCGGGGAGTCTGCACAGTTCGTCCATCAGGCGGGCGACCTGGGCGGCGCCGAGGCCGATGGTGGGTTCGTCCAGGATGTGCAGGAGGTCCTCGACGTCGTTGGCGAGGAGGACGGCGATGCGCAGGCGCTGGGCCTCGCCGCGCGAGAGGGTGGGCGAGGAGCGGTCGAGGGCGAGGTAGCCGAGGCCGAGGGAGACGAGCGCGTCGAGGCGGCGCAGGACGTGCCGCAGGGCGGTGCCCGCGTGGGCGGGGAGCGCGGCGCCGGCCAGCGCCTGCCGGGCCCGGTCGGCATCGAGCCGGAGCAGGGCGGGCAGCGTCAGGCCGGCCAGTTCGTACGCCTCGGTGTGCGGACCGCCGGCCCGGAAGTCCTGCGGCCGGACCGAGGGCAGCGGCGCCCCGCAGGAGGCGCAGAGCCGGGCGCGGGACAGCGTCCGCGTCCCGGCCGCCGTACGGAAGGAGACCTGGACGCAGCCGAGCGCGGCCACCTCGTCCAGGAGCCGCCGGGCGGCCCGGGCGTCGGCGGCGGCGGTGAGCGAGCCGACCCGGACGGCGATGTCGTGGGGCCGGCCGGGGTCGAGCGGGTCGCCGGACCAGGGCCGGCCGTCGACGGTGACCTCCCCGGGCCCGTACCGCTCGCGCAGCCCGGCCAGCAGGCGGGTGTGGGTGCCGAGGGCGCCGCGCGTGAGCGGGGCGACCACCTCGACGGGTCCCGACGCGGCGGTGGCCCGGAGTAAGGAGAGCTGTTCCTCGGCCGTCACCGTCTCGGTGACCTCCGCGCAGCCCGGGCAGCGCAGCACGGCGAACCGGGCGAAGAGCACCCGCAGGAAGGGGTGGACGCCGGCGGCGGTGGCGACGGTGGAGCGGGGGTTGCGGTTGAGGACGTTCTGGCCGACGGCGACGGCCGGCCGCAGCCCGTGGACGGCGCGGACGCGGGCCGCCCGGGCCGCGGCGGCGGCCGGGGCACCCGCGAGGGTGGCCAGGAAGCGGTGCCTGGCCTCCCGGTGGAGCGTGTCGAAGACGAGGGAGGACTTGCCGGACCCGGAGGCGCCGACGACCGCGGTGACGCCCTCGGACAGGGTCACGTCGATGTCGCGGAGGTTGTTCTCCGTGGCGCCCTCGATCCGGACCCCGGGCCCGTGTGCACTCAAGACCAAGCCCTCCCGGCCGTTCTGTCCGCCGCCCGTCGTTCGCGAGCCGCTCAGAGCGTGCCGAGCAGCATAGCGGCCTCTTCGTCGGAGAGCCCGGCGACCAGTTCGGTCAGGGCCCGTTCGACGCCGTCCGCGATGCCCTCGACCGTCGGCAGGGCGAAGAAGTCGCGTACGGAGACCTGCACGCCGAAGGTCGCGTTGACGCGGTTGAGGAGCTGCAGCGACTTCAGCGAATTGCCGCCGACGGCGAAGAAGTTGTCGGTACGGCCGATCCGTTCCACGCCGAGCACCTCCCGCCACAGCTCCGCGACCTGCTCCTCCAGGGGAGTGTGCGGCGCGTCGTCCCCGGCGCGGGCCTGCCGGTCGTCCAGGGAGCGCGCGGGCAGCCGCAGCCGGTCCAGCTTGCCGGACGGGGTGTGCGGGAGCGCGTCGAGGCGGACGTAGACGGCGGGGAGCATGAAGCCGGGCAGCCGCGCTTCGGCGAAGGCGGCCAGTTCCTCGACGGTTCCGTCGCCGCCGATGACGACGTACGCGGCGAGCTGGTTGTCGTCAGAGTCGTCCCGGAAGACGGTGACGGCGCACTCGCGGACGGCGTCGTGGCCGGCGAGCACCGCCTCGACCTCGCCGGTCTCGACCCGGCAGCCGCGGATCTTGACCTGGTTGTCGACGCGGCCGAGGTACTGGACGAGGCCGTCGGCGTCGACGGTCACCAGGTCGCCGGTGCGGTAGAGCCGTTCGCCGTCCGCCACCGGGTAGGGGTGCGGGACGAACCGCTCGGCGGTCAGGCCGGCCCGGCCGAGGTAGCCGCGGGCCAGGCCGCCGGTGCCGGAGACGCACAGCTCGCCGGGGACGCCGGGCGGCACCGGACGCAGCGCCTCGTCCAGGACGAACAGGCGGTAGATGCCGAGCCGGCGGCCGATGGGCAGCCCGCCGGTGCCGTCGTACGAACGGCCCTCCCAGCCGGCCACCTCGGAGGTCTCGGTCTGCCCGTAGAGGTTGTGCAGCTCCGCGTCGAACCGCTCGGCGAACCGTTCGAGGAGACGGGTGCCGGCCGCCTCGCCGGAGAGCTGCACCCAGCGCAGGTCGGGGCAGTCCACCTCGGGGGCGAGGTTGAGGTAGGCGTTGAGCATCGACGGGACGAAGTGCGCGAAGACGGTGCGCTCGGTGGAGAGCAGCCGGCTCAGGTGCACCACGTCGGACTCGGCGCCCGGGTCGGCCATGAGGATGGTCGCGCCGGCGGCGAGCGGGCCGAAGATCTCCCAGATCGCCACGTCGAAGATGAGCGGCGTCTTGTGGACCACGCGGTCGCCCGGCTGGAGGCCGTAGCGGCGGCCCAGCCACTCCAGACGGCCCGCCGCGCAGCGGTGGTCGAGGACGGCGCCCTTCGGGGTGCCGGTGGAGCCGGAGGTGTAGTAGACGTACGCCGCCTGGTCGAGGGGCACCTCCGCCTCGGGCGCGGCCGGGGCGGAGCCCTCGGCGGGGACCGGGATCAGCGGCACGCCGAGCCCGTCGAGCGGGCCGGTGCCGGAGCCGTCCACGAGGACGGCGGCCACCCGCGCGTCACCGGTGATGACGGCCACCCGCTCGGCGGGCAGCGACGGCACCAGCGGGACGAACGCCGCGCCGCGCTTGAGGACGGCGAGCAGGGCCACGACCAGGTCGGCGGAGCGCTCGACCCGGACGGCGACGAGGCTCTCGGCGCCGATGCCGGCGGCGGCCAGCGTGTGGGCGAGCAGGTTGGCGCGGCCGTCGAGTTCGGCGTAGGTGGTGGCCCGGCCGCCCGCCTCCACCGCGACGGCGTCCGGGTGGCGGCGAGCCGTCTCCTCGAACGCGCCGTGCAGGGTGCGCAGGTCGCGGTACTCCTCGAAGGTGGCGTTGGCCTCGGCGGCCAGCGCGGCCTGCCGCTGCGGCGACAGCAGCGCCAGTTCGTCGATGCGGGCCCCGGGGCGCCGGACGGCGTCCGCGAGCAGGGTCAGGAAGCGGGCGGTCCACTCCTCGGCGGTGCAGCCGGAGGGCAGTCGCCCGCAGGCCAGGGCCCCTTCGACCGCGGGCTCGACGGCCCGGACCACGCAGTGCAGGTGGTCGCCGCCCGGGACCGGTACGGCAGCCTCCTCGTACTGGAGGACCATCCGCTCGACCGCCCCGCCGGAGGCCGTGTCGTCGGCCGGCTCCGCCGTGGGGCCGTCGGTGAGGCCCTTGTCGGCCGCGCGGAGCAGCTCCGCGAAGGTCAGCTCCCCGGCGACGGTCAGCGGGACGGCCCGCTCCGCGTCGGGCGACAGCCTGATCTCGGCGTGCTCGCGGCGGGTGTGCCGGAAGCGGGTGGCGAGCAGGGCCGCGAGCAGGACGGCGCGTTCGCCCACGCCGTACCGGCGGGCCGTCTCCGACGCCTGCTCCCGGAGCTGCGGGCGGAGCCGGAAGGGCACCGCCACCGGGTTCTGGGCGGGCGTCATGACCGGAGTCCCTTCGATGGACACTGCATTCCCCTTTCGGGACGGGTGGGTCACGGCGTCATGCCGTTCGCGCGGGCGATGGTGCGGGCGAGTTCGCCCAGGTTCTCGGTGGTGTAGATGTCGAGCAGGCCGATCTCCACGCCCAGGCGCTGCCGGATGCGGACGCTCATCTGGGTGACGAGGAGCGAGTGGCCGCCGAGGGCGAAGAAGTTGTCGGTCAGGCCGACCCGCGGCCGGGACAGGACGTCGGCCCAGATCTCGGCCAGCTCCTTCTCCAGCGGGGTGACCGGTGGCACGTGGTCGCCGTCCGCACCGCCCTCGTCCTCGGGCTCCGGCAGGGCGGAACGGTCCACCTTGCCGTTGATGTTCAGCGGGAGCGCGTCGAGCCGGACGAACGCGCCGGGGACCATGTAGCCGGGCAGCCTGGCCTCCAGGTGCTCGCGCAGCGCGTCGGCGCCGACCGTCCGGTGGCAGACGACGTGGGCGATGAGCCGGCGGTCGCCGTTGGGGAGCCGCTGCACGCCGGCGACGGCCTGGTCCACGTCGGGGTGGTCGGCCAGGTGGGCCTCGATCTCGCCGAGTTCGATGCGGTGACCGCGGACCTTCACCTGGTGGTCGGCGCGGCCCAGGCAGAGCAGGTCGCCGTCCGCGGTCCAGCGGACCAGGTCGCCGGTGCGGTACATGCGGGTGCCGGGCGCGCCGTAGGGGTCGGGCACGAACCGGTCGGCGGTGAGGCCGGGCCGGTGCAGGTAGCCGTGGGCGAGGCCCTCGCCGGCCAGGTACAGCTCGCCGACCACGCCCACCGGCACCGGCTGCTGCGCCGCGTCCAGGACGTACGTCCGGGTGTTGCGCAGCGGGCGGCCGATCGGCGGCAGGCCCTCGACGCGGTCGCGGGTGAACCAGGCGGTGGCGTAGACGGTGGACTCGGTGGGGCCGTAGAGGTTGCCGAGGAGTCCCGCGCCGACGGCGCCGCCGATGTCGTTGGCGGCCTTCGCGGACAGTGGTTCGCCGGCCATGACGACGGTGCCGGCCTCGGCGTGCAGGCCGCCGGTGCCGTGGATCTGGGCCAGCGCGGACGGCACCCCGCTGAGCAGGGAGGCGGTGTACGGGCCCGCGGGCGGGTCGGCGAGGCTGAGCAGCGACGGCACGATCTCGACGGAGCCGCCGTTGAGCAGCGGGCCGAACATCTCGAAGACGGAGACGTCGAAGTTGAGCGAGGTCGCGGCCAGTACCCGTGCCAGCTGTGCCGGGGTGAAGGTCTCGCCCGCCCAGGCCGCCAGGTTGGCGACGCTGCGGTGGGCGACGACGACACCCTTGGGCCGGCCCGTGGAGCCGGAGGTGTAGATGGCGTACGCGGGGTGGAGCGCGCCCAGCGGGGCGGTGCGTTCCGCGTCGGTCAGGTCGTGACCGGGATGGGCGGCGACGGCGGCACGGGTGTCGGGTGCGTCGAGGACGAGACGGGCGGGGCCGGGGACGCGGTCCTTCGCCTGCTCGGAGGTGAGGACGAGCACCGGCCGGGCGTCGTCCAGCATGAGGGCGATCCGGTCGGCGGGGTAGCCGGGGTCGATCGGCACGTAGGCGGCGCCCGCCTTCAGGACGGCGAGGACGGCGACGAGGACGCGTTCGGTGCGCGGCAGGGCGATGGCGGCGAAGTCGCCGGGGCCGATGCCGAGGGCGGTCAGGTGGCGGGCGAGGCGGTTGCTCTCGGCGTTCAGCTCGCCGTAGGAGAGCGTGGTCTGTTCGAAGTGGACGGCGGGGGCGGCCGGGTCCAGCGCCGCGCGCCGCTGGAACAGTTCGGGAAGGGTGCCCGTGGAGACCTCGGCGGCGGTGTCGTTCCAGTCGTCCAGGACCCGGCGCCGCTCGGCGTCGCCGAGCATCGGCAGCGCTTCGAGCGCCGTGTCGGGGGCCTCGGCGATGCTCTCCAGGAGCCGTACGAAGTAGGCGGCGAACCGTTCGACGGTGGGCCGGTCGAAGAGGGCGGTGGAGAACTCCAGGTCGCCGAGGAGCTCGCCGTCCTCCGACTCCCGCAGGTAGAGCGTCAGGTCGAACTTGGCCGCCCAGGTGCCCGGCGAGGCCGACGACGGGGCGATCCGCAGGCCCGGGCCGGTGGTACGGGACTCCTGCGGGGCCGCCGCGTAGTAGCTGAAGGCGACCTGGAAGACGGGGTGCCGGGAGACGTCCCGGTCGGGCTGGACCTCGTCCACGAGCAGTTCGAAGGGCAGTTCGCGGTGGGCGTCGCCGAGCAGGACGGACTCGCGGACCCGCTCCAGGTGGGAGCCGAAGCTCTGACCGGGCACGACGCGGGAGCGGACGGGGATCGTGTTCACGAAGAGCCCGATGAGGGACTCGGTCTCCACGGTGGGCCGGCTGCCGGAGAAGAAGCCGACGCACACGTCGTCCTGGCCGCTGAGCCGGTGCATCAGGGCGCTGTACGCGGCCATGGTGGTCATGAACAGGGTGGCCCTGTTCCTGCCCGCGAGGGCGCGCAGCCGCGCGGTCAGACCGGCGTCGACGCGGAAGTCGACGGCGTCGCCGCCGAAGTCGGGCACGGCGGGCCGGGGCCGGTCGGTGGGCAGCTCGATGGCGTGCGGGGTGCCGGCGAGGTACTGCTTCCAGTAGAAGAGGTGGTCGCGCAGCGGGCCGCCCTGGAGGCGGCGGCGCTGCCATCCCGCGTAGTCGGCGTACTGCAGGACCGGCTCGGGCAGCGGCGAGGGCTCTGCGCGCAAGTACGCCTCGTACAGCGTGCCCAGTTCCTCGACCAGGACGGCCACCGAGTAGCCGTCGAAGACGATGTGGTGGGCGGTGAAGACGAGGAGGTGCTCCTCGGGGGAGGTCCGCACGGCGACGGCGCGGACGACGGGGCCGGTCTGGATGTCGAAGCCGGTCTCGCCCTCGGTCCGCAGCAGCGCCCGCACCTCGGCCTCGGGGTCGTCGGCGCCGCTGACGTCGCGGAACTCCAGGGGGAGGACGGCCTCGTCGGAGACGACCGGTGCGATGTTCTCGCCGGCGAGGTCGAAGGTGGTGCGCAGCACCTCGTGGCGCCGGACGATCTCGTCGAGGGCGGCACCGAGCGCCGTCCGGTCCAGCGGGCCGCGCAGGGCCAGCGGGATCTGGACGTTGTAGAGGCCGCCGTCGGGCTGGAGCAGGTGGAGGAAGACCATGCGCTGCTGGGCGTAGGACGTCTCGGCGGGCGCGCCGGCCGGCCGGGGAACGACGCTGTCGGGGACCGCGTCGGCCTCGGCGACCAGTCCGGCGAGGCGGGCGACGGTCGCCCCGGCGTAGAAGTCGCGCACGGAGAGGTCGGCGCCGGTGCGCTTCCTGATCCGGGCGAGGACCTGGGAGACGAGCAGGGAGTGGCCGCCGAGGGCGAAGAAGTCGTCGTGGGCGCCGACCTGTTCGACGCGCAGGACCTCCCGCCAGATGTCGGCGACGAGCTGTTCGCCGCCGGTGCGGGGGGCGAGGTACTCGGTGCCGGAGCCGAAGGGGGCGTCGTCCGGGGCGGGCAGGGCGTTGCGGTCCGTCTTGCCGTGGCGGTTGACGGGCAGCGCGTCGAGGACGACGTAACGCGAGGGCACGGCGTGCGACGGCAGCCGGTCGAGGAGCCAGCCGCGCAGGTCCGCGGGCGCGGGGGCCGTCCCGGCGGCCGCGGGGACGACGTAGGCGGTGAGCTGCCGGGAGCCGAGGACGTCGGCGTGGGCGAGCACGACGGCGTCGCCGATCCCCTCGTGCAGCCGCAGCGTCGCCTCCGTCTCGCCCAGCTCGACCCGCATGCCGCGGATCTTGACCTGGTGGTCGGTGCGGCCGAGGTACTCCAGGCTGCCGTCGCGGCGGCGGCGGACCAGGTCGCCGGTGCGGTACATGCGCGCGCCGGGCGGCCCGTAGGGGTCGGGCAGGAAGCGCTCGGCGGTCAGGGCGGGCCGGCCGAAGTAGCCGCGGCCGACGCAGGCGCCGGAGACGTACAGCTCGCCGGGGACGTTCGGCGGGACGAGGCCGAGACCCTCGTCGAGCACGTACGCGACGGTGTTGCGCACGGACTGGCCGAGCGGCGCGACATCGGGCCAGCCGTCGATGCCGGGCTCCATGTCGTGCGCGGTGACGACCTGGACCTCGGTGGAACCGTAGTGGTTGTGGAGCCGGCGGCCGGGGGCGGCGGCGGTGAACCGGCGCAGGGTGTCGCTGAGGACGAGGCCCTCGCCGACCTGGACGACGTGGGTGAGGGCGGGCAGCGGGCGGCCGGCGGCGAGCGCGGCACGGGCGGTCAGCTCGAGCACGACGTTCGGCGCGAAGAGGTCGGTGACCCGCCGGTCGTCGAGCCAGGCGGTGAACTGCTCGGGGCTGCGCCGCAGTTCCTCGGGGACGATCGCCAGGGCCGCTCCGGAAAGGAGGGTGAAGAGCATCTCCTGGACGGAGACGTCGAAGCTGAGGGCGGTGAACTGGGCGGTGACGCGGCCGGGTCCGGTGGGGAGGGTGGTGAAGTGCCACTCCATCATGTTCAGCATGGCACCGGTGGTCATGACGACGCCCTTGGGGCGCCCGGTCGAGCCCGAGGTGTAGAGCAGGTAGGCCGGGGTGGCGTCGGTGACGGGCGTGGTGCGCTCGGCGTCACGCAGGTCGGCGGTGCTCTCCCCCGCGTACGCCGACAGCTCCTCGTCGACGAGGAGGACGGGCACGTCGTGGCCGGACAGCAGCGCCGCGCCGGCCACGTCGGTGACGACGACCCCGGGCCGGGCGTCGGTGAGCAGCACCGAGACGCGCTCGGCCGGCAGGGCGGGGTCGACGGGCAGGTAGACACCGCCGCTCTTGAGCACCGCGAGGAAGGCGGTGACGGCCAGGTCGGAGCGGGGCAGGAGCACCGCGCCGATCCGCTCGGGGCCGATGCCGTGCCGGACCAGTGCGCGGGCGAGCCGGTTGGCCCGGGCGTTCAGCTCCCCGTACGTACGGGTGAGTCCGCCGTCCACGACCGCGGGGGCGGTGTGCGCGGCGGCGGCCCGCTCCTCGAACCAGCCGGCGAGGGAGCCCTCGCGCAGCCGGCCGGTGACGCCGCCGGTCACGAGCTCGGGCCGCTCGGCCGGGGTGAGCAGCGGCAGGTCCAGGATGCGGGCGCCGGGGTCGGCGGCGATGCCTTCGAGGAGGCGGACGAAGAGCCGGGACAGCTCCTCGACGGTGGGGGCCTCGAAGAGCGAGGTGGCGTACTCGAAACTGCCGTAGAGGCCGTCGTCGGTCTCGGAGACGAAGAGGGAGAGGTCGAACTTGGCGGTGGTGCTGGGCTGGTCGACGAAGGTGACGTCGAGCCCCTCCAGGCTGAAGTCCTGCTGCCCCTGGTAGGAGAACATCACGTCGAAGAGCGGCTGCCTCACCTGGCTGCGGTCCGGCCGCAGCGCCGCCACCAGCCGGTCGAAGGGCAGCTGGCGGTTGTCGTAGGCGCCGATGACGCTCTCCCGCAGCGAGTCGAGCAGCCGCGTGAAGGGAGGGTTGCCGGAGAGGTCGGCGCGGACGACGACGGTGTTGGCGAAGTAGCCGATCATCTCGGCGGTCTCGGGGTGGGCGCGGCAGTCGACGGGGGTGCCCACGCACACGTCGTCCTGCCGGGACCAGCGGCCCATCAGGACGTGGAAGGCGGCCAGCACGACCATGAACGGGGTGGCGCCGGTGCGGGCGGCGACCTCGCGCAGCCGGTCGAACAGGGCGGGCGGCAGGGTGAAGCTCACGTTGGCGCCGGCGAAGTCGGGCAGCTCGCCCCTGGGGTGGTCGAGCGGCAGGTCGATCCCCTCGGGGGCGCCGGCGAGCCGCTCGCGCCAGTACTCCAGCTGCCGGGCGTGCTCCTCGGCGACGGCCGGGCCGCGCTGCCACACGGCGTAGTCGGCGAAGTGGGCGGCCGGTTCGGACAGCGGGGAGGGCCGGCCGGCGCGGAGCGCCTCGTACAGCTCCTTGAGTTCACCGAAGATCCGGCCGATGGACGCGCCGTCCACGACGATGTGCTGGGCGTTGACGGCGAGGATGTGCGAGGTGGCCCCGAGCGTGATCAGCTGCGCGGTGACGAGCCGGTCCGCGGCGAGGTCGAAGTGGGTGGAGAAGTGCCGGTCGAGGTGGGCCTGGGCGCGGGCCTCGCGCTCCTCGGCGGGCTCGGCGGTGAGGTCGATCCGCTCCAGCGGCATCCGCGCGTCGTCCGTCACGATCTGGGTGACCACGCCGTCGTCCTCGCGGAAGCGGGTGCGGAGCACCTCGTGCCGGCGCATGATCTCGTCGAGTGCCCGCACCAGGGCGGGCGTGTCCAGCTCGCCCTCCATCCGGAGCGTGGTGCCGACGTTGTAGCTGGCCTGGAGGCCGAGCCGGTCGAGGAACCAGAGGCTCTCCTGCCCGTACGACAGCGGCAGGGCCTCCGGGCGCGGGGCGTCGAAGAGGCCGCCGGGCGCGTCGGCCGGCCGCGTCAGCAGGCGGACGACCTCGTCCTTGTGGGTACGCAGTTCGGCGACCTGGTCGGATGTCAGGGCGCCGGTGGGCCGGAAGCGCAAGCGTCCGTCCTGGACCCAGAGTTGTATGCCGTCCGCGGTCAGCCGGTCCAGCAGTTCGCGCACTGCGGTCATGTTCGGCCCAATCTCCCCATGGTTCGGTCGGTGGTCAGTGCGGACGGAAGGCGAGCGGGAGCGAGGTGAGGCCCCCGAGGATGTAGGAGGCGATCCGCTTCGGCTCGCCGCACACCTCGATCTCCGCGGGCAGGTGGGCCAGTTCCTCGAGCATGACCCGGATGGTCAGCCGCGCCAGGTTGGCGCCGACGCAGAAGTGGCCGCCGCCTCCGAAGGAGACGTGGTGGTTGGTGGTGCGGTCGAGCAGAAACCGCTCCGGCCGGTCGAAGACCTTCTCGTCGCGGTTGAGCGACGGCAGCCACACGGTGACGGCGTCGCCCTCGCGGATCTCCACGCCCTCCAGCACCGTGTCGTGCTGGGCGGTGCGCAGGATGTGGGTGACCGGGGCGGTCCAGCGCAGGAACTCCTCGGCGGCGGTCTTCAGCTTGAGGTCACCAGCCCGCAGTGCCCGCCACTGCTCGGGGCTCTCCAGGAGCGCCAGCATGCCGGCGCCGACCGCCTGCCGGGTGGTCTCGTTGGCCGCCACGATGACGTTGTCACAGGTGAGGATCACCTCGTCGTCCGTGATGTCGAGCCCCTCGGCCTGTGCCGTGGTCAGCGCGGACACCAGGTCGCGGCCGGGATTCCGGCGCTTCTCGTCGATGATCTCGGAGTAGTGGCGGAGGATTTCGAAATGCGCCTGCTGCGCTTCGATCCCATCGATGTCGGTGGAATTCTCGGCGGCCTCGGTGGTGACTTTGGCCAGCATCTCCACATCGTCCATGGAAATGCTGAGCAGCTCCGCCGAGACGGCCAGGGGTATGCGCGCGGCGATGTCCTTGACGAAATCACAGGTGCCGGCCTCCACCACGCCGCGCAGCGCGGACCGGACGACGTCCCGGGTCCGCTCCTCCATTTTCGCGATGGCCCGTACGGTGAAAAGGCCCATGATCGCCTTGCGCAGCTGGTCGTGGCGGGGCGGGTCGCTCAGCGCCATCATCTTGCCGGCGCCGGGGTACGGGTCCTTGAAGTTGGGGCGCAGGAAGATTCCCTTGGTGGAGGTGAACCGCTCCCACTCGGTGAGCACTTCGAGGCCGGCCGCGTGCGTGGTGACGGCCCAGTAGCCTCCGTGCTCGCCGTACTCGTGCCAGGAGACCGGGCTTTCCTGCCGCAGCCTCCGCCATACCTCGTGCGGGTCGCCCTCGGAATAGAGAAGCGGATCTGTGAGTGCGGGCATATCCTGCAGCACGGCGCCTCGAATTCTTCGTCGTAGGTGTTCCATCTGCCTCCGGAACGAGAATATCCGGTGTTCGATGGCGCCAAGTGTTCAGTCGAACGCGGGGGTAGCAGGGGAGTTCCGTGCCGGTAGATTGTGCGCCGAACCCGGCGCGGCCGGACCGACGACTTCGGTAGCCGCCTCTCCACGACCGAAATGGTTATCGATGGCCACTCAACTGATGGACCGCATACCTCGACTGCTCCAGCAGGTCACGTTCCGCAGGTTCTGGACGGCGCAGACCATCTCCTTCCTCGGCGACCAGGTCTCCACCGTGGCGCTGCCCCTCACGGCCGTGCTGGCGCTGGACGCCTCCGCCGCGGAGATGGGCGTCCTCGGCGCGCTGGCCTCGCTGCCCAACCTGCTGTTCGCGCTGCACGCCGGGGGCTTCGTCGACCGGTACGGCCGGCTGCGGCACATGATGATCCTCAGCGACGTCGGCCGCGCCGCCGTGCTGCTCACCGTGCCGGTCGCCTACGCGCTCGACGCGCTGACCCTCGCCCACCTGTGGGTGGTGGCCTTCGTGACGGGCGTCCTCGCCATGCTCTTCAACGTCGCCAGCAACAGCCTGTTCGCCGCGCTCGTGGACCGCGAGGACTACGTCAACGGCATGTCGCTGTCCCGCGGCAGCTTCTCCTTCTCCTGGGTGGCGGGCCCCGGCCTCGGCGGCATGCTGGTACAGGCGCTGTCGGCGCCCGTGGCGCTCCTCGCCGACGTGGTCTCGTTCCTCGGCTCGGCGCTCCTGCTGCGGTCCGTCTCCCTGGAGGAGCCGGCGCCCGAGAAGGAGAGGTCGTCCTCGCACATCCGGGACGGGCTGCGCTTCGTCTCGCGGACCCCGGCCCTGCGGGCCAAGTTCGTCGGCGGCGGGCTGCTCAACCTCTGCTACACGGTCTACTTCACCCTCTTCCTGCTCTTCATCGCGCGCGAACTCGGGCTGACCCCCGGGATGATCGGTGTCGCGCTCGGACTCGGCGCCGTCGGCGCCCTGTTCGGCTCGTTCATCACCGGCTGGGTCAGCCGGCGCGCCGGCATCGGGCCGACGTTCCTGCTCGGTTCCGTCCTCTTCCCCGGCGCGCTGGCGCTCGTGCCGTTCGCGACGCCGGACAAGTGGGTGGCGTTCGGCCTGGTGGTGGCGGCCGAGTTCGTCTCCGGCATGGGCCTGATGCTCTGCGACATCGCGGGCTCCTCCATCCAGCAGGCGCTCACCCCGGACCGCTTCCGCTCCCGCGTGCAGGGCGCCTACCTCGGGCTCATCCACGGCGTGCGGACGGCCGGCGCGCTGGTCGCCGGCGCCCTGGGCACCCTGATCGGCCTGCGGCCCGCGCTCTGGCTGGCCGTCATCGGCGGCGTACTGAGCTGCCTGCCGCTGCTGTTCGCCCCCGTGGCCCGGATGCGCACGCTGCCGGAGCAGGCCGAGTGAGCCGCCGCCCGGCCACGACAACCGAACGAGAAGGAGGACCTCCATGTCATTCCTGGCCGACCAGCTGATCGGCGAGGCCCGGCGCCGTCAGGTGCGGCTCTGGGTGGACTCGGCGGGCCGGCTCCAGTTCGCGGGGGACGCCCCGGCCCTGGACGACCGGTTCGTCATGCTGCTGCGGACACAGGAGCGGCCCATCGCGGCGAAGATCGGCGCGGATTCCGGGGACCGCTGGTTCCGGCGCCTCACCCGGGGCGACGGTGACGTCCTGCTCTATCTGATCCCCGCCGCGGGTGCCGGCCCCGGCACCTACCGGCCGTGGTCGGCGGCCGCCCCGGCCGGGCTGCGGATCGAGGCCGTCCTCACCCCCGGCCGCGAGGAGCGCTTCGGCGAGGCACCGTTCACCGATGTCGCCGCGCTGGCCGACCGGATCGCCGAGAGGATCCTCGGCCACGCGGACCGGCCCTTCGGCGTCTTCGGGCACAGCACCGGCGCCCTCGTCGCCCGCGAGGTCACCCGCCGTCTCGGCGGCTCCACCACCGAGCAGCGGGCGCTGTTCGTGGCCGGTGCGCTGCCACCGCACCTGGTGGCCGAGCCCGGCCCCGACCCCACCGACGAGGAGCTGCTCGCGCACCTGAACGCGTGGCAGGGCACCCCCTCCGAACTGCTCGCCGACCCCGCCTTCCTGCGGACCTTCCTGCCGACGCTCCGTGCGGACATGCGGCTCTACCACTCCTGCCGCCGGGAGGTCTCCCCGGCCGAGCGGGTGAGCGTGCCGATGGTGGCGCTCGGCGGGCTCCAGGACGAGACGGCGCCCGAGGGCCACTGCGAGGCGTGGCGGCCGTGGGCGGGCGGCCCGTTCTCCGTCCGCCGCGTGGCGGGCGGTCACTTCTTCCCCGTGACCGCCGCCGGGGAGGTGCTCGCCACGGTCGCCGGGAGGCTGGGCGTCCCGGCCGGCTGAGCGGTCGTCCCGTACGCACCGAGGGCCACGGCGCCGGCGCCGTGGCCCTCGGTCGTGTGCCGCCGGCGGCTCAGGCGGGGCCGGCCGCGCCCGCCTCCAGGAAGCCGACCAGGTCCGCCGCGAGGGCGGCGGCCGTCTCCGCGTCGAAGACGTCGGTCGCGTACTCCAGGAGCCCCTCCACCCCGGCCGGCTCGCCGTCCGCGGTGAACCGCTCCACGACCTTGAAGCACAGGTCGAACTTGGCCACGCCCAGCTGAACCGGCTCGTGCCGGACGGTCAGCCCGGTCATCCGGGGCGGCTCCGCCTCCTCGACCTGGAAGGCCAGCATCACCTGCGCCAGCGGGTGGCAGTCGAGCGAGCGGGCCGGGTTGACCAGCTCCACGACGTGCTCGAACGGCAGGTCCTGGTGGGCGAAGGCGGCCACGTCGGTCTCCCGCACCCGGTCGAGCAGCGCCGCGAAGTCCGGCTCCCCCGAGGCGTCGACGCGCAGGACGAGCGTCCTGACGAAGAAGCCCACCAGATCGTCCAGGGCCGCATCGCCCCGGTCGGAGACGACCGCCGCGACCACGATGTCGTCGCCCGCGCCGCGCTCGGCGAGGAGCGCCGTCAGCGCGGCGTGGACCACGGTGAACGTGGTGGTGCGCCGGCCCTGCGCGAGGGCACGGACGGCGCGGTGGAGGGCGGCCCCGACGGAGAACGGCACGGCCGCGCCCTCGCCCGAGCGCATCGCGGGCCGCGGCCGGTCCAGCGGCAGCGGGATCGCGGCCGGCAGCCCGGCGAGCTTCTCCTCCCAGTAGCGGTACTGCCGGCGCAGCGCGGCCGCCGGCCCGGTCCCGTCGGAGGCGAACAGATCGCGCTGCCAGACGGCGTAGTCGGCGTACTGCACGGGCAGCGGCGCCCAGTCGGGGGCACCACCGGCGGTGCGCGCGTCGTGGGCGGCGGCGAGGTCGCGCAGGAAGGTGGGGAGGGAGACGCCGTCGCAGGCGATGTGGTGCATGACGACGAGCAGGACGTACGTGTCCTCCGGCACGTCCTCCAGGTGGAAGAGTGTCGCCCGCACGGGCAGGTCGCGCGCCAGGTCGAACGGCACACGGGCCGCGGCGAGCAGCGCCGCGTCCAGGCCGTCCGCCGCGACGGCGGTCTCGGCGAGCGCGGGCACGGCGGCCGGTCCGTGAAGGACCCGCTGGACGATCTGCCCGTCCTCCATGGTCAGGACCGTGCGCAGGACGTGGTGGCGGTCCAGTACGTCGGCCAGGGCGCCGCGCAGCGCGGGTGTGTCGACCCGCCCGGTCAGCCGCAGGGCCAGCGGCTCGTTGTACCGGGGGCTCGCACCCTCCAGCTGGTCGAGGACCCACAGGCTCTGCTGCGCGAAGGAGGCGGGCGCGGGCGCGTCGCCGGTGCGCGGCACGACCGGCGGGCGGGCCGGCTCCACGCGGGTCAGGAGCGCGCCGAGCTCGGCGACCGAGGGGTTGCCGAGGACGTCGCCGAGCGACAGCTCCACCCGGAACTCCTTGCGGACGCGGACGGTGAGTTCGGCGGCGAGCAGCGAGTGGCCGCCGACGTCGTAGAAGCTGTCGTGGACGCCGACGGCGGGCAGCCCGAGCACCTCGGCGAAGATCGTGGCGAGCCGCTCCTGCTCCGGGGTGCGGGGCCGGTCCGCCTCGTCGGGACCGCCGAACGCCGGCTCGGGCAGCGCCCGCCGGTCCACCTTGCCGTTGGAGTTGAGCGGGAACTCGGGCACCACGGTGAACGAGGCCGGGACCATCGCGGGCGGCAGCGTCCGGCGCAGCTCCGCGCGGGTCGCGGCGCCCAGGGCCCGCGCGTCGGCGCCGGGAGCGGGGACGAGGTAGGCGTCGATGCGCCGGGCGCCGCCCTCCCCGGCCGTGACGAGGACGGCGTCGCGCACCCCGGGCGCGGCGCGCAGCGCGGCCTCGATCTCGCCGAGTTCGACGCGCATCCCGCGGATCTTGATCTGGTGGTCGGTGCGGCCGAGGTACTCGATGGCACCGTCCGGCCGTCGGCGCACCAGGTCCCCGGTGCGGTACATGCGCGCGCCGGGCGGGCCGTACGGGTCGGGCAGGAAGCGGTCGGCGGTCAGGCCGGGCCGGTCCCAGTAGCCGCGCGCCAGGCAGACCCCGGAGGCGTACAGCTCGCCCGCGACACCGGGCGGCACCAGCCGCAGCGCCTCGTCCATCACGTACACGGAGGTGTTCCACACGGCCGTCCCGACGGGCGCCGCCGCCGGCCAGGCGGCCACGTCCTCCGGCAGGACGTACGAGGTGACGGCGTGCGTCTCGGTGGGGCCGTAGTGGTTGTACAGGCGCCGCCCGGGCCGCAGCCGGAAGAACTCCCGTACGGCCTCGCTCAGGACGAGCGCCTCACCCGCCTGTGCGACATGGGTGAGGGCGGGCAGGGTGCGGCCCTGTTCCAGCGCGGCCTGGCAGACCAGCTCGATCACGACGTTGGGCGCGAACAGATCCGTGACGCCGTGCTCCTCCAGCCACCGCGCGAAGTCCTGCGGGCTGCGCCGCACGTCCTCGGGGACGATGGCGAGCGTCGCGCCGGACAGCAGCGCCGAGAGCATCTCCTGGACGGAGATGTCGAAGCTGACGGAGGTGAACTGGACGGTGACGCGGCCCGGTTCGCTGGGGATCTCCTCCAGGTGCCAGGCCATGAGGTTGCGCACGGCCTCCTGCGTCATGAGGACCCCCTTGGGGCGGCCCGTGGAGCCCGAGGTGTAGAGCAGGTAGGCGGGGGTGGCGCCGCCGACGGGGGCGGTGAGCTCCGCCTCGGCCGGGTTGTCCGGGCCCTGCCTGGCGCAGGCGGAGAGTTCCGTGTCGAGGAGCAGCGGCGGGGCGGCCCCGGCGGGCAGCGGGCCGGCGTGTCCGGCGTCCGTGACGATCACCACCGGCGCCGCGTCCTCCAGCATCAACGCCACGCGCTCGGCGGGGAGTTCGGGGTCGACGGGCAGGTAGGTGGCACCGGTCTTGAGCACGGCGAGGAACGCGGTCACCGACAGCTCCGAGCGGGGCAGGACCAGCGCGACGACGCGCTCGGGGCCGGCCCCGGCCGCCGTCAGTGTCCGGGCCAGCCGGTTGGCGCGCGCGTTGAGTTCCGCGTACGTCACGCGCCGGGGGCCGTCGACGACGGCGACGGCGTCGGGGCAGCGCGCCGCCCGCTCCTCGAACCACCCGGCGAGGGTGGCGTCGGGCACGGGGCCCGCGTACCCCTCGCCGATCAGGCCGGCGGCCTCGCCGGGCAACAGGCAGTCGATGGTGTCGAGCCTCGCGCCAGGCGCGCGCACGGCGCGGGTGAGGACCCGTACGAGCCGGTCGCACAGGGCCTGGGCGCCGGCGCGGCCGAGCGCGGCGACCGGGTAGGTGAGCCGGACGTGCGGCCGGGCCCCCGCGGCGCCGTCCGTGGTGTGCAGGGAGAACCACAGCTCGCCCGCGTCGCGGCCCGGCACCGGGACGGGCGGCGCGGCGTCCACGGCCGTGCCGACCTGGAAGAGGGGCAGGCCGGGCGTGCCGCGGGCGGTGTCGACGGCCCGTACGATCTCGACGAAGGGGACGCCGTCCTGGGCGGCGGCGGCCCGTTCTTCGGCGCGGACGGCCGCCATCAGCGCGCGGAAGTCCGTCGCGGCCGGGGCGGCCACCCGCAGCAGCCGGACGCCGGTGGGCGTGGCCGCCGCTGCGGTGGCCAGCGGCAGATCGGCACCGGCGCGCAGCAGGGTGAGCAGCGCGGCGACGCCGGCCGTGAAGACGGTGGCGAGGGTCGCGCCGCCGTCCGCCTCCCCGGCGAGGCGGGTCATGGCCCCGCCGAGCCCGGGGTCGAGCCGGCACTCGACGGTGGCCGTCCCGGGCGGGCCGGACTCGTCGGGCCGGCGCAGGCCGGGCAGGTCGATCTTCTCCGGCAGGTCGGCCAGGGCCGCCTGCCAGGGCTGGTGGGTGCTCGGCGGGGTCGCCATGCGTACTTCCCTCGTTCCGGGCCGCGGCACCGCGCCGCGGCCGTGGGTGGGCTGCGTGGGGTGGGTGCGGTCCGGCCCGGCCGGCTCAGCTGACGAGGACGGCCTTCATCACGGCTCCGGCGGCGACGTCCGCCAGCGCCCTGCCGTGGTCCTCCAGGGGATAGCTGGTCACCAGGCGCGCCAGGTCGAAGCGCCGTACCAGCGCGGGCAGCAGCGCGACGTACTGCACGAGGTGGGCGCCGGTGAACGCCCAGGAGCCGACCACGTCCAGCTGGCGGTGGACGATCTGGTGCGGGTTGATCGTCGTGTCCCCGCTGTCGGTGTACTGGCCGACCACCAGGTAGGAGCCGCCGCGCCGGGCCAGGCGCAGGCCCTGGTCGATCGCGGCCGGGGCGCCGGTGGCCTCGATCACCAGGTCCGCGCCCCGGCCACCGGTCAGTTCCATGACCTCGGCGAGTGCGGCGGAGGGATCGGCGGCCTGAACGATGTTCACGTGGTGGTCGCCGACGCGCGCCTCGGCGGCGGTGGCGAGCCGCTTGTCGGGGCCGCCGACGAGGATCACCCGCGCGGCGCCGGAGAGCTGGGCGAGGGCGGCGGCGGCCAGGCCGACGGGGCCGCTGCCCTGGACGACGACGGTCTCGCCGACGCGGACCGGGCGCCGCTCGTAGAGGGCGTGGACCATGGTGGGGCCCGCGCAGGCGAAGGACATCGCGGCCACCGGGTCGACGCCGTCCGGGACCTTCACCACGGTCGTGCCGGGCCGCAGGCAGATGTACTCGGCCCAGGAGCCCGACAGGCCCGGCTCCTGGTCCGTGGGCCGGTTCACGCCGTAGGTGCGGCGGTACTCGCACAGCGTGGGCTCGCGGTGGATCCGGCAGGGCACACAGCTGCCGCAGGCGATCGAGGACGCCCACATCACCGTGTCGCCGGGGCGCAGCGGCGTGCCGTGGACGTCGGTGCCGGCGCGGGCGCCGAGTTCGTGGACGGTGCCGAGGCCCTCGTGACCGAGGACCAGCGGCGTGGGGACCTCCAGGTGGCCCTGCTGGAGGTGGAGGTCGGTGCCGCAGACCCCGCCGTACCTGCTGGCGACGATCATGCCGCCCTCCGGCGCCGGCGGGACCGGGAACTTCCTCAGTTCCAGCGGGCGGCCGAACTCCGTCAGGACGACGGCGCGTCCGACGCTCATACCATCACCTCCAGGGCCGGGACGATCTCCTCCTGGTCGGTGAGCTCCAGCGGGGCGGTGTCGCGGCCGACGACGTACTCGGGGCGGGGCTCGCCGACCGGCTGCGGCACGTTGGTGACGTCGTTGTACGTCACGATCAGCAGCCGCCGCCGGAAGGGCGCCATGTTGGGCGCGGAGCCGTGCACGATCTCGGGGTCGAACAGGACGACGGTGCCGGCGGCGCCCTTGGCGCTGACCAGGCCGTGGCGCTCCACGAGCCCGGTCATGTCCGCCGGGGTGAGGGCGATGTCCTCCGGGTCGACGTGCTGCTCGGAGGCGGTCGGGCCAGCCGCCCGGCCCCTCTTCACCAGCCCGTCGCGGTGCGAGCCCGGGCAGAAGATCACCGGCCCGTTGAACTCGTTGACCTCGTCGAGGAAGACGCCGACGTTGACGAGCCGGGGCAGGCGCAGCTGGTCGGCCATCTGCCAGGCGGCGAAGTCCTGGTGCCAGGACCACCCGGCGCCGGAGAAGGGCGCCTTCGCGTTGATCTTGAACTGGTAGATGTACGCCTCGCCGCCGAGGAGCTGGCGCACCGGGCCGAGGACCCTCGGGGTGCGGATCAGGGCGGCGAACTCGTGCTGTCGGGTGTGGGAGGCGTAGACGGCGCGCACCTCGCCGCCGTCCTGCTCGGCCACACGATGGTCACCGGGTATGAGGGAGTCGCGCTGGAAGGCGTCCTGAAGGGCCTCGGCCTCCTCCGGGCCGAACAACCGGTCGAGGATCAGGTAGCCCTGAGTCCGGAATTGCCGCACCTGCTCTTGGCTGAGTCGCATGTGATCACTCTGCTCATGGGTAGGGGTGTTTCAGGACCAGACCTGGAGCGGGCCGCGCCCGGTCACGCCCAGGAAGAAGGAGAGACTGACCCGGCGGCCCTCGCCACCGATCTCGTTCACCGCGTGGAGGTTGCGCGAGTCGAAGATCACCGCGTCGCCGGTGCGCGGGCGGACCACCGCCACCGGCTCGTCCTCGACCACCTTCTCGTCATAGCCGTAGCCGTCGCGGAAGGGCTCGTCGGCCGGCCGCCAGCGGCGCCGGTAGACACGGGTCTCACCGCCCTGCTCGGGCATGGAGAGGTACCAGTTGAGGGTGAGGAAACTGGCCGGGGTCTCGTCCAGGATGCCCGGGAACTCCCGGACGACCTCGTCGAAATGGAGCTTGGCGCCGTTCGGGATCTCCCGGATCATCCCCGCGAACATGTCCCGGCCCCCGGACCGGGCGGGCACGACCTCGTCGTCCCAGGCGCGGCTCACCCGCTCCACGGCCAGGTCCATCGGGTCCGAGCCGTGGTGCAACCTCCCGCGCAGGCCGCGCGCCTCGTCCGCGATCTTCCAGTACTCGTCGGTCAGCGTGTGCGCGCCGTAGAAGTCGTACGCGGCAGGGCCGATCTTGGCGATGGGCGGGAAGATCAGGTTCTCGTCGTAGGCCCCGAACTCGCGGTGGTCCAGGCCCTCCATGATGTCGGCGCACTCCTCCTCGGAGGAGAAGCCGCGGATCCGTACCGCGCCGAGCACCCCGACGGCCAGCCGCAGGATGTGGTCCCGGGTCAGCTCGTCGACCGTCTCGGCGTCGAAGAGGGTGAAGATCGGCGAGGCGTTGGTGGAGACGTCCCGGAGCTCCGTCCCGCTCATCGTTCCCCCTCCATGAAGGTCCGGAGGCTGAGCGGGCGCATGTCGGTCCACAGCTCCTCGATCCGGCTCAGGCACTCCTCCTTCGCGGCGGCCTCGCCGACGGGCTCCCAGCCCTGCGGCAGCTCGCGGTCGGCGCGCCAGACCGAGTACTGCTCCTCGTGGTTGCGGACCACGAGGTAACGCTCCTGGGTCAGTGTCGTGTCACTCATGAATGCCTCCAATGGCGATGGGGAGGAGGGGCCGGTCGGCCAGGTCCCGGGGGGCGTCCTCGGTGATCAGGCTGAGCCCCACCGCGTACTCGATGAAGTCCCGTTCGCCGCGTTCGGTCGCGCGGGCCAGGGCCACGGCGGCGTGCCGGCGGTCGGTCTCGTCGCGGTCCTGCGACAGCTTGAAGCGGCCCACGATCTCGTCGATCTCGAACTCGAAGCCGACGATGCCGCCGATGATGCGGTCGATGCGCGGGTCGTCGCCGCGCAGCCGGTTGTCGGGCTCGGAGTGCTCCGCGATCCCGATCAGACCGCGCACCAGCGTGTCCCGGTCCTCGACGACCCGGACCCGGCCGCGCACGTGGACGGACATCGAGTTCCACGTGGGCAGCGGGTCGCTCGCGAAGAGGGCGGGCGGCATGTAGGCGTTGGGGCCGTGGAAGACGGCGAGCATGCGGCGGCCGTCGACGAGCGAGGCGTGCTCGTTCGCCCGGTCCAGGTGCCCGAACAGGACGCCCTTGGTGCCACGGGACCGGTCGAGGATCAGCGGCAGGTGGGTGGCGAACGGCTCGTCGCCGGAGCGCGCCGAGATCAGCGTGGCGAAGCGGAACCGCTCCATCAGGGCGTAGAGCTTCTCCCGGTCGTGCTCCAGGTACCAGTTCGGCGGGTACACGGCGGTACCGGACACCCCGGCCGGGGCGGAGACGGCCGGGCGGCCGGACGCGCCCGGCGACATCACCGGGCAGCCGCCGATGCCCGCCGGGGCCGGTACCCGGTCGGCGATGTCGTCCACGATCTCCTTGGAGCGGAACGGCAGCAGTGACAGCAGCGTGTCACCGAGGCCGAACTGCGCCTCGCCGAAGCCCTGGAGGTACAGCCCGGCCCGCAGCCCGGAGCCGGTACGGGCGCGGTAGCTGCGCGTGAGGGAGACACCGGTGCCGGCCTCCTCCGCGACGAGGTGGGGCAGCACGTCCGCGAAGATTCCCGGATCGAGCGAGCGGTCGTAGCCGGTCGCCAGGACCACGCCGTCGCAGGCCAGCACCTCGTCCGGGCGCTCCTCCAGCCGCCCGTGGAGGGTCGCGGCCAGCCCGTCGCCGTCCTCGCGGACCTCGCCGAGCCGGGAGAAGGAGTGGATGTGCAGCCGGCGGCGGCCCTTGACCTCGTCGAGGTAGTCGGTGTTGAAGAGTCGCTCCAGCAGGTCCTCGCGGACCACGCCGTAGTTGGCGTCGCGCAGCTGGGCGGCGACGACCGCGCGGTGCTCGGGCGCCATCCGGTAGAAGGAGTCGGCGCCGCCGGAGTAGAACTGCTCGTTGACGAAGGGGCTGTTGTCGGTCGGCTGGAGGCTGTACCCGGAGACGACGAGGTGGATCTCGGCCCGGTCGTAGTGGTGGAGGAGGTACTCGGCGATCTCGCCCGCGCTCTGGCCGCCACCGGCGATCACGAACCGGTACGGCGCGTCGTGGTCCTTGAACCGCTCCGGGAAGCGGGTCAGGAACTCGCTGGAGTGAATGACGGCGGAGACGTCGGCGACACCGTCCGGCCGGCCCGCTCGCCCGCCGCCCGCGTGGACGACGTTGCGGGCGTAGTGGGTGGTGCGCCGGCCGGTGGCGACCTCCTCGGTCTCGACGCGGAAGAGCGACAGGGTGCCGCCGCCGGCCGTCACCGGCGTCACGCGGTGCACCCGCGTACCGAAGCGGACCTGGTCGGCGAAGTCCTCGGCGACCCACTTGAGGTAGTCGTCGTACTCGATCCGGGTCGGCCGGAACTCGTTGAGGTTGACGAACCGCTCCAGCCGCCCCTTCGCCTTGGTGTACTGGAGGAACGAGTAGGGGCTGGCCGGGTTCCGCAGCGACACCAGGTCCTTGAGGAACGAGATCTGCATCCGGGCGCCGTCGATGAGCATGCCGGGATGCCAGGCGACACCCTCGCGGCGCTCGACGAACAGGCAGGACAGAGGCAGCCTCTGCTCGCGCGCGCACACGGCGAGAGCCAGATTGGAGGGGCCGAATCCTATGCCCAGGAGGTCGTAGGGGCGTTCCGCGGTCGTTCCCACCAGGTCCTCGCCCTCGGGGGCCGCGCCTTCGTTTCTCACAACTACTCCTCTAGAACAGTCGGCTCTTACGCAGGGCGATTTCCTGATGATGCCCGCACTGATCGGCCGGCGTGATCGACTGTGCTGCACGGTCGAACACCCCGGCCCGGTGACGTCGTCAGACGCCGAGTCGGGTCTTGACCTCGGCGAAGTAGGGAATGTGCCGGTAGTCGCGCGACTCGGTGTCGTAGTCGGTGTACCGGTTGGTGAAGTCGAGAAGGCGCTGCTTCACGACGTCGACCGGGTCCTGGTGGATACCGGATTCGATCCGCTCGATCTCCGTGAGGAAATCGCGCAGTACGTCGGGCAGCTTCTCGGTGAGCCGGATGCGGCCGTCGACGAGACCGATTCCGCCGTTCCCCTCGAGGTAGTTGAAGAGCAACTGGGAGGCGACCGCGTCGTAGTTCGGGCGCGGAATGCCCTCCACCGCGTAGCGCAGCAGACGCTCGGCGAGGATGAACTCGTACGCGGCCCGCGCCTCCTGGCGCGGCAGTTTCGTGTCGTGCAGGCAGACGAGCATGCCGGAGACGTCGACGCGCAGTTCCTCCAGGCCGGCCAGCGGCTTCAGCTTCTTCGCCGCGAGGTACTCCGGGATCGGCATGTCGCCCTGGCGGTGGTGGTACTCGTGCAGGCGGACCCACCAGGACGAGGCCTGCTCGACCTTCCGGTCGGAGGCGCCCTGGATCAGCGGGAAGCTGCCCGGCTCCATCACCTCGTCGATGAGGAGACGGGTGATCCTGTTGTGCCGCTCCAGGAACTTGTCGATGAAGTAGAAGATTTGGTCGTCCGGCTTCTGGATGCCGTCGATGTGGTTCTCCGGGAACAGCGCCACGACGACCCGGGAGCCGAATCCGGTGGTCTTTCCCGTGATGTTCACGGGCATGGTGTTGCTGGCGTAACGCTCGGCCAGATACGGGTCGGTCGGCAGCGTGTCGTACGTGAGGCAGTCGAGGTTCAGACGCGGGAAGTACGAGGCGTCGAAGAGCGAGAAGATGACGTTGTCGCGCCGGTTGTTGATGTGTTCCTTCGTCGCCTCCAGACGCTTTCCCGGCTCGAAGACGGCGAGGTCCTCGATGAACGCCTCGACCGCCGGCACACCGCGCAGCGCACGGCTGGAACCGAGCTGACGGGAGAGTTCCTTGAGTTCGGTCTCGTCCCGCAGGAACTGTCGTTCGGGGAGGCTCGCCCTGATGTCCTCTATTTCGGCGAATACCTCGGTCATGTCAGCCATGGAATACCCTTCCGAGAATGCACCCCGGCGGCCTGTCGGACCGGTCACGGGATGGTGAATGGCCGCCGCGGACGTGCGCCTGCAGGACGGCGGGTCAGCAGGCGTCGCGGTTGCGCTCTTCCAGCGCGGTGGCGAAGTCGAGCCACGCGTGGGCGTACTCGCGGGCGAGCGCCGCCACCGGGTCGATGTTGTGGGAGGGCACCCGCTCGGCGATCTCCGGGCACTCGGCCACGCCGCGCCGGCACCCGTCGAGCCAGCGGATCAGCCGCCGGCCGATGTTGTTGTAGCGCAGGGACGGGTCCTTGGTGAGCGCCGCGATGATCGCCGCCGGATCGGCGGGCGCCTCCCGTTCCGGCTCGGGCTGCGGGCGCGGCGGAGCGGTGCGGTCCTGCTCGGTCTCGTCCTCGGCCTGCGCCCGGCGGCGCCGGGAGACCGGCTCCTCCCCCGCCAGGACGCGCTTGCGGACGTCGTGCACGGTCGACGGGGAGACGCCGACACGCTGCGCGATGTCGCGGATGGACGCGGTCGGATCGCTCATCAGCAGCTCGTAGACCTTCATCCGGCCGCTGGAGCCGTCCACGGGCCGCGCCCGCCCGTCCTTGCCGACCCGTACGACCGCGCCGCCGGACTCGGCGGTCAGCTGGCCCCGGATGCGGCCGATGGTGCCCGCCGACAGGCCGGTCAGCGAGGCGATCATGCGGTTGGACCAGTGCGGGTGGGTGGTGACCAGGCGCGCCGCCGCGGCGGTGCGGTCGGTACGCGACAGGAGCAGGCCGCGGCCGTGCAGGGTGTTCAGCCGCACGGCCAGCACGAACGCCTCGTCGGCCGTGCCCTCGAACATCCGGGCCGTGATCTCCTGCCGGCCGCGGAGCACGGCGGCCCGCACCCGGTGGTTGCCGTCCACGACGCGCATGGTGCGGCTGTGCACGACGACCGGGGGCAGGGTGTCCCCGGCGGCGGCCAGCATGCGGCAGTGCGCGTCGTTCAGCCCGCCACCGCGCGGCGAGTCCCCGAACCGCAGCGCGCGGACGGGGAGGCAGACCGTCGGCGCGTCGTCGGCGTCCGGGTCGAGGACGTCGAGAGAAAGGGATTCCGGCAGATTCAGGGAGATGCTCACTCTTCCTCCGGGCAATTCTGCTGCGGCGCCGACCCGGTCGGAGTCGACGGAATTCCGCATCCGTGTGGCCGCCGTTATCGCCAGGCGCCGCGCACGACACAGGAATCGACATACCAGCCCGCCAGGGGCGGCATGACCATCACCAGGCGCCAGCACAGGGCGAGCGCGGATGTGGCCACCTCGGTCTGGTCTCCCCCGTGCATGAAGAGCACCACCGAGAAGCCGTCGGCGCGGTCCGCGATCCGTACGTGCTCCATGCCGTCGCCCTCTTGCGCGTGCGCCCAGAACGCGTCGGTCAGCGAGGCGCTGTCGACGGGGGCTTTGACCTGGTCGGCGCCGGCTTTCAACACGACGACGGCGGCATACATGGACGTGCTTCGCTCGGTGGCGGGGTACCGATCAGCCCCAGCCGAAGCCGGGCTCCGGGCTCTCGGTGACGCTCGCGTCGGAAGCCGGGCCGTCGGTGGTGACGGTCACCGCGGCGTCGGCGCGGCCGGTGCCGCCGGCGACGCCGGCGACCGGGACGGCTACGGCGGCGACCGCCGCGGCGGCGACGACAAAACGGGCGACGGAAAGCCGGGAATTCTTCACGTTATTCCTTCGGGGAATCGGGAACCAGCGGTGACGAGGGCCGTATCGGATGAACCGGCCGCTGTGGCGCTCGTAAGAAATACTGGCTCGCCGCCATGTCACTGTCAGTAGATGCCGCGTTGCACCAACAGGCCAGGCCGGATGGGGCCTCCCGTGCACGGGAGGCACCCCCGGCCCACCTCGGACGTTGCGGCGCTGGCCACACCCGGCCAAGCACGTTCGTGCCAGCCCCCGGAATCCCTAGTTACCGCTGAGTTGAGCGAGCCCCTCCGTCGCGATCCGCTCGAAGACCTCCTCCGAGGTGTCGAACATCGAGTCCGGTACGGGCGCGTGGACGACGATCTCGGTGAAGCCGAGCGCCTCGTACTTCCCGGCGAAGTCCACGAACGCGTCGAGGGAGGCCAGCGGCCGGTCCGGGGTAAGCCCCGTGAGCAGGACCCTCTCCAGCCCGGCCGGGTCCCTGCCCTCCGCCGCGCAGGCGTCGTCGAGCCGGGCCGACTGCTCGCGGATCGCCTCCATCGACTGCTCGGGCGTCCCGGTCTGCCAGAGCCTGATGTCGCCGATCGTCACCCACGCCTGACCGTGGCGGGCGACGACCCGCAGCGCCCGGGGGCCCGCCGCCGCGATGGCGAAGGGGAGACGGGGGCGCTGGACGCAGCCGGGGATGGTGCGGGCCTCGGAGGCCGAGTAGTGCACGCCGTCGTGACTGACCGCGTCCTCGGTGAGGAGCCGGTCGAGCAGCGGTACGAACTCCTCGAACCGCGCGGCCCGTTCGCGCGGGCTCCACGCCTCCTGGCCGAGCGCGGTCGCGTCGTACCCGGCGGCGCCGGCGCCGATGCCCAGGGTGATCCGGCCGCCGGAGACGTCGTCGAGCGTGATCAGCTCCTTGGCCAGGGTGACCGGATGCCGGAAATTGGGCGAGGTCACCATGGTGCCGAGACGCAGCCGCTCGGTGACCCCGGCGGCGGCCGTCAGGGTCGGTATCGCCCCGAACCAGGCGCGGTCGCGCAGACTCCGCCAGGACAGGTGGTCGTACGTGTACGCGGCGTGGAAGCCGAGCCGCTCGGCCCGTACCCACTGCTCACGGCCCCCGTCGTGCCATCGCCGGACGGGAAGGATCACAGTACTCAGTCGCATGCGCCGACCCTAAGCGCGCGCCCCTCCGGGCCGCCGGGGAATCAGCGAGCGGTGTCTCGGGCCCTCCGCGGGGCGCGGCCGGGCGTACGACCAACAGCGCGGCGTGGGCCGGGGGATGCGGCCGACGTGGGCGTGCACCCTGCACCACCGGCAACGACGCCGACCGGGTAGACGCCGCCACCTGGATCACCGACCAGACCGGCTACACCACACCACTGCGAGCGTGACCATTCCGGCCGACTGGGACAACGGCATGCCCGAGGCCGAGTGGAAGCTCGCTGCCGACGGCATACCCCGACCGGGTCCCCACCGGGGAAGGTTTCTCCTCACCGCCCGGTACGGGGGGCGGACCGGGTCGAAGTCGTTGGGCGAGCGCGAGGTCGGCGTGCCCTGGAGACGGGGCCCGTGCACCGCTCGTCCGCGGCACACCGCATACGGCAGGCGGCCCTCCTCCGGACAGAGCAGGCCTCCTGATCGTGCTCGTCTCCGCGTTTCGTCAGCGGCTACGCGGGATCCAGCACGGGCTTCGCGGGGAGCCCGCCGTTCTTCTCGCAGCGCAGTTCCCTGGCCATGGCCAGCGAGAAGGAATGGGCCACGGTCGCGTAGGCGTCCTTCAACGTCTCCCCGTCGCCCTCGGGTGGCTTGGGCATGCCCCCGCGCTCCACGCCGACGATGATGTGGGCCACTTCCGAGGAGGCGGACAGCCTGTCGCTCCGGCACGCGAAGAAGACGTACGCCTTGTCCGCCGCGGCCACGGCCCGCTCCCCCATCTTCAACTCGGTGAACTGCGGGGCCGAGGGGCCCGTCGGGGCGTTGTCGGCCAGGTCCCAGGTGATCCTGAGCTCGAAGTCCGGCGTACCGATGGGCGTGTAGACACGGCAGGCGTCCTTGGGCACGGTGGAGCCCGGGAACGTTCCGACAAGGCTCGCCGCGGCCTTCGCCACGGTGTACTTCTCCGCCGACGCCTCGAACCGCGACGACCCCGTGATGACCTTCAGTGCCTTGGACGCGTCAGCGGACATGGCATCGCCACCGCAGAGTTGTCTCCCCGCAACGACCTTGTAGTCCTGCGGAGTTTTCGGAGTCCCGTCCGCGTCTCCGCCCCCTCCACAACCCGTGGCCCCGAGAAACAACGAGCCGGCCACGGCCGCCGGGAAAAGCCCCCCGCGTACCGACCTACGACTGATCACTGTCCGCATCCTCACGTGTCCTCGGCCGTCTGCCGGCCTCAGCCCGTCTCCGGGTCGTTTCCCTGCTGGTTCTCCCGGTCGTTGCCGACCCCGTAGCCGATCAGCAACGATTCGTGCAGGTCCTGACTGAAAACGCTGTCCCTTCCCACACCGCGACGCTCCAGGAACTCCTCCATCGGGGCCTCGGCCATGCCTTCACCAGCGGAGTAAACCTTGGTCTTCTCCTCTCTTGTGAGGTCCTCCATCTTCTCCTTGTGCTCATCCACCGAGTTGTCGGAGACGTCGCCGACCATCTGGCCGATGAGCTGTTCGGCGGCACCACTGGCGGTGTCGGTCGCCAGCGGAATGAGAACCGCGGCCGTTCCCACGGCCGCGGTCGCGGGAAGGAAGGCGACGCCCGCCGCGATGCCCGCAGTGGCCCCGAACTCGACCCAGCCCGACCGCTTGGCGACCGCCTTCTCGTAGTCCTCGTGGGTCTTGAGGTTCGTCGCCTCCACCTGGTCGGCCCGGGACTGGTCGAGCATGCCCTGCACCTCGGCACCCACGCGCACGGTTGCCCTGGCAGCGCCCTCGTGAATCCTTCCGTCCGGGCCCACCGTCTCTTCCAGCGCACTGCGGGTGTAAACCTGCTCCGCGGTCGAGACCGTCGCGTAGGCGTCCGGGTGCTGGCCCAGGGTACTGAGGAAGCCCCGGACGACGCTCCGCCCGTTCCCGTCCGCGGTGTCCGCGAAGTCGAGGTGCCCGTCCGGATTCCTGCCCGGCGCGAACACGCTGTCCGGATCGTTCTTGTCCAGCGCCCAGTTGATGTCGTCGATGTAACCGGCGCCCATGACGCCCAGGCTGTCGGCCATCGCCTCGTGGTGCTTCTTGAGCAGACCCGGATCCGCACCGTACTTCTCCATGACCTTCTGCATGACCGCGGCGTTGTCCGCGTCCCGCACCATGCCAGCGTCCGGGTGACCGGCCGGGTAACCGAGAGTCGCTGCCTCCAGGGCGTGGCCGAGGGCGTCGGGCATCTGGTCGAGCGACGCCTTGGACTCCTTCTGATCAAGCGAGTTGACGTCGGGGAAGGACTCCCACTTCTCGTTGCTGAAGAAATCGAGGTAATTGTCGATCGCCTTGCCGTCCTTGTCCTTGCCGAGACCGGCCGCGGCGCCGTGGTTGACCGTGCCGTCCTCGTTGTACGCGGTCGGGGGGTCGGTGAAGAACTTCTTCGCCGCTTCGGGACTGTTGCCGAGCGCTTCCAGCATGGCGGTGGCCGGGTCGTAGCCGGCTCCGTTCACGCCGGAGGGGTTGAAGGGGTTCTTGAACGGACTGTTCACCACCTTGTTGTCGGCGAACATGTACGGGTCCTTCGCGTGGAGCTGTGCCACGTGTTCGGCGATCGGGTTGAGGAACCTCGCGTCGTAGTTCCCGTACCGCATGATCCCACCGAGCAGCTGGTATCCGAACGGCCCGCCGTAGTCGTTCTTGGCCAGCGGAATGCGCTCCGTACCCAACTTCCGAAGCTCCGGGCCCCACTTATCGGTGAATTGCTTGTCGTGGGAGGCGGTGGCCAGGTTGAGGCCGAGGTTCTTCTGGAGCTCCTGGACGTCCTTGAGGCGCTCCGGGTCGACCTTGCCGTACTCGTACGTGTCCGTGGAGAGCTGGCCGAAGAACGCGAGCGACTTCTCGGGGCCGAGCTTCTCGTAGAAGTCCTTGGAGAACTCCACCGACGAACTGTTGTCCTTCAGCAGCTCGTTGAGCTGCTGCAGTTCGGCGTGGGTGATGTCCCGGCCCTTGGCCGCCAGAGCGGCGGCGCGGGCGGCCTCCTCCTGGTCCAGCTTCGTGTACGTCGGAGCGCCGAAGTCCTTACGGTCGGTGACGTTGGCCTCGAGGGTGTTCTTCAGGGCAAGGTCGGTGTCGTTGCAGTTGTCGACGATGAGGTCGATCCTCTTCTGCCACGACTCGATGTTCCGCCTCTCCTGCTGCAGAAGTTCGCTGTAGTCGGGGTCGTGCCGCGCCGCGGGGATCTCGGACAACGGGTTCCGCGCCGTGACCCTGCCCTTGCCGTCCACGCGGATGCCGGCCGCGGGCCCCTCGTGGTCCCGGATGCTGACCAGGTCGTCCTTGGCCTTCTTGATGGCCGCGTGACCCTCTTCCAGGATCAGCTTCACACCCCTGGCCTCGGCCGCGGCGTCCGTGAACTCCTTGGCTGTCTTACCGATGAACGCTCTGGTGACCCCTGCGTTGACGCCCTCCCAGGCCGCCCTGTCCGCCTTCGCCTTCATCCCGTCGGCGGCGTCGGTGGCGAGCTTTTCCAGCTTCCCCGCCATCTCGGACCAGTCGTCGGCGGCGGCCTTCAGCTTCGCCACCGGGGCGTCGATGATGTCCTCGTACTTCAGCATGTGGTGCGTCCCCCGAGCCCTATTTCAGGTATTCCGTAAGCACGGAAATCCGCATCAGATCTCCCTCGATCTTCGCCTCGTCCTCGGCGTGCCGGGCCTGGCTGTAATCGAGGTGGTTCGAAATCTGCGCGCAGGCATCCAACAGCGTCTTCAGGTGCGTCTGCCAGAAATCGTGCACCTTCAGCACGGCCGAACCGCTCACGAAGTTTCCATTGGTCAGTGCCGTCGCCGCGTCGAACGTGGAAGAACGGGCGATGTCGCCCTCCTTGCCCAGCCGGCCCAGCAGGTCGTACGCATCATTGCCGATAGCACCGAGGTCGTCCCGATTGACCACCAGCTCCCCGACGCCACCACCTCCGCCACCGTCGGCCGGAACGCTGTCGATCCGCAGGGCAGTTCGTTCGGCCGCCGCCGCGCGCAGTCCGGCCCACTCTTGCTCGAACGTCATAATTCCCCCAAGTCCATCCGGGCAGGCCGTTCCACCGTACTCGCGCGGCCACCACCTGATCGGCTGTCACTTGTACCATCACCAGCCCACGGAGCGGACGGTAGTCGCTCCCTCCAAGCCCGGACGCCACACCGATCGGGCCACCGAAGTGCGCTGACCGAGCCGGCGTCGCGGCGGTACCCCGCCGGTCCCCGGACCAGTGGCTGAAGTCCGCTTCTTGCCGTGGTGAGGGCGGATCCACCGGTCCACGGCCGACCCCGCCCCTGTCGCTCTCAGCCCGTTAGACGCCCCTGCGTTCGTGCCGTGGGCCATGTCTGTGCGGCAGGTTTGGCCGTTGCGGGTGCGTGGGGGTATCACCGTGGGTCGTCGGATGAGTAGTGGGAGCGGATCGAGCCGCTGTTACCGAGGAAGAGGGTGCCGGTTCCGGTATCCGGGCCGGAAGCCGTTGCCGGCTGGCAGCAACCGCACGAGGTGCTGCTGACCGAGCTGAACGCGGAACGGAAGCTGGACTGCTCCCGCTGCGTGCTCGACTCCTCGGAAAAGGGAGCTTCACCGGCCCCTCGCCGGTCGACCGGGGCAGAGTCGGCTCCCAACACCACCTGATCACCGACGGACACGGCACCCCGCCCCCGATCATCTTGACCGGGGGAAGCCGCAACTGCGCTAGCAGACGAGGGCGCAACCGCCATTCGGTCCGTCGACATCGGACCGCCTCAGCGCCGCCATGCCACCTCCGAGCGCGGCGATGGACGCCCGCGCGGAATGACGTGTCCATCTCCTCGTCACCGACCGGGACCATAGGTCACGCCCGTACGTCGGGCATGCTGCCTGCCCCACGTCATGCCCCCGTGGAAACAGGTCGGCAGGACCGGCAGAGACCCGGCACTCCAGAGGAACGGGCAGGTCAGGAGCCCTTTGCTGCGGGCTCCAAAATCGCCACGCACTCCACATGATGCGTCATCGGAAACAGATCGAACGCCCGCAGCGTCCGCACCCGGTAGCCGCCCTCCCGGAAGTACCCCAGGTCCCGGGCCAGCGCAGCGGGATCGCAGGCGACGTAGGCGATGCGGCGGGCGCCGAGGGAGGACAGGTGGGCGACCGTGTCGCGGCCGGCGCCGGCGCGGGGCGGGTCGAGGACGATCAGGTCGACCTCGGTGATGCCGGTGCGCGGCAGGACCGACTCGACCTTGCCCTGCTCGACGCGGACCCGCGGGAAGTCGGCCAGGTTGTGCCGCGCGTCCTCGACCGCCCGCTTGCCGGACTCGATGCCGAGGACCGCGCCCTTCTCGCCGAGACGGTCGGCGAGCGCGCCGGCGAAGAGGCCGACGCCGCAGTACAGGTCAAGGGCCGTCTCGCCCTTGCGGGGCAGCAGGCCCTGCATGACGGCGGTGACAAGCGTGTCCGCCGCCTTCGGGTGGACCTGCCAGAAGCCGCCGTTGCCCACCCGGTGCGTACGGCCGTCCGCGCGTTCGCGGACGAAGGGACGGCCGTGGACGCGGTGCACTCCGCCGGACTTCTCGTCGACCCGCAGGACCGACACCGGCCGGTCCAGTTCGACCAGCGGCAGGCGGGCGCCCGGGCGCGGGGTGAGAATCACCTGGCGGTCCTGGGAGCCGGTCGCCGCGACGGCCTCGACCGAATCCATGCCGGTCCAGTCCCGCTTCTCGATGCCCAGCTCGCTCACGCCGGCCGCCGCGATCATGCAGTGGTCGATGCGCTCGACCTCGTGCGAGCGGTGCCGGCGCAGACCGGCGTGGCCCTCGGCGTCGACGGCGTACTGGACGCGGGTGCGCCACTGCGGGACCTGGCCGGCGGGCAGCTTGTCGCCCTCGGCCGGGACCACGGTGCCGTCCCAGCCCGCCTCCTCGGGGGTGAGGCCGGCGAGCCGCTGGAGCTGCTCGGCGATGACGTCGGCCTTCAGCCGGCGCTGGGCGCCCGGCTTGGCGTGCTGCCAGTCGCAGCCGCCGCAGCGGCCGGGGCCGGCGAAGGGGCAGGGGGCCTCGATGCGGTCCTTGGACGCCTCCAGGACCCGTACGGCGTCCGCGCGCAGGAAGCGGGCGCCTTCCTCCCCCTCGGTCACCCTCGCCACCACCCGCTCGCCGGGCAGCGCGTGCCGGACGAAGAGCACCTGTCCCCCGGGGGTACGGGCGATGCAGTGGCCGCCGTGGGCGACGGGGCCGATTTCGACCTCGTACTCCTCGCCCACCAGAGACTTGGTCGGTTCTGCCTGCATGGTGGGGTGACTCCAGACCGGGAAATCGGGGAACGGGGGCGGCCCGCACCGGCGGGCCCGACAACAGCCCACCAGTCTACGGCCTCCCCATCGCGCCTCAGTCCTTGGCCGACGGCTCCTTCGGCCGCTCCACGGCCGGGCCCCGCCGGACCGCGCCCGGCGCGTTCCACTCCTGCCGCCTGCGGGCCCGCAGCTTGGCCGCCTCCGAGGACTGCAGCTGGTACGGCACCGAGGTCACCATGATCCCCGGCGTGAACAGCAGGCGCCCCTTGAGCCGCAGTGCGCTCTGGTTGTGCAGCAGGTGCTCGTACCAGTGGCCGACCACGTACTCGGGGATGATCACGGAGACCGCGTCGCGCGGGGACTCCTTGCGCAGTCCCTTGACGTACTCGATGATCGGCCGCGTGATCTCGCGGTACGGCGAGTCCAGGACCTTGAGCGGTACGTCGATCCCGCGCCGCTCCCACTCCTCGCGCAGCGCCTTGGTCTCGGCCGGGTCGACGTTGACGGTCAGCGCCTCCAGGGTGTCCGAGCGCATCAGCTTGGCGTAGGCCAGGGCGCGCAGCGTCGGACGGTGGATCTTCGAGATCAGCACCACCGAGTGCACCCGGGACGGGCGGACCATGTCGTCGGCCGGACCCTCGGGCGCGGCGATCTCCTCGGCGACCCGGTCGTAGTGCTTCCGGATCGCGGTCATCGTCGCGTAGAAGATGCACATGCCGAGCAGCGCCACCCAGGCGCCGTGGGTGAACTTGGTGACCAGCACGACGACGAGCACCAGGCCGGTGAAGAAGGCGCCGAACGCGTTGATCGCGCGGGAGCGGACCATGTGGCTGCGCCTGGCCGGGTCCTTCTCTACCCGCAGGTGACGGTTCCAGTGCCGGACCATGCCGGTCTGGCTGAGCGTGAAGGAGACGAACACGCCGACGATGTACAGCTGGATCAGGCGGGTGGAGTCGGCGCCGTAGATGAAGACCAGCAGCATCGCCGCGCCCGCGAGCAGCACGATGCCGTTGGAGAAGGCGAGCCGGTCGCCGCGGGTGTGCAGCTGGCGCGGCAGGTAGCGGTCCTGGGCGAGGATCGAGCCGAGCAGCGGGAAGCCGTTGTACGCCGTGTTCGCGGCCAGGAACAGGACGAGCGCGGTGGCGGCGGCGAGGAGGACGAACAGGAAGCTGCCCTTGCCGAAGACCGCCTCGGCGACCTGGGAGATCACCGGGTTCTGGACGTAGCCGGGGCCGAGCGGGACGCCGTTGTGCAGCAGATCGGTGGCCGGCCTCTCGGCCATGCGGACCTTGGTGGTCATGGCGAGCGCGATGATGCCGCAGAACATGGTGACGGCCAGCAGGCCCATCATGGCGAGGGTCGTGGCCGCGTTCTTCGACTTGGGCTTGCGGAAGGCCGGGACGCCGTTGGAGATGGCCTCGACGCCGGTGAGGGCGGCACAGCCGGAGGAGAAGGCGCGCAGCAGCAGGAAGACGAGCGCGAAGCCCGCGAGGCCCTGGTGCTCGGCCTTGATGTGGTAGGCGGCGGTCGGCGCCCGCATGGTGTCTCCGAGGACCAGGCCGCGGAAGGCGCCCCACGCGATCATGATGAAGACGCCGCCGACGAACACGTAGGTCGGGATCGCGAAGAGCTTGCCCGACTCCTTCACGCCCCGCAGGTTCATGAGCGTCAGCAGCACGATCACGGCGGCCGCGCAGAAGACCTTGTGCTCGACCACGAAGGGGATCGCGGAGCCGAGGTTCTCGATGCCGGAGGAGATGGAGACGGCGACGGTCAGGACGTAGTCCACGAGCAGGGCGCTGGCCACGGTGAGGCCGGCCTTGGGGCCGAGGTTGGTGGTCGCGACCTCGTAGTCGCCGCCGCCGCTCGGGTAGGCGTGCACGTTCTGCCGGTAGGAGGCGACCACGGTGAACATCAGCACCACGACCGCGACCGCGATCCAGGGGCTGAAGTGGTACGCCGACACGCCCGCGATGGACAGGACCAGCAGGACCTCCCCCGGCGCGTAGGCGACGGAGGACAGCGGGTCGGAAGCGAAGACGGGGAGTGCGATGCGCTTCGGCAGGAGCGTTTCGCCCAGCCGGTCACTGCGCAGTGCGCGCCCGATCAGGATCCGTTTGGGCACGTCGGTCAGTTTGGACACGAGAGAGGATCGTAAGCCTTCGAACTGGCACCCGCCCACCCGGCGTGCTGGATCTGCCTCACGAGTGAAATCGGGGGCGCACGGAACTACGGAATCCGTGCTTCGTGTGCCCGCCGTGCCTAGATGGCAAACCCCGCCTGTCATCGCACTTCGGAGGTTCCATGCCCGCGACCGCGGAGCTGATCGGGGCGCTGCTCGCCCTCGGCGGCCTCGGAATCCTGACCTTGTGCAGCGTGCGCAGCATCACTCGCCGGCGGCTCCCGCCACCTCCCGCGGCACAGGGGTGCCCGCCGCGCGGCGCCCGTGTGTAGCTTTGGGCGTCGGTCTGAGACCCTGATGCTGAGCAGTAGCTTTTGGACACCGGAAGGACGGTCGTGCACATCGTCATCATGGGCTGCGGAAGAGTGGGTTCCGCTCTTGCCCAGACCCTGGAGCAACAGGGACACACGGTCGCCGTGATCGACCAGGACCCCACCGCCTTCCGCCGGCTGGGCCCGGGATTCGGGGGCCGCCGGGTCACCGGGGTCGGCTTCGACCAGGACACCCTGCGCGAGGCGGGCATCGAGGAGGCCGGCGCCTTCGCCGCCGTCTCCAGCGGCGACAACTCCAACATCATCTCCGCGCGCGTGGCACGCGAGATGTTCGGCGTGGAGAACGTGGCCGCCCGGATCTACGACCCCCGCCGTGCCGAGGTCTACCAGCGTCTGGGCATCCCCACCGTGGCCACGGTGCGCTGGACCGCCGACCAGATGCTGCGCCGGCTGCTGCCGTCCGGGGCCGAGCCGCTGTGGCGCGATCCCACCGGCGGGGTGCAGCTGGCCGAGGTGCACGCCTCCCCGAAGTGGGTCGGCCACAAGATCAGCAAGCTCCAGGAGGAGACGGGCGTCCGGGTGGCGTTCCTGACCCGCCTGGGCGAGGCGATGCTGCCCACCTCGCAGACGGTGCTGCAGGAGGGCGACCTCGTGCACGTGATGATGCGGACGGACGACGTGGACAAGGTCGAGGCGGCGTTCGCCGGTGGCCCGGAAGAGGAGGGCGGTCACTGATGAGGGTCGCCATTGCCGGGGCCGGTGCCGTCGGCCGCTCGATCGCGGGCGAGCTGCTGGAGAACGGCCATGAGGTCCTGCTGATCGACAAGGCGCCGACCGCCATCTCGGTCGAGCGCGTCCCGCAGGCGGAGTGGCTGCTCGCCGACGCCTGCGAGATCACCTCCCTGGACGAGGCGGCGCTGCAGCGCTGCAACGTCGTGATCGCCGCGACCGGCGACGACAAGGTGAACCTGGTCGTCTCCCTGCTCGCCAAGACTGAGTACGGCGTTCCGCGCGTCGTGGCCCGGGTGAACAACCCGAAGAACGAGTGGCTGTTCAACGAGGCCTGGGGCGTCGACGTCGCCGTCTCCACCCCGCGCCTGATGTCCGCCCTGGTCGAGGAGGCCGTGAGCGTCGGCGACCTGGTCCGGCTGCTCCGCTTCAGCCACGGTGACGCCAACCTCGTCGAGCTGACCCTGCCGGAGGAGTCGGCGCTGGCCGGCACCCAGGTCGGGGACGTGCAGTGGCCGGAGGACACCTCCCTGGTCACGATCATCCGCGGCACCCGTGTGCTGACGCCCTCCAAGGAGGACTCCCTGGAGCCGGGCGACGAACTCCTCTTCGTGGCCGCGCAGGCCCGGGAGGAGCAGCTGGAGGACCTGCTGTCGGTGCGGCGCGAGGACTGACCGCACGACGACGAAGGGCGCCCCTGTCGCCGGGGGCGCCCTTCGTCGTGCACGCGCTGAAGTCACCCGGCGGAGCCTGTCCGGCCCCTCCGGGGCCCGCTCAGCCCTCCCGGCGGTGCCGGCCGCCGGCCGCCTCTGCGGCGGCCTTCCTCTCCTCGGCCGCCTTCTCCTCCGCCTCCATCTCCGCGAACACGTCGATCGGCGCGGGCGCCTTGACGAGGAAGACCCAGGTCAGCCACACCGCCAGCAGGAACGGTGGGATCTTGAGGATGACCAGGACCCAGCCGAGCTGCGTGGTGTCGGCCCACCAGTACAGCGGGAAGAGGATCGCGCACTTGGCGAGCAGGATCAGGCCCCAGGCCCAACTGGCCTTGGCGTACGCCTTCTTGCGGCCCGGGTTGCGGGTGCGCCAGGAGAGGTTCTCCTTGAAGACCGGGCCGAGGATGAGCCCGAGCAGGGGCACACCGGCCAGCGTCGTGACGATGTACGCCAGCGCCAGGCCGAGCGTGTAGAGCATGCCGGGGAGGTAGAAGTCCTTGGCGTTGCCGGTGAACATCGCGAACACGACGCCGAAGGCCACGCCGAAGACGCCGCTGAAGGCGTGCTTGACGGTGTCCTTCATCGCCAGCCGGACGACCACCAGGATCAGCGACAGGGCCAGCGCGGCGATCGCCGCCATGTGCAGGTTCTTGTTGACCGTGAAGATCGCGACGAAGAGCAGGCCCGGCAGGACCGTCTCGACCATGCCGCGGACCCCGCCGAAGGCCTCGAACAGCGCCGCCTCGGTCACCGCGCGGGCGTCGGGCTGAGTCTGGTCGGTGTCTTGGGTCGGCTTGTCGAGGGACGTCACCGGCTACTCCCGTCCGAGGGGTCGCAGTTCGTATTTGGGGTTGAACAGCACCCGGCGGCCCCGGCTCATCGAGATCCGGCCCGATGCGATCAGCTTGCGCCCCGGTTCTATCCCCACGATGGAGCGCCTGCCGAGCCACACCACGTCCAGCGCGGCGGTGCCGTCGAACAGCTCGGCCTCCAGGGCCGGGACTCCGGCACGCGGGCGCAGGGTGACCGTGCGCAAGGTACCAGTTACGGTGACGATCTGCCGGTCGTGACAGTCACCGATCTTCGTGCACCCGGCCGTCTCCGCGTCCTCGCGCAGCTCCTCGGACTCCAGGTCCTCCTGCGACGAGGAGAGCCGGTCGAGCATGCGCCGGAACCGGCCGGCCGGCTTTTCGGAACGAGGAACAGCAGTCATACCTGAAGCGTACCGGGGTGCGCCGACGGGGCCGTAGCGCAGCTCACGTCCACAGCGCGCCTCCTCCCCGCGGACCGGTTCAGGTCTCGAACCGGTATCCCATCCCCGGCTCGGTGATGAAGTGCTTCGGGTGCGACGGGTCGGACTCCAGCTTCCGGCGCAGCTGGGCCATGTAGACCCGCAGGTAGTTGCTCTCGGTCCCGTACGACGGCCCCCACACCTCCTGGAGCAGCTGTCTCTGGCTGACCAGCCGGCCGGTGTTGCGGACCAGCACCTCCAGCAGGTGCCACTCGGTCGGGGTGAGCCGGACGTCCCTGCCGCCCCGGTTGACCTTCTTGGCGGCGAGGTCGACGGTGAACCCCGCGGTCTCCACGGTCGTCACATCGTCCTCGCCCGGCCCGGCCGGCTCGGCCCGGCGGACGGCGGCCCGCAGCCGCGCCAGCAGCTCGTCCATGCCGAACGGCTTGGTCACGTAGTCGTCGGCGCCCGCGTCCAGCGCCTCCACCTTCTCGTCGGAGGAGTGGCGGGCGGACAGCACCAGGATCGGCACCCGGGTCCAGCCGCGCAGCCCCCTGATCACCTCGACGCCGTCCATGTCGGGCAGTCCCAGGTCGAGGACGACGACGTCGGGGTGGCGGGAGGCGGCGAGTTCCAGCGCGGTCCTGCCGTCGGCGGCCGCGTCGACCTCGTACTTGCGCGCCTTGAGGTTGATCACGAGGGCGCGCACGATCTGCGGCTCGTCGTCGACCACGAGCACCCTCACGGGGGCCTGGGGGGTCTCCCCAGCCGGGCTCACCATGTGGCCTGCCTTTCGGGTTCGGTACGGGGCTCCCCGGCGGGGAGCGGCTCGGGGCGCGGTCCCGCCGCGCGCAGGCTCAGCACCATGGTGAGCCCGCCGCCCGGCGTGTCCTCGGCCGTGAGGGTGCCGCCCATGGCCTCGGCGAAGCCCCGGGCGACCGCGAGGCCGAGCCCCACGCCGGCGCCGCGCGGTGCGTCACCGTACCGCTGGAAGGGCTCGAAGATGCGGTCCTTGGCCTCGTCCGGGACGCCCGGGCCGCGGTCCACCACGCGCACCTCCACGCGGTCGGCGATGGCGCTCGCGGCCACCAGCACGGGCCGCCCGGGCGGGCTGTACTTGACGGCGTTCTCCACCAGGTTGGCCACCGACCGCTCCAGCAGCCCGGGGTCGACGGCGACCATGGGCAGCGTCTCGGGCACGTCCAGCTCCACGCTGTCCTCGGGTACGCCGCCCAGGGCCATCGGTACGACCTCGTCGACGTCGATCTCGCGGATCAGCGGGGTGACCGTGCCCGTCTGGAGGCGGGACATGTCCAGCAGGTTGCCCACGAGGTGGTCGAGCCGGTCGGCGCCCTCCTCGATGCCCTCCAGCAGCTCCGCCTGGTCCTCCTCGGACCAGGCGACGTCGTCGGAGCGCAGGGAGGACACGGCGGCCTTGATGCCGGCCAGCGGGGTGCGCAGGTCGTGGCTGACGGCGGCCAGCAGGGCGGTGCGGATGCGGTTGCCCTCGGCGAGCGTGCGGGCCCGGTCGGCCTCCTCCTTCAGGCGCCTGCGGTCGAGCACGACGGCGGCCTGGGCGGCGAACGCGGCGAGCACCCGGCGGTCCGCCGCGGGCAGCACCCGGCCGGTGAGCGCCAGTGCCATGTGGTCGCCGACGGGCACGTCGACGTCGGCGTCCTCGGGGCGTTCCAGCGGCGGCCCGAAACCGGCGCGGCCCGCGCACGTCCAGGGCGCCACGTCGCTCGCGCGTTCCAGCAGGGCGGCCGACTCCATGGCGAAGGTCTCGCGGACCCGTTCCAGCAGTTCCTCCAGGCTCGTCTCGCCCCGCAGCACGTTGCCCGCGAGGAAGGAGAGGATCTCGGACTCGGCGCGCAGCCGGGCGGCCTGGTGGGTGCGCCGGGCGGCGAGGTCGACCACCGAGGCGACCGCCATCCCCACCCCGAAGAAGATCGCGATGGCGACGATGTTCTTGGGGTCGGCGACGGTCAGCCGGTGCAGCGGCGGGGTGTAGAAGTAGTTCAGCAGCAGCGAGCCGAAGGCCGCCGAGGCCAGCGCGGGCAGCAGGCCGCCGAGCAGGGCCGCCGCGACGGTGACGGCCAGGAACAGCAGCATGTCGTTGGCGAGGCCGAGGTCGACGGTGTTCAGCAGCACCGCGAGGATCGCGGGACCGGCCAGGCCGACCGCCCAGCCCCAGACGATCCGGGCCCGCCCGAGCCGGCCGCCCCGGGCCACGGGCAGTCCCCGCCCCTTGGCGACCTCCTCGTGGGTGACGATGTGCACGTCCAGGTCGGGGCCGGAGTCCCGGGCGACCGTGGCGCCGACGCCGGGCCCGAAGACATACTGCCAGGCCTTGCGGCGCGAGGAGCCGAGCACGATCTGGGTGGCGTTGACCCCGCGGGCGAAGTCGAGCAGGGCGGCCGGGACGTCGTCGCCGACCACCTGGTGGAACGTTCCGCCGAGGTCTTCGACCAGGGTGCGCTGGACGGCCAGTTCCTTCGGGGAGGCCGAGGACAGCCCGTCGCTGCGGGCGATGTAGACGGCCATGACCTCGCCGCCGGCACCCTTCTCGGCGAGCCGGGTGGCCCGGCGGATCAGGGTGCGTCCCTCGGGACCGCCGGTCAGGCCCACCACGATCCGCTCCCGGGAGCCCCATATCGCCGAGACCCGGTGCTCGCTGCGGTAGGCGTTCAGGTACGCGTCGACCCGGTCGGCCACCCACAGCAGCGCCAGCTCGCGCAGGGCGGTGAGGTTGCCGGGGCGGAAGTAGTTGGACAGGGCCGCGTCGACCTTGTCCGGCTGGTAGATGTTGCCGTGGGCCATGCGGCGGCGCAGGGCCTGCGGGGACATGTCGACCAGCTCGATGTCGTCGGCCCGCCGTACGACCTCGTCCGGTACGGTCTCCCGCTGCCGCACCCCGGTGATCGACTCGACCACGTCGCCGAGTGACTCCAGGTGCTGGATGTTGACGGTGGAGACCACGTCGATGCCGGCGGCCAGCAGTTCCTCCACGTCCTGCCAGCGCTTGGCGTTGCGGGAGCCGGGGACGTTGGTGTGGGCCAGCTCGTCCACGAGGGCGACGGCGGGCGCCCGGCGCAGCACGGCCTCGACGTCCATCTCGCCGAAGACGGCATCCCGGTACTCCAGCTGTCTGCGCGGCACCTGCTCCAGGCCGTGCAGCATCACCTCGGTGCGCGGCCGGCCGTGGCTCTCCACCAGCGCGACCACGCAGTCGGTGCCCCGTTCGACCCGGCGGTGCGCCTCGGCGAGCATCGCGTAGGTCTTGCCCACGCCCGGTGCCGCACCGAGGTAGATCCGAAGCTTGCCGCGTGCCATGGCCCCATTGTCTTCCCGTGCCTGTCGCCTACGCAGCGTCGACCTTACGGCCCACGACCACGGCGAACGGGACGGGGAGCGGGAGCGGCCCGCAACTTTGACGCAACCCTGATGACCTCGCCGGGCGGCGCGGCTCAGTCTTCGGTGATCTCCCCGTCGCGCAGCTCCAGCACCCGGTCGGCCAGGTCCAGCAGGGTCGCGTCGTGCGTGGCGACCAGCGCCGTGACCTGCTCGCTGCGGACGACGGCGCGCAGCAGCTCCATGACGGCGTGCCCGGTCTCGGCGTCGAGCTGGCCGGTGGGCTCGTCCGCGATGAGCAGGGCGGGCCGGTTGGCGAGGGCCCGTGCGATGGCGACCCGCTGCTGCTGGCCGCCGGACAGCTCACCGGGCCGCTGGGCCGCGTGCCCGGCGAGCCCCACGAGGGAGAGCAGCAGTCCGACCCGCTCCTCGCGCTCGCGCGGGTCGGCCCGACGCAGCCGCAGCGGTACGCCGACGTTCTCGGCGGCGCTCAGGATCGGTATGAGCCCGAAGGACTGGAACACGAACCCGACCCGGTCCCGCCGCAGCCGCAGCAGCTCGTTCTCGCCGAGCCGGGCGAGATCCCGCCCCTCGACCTCCACCCGGCCCCGGTCGGGGGTGTCCAGCCCGCCGACGATGTTCAGCAGGGTGGTCTTGCCGGACCCCGACCGCCCTTTCAGGGCCACGAGTTCCCCGCGGGGCACCTCGAAGGAGACCCCGCGCAACGCGTGCACGGCGGCGGCCCCCACGCCGTACGACTTGTGCACACCCTCGACCCGCACCATGGTCTCGGTGACCACGTGGCTCATGTCCCCTCCCCCGGTCGACCGCGCATCAGTATCACCGGTCGGGCAGCGCCCCGTAAGGGGCGCGGGGAACTGCGCGATCCGCCACGGGGAACCCGCACCCGGGCGACGGCGGATCCTCCATGGCGGGACCCCGCAAGAAGGCGGGCCGCGCCCTGGAGGCACGGCCCGCCGAGATGAACGGCTGAACCCGGTGAAGCGCCTAGCGGACTTCCGTGATCTCGGGACCCCGCTGCAACTGCCCCATACCCCCGGAGAACCGCGAGCCCTCCTCCTGCTGGACCCCCTCGGGAACCATCTGCGCGTCGTTGGGCAGCTTGAGGACGATCGGGTCGCGCGGGGCCATCGGGCCCTCGCCACGGACCACGACGGTGTCCCGGAAGATCTGCTCCAGCAGCCCGGCCGCCTGCGGCTGCACCGCGCCCTGGCCGGAGATCACCCCGCGCAGGAACCACCGCGGGCCGTCCACGCCGACGAACCGGACGACCTGGAAGCCGCCGGTGCCGTCGGGCAGCTGCACCGGAACCTGGGCGCGCAGCTCCCATCCGAGCGGGCCCTCGACCTCGTCGACGATCCCACCCTGCTGGGTGATGCCGGACGCGATCTCCTCGCGGACCTCGCCCCAGATGCCCTCGCGCTTGGGCGCGGCGAACGCCTGGAGCTGGACGGCGCTGTCGCGCAGCACGACGGTCGCGGCGACGATGGCGTCCCCGGCGACCTCGACCCGCAGTTCCATGCCGTCGACGCCCGGTACGAACAGACCGCCGAGGTCCACGCGGCCCTCGGCCGGGTCGCGCACCTCGCTGCTGTCCCACGGCCCGTCGGGCCGGGGTCCGGGCTCCAGCCGGACGCGCTCGCGCTCGGCCTCCACCTCGTCCGCCTCGGTGTCGACGCTGTCGACGACCTGCTCGGCCTCGCCGGCCGCGTCCTCGGCGGCACCCTTCTTCTTGCGACGTCCGAACACGTCACTGTCCTTCCCGGTCGGATACGACCGCAGCGTATCGATTCCCACCCGTCGGACCGCCCTCGGCGGCCTGACCGCTTGTGCCGCTCTCGCCGCCCACCGCGGCATGGCCACCGGTGGACCCGAAGCCCCCTTCGGCCCGCGCCGAGCCGGGAAGTTCCGCGACCTCCTGGAAGCGGACCCTCTCGACCTGCTGGACGACCAGTTGGGCAATCCGGTCGAAGCGCTCGAACCGCACGCTCTCGCGCGGGTCGAGATTCACCACGATCACCTTGATCTCCCCACGGTACCCGGCATCAACCGTCCCCGGGGCATTCACGAGGGCGACACCGCAGCGGGCGGCGAGACCGGAACGCGGATGCACGAAGGCCGCGTACCCCTCGGGCAGGGCGATCGACACACCCGTGGGCAGGACGGCCCGTTCCCCGGGCGCCAGTTCGCACGCCTCGGTGGTGCGCAGGTCGGCTCCGGCGTCCCCGGGGTGCTCGTACGCCGGAAGGGGTACGTCCGCGTCGACGCGCCGGATCAGGACGTTCAGCGGGTCTCGGCTCACGGGTTCACCTCGAAGGCGCGGGTGCGCCGGATCTGGTCCGGGTCGTTCATGGCGGCCCGGATCTCCTCCTCGCGGCCGTGGTCGATGAAGTGGTCGACCTTGACCTCGACGAAGAGGGCGTCGGCGCGCACGGCGAGCGGTCCGCCGGGGCCGCCGAGGCGCCCGGCGGCCGTGCAGTAGATCTTCCGCCCGGCGACGGCGGTGACCTCGGCCTCCAGGTACAGCGTGGTGCCGACGGGCACGGGCCGCACGAAGTCGGTCTCCAGCCGTCCGGTGACGGCGATGGTGCGCAGCAGCCAGTTCAGCGAGCCGAGGGTCTCGTCCAGGGCCGTGGCGAGCACTCCGCCGTGCGCGAGCCCCGGAGCGCCCTGGTGGGCGGGCTGCACGGTGAACTCGGCGGTCAGCGAGACGCCCTCGCCGGCCCGGGCCTCCAGGTGCAGCCCGTGCGGCTGTCCGGGACCGCATCCGAAACAGTGTTCGTAGTGGGCGCCGAGGAGCTCCCCGGGCGCGGGCGCGTCGGGGTGCCGTACCGGTTTCACCGCGTCGGCAGGGGGCTGAAGAGCTGCGGAACTACCACTCACAGGCGCAGACCTTACCCGCGCGTCGGGCTTGTGCGGATCCCGTGCCAAGCTTGGCTTCATGCAGCTCTCCGCCACCCCGTACGAAGAACGCCTCACCGCCCCCCGGTCGTGGTGGCTGATCAGCTTCCTGGTGGGGGTCTCGTTCGCCCTGATACTGCTGCCTTTCGGCACGCTGCCGCTGCTCGGCGGACTGGTCGGCGGCACGGCCGCGGCGGCGGTGGTGGCCAGCGCCTACGGTTCCCCGCGCATCCGGGTCGTCGGCGACTCCCTGATCGCCGGCGAGGCGAAGATCCCGGTGGCGGCGCTGGGCGAGACGCAGATCCTGGACGCGGAGGAGGCCCGCGCCTGGCGGACGTACAAGGCCGACACCCGGGCGTTCCTGCTGCTGCGCGCCTACATCCCGACGGCGCTGCGCGTGGAGGTCACGGACCCGCAGGACCCGACGCCGTACCTGTACCTGTCGACGCGGGAGCCGGAGAAGCTGGCCGCGGCGATCGAGGCGGCCCGCAAGGCGCACGCCTGAGGACCTTCGTCCGGATCGTCGGACCGGGCCGGCCCGGGAGCGGGGTGGCGGCGACAGACCCTAGGGGCCGTCGGGCAGCCCGCGCAGTCTCAGCGGTTCCGCCGGCTTCTCCAGCGGCGGCAGTTCCGGCAGCTCGTCCCAGGGAACCTGGATCTTGCGCAGGTCGGCCCGGATGCGGGCCGCCAGTCTCCTGGTGTCCCGGCGGTTCATGACCGCTCCGACCGCGGCCCCGACCATGAACGGCATCAGGTTGGGCAGGTCGCGGACCATCCGTTTCATGATCTGCTGGCGCATGCGGCGCTTCATGTGGCCGCCCATGGCCGTGTCGTACGTCGACGGCTTCAGCACGTCGATCCCGCGCTCCCCCGACCAGGAGGACAGATACGCGGCGGAGCGGGTCTTGAGGTTCCCGGGCGGGCGTACGCCGTAGACCTCGTGGAGTTCGGCGATGAGCTTCAGTTCGATCGCGGCGACCCCGGTGATCTCCGCGGCAAGTTCGGTCGGCATGGCCGGCGGCACCGGCAGCATGGCCGCCGCCCCGATCCCGGCTCCGACCGTCGAGGTGCCGGCCGCCGCGCCCGCCACGAGTTTGTCGGCCAGCTCCTCGGGTCCGAGGCCGGGGAACTGCCCGCGCAGGGTCGCGAGGTCACGTACGAGGATGCGCGGGGCGATCTCGATGATCCGGTCCGCGAGGTACGCCAGACCCGCGCGAGCCCGGCTGCCGCCCTTACGGGCGCCTTCCCGGGCCAGATCCCGGGCCTTGTCGCGGACGACCTCCGCCCGCCGCCGGGCGACGGGTGAGGGGTGCTGCGCCGGCGCGGGCGAGTCCTCCCGGCCGGCTTCCGGTTCGAGCGGGGCTCCCGCCAGGGGTGAGCCCCGCTCTCCGTCACGCGCGCCGTGCGGGCCGCCGATCGGCCCTTGGTCCGCTTTCCGCAGGGAGAAGCGGCGCTTCCGGGGAGGGGTCGAGCCAGACACGGCCGACCCGTCCTCAGTCGCAGTCGCGGCAGATCGGCTGGCCGTTCTTCTCCCTGGCCAGCTGGCTGCGGTGGTGCACCAGGAAGCAGCTGGAGCAGGTGAACTCGTCCTGCTGCTTCGGCAGCACCCGGACGGCCAGCTCCTCGTTCGAGAGGTCGGCGCCGGGCAGTTCGAGGCCTTCGGCGGCCTCGAACTCGTCGACGTCCACCGCCGAGGTGGACTTGTCGTTCCGCCGGGCCTTCAGCTCTTCAAGGCTGTCCGAGTCGACGTCGTCGTCGGTCTTGCGTGGAGTGTCGTAATCGGTTGCCATAGTCGCTCTCCCCCTCTGGGTGTCTGCGGTGTCTCCAGCGCACGTAACGCGTGAGAGGCCGGACTTGTGCCCGACCTGAGGCGGAGATTTTGCCTCACATCAAGGTCTGTTACTCAATCGACACCCAACCCGACCCCTCAAGAGTGATCGGCTTGGATGGCGGTGAGGACCGTACACGGTTCGAATGCCGCACCTCAAAGGCGCCTCACCGTGTACTTCCCGTGATCAAGAGCCCTGAAAACCCGGACTTTCCCGGCTTTCCACCTTCTGTCATGATCACTGTGCGTACATGGCCGGAAATCCGCCCATGTGATCGATCACACAGGAAGAACCATGTACAGCGGTCGGAAAATTCCGCGTGCAGCGAACATCCTCCGCGTGTGTCGTGCCTGATCACAGGGGCAAGGTGACGCGCATCACCAGACCACCGCCCTCCCGTGGCCGGGCCAGGATGTGACCGCCGTGCGCGCGGGCCACGGACCGGGCGATGGACAGGCCCAGACCCACCCCCTTGTCACTGCCCGTCCGCTCGGTGCGCAACCGCCGGAAGGGCTCGAAAAGGTTGTCGATCTCGTACGCCGGCACGACCGGCCCGGTGTTCGTGACGGTCAGCACGGCCTGCCCGTGCTCGATCTCGGTGTCCACCTCGACCCAGCCGTCCTCCGGCACGTTGTACCGCACGGCGTTCTGGACGAGGTTCAGCGCGATCCGTTCCAGCAGCACGCCGTTGCCCTGGACCACGGCGGGCTTGCGCTCACCGCGGATCTTCACGCCCTTGGCATCGGCCTCGGCGTGCACCTGGTCGACGGCCTGCGTGGCGACCTCGGCCAGGTCGACCGGTTTGCGCTCGACGATCTGGTTGTCACTGCGGGCGAGCAGCAGCAGCCCCTCGACGAGCTGTTCGCTGCGCTCGTTGGTGGCGAGCAGGGTCTTGCCGAGCTGCTGGAGTTCCACCGGCGCGTTCGGGTCCGACAGGTGCACTTCGAGGAGCGTGCGGTTGATCGCGAGCGGGGTGCGCAGTTCGTGCGAGGCGTTGCCGACGAAGCGCTGCTGGGCGGTGAAGGCCCGCTCCAGCCGCTCCAGCATGTCGTCGAAGGTGTCGGCCAGCTCCTTCAGCTCGTCGTCCGGGCCGTCCAGCTCGATCCGGCGGGAGAGGTCCGAGCCGGCGACCTGGCGGGCGGTGCGGGTGATCCGGCCGAGCGGGGAGAGCACACGGCCCGCCATCGCGTAGCCGAACGCGAAGGCGATCACGGCGAGGCCCAGGAGCGCCAGCAGGGAGCGGCTGAGCAGGTTGTCCAGGGCCGCCTGGCGCTGCTGGTCCACGCAGTGGGCGATGGCCTCGTTGAAGTCCGACAGCGGCACCGGGCCGGAGTTGATCGCGGTGACCGCGGGGCAGTTGTCGCTGGTGACCTTGATCGCCGACCCGCTGACGATCTTGAACAGCGGCTGGTTGCCGGTGCTGATCGCCTGTGCGGCCAGCAGATAGATGATCGACAGCAGCAGGATGCCGGCGATCAGGAACATGCCGCCGTAGAGCAGCGTGAGCCGTATGCGGATGGTGGGGCGCAGCCACGGGAAGGGCGGCTGCGGCCTTCTGGGGTCCCAGGTGGGCTTCGGGGGTGCCTGGGGCGGTGCGGGTGTCGTGGCCACGGGGATCAGATCCGGTAGCCGGAGCCGGGGACGGTGACGATGACGGGCGGCTCGCCCAGCTTGCGGCGCAGGGTCATCACCGTCACGCGCACCACGTTGGTGAACGGGTCGGTGTTCTCGTCCCAGGCCTTCTCCAGCAGCTGCTCCGCCGAGACGACCGCGCCCTCGCTGCGCATCAGCACCTCCAGCACCGCGAACTCCTTGGGCGCGAGCTGGACCTCCTTGCCGTCGCGGAAGACCTCCCGGCGGTTGGGGTCGAGCTTGATGCCGGCGCGCTCCAGGACCGGCGGCAGCGGCACGCTGGTCCGGCGGCCGAGGGCACGGACGCGCGCGATCAGCTCGCTGAACGCGAACGGCTTGGGCAGATAGTCGTCGGCGCCGATCTCCAGGCCCTCGACGCGGTCGCTGACGTCGCCGGAGGCGGTGAGCATCAGCACGCGCGTGGCCATGCCCAGCTCGACGATCCTGCGGCAGACGTCGTCGCCGTGGACGAGCGGGAGGTCACGGTCGAGGACGACCACGTCGTAGTCGTTGACGCCGATGCGCTCCAGGGCGGCCGCACCGTCGTACACGACGTCGACGGCCATGGCCTCCCGGCGCAGTCCGGTGGCCACCGCATCGGCGAGCAGCTGCTCGTCCTCGACGACGAGTACGCGCACGTCGCTTGTCCTTCCTGTGTCCACCCGCGAGGACGCGCCGCGGGCGCGTGCGGGCAGGGGTGTCCGTGGATGTGAGCCCCATCCTGCCCTTTTCGGCCATAAGTCGGCTGTAAGGCGGGGTCCGGGCCGCGTGAACGGACGTCCGGGGGCGGGAATACGAGAATTTCTCCCGCGGTTGAGGTTTCTCCGGAGGGGAGCGGGGGGAGGACGGCTTTACACCCCGCGATCACGCTCTGCATGTGCCGCAGCACCATGCGGTACTTCGGCCTCCGCTTCGCAGAGCGGGCGCGGGTGTCCGGCACCGTCGCCGCCCAGCCCGGGCAGCGCTGGGCACCCGCGAGAGACGTGATCGCCCCTTCTGAACGGCACACCCCCGTGCCACCGACCCACGACCCTGGACGAGGGGGCGCAGCATGGACGCTTTCACCGCAGGACTTCTGCAGCGCATAAGGGCGACCGAGTCCGACCTGTCTCGGGCTCGTGACGAGGGCGACGACTTCCTCGCCGAGGTGGAGCAGGCAGAGCTCGAAGACCTGCGACGCCTCGCCGCCGAACACGGTGTGGAGGTCGGCGCGTCACGCGTCTGAACGGCCCGGCAGGGCAAGCGGGGACCCCGGCGAATCCAGCGCCGGGGTCCTTTCGCTTGTCCGCCGGCCCGGGTCAGTCGTGCCAGGCGCCGAAGTCCTCCAGCAGCCGCTGGAGGGGCTCGAAGACGCCGGGTGACCCGGCCACGGTCAGATCCCGCGACGGCCGCTCACCGGGCCGTCCACCGGTCAGCGCACCGGCCTCCCGGGCGATCAGGTCCCCTGCCGCGAAGTCCCACGCGTTGAGCCCCCGCTCGTAGTACCCGTCGAGCCGGCCGCAGGCCACGTCGCACAGGTCGATCGCCGCCGAGCCGCCGCGCCGGATGTCCCGCAGGACGGGGATCAGCCGGGCGGCGATCCCGGCCTGGTGGGCACGGACCTCGGTGACGTAGTTGAAGCCGGTGGAGACCAGGGCCTGGTCCAGCGGCGGCGCGGGCCGGCAGGCGAGCGCCCGCTCACCCTGCCACGCGCCCGTGGCCCACGCGCCGCCGCCGCGCACCGCCTGGTACGTCTCGCCGCGCATCGGAGCGGCGACCACCCCGACGACGGTCTCGCCGTCCTGCTCGGCGGCGATGGACACCGCCCAGGTCGGCAGGCCGTACAGGTAGTTGACGGTGCCGTCCAGCGGGTCGATCACCCAGCGGACACCGCTCGTGCCCTCGACGGAGGCTCCCTCCTCGCCGAGGAAGCCGTCGTCGGGGCGCTGCCCGGAGATCAGATCGGTGATCAGCTTCTCCGCCGCGATGTCCATCTCGGTGACGACGTCGATGGGGCTGGACTTGGTCTTCGCCACGGCCAGGTCGGCGGGGCGGCCGTCGCGCAGCAGCGCGCCGGCGCGGCGGGCGGCCTCCTGGGCCAGTTCGAGCAGGTCCCGGTGCAGGGCGTCGGTCACGGGTCTCCTCACGCGTAGGGGCTGTCGGCGCCCGCGGCGGCGGGGCGCGGGGCGCGGGCCGGGCAGCAGCCGACCGGGCAGACGTGGTGGCTGGGGCCGAGCGCGCCCAGGGCGCAGGGCGCGGTGTCCTGGCCGCGTTCCACGGCGGCGCGCTCCACGATCAGCTCGCGGACGGCCGCGGCGAACCGCGGGTCGGCGCCCACGGTGGCCGAACGGCGCACCGGCAGGCCCAGCTCCCCGGCCTTGGCCGTCGCCTCGGTGTCGAGGTCGTAGAGGACCTCCATGTGGTCGGAGACGAAGCCGATGGGGGCCATGACGACGGCCGGGACACCGGCGGCGTGCCGCTCCTCCAGGTGGTCGCAGATGTCCGGCTCCAGCCAGGGGATGTGCGGGGCGCCGGAGCGGGACTGGTAGACGAGCCGCCAGGGGTGGTCGATCCCGGTGCGCTCGCGGACGGCGTCGGCGATCAGCCGGGCCACGTCCAGGTGCTGCTCCACGTAGGCGCCGCCCTCGCCGTGGGCCTCGACGGGGCCGGAGGTGTCGGCGGCGGAGGTCGGGATGGAGTGGGTGGTGAAGGCGATGTGGGCACCCGCGCGGACGTCCTCGGGGAGGTCGGCGAGGGAGCGCAGCACGCCGTCGATCATGGGCTCGACGAAACCGGGGTGGTTGAAGTAGTGCCGCAGCTTGTCGATCCTCGGCGGCTCCAGGCCCTCGGCCTCCAGGGCGGCCAGCGCGTCGGCGAGGTTCTCCCGGTACTGGCGGCAGCCCGAGTAGGAGGCGTAGGCGCTGGTGGCGAGGACCAGAACGCGGCGGCGGCCGTCGGCGACCATCTCGCGCAGGGTGTCCGTCAGGTACGGCGCCCAGTTGCGGTTGCCCCAGTAGACCGGCAGGTCAAGGCCGTGGCCGGCGAAGTCCTTGCGCAGGGCGTCCAGCAGCGCGCGGTTCTGGGCGTTGATGGGGCTGACCCCGCCGAACAGGAAGTAGTGCTGCCCGACCTCCTTGAGGCGTTCCTTGGGGATACCGCGCCCGCGCGTGACGTTCTCCAGGAACGGGACCACGTCGTCCGGGCCTTCGGGACCACCGAAGGAGAGCAGGAGCAGGGCGTCGTACGGGGTGGGATCGAGCGCGTCTGGCATGCGTCGATCCTCCCACCCGGCACCGACAGCGGGGAAACAGCGGGGGGAGAGTCGGCTTCCGGTCACTTCGGGACGGTTTTTCCGGTTGTCATATCAGGTGTTCTCGGATTGCCCCGACTCGTAAGCTGTATGAGCCGCATTCGCGCCTTACCGAGCCGCTTCGGAGACCACGTGCCCAGCCCCTACAGAGCCCTGTTCGCCGAGCCCGGCACCAAGGCCTTCTCCGCCGCGGGATTCATCGGGCGGATGCCGTTGTCGATGATGGGCATCGGCGTCGTCACGATGGTCTCCCAGCTCACCGGGCGCTACGGCCTCGCGGGCGCCCTGTCCGCCACCATCGCGCTGTCCGCCGCGGCGATCGGCCCGCGGATCTCCCGGCTCGTGGACCGGCACGGGCAGCGCCGGGTGCTGCGCCCCGCGACCCTGGCAGCCCTGCTCGCGGCGGCCGGGCTGCTGCTCGCCGCCCACTACCGGTGGCCGGACTGGGTGCTGTTCGTCTGCGCGGCCGGGATCGGCTCGGTGCCGAGCCTGGGCGCGATGATCCGGGCCCGCTGGGCCGCGCTGTACCGGGGCACCCCGAAGCTGCACACCGCCTACTCGTTCGAGTCGGTCGTCGACGAGGTGTGCTTCATCTTCGGGCCGATCATCTCCATCGGCCTGTCCACGGCCTGGTTCCCGGAGGCGGGCCCGCTGCTCGCCGCCTGCTTCCTGCTGGCCGGCGTCCTGTGGCTGACCTCCCAGCGCGCCACCGAGCCGGAACCGCATCCGCGCGAGCGGCGGGGCGGCGGCAGCGCCCTGCGCGCGCCGGGGCTCCAGGTGCTGGTGGCGACCTTCGCGGCGACCGGTTCGATCTTCGGAGCCGTGGACGTGGTCACCGTCGCCTTCGCCGACGACCGCGGCCACAAGGGCGCCGCGAGCCTGGTTCTGGCGCTGTACGCGGCCGGTTCCTGCGTCGCGGGCGTGGTCTTCGGACTGCTGCGCCTCAGCGGTGCGCCCGAGCGACGCTGGTTGCTGGGCGTGGCGGCGATGGCCGTGAGTATGATCCCCCTCCTACTGGTCGGAAACCTGCCGCTTCTGGCCGTGGCGCTGTTCGTTGCGGGGCTGTCCATCGCACCGACGATGATCACGACGATGTCCCTCATCGAAGAGCACGTACCGCGCGCGCAGCTCACCGAGGGCATGACCTGGGTGAGCACCGGCCTCGCCGTCGGCATCGCGGCCGGCTCCTCCGTGGCCGGCTGGGTGATCGACGCGGCCGGGGCACGGGCCGGGTACGGGGTTCCGGCCGTTTCCGGGGCCGTCGCGGTCGCGGTCGGTTTCCTCGGGTACCGCCGGCTGCGCAGGCCGGCCGCGGGTCGGGGAGGCACCGTTGAGCAGCACAGCGAGCGGGAAGAACGGCACCTGGCGTAACTGGGGCGGCAATGTCTCCGCCCGGCCCGCCCGGCAGGTCACGCCGGCGTCCGTGGAGGAGCTGGCCGGTGCGGTGCGCCAGGCCCGGGAGGACGGCCTGAGGGTGAAGGCGGTCGGCACCGGGCACTCCTTCACCTCGATCGCCGCCACGGACGGTGTGTTGATACGCCCTCAACTGTTGACCGGTATACGCACCATCGACCGGGCGTCCATGACGGTCACGGTCGAGGCGGGCACCCCGCTCAAGAGACTCAACGCCGCCCTCGCGCGCGAGGGCCTCTCGCTCACCAACATGGGCGACATCATGGAGCAGACCGTGTCGGGTGCCACCAGCACGGGCACCCACGGCACCGGCCGCACGTCGGGCTCCATCGCCGCCCAGATCACGGCACTGGAACTGGTCACGGCCGACGGCTCGGTGCTCACCTGTTCCGAGAAGGAGAACCCGGAGGTCTTCGCGGCGGCCCGGATCGGGCTCGGCGCCCTGGGCGTCGTCACCGCGGTCACCTTCGCCGTGGAGCCGCTCTTCCTGCTCACCGCGCGCGAGGAACCCATGTCCTTCGAGCGGGTCCTCGCCGAGTTCGACCAGCTGTGGGCCGAGAACGAACACTTCGAGTTCTACTGGTTCCCGCACACCGGCAACACCAACACCAAGCGGAACAACCGCAGCGCCGGCCCCGAGCAGCCGGTGGGCCGGCTCGCGGGCTGGTTCGAGGACGAGTTCCTCTCGAACGGCGTCTTCCAGGTGGCCCAGTGGGTCGGCCGCGCGGTCCCGGCGACCGTTCCGGCGATCGCGCAGGTCTCCAGCAGGGCCCTGTCCGCGCGGACGTACACGGACATCCCGTACAGGGTCTACACCTCACCGCGCCGGGTGCGCTTCGTGGAGATGGAGTACGCCGTCCCGCGCGCGGCCCTGGTGGAGGCGCTGCGCGAACTGAAGGCCATGGTGGACCGCTCCGGGCTGCGCGTCAGCTTCCCGGTCGAGGTGCGCACCGCCCCGGCCGACGACATCACCCTGTCCACCGCCTCCGGCCGGGACAGCGCCTACATCGCCGTCCACATGTTCCGGGGCACGCCGTACCAGGCGTACTTCACGGCCGCCGAGCGGATCCTCACCGCGCACGAGGGGCGTCCGCACTGGGGCAAGGTGCACACGCGGGACGCGGAGTACTTCTCCCGGGTGTACCCGCGCTTCGGCGAGTTCACGGCGCTGCGGGACCGTCTGGACCCGGACCGGCTGTTCCAGAACGACTATCTGCGGAGGGTTCTGGGGGCGTAGGCATCGTGGCGGACGGGCCGGGGGCACTGGGCGTGGGGACCGGGGTCGCCGGGTCGCCGCCCGGTTCCCCGCTCCGCCCGGAGTCCGGCTGCCCGGTCGGCCGGCCGCCGGATGAGTCGCCGGGCGCGGGGGACGCGCCCGGGCCCGTGCCGTCGCCGGCGGACGGTGTGCGCTCCGGGGAGGGGGTGCGCGAAGGGGCCGGCGTCCGGTCGGACGTGGCGCCGGAGGAGCCCCGGCCGGTGACGGCGTCACTGACCGTCGTGCCCGTACCGCCGCTGAAACTGTTCCCGGAGACCAGCTCGTACGCCGTGATGCCGGCCAGCGTGACCCCGAAGACCAGGGCGGCGGCGACCAGCGGCCGGCGGCGGCCCCCGGCCCGTGCGCGGTAGACGGTGCCCTCGGTGAACTCGCCCGGCGGCGGAACCGTCTCCCGCCTCCGGGCCCGCGCCCCCCGTTCCTCCGGCGGCCGGGCCGCCACCACGGTCTTCTCCCGCAGCTGCTCCCCGGTCCGCTTGAAGAAGTGCTGGAAGACCGATCCGCCGCAGGTGGCGACGACGCTGACGACGCCGGCGCCGAGGATCGTGCCGTACACCCCGAAGTACGAAGCGAGTTTGGCCGCCACCACCGCCGCGAGAGCGCTGCCCGCGACCTGGGGGACGTTCAGGTCGATCCGCTTCCGACCTGTATCGGGCGTCTCACGCATACCCGGAACTTGCCTGCCTTTCCCGCACCTCATGGAGCACTTGCCGCAGTTGCCGACATTGGCCGGCCGACCGCACGAGAAAGGGACGTACGGACGAAACCATTAGTTCCGTTTCTGGCGATTGCGTGAAGTTCGCCACGTTCATGATCCACAAAACCGGTTGCGGACGGCCAAGTCGCACCCCTTGCCAGAAGTTGGGCGGCGCGCCAATCCACGCACGTGGTCCGAATGGAGTACTGTTGCGAGCCCTGGGTCCGGTCTCCCACCAGGGTGTCCGCGGCCTTGCAGGATCGCCGGGAGGGGGCTAGTTGCTCAGGGTGACGGAGTTGGTCACTTAGCGTTGCGAACAGGTAACCGTGCCATAACGGCGGTCCAGGGCCCGTGCCCGACACGCCGGGCAACTCGGCAAGGTTGTGGCAGGCTGCACCCGGGCAGGCCACACTCGACTAGCGGAAGCAGCGACGCACGTGACGTCGGCAGGCACCACCCGGGAGGTCCCCATGCCCGAACTGCGTGTCGTGGCCGTCTCGAATGACGGCACACGGCTGGTGCTGAAGGCTGCCGACTCTACGGAGTACACGCTTCCGATCGACGAACGGCTGCGCGCCGCCGTCCGGGGCGACCGGCCCCGCCTCGGCCAGATCGAGATCGAGGTCGAGAGCCATCTGCGCCCGCGCGACATCCAGGCGCGGATACGAGCCGGTGCCACGGCGGAAGAGGTCGCGCAGCTCGCCGGCATCCCCGTCGACCGGGTACGGCGCTTCGAGGGGCCGGTGCTGGCCGAGCGCGCCTTCATGGCCGAGCGGGCCCGCAAGACCCCGGTCCGCCGCCCCGGCGAGAACTCCGGCCCGCTGCTCGGCGAGGCCGTGCAGGAGCGGCTGTTGCTGCGCGGCGCCGAGAAGGACACCGTGCAGTGGGACTCCTGGCGCCGCGACGACGGCACCTGGGAGGTGCTCCTCGTCTACCGGGTCGCGGGTGAACCGCACTCGGCGAGCTGGACGTACGACCCGCCCCGGCGGCTCGTCCAGGCCGTCGACGACGAGGCGCGCTCGCTGATCGGCGAGTCCGACGACCTCGCCGTGCCGGAGCCGAGCTTCCCGTTCGTCCCGAGGATCGCCCGGCTGCCGCGCGAGCGCACCATGGACCGCGCTCTCGAACGGAGCGACCGGGAGCGGCCCGGCCTGCCCGCCCAGTCGTCGGAGCCGGCCGAGGAGAGCACGGGCGAACGCGACTCGCTGACCAGCCTGCTGGAGGCCGTGCCGAGCTTCCGGGGGGACCTGGTCGTCCCGGAACGCCCGTCGGAGCCCTCGGAGGACACCGAGGAGGAGCCCGCCACCGAGGAGCCGCCTGCACCCGCCGCGTCCGCCGGCTCCGCCTACGCGGACGTCCTGATGCCGCGCTCCGTCGGCAGCCACCGCGACCGGCTCATCGGCGCGACCGACCGCCAGGCCGAGGCCGACGGCGTCCGCCCCGGCCGCCGCGCCGCCGTTCCGAGCTGGGACGAGATCGTGTTCGGCACGCGCCGCAAGAAGCAGGAGTAGGACGGTTCCACCGACGTAAGAGGGGGCACGCGCGCGTGCCCCCTCCAACGGGTGTGCGGTTACTGCGGGTCCGCGCCCACCGCCACCGGCCGGGACGGGTCCGCGGACCACTCGGACCAGGAACCGACGTACAGGGCCGCCGGAATGCCCGCCACCGCCAGCGCGAGGACCTGATGGGCGGCGGAGACACCCGAACCGCAGTACACGCCCACCTCGGTGTCCTCGGACACCCCCAGCGCCTTGAAGCGGTCCCTCAGCTCCGCCGCGGGCAGGAAACGGCCGTCCGGGCCCACGTTCTCCGCCGTCGGCGCCGACACCGCGCCCGGGATGTGCCCGCCGACCCGGTCGATCGGCTCCACCTCACCGCGGTACCGCTCCCCCGCGCGCGCGTCCAGCAGCACACCCGTGCGGGCGAGGGCCGCGGCGCCGTCCGCGTCCAGCAGCCCCGGCGCACCCGGCGCCGGCTCGAAGTCGCCCTCGGCCGGGGCCGGCACCGCGGTGGACAGCTCGCCCTCCCAGGACGGCAACCCTCCGTCGAGCACCCGCACGTCCGGGTGACCCGTCCAGCGCAGCAGCCACCACGCGCGCGCGGCGGCCCAGCCCTGTCCGCCGTCGTACACCACGACCGGCCGGCCCGCCGACACGCCCGCGCGACGCATCGCGGCACCGAACTCCGCCAGATCGGGCAGCGGGTGCCGGCCGCGCGCGCCGGGCGCGGCGGCCAGCTCGCGGTCCAGGTCGACGAAGACCGCGCCGGGCAGGTGACCGGCCGCGTACTCGGCCCGCCCGTCGAAGGGCGGCGCGCCCGCCTTCGCCGTGCTCAGCTGCCAGCGCACGTCCAGCAGCACCGGCGGGTCGCCGGCGGTCAGCTCGTGTGCGAGTTCGGATGCGGTGATGATGGCTGTCATGGCGTCCATCCTTACGCCAGGGGTGGCCGCGGCGTCCAGGTCCCGCTACTCTGCTCGGCCGGACAGGCTCGATCACAGCACGTAGGTGAACGAGCACGTGCTGTACTGCCGACGGACACCCGCCGGCCATCGTCAGGAAACGGCGAAAGACGGCAGACCGGGCATCCTCCCGGACGTACGGCCGAGCGGCGCGGTACGGCCCCACGGCACCCCGGAGGATGCGGGCACCGGCACGGGCGTACGCGCCACCAGCGCGGACACCCTTCCGGGGAGCGGAAGCGACACGGCCACCACGAGGGGCCGGGGAGAGAGTGATCGATGACCGAGGCACGGGAGCCGGCCGGTCCGCACGCACGGCGCGTGCCCGGCACACCCTGCTGGGTGAGCCTGATGGTGCACGCCCTGGACGCCACCGAGGAGTTCTACGGTGAGCTGTTCGGCTGGGAGTTCCTGCCGGGCCCGCAGCAGCTCGGGCCGTATGTGCGGGCGCTGCTGGACGGGCGCGAGGTCGCCGGCATGGGCCAGTTGCCGCCGGACCGCCGGCTGCCGGTCGCCTGGACGCCGTACTTCGCCTCGGACGACGTGGACCGCACCGCGGACACCGTACGGCTGTGCGGCGGCACACTGGCCGTCGGGCCGCTGGACGCGGCCGAGGCCGGACGGATGGCCATCGCCTCCGACCCCTCCGGGGCGGTGTTCGGGATCTGGCAGAACTCCGCGCACCTCGGCACGCCGGTCACCGGCGTCCCCGGCACGCCCGTCTGGAACGAACTGGTCACCCTGGAGACGGAGAGCGTCGCCAAGTTCTACCGGAGCGTGTTCGGCTACGAGGAGGAGCCGGTGGTCTCCGCCGACTTCGACTATCTGACCCTGCGCCTCGACGGCCGGCCGGTGGCGGGGCTGCACGGCGTGGGCCACGCGCTGCCCCGGGACCGGGGGCCGTACTGGCAGACGTACTTCGAGGTCGCCGACCTCGCCGAGACGCTGCGGCAGGTCACCGGTCTGGGCGGCCGGATCCTCAAGCCGGCCCACGACGGCCCGCACGGGCGGCTGGCGACGGTGGCGGACCCGGAGGGCGCCGAGTTCTCGGTGGTCCAGGAGCAGCGCTGAGCAGTCAGGGGGTTCCGGAGGACGGGACGGGCAGCACGTCCGGGGACAGGGCCGCCGCGCGGGCCGTCGCCGCGGTCATCCGGCGCCGGTGGTGGCGCCGGCACAGCACCTCGTAGCCGACCTGGCCCGCCGACTGGTTGACGTCGCCGACGACCACCTGGGCGCCCTCGACCACCATCTCGCCGTCTATCGTGCGGGCGTTGTGCGTGGCGCGGGCGCCGCACCAGCACAGCGCCTCCACCTGGAGCACCTCGATCCGGTCGGCCAGCTCCACCAGCCGCTGGGAGCCGGGGAACAGCTTGGAGCGGAAGTCGGTGGTGATGCCGAAGGCGAACACGTCCAGGCCGAGATCGTCCACGACGCGCGCGAGCTGGTCGATCTGCTCGGGGGCGAGGAACTGCGCCTCGTCCGCGATCACGTAGTCGGCCCGGCCGCCCCGCGAGAGGTGGTCCACCAGATAGGCGTACAGGTCCTGGCGGTCCTCGACCTCCACCGCGTCGGTGACCAGGCCCAGCCGGGAGGACAGCTTGCCCTCGCCGGCGCGGTCGTCCCGGGTGAAGATCATGCCCGCGAGGCCGCGCGCGGAGCGGTTGTGCTCGATCTGCAGAGCCAGCGTCGACTTCCCGCAGTCCATCGTTCCGGAGAAGAACACCAGCTCGGGCATGAGGAGTTGAGCACCTTTCGGCGAGTCGCGGAAGACGGGGGGCGGGGGACGGTTCAGGAGCGTACTTCGAGCAGCGGGACCAGCTGCTCGGCCGGGGTCATCGAGCCGTGGTTGCCGACCAGCGCCGACTCCTTGGGCTCCCGTTCGGACGCGATGATCAGCACGTCGTCGTGCGCGGCGGCGACCACGTCCCCGATCCGCGGGTACACGCGCTCGTCGCACTCGCCGGGCCGCCCGAACCAGCCGGCCGCGATGGCCTCGTCCCGCGAGGCCACCCAGAACTGCTCCCCGAGCACCTCGCGCCACACCGTCAGCACGTCGTTCTCGGCGCCCGGCACCGCGTACACGTGCCGGGCCCGGCCCTCGCCGCCCAGCAGGGCGACCCCGGCGCGCAGTTCCCAGTCCTCGTCGAAGTCGATGCGGTGCCGCTCGTCGAACGGGATGTCGACCATGCCGTGGTCGGCGGTGACGTAGAGGGCGCTGCGCGGCGGCAGTTGCTCCGCGAGGCGCTGGACGAGCCGGTCGACGTACATCAGCTGGCCGCGCCAGGTGTCGGAGGCGATGCCGTAGCGGTGTCCGGAGCCGTCCAGTTCGGCGTAGTACGTGTACACCAGCGCGCGGTCCGCGGCGGCCAGTTGCCCGGCCGCGACATCCATGCGTTCCTCGCCGGTGAGCCGTCCGTGGAAGCTGCCGCCGCTGAGCGCCACCTTGGTGAGCGGGGTGTGCTCGAAGGCGGGCGAGGACACCTGGGCGGCGTGCACCCCGGCCTGGTGGGCGAGCTCGAAGACGGTGGGGTACGGCTGCCAGGGGCGCGGTTCGGTGTACGGCTGCCAGCGGAGCTGGTTCATCAGCGCGCCGGTGTCCGGGTTGCGCACTGCGTAGCCGGGCAGGCCGTGGGCGCCGGGCGGCAGGCCGGTGCCGACGGAGGCGAGGGAGGTCGCGGTGGTCGCCGGGTACCCGGCGGTGAGCGGACGGCCGGTGCCGCCGCGTGAGCTGCCGAGCAGGGACGTCAGGAACGGGGCCTCGTCCGGGTGGGCCTTCAGCTGTTCCCAGCCGAGGCCGTCGACCAGGAAGACGCAGACCCGGTCGGCGGGGGTGAGTTCCCCGATCGTGGCGGTCAGGCCGGGCACGCCCATGCCGGCGGCCAGGGTGGGCAGCAGGTCGGCGAGGGAGCCGCTGCCGTACTCGGGCAGCGGCGCGGTGTCGAGGGCGAGGGGTTCCGGGTGGTCCCAGGCGGAGAGCTGGGACATCAGCGCGTGACGTCCGCGGTCGCCTCCGAGATGGCCTGCGCGAAGGCGAGCGCCTGGCGCACCGTCTCCGGGCCGTCCCCGGCCTCGCTGACGCGCAGGCTGAGGTCGTCCGCCGTGGAGCTGCCCGTGTAGCCGTGGTCGGCGTCGCAGTTGGGGTCGCCGCAGGCGGCGGGCTCCAGGTCGATGCGGCTGACCGCACCCCAGCCGATGGTCAGCACGACCTCGCGGGGCAGGGTGCCCGGTGTGTACTGCTCGGGGTTCGCGACGACCCGGCTGACCACGACCGAGGAGATCCGGTCGAGCTTCACCGACTCGGTGGAGGTGGTGGCGTACGGCGTCGGGGACGTGCTGTCGGCGGCCTGCTCGTCGGTGTGGCTGACGATGAAGCGGTTGCCGGTCAGGACCAGCACGGTGACGTGCCGGCGCACCTCGTTCTGGTCGAACGTGGTCTCCTGGTGGACCAGGTACGACCGGATGGGCTCGCCGCCCACAGCGGCCTCCACCGCCTCGGCCACGAGGGCCGGGTAGTAGCCGCTGCGCTCGATCGCCGCGCGCAGCCCCTGGGTCGTCGTACTGGTCTTGGCCATGGCGTCCATCCTAATCCGTGGGCAAGGGGGGTCCGGGCCAGTCGCGCGGACCGGTGGCGCCCTGTGCGTCCGCGCGCGGGGGCCGCGGCACGAGCCCCGGCCCGGCCTCCAGCCCCCCGCCGGCCACCGGGCGGCACACGGCCTCCCGGCCTCCGGCGTCCGCTTCGAGCACGACGTCGAGGGGCGCGTCGACGCCGGGACCGCACGCGACACGGTGTCCGCGCGGGGGTCCCGGCACGAGCCCCGGGTCTCGGGCGACGGTCTCCCCGTCCCGCCGGCTGCCCGCCGGCGGCTTCCGTGCGGCGGTCTCCATGTGTTCCCCCCCCCGCCCCGCTCAGTAGGCCGGCAGGGTGCGCGGGCCGAGGTCGTCACGGGCGGGCGGCGGCGCGAGCCGTACGGTGGCGCCGAGCACGCTGGCCCCGTGGGGGGCGACGACGACCGGCTCCAGGGTGACCGCGACCACCTCCGGGTGGTCGTCGACCAGCCGCGACACCCGCAGCAGCAGTTCCTCCAGGGCCGGGGTGTCCACCGGGGTGGAGCCGCGCCAGCCGAACAGCAGCGGTGCCGTCCGGATCGACCGCACCAGCGAGGTCGCCTCCCGGTCGGTGACGGGGATGAGCCGGTGGGCCATGTCGCCGAGCAGCTGCGAGGCGGCCCCGGCCAGGCCGAAGGACAGCACGGCACCGGCCGCCGGGTCGATCACGGCCCGTACGACCGTGTCGACGCCGCGCGGTGCCATGCCCTGCACCACGGGCCGCAGCTCCTCCGGCAGCCCGAACAGCTCGGTCAACTCGGCGTACGCCCGCAGCAGTTGCTCCTCGTCCGCGAGGTCGAGACGGACACCGCCCAGGTCGGCGCGGTGCCTGAGGTGCGGGGCGGTGGCCTTGAGGGCGACCGGGTAGCCGAGCGTGCGGGCGGCCTCGACGGCGGCGTCCGGGGTGAGTGCGGGCAGGGCCCGGCGCACGGGTATGCCGTACCTGGCGAGCAGCTCACAGGTCTCCGCGTCGGAGATGGTGAGCCCCTGCCCGCGCGCGAGCAGCTCGCCGATCAGCCGGGCCGCGCCCTTCTCGTCGATGTCGTCGTACTCGGGCACCTTCCCGGGATCGGCCGCCTCCCGCCGCCACTGCGCGTACTTCACGGCTTCGGCGAGGGCGCGGACGGCACGTTCGGCGGCGGGGTAGGCGGGGATGAGGTGGGTGCCCTCGGGCGGGGTGGTGAGCGGGGCGGGGACCGCCGCCCCCTCGGTGCCGGGCGCCTTCTCGACGGCTCCCGGGGCGGTGCTCGCCGCCGCCGACAACGCTTGCGCCAGTCCCCCCAGCTCCACGTGCACCACGAGCACCGGTTTGCCCGGCACCGCCGCCGCAGCGGAGCGCAGCGCCTCCGCCAGCTCCGCGTCCCCCGGCGAACTCTCCCCTATCGCGGGGATCGCCGTGACGACGACGGCGTCGTTCGTGCCGTCGGCCAGCGCGGCGGCGAGCGCCCGGTGGAAGTCCTCCGCCGTCGCCCCGGTCGTCAGGTCCACCGGCCGCGCGGGCCGCAGTCCCTCGGCGAGGCAGCGGTCGTAGGTCAGCACGCCCAGCGACTCGGAGTTGCCGAGGATGGCCACGCGCGGTCCGGCGGGCAGCGGCTGCCGCGCGAGGAGCAGGCCCGCGTCGACCAGTTCGGTGATCGTGTCGACCCGGATCACACCGGCCTGCCGCAGGAGCGCGGAGACGGTCTCGTACGGCAGCCGGGTGGCCCGCACCGCGTGTCCCTGCGGTGCCGTGCCGGTCCCCTGCACCACCACGAGGGGTTTGGCCGCCGCCGTCCGCCGGGCGAGGCGGGTGAACTTGCGGGGGTTGCCGATCGACTCCAGGTACATGAGGACGACGTCGGTCTCGGGGTCGTCGTACCAGTACTGGAGGACGTCGTTGCCGGAGACGTCGGCGCGGTTGCCGGCGGACACGAAGGTGGAGACGCCGGTGACGCCGGTGACGCCCCCGCCGCGCCGGTGCAGCCGGGAGAGCAGGGCGATGCCGATGGCGCCGGACTGGGCGAACAGTCCGATGGGGCCGGGGCGGGGCATCTCGGGGGCGAGCGAGGCGTTCAGCCGGACGTCCGGGGCGGTGTTGATGACGCCGAAGGCGTTCGGGCCGATGATCCGCATGCCGTACGCGCGCGCGGCCCGCACGAGGGCCCGTTGCCGCTCGCGCCCCTCGGGCCCGCTCTCGGCGTACCCGGCCGAGAGCACGACCAGCCCCTGGACGCCGTGTTCCCCGCACTCGGCGACCACGGCGGGCACGTGCGCGGCCGGTACGGCGACGACGGCCAGGTCGACCGGCCCGTCGATGTCCCGCACCGAGCGGTGCGCGGGCACCCCGTCGATCTCCTTGAGGTCGTCCGGGAAGGCCTTGTTCACGGCGTGCAGGCGGCCGGGGTAGCCGGCGTCGCGGAGGTTGCCGAGGACGCCGCGGCCCACCCCGCCGGGGGCGCGGCCGACGCCGACGACGGCGACGGAGCCGGGCGCGAGGAGCCGCCGTACGGAACGGGCCTCGGCGCGCTGCTCGCGCGCGCGCTGCACGGCGAGGGAGCGGTCGGTGGGTTCGAGGTCGAACTCGAGGCGGACGACGCCGTCCTCGAAGCTGCGCTTCTGGGTGTAGCCGGCGTCCGTGAACACCTTGATCATCTTGGTGTTGGCGGGCAGCACCTCGGCGGCGAAGCGGCGGATGCCCCGCTCGCGCGCGACGGCCGCGATGTGCTCCAGCAGGGCGGAGGCGACGCCGCGGCCCTGGTGGGCGTCCTGCACCAGGAAGGCGACCTCGGCGTCGTCGGCGGGCGCGGACGCGGGCATGCCGTCGGTGCCGATGCGGTCATAGCGTACGGTGGCGATGAACTCGCCGCCGATGGTGGCCGCGAGTCCCACCCGGTCCACAAAGTCGTGGTGCGTGAAGCGGTGGACGTCCTTGGCGGAGAGCCGTGGGTACGGCGCGAAGAAGCGGTAGTACTTCGACTCGTCCGAGACCTGCTCGTAGAAACTGACCAGGCGGTCGGCGTCATCAACGGTGATGGGCCTGATGCGCGCGGTACCACCGTCGCGCAGCACCACGTCCGCCTCCCAGTGGGCGGGGTACTGGTGCCGGTCCTGCCGGTCCGCCGAGGTCTGCATGGGCCCCAGAGTACGGCTCGCGTCCGACAACGGCGCGAGGCAGTCTGTGGAGGACGGGACGCCGGACCGAGGCCGCGGTCCGGTGCCACACCGGAGGGGACGCACGTCCGCTCCGGACACGCTTCACGATATGGGAAACTGGTCTAGACAACCTGAACACCGAAGGGCAGCAACACATGGCTGAGCGCCGCGTCAACGTCGGCTGGGCCGAGGGCCTCCACGCCCGCCCCGCCTCCATCTTCGTCCGAGCCGCCACGGCCACAGGCGTCCCGGTGACGATCGCCAAGGCCGGGGGCAACCCCGTCAACGCGGCCTCCATGCTGGCCGTCCTGGGCCTGGGTGCCCAGGGTGGCGAGGAGATCGTCCTCGCCTCCGACGCCGAGGGCGCCGACGCCGCCCTGGACCGTCTGGCCAAGCTGGTCTCCGAGGGCCTGGACGAGCTGCCCGAGACCGTCTGAGCGAGCACCGCACGAAACGCCGGAGCCGCGTTCGCCTTGTCAGGGCGGCGCGGCTTCGCCGTATGCGGGCGCACCCGCCCGACGCACGTCGATTTACCGCCCGCCAGCGGCCGGCGGACCGCCCGGGAATTTCTCGCACGACGAATTCTGGCAGCAGGAAATACCCCGCCCCGAGAATAACTCCTCTTTGTATACGGTGCGCTTGTTAAAGCCGCGGGCCCGACATGTTTACGGCATGTTGCGAAGTCCTCACGCGCTCCGTGGCGGGAGAGAACCGCAGCCGGTGCGAGCCCGTCGCACGCTCGGCGTGCAGCGTCGTGAGCGCCCGCGCGCGCTCGGCGTCGCCGCGGGCCACCGCGTCCACGATGGCACCGTGCTCCGTCCAGGACTCGACCGGGCTGACCGGCGCCTCCACCGTGTACATCCACGCGATCTTGTGCCGCAGCTGGGTGAGCACCGAGGTCAGCGAGGTGCTGCCGGAGGCCTGGGCGAGCGTCTCGTGGAACCAGCCGCCCAACGAGCGCAGGTCCTCGTTGCTGCCCCTGCGGGCCCGCTCCTGGCCCAGCCGGACCAGACCGCGCAGCACCTTCAGATGCGCCTCCGTACGCCGCTGGGCGGCCCGGGCGGCGCCCAGCGGCTCCAGCAGCGTCCGCATCTCCAGCAGGTCGGCGGCCTCCTGCTCGGTCGGCTCGGCCACGCACGCGCCCGCGTGCCGGCGCGTCACCACGAAGCCCTCGGCCTCCAGGGTGCGCAGGGCCTCGCGCACGGGGACGCGTGAGACGCCGTAGCGGCGGGCCAGGACTTCCTCGGTGAGGCGGCTGCCGCGCTCGTGGACACCCGCGACGATGTCGTCCCGGATGGCCGTGCACACCGAGTGCGCCGGAATACGCATGACCGACCTCCGCCTTAATCCCCGTGAAACGTCGACGATGGACGTGTGTTCCGTGACTCTATTCCAATGAGCCGGAATTTCCGACGGCGGGCCCTAATCCATGGCTATTTTTTGGACAGCGGTCCGGCGGCCACCGGTAAAAAGGCGAAAGCCCCGGCTCGGTGAGCCGGGGCCTCGGACAGCCGTGCGGTCGGCGTCAGACGTTCACGCCGTGCTTGCGGAGGTAGGCGACGGGGTCGACGTCCGAGCCGTACTCGGGGGTCGTGCGCGCCTCGAAGTGCAGGTGCGGGCCCGTGACGTGGCCCGTGGCCCCGGACAGGCCGATCTGCTGGCCCGGGACGACCTTCTGGCCCACCGTGACCGCGATGGACGACAGGTGGCCGTACTGGGTGTACATGCCGTCGGCCATGCGGATCACGACCTGGTTGCCGTACGCGCCGCCCCAGCCGGCGGAGACCACCGTGCCGGAGCCCACCGCGTGGACGGCCGTGCCGCTGGCCGCGTGGAAGTCGATGCCGGTGTGCGCACCGGAGCTCCACAGGGAGCTGCTCGCCTGGTAGGCGGTGGAGACGTAGGAGTGCGCGATCGGGGCGACGAAGGTGTTCAGCCGCTTGCGCTCGGCCTCACGGGCGGCCCGGACCTTCTCGGCGCGGATCCTCTGCGCCCGCTCGGCCGCCGCCTTGGCCGCGGCCTCCTCGGCCGCCTTCTGCTCGGCGGCCTGCTGCTGCGCGGCGGCCTGCGCGTCGATCTCGTCGGCGACGCCCTCGGACGCGGCGACGACCGGGGTGAGGCCGGTCTGCTCCGCGGTGTTCTCGGCGGCGAGCGCCGGGGAGCCGGCGAGGGTGCCGATCACACCGGTGGTGGTGAGGGCCGCGACGCCGGCCGCCTGGGCGGTGGTCCGCTTGACCCGGCCGGGCTTGCGGTGCTTCCCGGTGGCGCACATGAACGCCATGAAGTGGCTGGTCCTTTCCTTCCCTCTCGCCTACCGGGTTAGCTGACGGGTTCGGAGCAGGAAGGTCTCCTACGGGCCTCCTCGCACTCGCGCGGACGCCCGATTCACCCCAGGGACGGTGGGTCCCCGGCTCCCCTGGCTCGCGCCGTACGGGGACTCGGCGATGACTGTCCGGTGCCGCGGGTGCGGCGCACTGCCTGACGAACAGCCCGGACGAAGCTACGCAAGCACGTTGTCAATCCTCAAACGCATCCCGGCTTTTGTAGCGCATCCCACAGGGCAGACAGGCAACCTCCGCCCCAAAACGGGCATCTGAGGAAGGGAGTGGAACACCGTGGGGCCCTGACGACCCGTAGGTCACCAGGGCCCCACGCGCGCGTGCCGTCGTCCGGCCGCCGCGGTGGCCGTCTACTCGGCCGCCACCACGGTCACTTCACCGATGCCCAGCGCCTCCACCGGCGCCTTGATCTGCGACGCGTCACCGACGAGGACGGTCACCAGGCGGTCCACCGGGAAGGCGTTCACGACGGCCGCGGTGGCCTCCACCGTGCCCGTGGCCGCCAACTGCTGGTACAGCGTCGCCTGGAAGTCGTCGGGCAGGTGCTGCTCGACCTGGTCGGCCAGCGTGCCGGCGACGGCCGCCGCGGTCTCGTACTTCAGCGGCGCCACACCGACCAGGTTCTGCACGGCGACGTCCCGCTCGGCGTCGGTCAGGCCGTCCGCCGCGACCGTGCGCAGCACCTTCCACAGGTCGTCCAGCGCCGGGCCGGTGTTGGGGGTGTCCACGGAGCCGCTGATGGCGAGCATCGCGGCGCCCGTGCCGTCCGGCGCGGACCGAAGGACCTGCCCGAAGGCGCGCACGCCGTAGGTGTAGCCCTTCTCCTCGCGCAGGACGCGGTCCAGGCGGGAGGTGAGGGTGCCGCCGAGGCAGTACGTGCCGAGCACCTGGGCGGGCCACACCCGGTCGTGGCGGTCGGGCCCGATCCGGCCGATGAGCAGCTGGGTCTGGACCGCGCCGGGCCGGTCCACGATGACCACGCGCCCGGTGTCGTCGGCGGTCACCGGCGGCACCGGCCGGGGCTCGCCCGGGGTGCCGGTCCACGCGCCCAGGGTGTCGTCCAGCAGCGCGTCCAGGTCGGCGCCGGTCAGGTCGCCGACGACGACCGCGGTGGCCGTGGCGGGCCGCACATGACGGTCGTAGAAGGCGCGTACGGCCGCCTCGTCGATCTTCTCGACCGTCTCCTCGGTGCCCTGGCGCGGACGGGACATGCGCGAGGTTGCCGGGAACAGCTCCTTGGAGAGTTCCTTGGCGGCCCGGCGGGAGGGGTTGGCCAGCTCGTGCGGGATCTCGTCCAGGCGGTTGCGGACCAGCCGCTCCACCTCGCTCGCGGCGAAGGCGGGCGCGCGCAGGGCATCGGCGAGCAGGACGAGGCCCTTGGCCAGGCGGGAGGCCGGGACCTCCAGGCTGAGCCGGACCCCGGGGTGGTCGGCGTGCGCGTCGAGGGTGGCGCCCGCGCGCTCCAGCTCGGCGGCGAACTCCTCGGCGGAGTGCTTGTCGGTGCCCTCGGAGAAGGCCCGCGCCATGATCGTGGCGACGCCGTCCAGGCCGGCCGGCTCGGCGTCCAGCGGCGCGTCCAGCAGCACCTCGACGGCGACGACCTGCTGGCCCGGGCGGTGGCAGCGCAGCACGGTCAGGCCGTTGTCCAGCGTGCCGCGCTCGGGCGCCGGGAACGCCCACGGCTTGGCCTCGCCGGGCCGCGGCTGGGGGTGGAAGTCCATGGTGGCGAGCTCGGTCACTTGGCCGTCTCCTCGTTCTCGGTCTCTTCGCGGCCCGCCTCTACGGTCGCTTCGTGCTCGGGGTCCTCGGGGACCCCGGCGTCCGGGGCGGCCTCCGGGGACTTCGGCTCGTACACGAGGACCGCGCGGTTGTCGGGGCGCAGGCGGGCCTGGGCGACCTCCTGGACCTCCTGCGGGCTCACCTCCAGGACGCGCTGGACGGCGGTCAGGGCGAGCTGCGGGTCGCCGAACAGGACCGCGTACCGGCACAGTTCGTCGGCGCGGCCGGCGACCGTGCCGAGCCGGTCCAGCCACTCGCGCTCCAGCTGGGCCTGGGCGCGCTCCATCTCCTCGGGCGTGGGGCCCTCAGCGGCGAACCGGGCCAGCTCCTCGTCGATGGCGGCCTCGATGACCGGCACCTCGACGTCACCGGAGGTCTTCACGTCCAGCCAGCCCATGGAGGGAGCACCGGCCAGGCGCAGCAGACCGAAGCCGGCCGCGACGGCCGTCCGGTCCCGGCGCACCAGCCGGTTGTACAGGCGGGAGGACTCGCCGCCGCCCAGGATGGTCAGGGCGAGGTCGGCCGCGTCGCACGCGCGCGTGCCGTCGTGCGGGAGCCGGTAGGCGGCCATCAGGGCGCGCGCCGGGACCTCCTCCACGACGACCTCGCGCTTCTGCTCGCCGATGACGTCCGGCAGGGAGCCGTCGCGCGGGGCGGGCTTGCCGTCGTGGGACGGGATCGAGCCGAAGTACTTCTCGATCCAGGCGAGGGTCTGCTGGGGGTCGATGTCGCCGACCACGGAGAGCACCGCGTTGTTGGGCGCGTAGTAGGTGCGGAAGAACTGGCGGGCGTCCTCCAGGGTCGCCGCGTCCAGGTCCGCCATCGAGCCGATCGGCGTGTGGTGGTACGGGTGGCCCTCCGGGTAGGAGAGCGCCGTCAGCTTCTCGAAGGCGGTGCCGTACGGGACGTTGTCGTAGCGCTGGCGGCGCTCGTTCTTGACGACGTCGCGCTGGTTCTCCATGGACTCCTCGTCCAGGGCGGCCAGCAGCGAGCCCATGCGGTCCGCCTCCAGCCAGAGCGCCAGCTCCAGCTGGTGGGCGGGCATGGTCTCGAAGTAGTTGGTCCGCTCGAAGCTGGTGGTGCCGTTCAGCGAGCCGCCGGCGCCCTGCACCAGCTCGAAGTGGCCGTTGCCCTTGACCTGCGCCGAGCCCTGGAACATCAGGTGCTCGAAAAGGTGAGCCAGGCCGGTACGCCCCTTGACTTCGTGGCGGGAGCCGACGTCGTACCAGAGGCAGACCGCCGCCACCGGGGTCAGGTGGTCCTCGGAGAGCACCACGCGCAGACCGTTGGCCAGGCGGTGCTCGGTCGCTGTCAGGCCCCCGGAGCCTGCCTCGGCTGTGGTCGTGTGACCCATGGGCATGTACGTCCCTTCGCGAGCGGAGGCGGTTGATGGAAACCGCGGTTTTCCTGCCGTTCCTGCCACTGTATGCAAAGCGTGCGGGGCGTCGGCGAAGTTCCCGCGGGGCGTACGCCCACAGCGGATCCCGCAACCCGCCCGCGACCCGGTCCCGGCTCCCGGCGGTGCCTGCTGAACCGGGTCGCGGCACGGGTTGTCACTGCCTCGGTCCACAATGGTCGGCGTCAGTTCCGTCCATCCTTTCAGCAAGGAGCCGGCAGCGATGGCCCGCCGCAGCACGAAGACCCCGCCGCCCGACGATTCGTTCGAGGAGAGGATCCTCGACATCGACGTCGTGGACGAGATGCGTGGCTCCTACCTGGAGTACGCGTACTCGGTCATCTACTCGCGCGCCCTGCCGGACGCCCGTGACGGCCTGAAGCCGGTGCACCGCCGGATCGTGTACCAGATGAACGAGATGGGCCTGCGCCCCGAGCGCGGCTACGTGAAGTGCGCCCGTGTCGTCGGCGAGGTCATGGGCAAGCTGCACCCGCACGGCGACGCGTCGATCTACGACGCCCTGGTGCGCATGGCGCAGCCCTTCTCCATGCGCGTGCCGCTGGTCGACGGCCACGGCAACTTCGGCTCGCTGGGCAACGACGACCCGCCGGCCGCCATGCGGTACACCGAGTGCCGGATGGCCGAGGCGACGAGCCTGATGACCGAGTCGATCGACGAGGACACGGTCGACTTCGCGCCGAACTACGACGGCCAGGAGCAGGAGCCGGTGGCGCTGCCCGCCGCCTTCCCGAACCTGCTGGTCAACGGCTCCTCGGGTATCGCGGTCGGCATGGCGACGAACATGCCGCCGCACAATCTGCGCGAGGTCATCGCCGCCGCCCGCCACCTGATCCGGAACCCGAACGCGGACCTGGACGCGCTCATGAAGCACGTCCCGGGCCCGGACCTGCCCACCGGCGGCCGGATCGTCGGCCTGGACGGTGTCCGGGACGCGTACGCGACCGGCCGTGGCACCTTCAAGATGCGCGCGACGGTTTCGGTCGAGACGGTCACCGCCCGCCGCAAGGGCCTGGTGGTCACCGAGCTGCCGTTCACGGTCGGACCCGAGAAGGTCATCGCGAAGATCAAGGACCTGGTCAACGCGAAGAAGGTCCAGGGCATCGCCGACGTCAAGGACCTCACCGACCGCGAGCACGGCCTGCGCCTGGTCATCGAGATCAAGAACGGCTTCGTGCCCGAGGCGATCCTGGAGCAGCTGTACAAGCTGACCCCGATGGAGGAGTCCTTCGGCATCAACAACGTCGCCCTGGTCGACGGCCAGCCGCTCACCCTGGGCCTGAAGGAGCTGCTGGAGGTCTATCTGGACCACCGCTTCGACGTGGTCCGGCGCCGCAGCGAGTTCCGCCGCGGCAAGAAGCGCGACCGGCTGCACCTGGTCGAGGGTCTGCTGACCGCGCTGGTCGACATCGACGAGGTCATCCGGATCATCCGGTCCAGCGAGAACTCCGCGCAGGCCAAGGAGCGCCTGATCGAGCGCTTCTCGCTGAGCGAGGTGCAGACGCAGTACATCCTCGACACGCCGCTGCGCCGGCTCACCAAGTACGACCGGATCGAGCTGGAGGCGGAGAAGGAGAAGCTCACCGCGGAGATCGAGGAGCTGACCCGGATCCTGGAGTCGGACGCGGAGCTGCGCAAGCTGGTCTCGGCCGAACTGGCCGCCGTCGCGAAGAAGTTCGGCACCGACCGGCGCACGGTCCTGCTGGAGTCCGCGGGTGCCCCGGCGGCCACCGTCCCGCTCCAGGTGGCCGACGACCCATGCCGGGTGATGCTGTCCTCGACGGGGCTGCTGGCCCGTACGGCGACCGACGAGCCGTTCCCCGAGGCGGCGGGTGCCAAGCGCGTCAAGCACGACGTGATCGTCTCGGCGGTGCCGACGACCGCGCGCGGGGTGATCGGCGCGGTGACCTCGGCGGGCCGGCTGCTGCGGATCAACGTGGTCGACCTGCCGCAGCTGCCCGAGCCGGCGACCGCGCCGAACCTCTCCGGAGGTGCCCCGCTGGCGGAATTCGTCTCCCTGGAGGACGACGAGACGGTGGTCTGCCTGACCACGCTGGACGAGTCGTCGCCGGGTCTCGCGCTCGGCACCGAGCAGGGCGTCGTCAAGCGCGTGGTGCCCGACTACCCGTCGAACAAGGACGAGTTGGAGGTCATCACGCTGAAGGAGGGCGACCGGATCGTCGGCGCGGTGGAGCTGCGCACCGGCGAGGAGGACCTGGTGTTCATCACGGACGACGCCCAGCTGCTGCGCTTCCAGGCCTCGATCGTCCGCCCGCAGGGCCGGCCGGCGGGCGGCATGGCGGGCATCAAGCTCGCCGAGGGCGCGAAGGTGATCTCGTTCACCGCGGTCGACCCGGCCGTGGACGCGGTGGTGTTCACGGTCGCGGGCTCGCGCGGCACGCTGGACGACTCGGTGCAGACGACGGCCAAGCTCACCCCGTTCGACCAGTACCCGCGCAAGGGCCGGGCGACAGGCGGCGTGCGCTGCCAGCGGTTCCTGAAGGGCGAGGACTGCCTGTCGCTGGCCTGGGCGGGCCCGGTGCCCGCGCTCGCGGCGCAGAAGAACGGCACCCCTGCGGACCTGCCGGAGCCGGACCCGCGCCGCGACGGCTCGGGCACGTCGCTGGCGAAGACGGTGGCGGTGGTGGCGGGCCCGGTGCTGTAGCCGGGCTCAGGGCGGGCCCCCCGGGGGGCTCGCCCTGCCGGGCCCCCGCCGGCTCTAGGCGGGCGGGTCCTCCACGTCGGCGTCCGCTTCGCCGGGGTCCCGCACGTAGCGCAGGACGCCCCACATGCCGTGCTCGTCGGCGTGCGGGGCGTCGTCCCTGCACGCCTGGAGTTCCTTGCCGAGGGTGTCCGCGTCGATGCCGGCGCCGATCAGCACCAGCTGGGTGAGACGGTCCTCGCGGGGCGCCCAGGGCTCCGGGTAGAAGCGCAGGAACCGGCCGACGGCGTGCACGGCGTAGCGGTTGAGCGGGTCGTAGGGCCCGAAGTCGACGTAGCCCTTGATCCGGTACAGCCCCGCGGGCCGGCTGTCCAGGAACCGCATGAGCCGACGGGGCTCCAGAGGCACGTCGGAGGTGAAGGACAGGCTGTCGTAGCCGGTGTGCAGATGCCCGGCGTGCTCGCCGGCGTCGTGGTCGTCGCCATCGGCGGCACGGTCGTGCAGGTCGTCGAAGGACAGCTGTCCGAGGCGCTCCTCGCTCGGCCGGCAGTCGAAGAGGAGCTCGGGGTCGATCCGGCCGTAGGTGGCGGGGACGACGGCGGCGCGGCCGGTGAGCGCGCGGACGGCCCCCAGCGTCCGCTCGGCGTCGTCCGCGCGGTCGAGCTTGTTGACGACGACCAGGTCGGCGAGCGCCAGGTGCCGGTCGATCTCGGGATGCTTCGCCCGCGTGTCGTCGAACTCGGCGGCGTCGACGACCTCGACGAGACCGCCGTACACGATGCCCGGGTGCTCGCTGGCGAGCACCATGCGCACGAGTTCCCGGGGCTCTGCCAGCCCGCTGGCCTCGATGACGATCACGTCGATCCCGGTGCCGGGCGCGGCGAGCCGGTCCAGGTAGAGGTCGAGTTCGCTCGCGTCGACGGCGCAGCACAGGCAGCCGTTGCCGAGCGAGACGGTCGAGTCGCCCAGGGCGCCGGCGACGGCCATCGCGTCGATCTCGATCGCCCCGAAGTCGTTGACGACGGCCCCGATCCGGCTGCCTCCGCTGCGGTGCAGCAGGTGATTGAGGAGCGTGGTCTTCCCGGATCCCAGGAAACCGGCGAGCACGACGACCGGGATCTGCCGCGGACTGCCGCCGCGAGCCAGGCTGTTCCCCAACGGGCGACCTCTCTGACGTACCAGAGCGCACCGGTTCGCGGCCCGATGCGCGGACGGGCGTGGACTGCGCGTCAAGGATACGAGCGGGCCGGGAGCCCGAGGGCCTCGGGCTCCGGCGCGGGACCGGGGGCTTCGGCGCGGGCGCCGGGGGGCTTCGGTGCGGGGGCCGGGGGGTCTTCGGCGCGGGGCCGACGGGCGGGGAGGGGCCACGGCGGGTGGCCTGGCGCCACACCGGGCCGGCGCGGGGATACGACGGCGGCGCGGATGGGGCGGGCGGCACCGGAACGCGGCGCCCCGCCCGCGCTCACCCGGCAGTGGGCACCGTGGCCTTCGGCTGCGGGCCCACGTACCGCGCCACCGGACGGATGATCTTCGAGTCGGCGGCCTGTTCCAGGATGTTGGCGCTCCAGCCCACGACCCGTGCCGCCGCGAAGGTGGGGGTGAACATCTCCCGGGGCAGACCGCACAGTTCCATGACCACACCGGCGTAGAACTCGACGTTCGTGTGGAGTTCGCGGCCGGGCTTCAGCTCGGCGAGGATCGCTTCCACGCGCCGCTCGACCTCCACCGCGAACTGCGCCCGGGGGCCGCCGAAGCCGAGGGCGATCTCGCGCAGCATCCGGGACCGCGGGTCCTCCGTGCGGTAGACGGCGTGCCCGAAGCCCATGATCCGGTCACCGGCGAGCACCCTCTCGCGGATCCAGGCGTCGATCCGGTCGGGCGTGCCGATCGCGTCCAGGGTGTCCAGGGCCCGGCTGGGCGCGCCTCCGTGCAGCGGCCCGGACAGGGCGCCGACGGCACCGGTCAGACAGGCCGCCACGTCGGCGCCCGTGGAGGCGATGACGCGTGCGGTGAAGGTTGACGCATTGAATCCGTGATCAATGGTTGAGATCAGGTATTGCTCGATCGCCCGCGCCCGGCGCGGATCCGGTACCGAACCCGTCATCATGTACAGGTAGTTGGCCGCGTACGAGAGGTCCTCGCGCGGTTCGACCGGGTCGAGACCGCCGCCGAGCCGGTAGAGCGCTGTGAGCAGGGTGGGTACGGCCGCGCAGGCGGCCACGGTGTCGGCGCGGCGCCGGTCGGCGTCGATGTCGTACACCGGCCGGAAGCCCTGTGCCGCGCCCAGCAGGGACAGTGCCGTACGCAGTCCGGCCAGCGGCCCCGAGCGCCGCCCGGCCGCGGCGATGGCGGGGAGGGCCGCGCGGACGTCCTCCGGCAGGCGCCGCAGGGCGGCGGTCTCCGCGGTGAAGGCGGCACCGCGCCGGGCGTCCGGCAGGGTGCCGTGGACCAGCAGATGCCAGACGTCCTCGAAGCTCCGGGTATGCGCGAGGCCGACGGCCGAGTACTGCCGGTAGTGGTAGAAGCCCTCCCGGCCCCGGACGTCGCCGATCTCGGTCTCGGCGACGACGACACCGGCGAGACCGCGCGGGGCGTCGATGAGCGCCGTCTCGCCGGGCGAGGTGGCGCTGTGCGGGGCGGCGGACACGTTGACGGCCATGGATCTCCTCCTTGGGTCCCCCGTTACGTGATCCGACTGTCCATGCTTGACAGCTCCACTGTCAATATTGACCTAATCAATGTATCCATCAACATGTGTGCTGCCACTACGGTGACCTCATGCGCGATCACGACACCGCTCCCCACCGTCCCGGGCGCCGGCTGAGCACCAAGGAGACCGCCGAGCTGCTCGGCGTGAAGCCCGAGACGGTCTACGCGTACGTGAGCCGCGGCCTGCTCAGCAGCAGACGCGAACCCGGCGGCCGGTCCAGCACGTTCGAGGCCGGGGAGGTGGAGGCCCTCGCCCGCCGCAACCGGCGGGAGGCGGCCGGGACTCCGGGGTCCGGCGGTGACCTGTCCGTCCGCACCCGGATCACCCTCATCGAGCAGGAGCGGTACTTCTACCGGGGCGTGGACGCCGTCGACCTGGCCACCCGCCACTCCTACGAGGAGGTCGCGGAGTGGCTGTGGACCGGCCGGCTGAGCCCCGGGGCGGCGTTCTCCGCGCCCGGGACCACCGTCGAGGTCGCCCGCCGCGCGGTGGACGCCCTGTCCGAACACGCCTCCCCGGTCGACCGGCTGCGGGTCGCCGCGATCGCCGCGGCGGCCGAGGACCCGCTGCGCTTCGACCTGTCCGAGGACGCCGTGCTCAACACGGCACGGGTCCTGATCCCGACCCTCGTCGCCGCGCTCCCGCCGGTCCGGGCCGACCACAAGGACGGCGGCGCACTGGCGCAGCGGCTGTGGGGGCGGCTGACCGGCCACCCGGCCGACGAGGACTCCCTGCGCGTCCTGGACACCGCGCTCGCGCTGCTCGCCGACCACGACCTGGCCGCGTCCACGCTGGCGGTGCGGGTCGCCGCCTCGGCCCGGGCGCACGCGTACGCGGCCGTCTCGGCCGGGCTCGGCGTGCTGGAGGGGCCGCTGCACGGTGCCGCCAGCGGCCTGGCCCACCGGATGCTCCTGGACGTGCTCGACCAGGGGACCGCGGTCCCGGTGATCGCCGACGAGCTGCGCGCGGGCCGCCGCGTGCCCGGTCTCGGCCACCGGCTGTACGCCGGTGAGGACCCCCGCGCGCGGGTCCTGTTCGGCCTCCTGGAGCAGGTCCCGCGCGCGGAGTCCGCCCTGCTCGCGGCCCGTGACATCGTCGCGACGACCGCCCGGCACACCCCGCTGCACGCCAATGTGGACCTGGCCCTGGCGGTGTTCACCGCGTCCAGCGGCATGCCGGCCACCGCCGGTGAGACGATCTTCGCCGTCGCGCGGACCGCGGGCTGGATCGCCCACGCCCTGGAGGAGTACGGCGAGCGTCCGCTGCGCATGCGGCCCAGTGGCCACTACGTCGGTCCGCGCCCGCCGCAGCCCCTGCCGGAGTAGGACACGGGCGGGCCGGAAGTCGCCCCGGGGAAAGTCAGGTTAGGCTCACCTCTGTGAGTAGGTGTGCGACCGCCTCCCGGAGCCTCGAGGAGCCGGTGTCCGGTACGGCGGCGACGGCGACGACGTGGCTGCTGCTGGAACAGCCTGGCCCCTGGGGTGCCAAGGCGCTCACGTCGAGTCACCTGGACCCCGCGCTGGGCAGGGCGCTGGAGGCCGCCGCCGGCGGAACCGGCGTGCGGATCGCTCTCATCCGGCGCCCCGGGCGCCACGCCGACCCCGGTACGCCCCCGATCCGGCAGGTGTACGCCGCGCACACCGTTCCCGGGCGCGTGTGGCTGCAAGGCGCGGCCACGCGCGATCCACGGCGGCTGCTCGACCTCGACTTCGCCGGCCTCGGAGCGGGTGACCACCGTTCCTTCGGCACGGTGCTCGGCGGACGGCCGCACCGGGGTGATCCACTGGCGCTCGTGTGCACCAACGGCAAGCGTGACCGCTGCTGTGCCCTTCTGGGCCGTCCGCTCGCCACGGAGCTGGTCGCCTCCGGGGTGCGCGGGGTCTGGGAGGTCACCCATCTGGGTGGACATCGCTTCGCGCCCACGGTGCTGGTCCTGCCGTACGGCTACGCCTACGGCCGCGCCGAGGCGCACATCGTCAAGGAAGCACTGCACGGCGTCCAGGAGGGTCGTGTGGTCGTGGAGGGGTGCCGGGGGTGCTCGGCGTGGGAACGACCGGGCCAGGCGGCGGAGCTGGCCGTGCGGTCCGCCGCGGGCGAGTACCGGGCGGGTGTGCTCAGCGTCGTACGGACCGAGGGCACCGATTCCGGCTGGCACGTCACCGTCCGGCACGCCGACGGCCGCCGGTGGCGGGTCACCGTGGCGCGCGGGACGTCGCTGCCGCCCCGCCCGGAGAGCTGCGGCGCGGCGGTGCTCGGTACGCCCGCGCGGATGGACGTGGTCGAGGTGCGCGAGGTGCGGCCGACGGCGCTGGCGAGCTGACCGGGCACGGGCGCCGTCAGGCCTTGATCAACGCATGGATCAAGAGATCCACACCACACCCGCTGGGGTGCGTCCGGCCGCCGCACGTACCGTCGTGGGTATGAGCCCCACTCCCCCCGCCCGACGGCTGCGCCTCGGTCTGCCACGGCGGATGTTCTCCCAGGTCCTGCTGATGCAGGTGGCGATCGCCGCGGGGGTCGCGGTGCTCGCGACCGGGCTCTTCCTCGCCCCGCTGAGCAAGCAGCTGGACCAGGAGGCGATGCGCCGCGCGCTGGCCATCGCCGAGACCACGGCCCAGGACCCGCAGATCGCCGACGGCGTGCTGACCACCCCGCCGACCAGGAACGGCCCCGTGCAGAAGGAGGCCGAGCGGATCCGGCGGGCGACGCACGCCGAGTACATCGTGGTGCTGGACCGTAACTGGGTGCGCTGGTCGCACCCCACGGCCTCGGAGATCGGCCGGCGCGTCTCCACCGACCCCACCGACGCCCTGGCCGGCCAGGAGGTCATGGAGATCGACAGGGGCACCCTGGGACGCTCGGCGCGCGGCAAGGTGCCGCTGTACGACGCCGGCCACCGCATCGTCGGCGCGGTCTCCGTCGGCATCGCCTACGACAGCGTGCGGGCGCGGCTGATCAGCGCGATCCCGGGCCTGTTCGCGTACGCCGGCGGTGCGCTCGCCGTGGGCGCGCTGGCCGCCTGGCTGATCTCGCGCCGGGTGCAGCGGCAGACCCGGGACCTGGCCTTCTCCGACATCTCGGCGCTGCTCGCGGAGCGCGAGGCGATGCTCCACGGCATCCGGGAGGGCGTGGTCGCACTCGACCGCGGTGGCCGTGTCCGTCTGCTGAACGACGAGGCACGGCGGCTGCTGGGCATCGGCGACGAGGCCGTCGGGCGCACCCCGGACGAGGCGCTCGGCGCGGGGCGCACGACGGACGTGCTGGCCGGCCGGGTGACCGGCACCGATCTGCTCACCGTGCGCGGCCAACGCGTCCTGGTCGCCAACCGCATGCCCACCGACGACGGCGGCGCGGTGGCGACCCTGCGCGACCGTACCGAACTGGAACAGCTGGGACGCGAACTCGACTCCACGCGCGGGCTGATCGACGCCCTGCGCGCCCAGGACCACGAACACGCCAACCGCATGCACACCCTGCTGGGGCTGCTGGAGCTGGAGATGTACGACGACGCCGTGGAGTTCGTCGGCGAGGTGGTCGGGGACCACCGGGCCACCGCCGAGCAGGTCACGGAGAAGATCCAGGACCCGCTGCTGGCCGCGCTGCTGGTGGGCAAGGCGACCGTGGCGGCCGAGCGCGGGGTCGCCCTGTGGGTGTCGGAACGCACCCGGCTCCCGGACCGGCTGATCGATCCCCGGGGGCTGGTCACGGTCGTGGGCAACCTCGTGGACAACGCCCTCGACGCCGTGGCGGGCACACCGCACGCGCGCGTGGAGGTCGAGTTGCGCGCGGAGGGCCGTACGGTCGTCCTCCGGGTGTGCGACACGGGTCCCGGCATCCCCGAGGACCAGCGGGAGCTGGTCTTCACGGAGGGTTGGTCCACGAAGAAACCGCCCGCGCACGGCAAGCGGGGCATCGGGCTCTCCCTGGTGCGCCGGCTCGCCGAACGGCAGGGCGGGAGCGCGGCCGTGGGCGCGGCGGCCGGTGGTGGCGCGGAGTTCACCGTGGTCCTGCCGGAGGCGCTGACCGAAGCGGAACTGGAACCCGCGCTGCCCGGGAGGTCCGTCGGGACCGCCGCCGTCGCCGTCACCGAGGAGGAAGCCTGATGATCGAGGTCCTGGTCGTGGACGACGACACCCGCGTGGCCCGGGTCAACGCCGCCTACGTGGCGAAGGTGCCCGGCTTCCATGTCGCCGGCGAGGCGCACAACGCGGCGGAGGCGCTGCGTCAGGTCGAGGCGCTGCCCCGGCTGGATCTCGTCCTGATGGACCACTACCTGCCCGACGACACGGGTCTCTCGGTGGTCCAGGAGATGCGCCGGCGCGGCCACCAGACCGACGTGATCATGGTGACGGCCGCGCGGGACGTGTCGACCGTGCAGGCCGCCATGCGGCAGGGCGCGCTGCAGTACCTGGTGAAGCCGTTCGCCTTCGCCGGTCTGCGGGCGAAGCTGGAGGCGTACGCCGAGCTGCGGCGCACCCTGGACGGCGGTGGCGAGGCCGAGCAGGCGGAGGTGGACCGCATCTTCGGCGCCCTGTCCGCCTCGTCGGAGCCCGGGCTGCCCAAGGGGCACTCCCCCACGACGGCCGAGCTGGTGCGCCGGGCGCTGCTGAACGCCGAACACCCGCTGTCCGCCCAGGAGATCGCCGAGCGGACGGGAGTGAGCCGGCAGACCGCCCAGCGGTATCTGAAGCTCCTGGAGCGCACGGGCCGGGCGCGGTTGACCCTGAAGTACGGCGACGCGGGCCGCCCGGAACACCGTTACGTGTGGGCGACCCGCGCCTGAGCGCGCTTCACATCGACGCGGCAGCGGTCACTTGACGGCGTTGACGAACTCCGTCGTGTACGTCTTGCTCAAGTCGACCTTCGCGTTCTGGATGTTGGGGTTGAACGCCTTGAGGACCTTCTCGACGGTCTCGGGACCGTCCTGGGGCATCACGCCGTCGTCGGTGAACATCGGGAGGGTGCTCTTGATGGCCTGCGCGTACAGTGCCTTGTCGCCCTGGGAGTAGTCGGCGGGCATCTTGGCGGCGATCTCGTCGGCGCTGTGCGTGGACATCCACTTGAGCGTCTTGACGAATGCGTTGGCCAACTTCTGGACGGTCTCCTTGTGTCCGTTCACCCAGTCCGTCTGCATGTACAGACTTGACGAGGGGTACGGCCCGCCCAGCGCCTCCTGCGAGCCCTCGGGGGTGCGCATGTCGATGAGGATCTTGCCGGCCTTCTTGTCCAGGATCGTCGCGACGGTCGGGTCGGTGGTCATGCCGCCGTCGATCGCGCCCTTCTGGAGCGCCGCGATGAACGTGGGTCCGGCCCCCACCGCGACCGGCGTGAAGTCGCTGACCTTCACCCCGTTCTTGACCGCCAGGTACTTGGTGAGGAAGTCGGTCGAGGAACCGAGCCCGGTCACGCCCAGCTTGCGGCCCTTGAAGTCCTTGGGCGAGGCGAGGTCGCCGGCGGCCTTGTTCGAGACGACCTCGACCTCGCCGGGCGCGTGCGAGAACTGCACGACCGACTCCACCGACTTGCCCTTCACCTGGAGGTCCAGGGTGTGGTCGTAGAACCCGACCGCTCCCTGCACCTGGCCGGAGACGAGCGCGGTCTCGGCCTGCACCCCGGCGGGCTCGCTGAGGAGCTGGACGTTCAGCCCCTCCGCCTGGAAGTAGCCGAGGCGCTGGGTGAGCATCGCGGGCAGGTAGATGACCTTGTCCAGGCCACCGACCATGATCTTGACGCTCGTCCCCTTTCCGCCGCCCCCACCGCTGCCGGTGTCGGCCGTGGAGCTTGCCGCGTTGTTGGCGCAGGCGGTGAGCGAGGAGAGGGCGAGCAGTCCGGCGGCTGCCAGGGAGGCGTGTCTGGCGGTCTTGCGCATGCGGGTTCACGTCCTTGTGAGGGGGCGGTGCGGGAAGGAGCGGGGGGTGGCGGGGAACCGGTCAGCTGTCGGAACCGGTGGGCTTCCAGCGGAAGATGCGGCGCTCGGCGAAGGTCAGCAGCCCCTCGGCGACGAGGGCGACGACCGCGAGGATGACCATCGCGGCGTACACGCCGGCGGCGTTGAAGGTGTTCTGCGACTGCGAGACGAGCAGGCCGATGCCCTTGGTGGCACCGATGTACTCGCCGACGATGGCGCCGATGAGCGCGAAGCCGAAGCTGACGTGCAGGCTGGTGAAGATCCAGGAGGTGGCCGACGGGATGACCACCTGGAGGGTCACCCTGCGGTCGCTCGCGCCCAGGATGCGGGCGTTGGCCACCAGGTTGCGGTCCACTTCGCGGGCGCCCTGGAAGGCGTTGAAGAACACCGGGAAGAAGACGAGCACCACGGCGGAGGCCACCTTGGAGGACGGTCCGAGGCCGAACCAGATCAGGAAGATGGGCGCCAGCACGATCCTGGGGATCGAGTTGAGCACCTTGATGTATGGACCAAGAACCTCGGCGAGCAATCTGATCCGCCCGAGCGCGATGCCGAGCAGCACACCGGCGACCACGCCGATGATCCAGCCGAGCAGCGCCTCGTACAGCGTGTACCAGATCTGCTCGCCCAGGGACCCGAGCGCTGTTCCGTGGGTCACCCAGGTCCAGATCTGGTCCCAGATCTTCGAGGGCATCGAGAAGTTGAACGGGTCGATGACCTCGGCACGGGACAGCACCTCCCACAGACCGAGGACGACCACCAGGAGCACCACGCGCACGACGTTGACGAGGAGCCTGCGCCGGCGTGCGGCCTGGGCGCGGGTCCGCGCGCGATCGGGTGTCCTGACGGTGTCCACCACCGGGGTGCTGAGAACCTCAGGCGACATGGGCGGCACCCCTCTCGCGCGTGATGCGGACCTCTTCGCCGAGGGACTCCCAGATCTCGCGGTAGATCTCGATGAACCGCGGCTCCAGCCGCACCGACTCGACCTTGCGCGGGCGGGGCAGGTCGATGTCGAAGACCTGCTTCACGGTCGCGGGTCCGGCGGTCATCACGACAACCTTGTCGGCCAGCGCGATGGACTCCTCCAGGTCGTGGGTGACGAAGACGACGGAGGCGCCGGTGCCCTCCCACAGCTCCAGCAGCTCGTCCGACATCAGCGCGCGGGTCTGCACGTCGAGCGCCGAGAACGGCTCGTCCATCAGCAGGATCTCGGGGTCGTTGACGAACGTGGCCGCCAGGGCGACCCGCTTGCGCTGACCACCGGAGAGCTGGTGCGGATAACGGTCCTCGAAGGCGGCGAGCCCGACCCGGGCCAGCCAGTCGCGGGCCCTCTGCTTGGCCTCCGCCTTGGGCACGCCCCGGAAACGCGGGCCGGCCATGACGTTCGACAGCACGGTCCGCCAGGGGAAGGTGGCGTCCTGCTGGAAGACGAAGCCGACCTTGTCGCCGACCCCGTCGACCGGTTCCCCGGCCACCAGCACCTCGCCCTCGGTGGGCTCCTCCAGGCCGCTGACCAGGGTCAGCGTCGTGGACTTGCCGCAGCCGGTCGGTCCTACGACGGCCACGAACTCGCCGCGCTCCACGGTGAGGTCCAGGCCGCGCACCGCCGTGTGCAGTCCCCCTGACGGGGTTCCGAAGGTCTTGCTCGCGCCCCGCAGCTCGATCGCGGGGCTGGTGTGTGCGCTCATGGGCCGGGACGGTAGGTGTGGCCCCGGCCACAGCAGGAGTCTTGTGAGCACAAGCCGTTCTTTTGCTCGCAAGCACCTGTTGTGCTCGTTTTGCTCGCGCTACAACTGCGGAGCCGAAACACGGGCTGAACGCTCGCCGGCCTTGTGAGGAGAGGCCTGATGATTGACGTCCTGGTGGTCGACGACGACTTCCGTGTCGCTGAGATCAACGCCAAGTACGTGGGGAAGGTTCCCGGCTTCCGGGTGGCCGCCCGCGCACACAGTGCCGCCCAGGCCCTGGCCGCCGTGGAACGCGGCTCCATCGACCTGGTGCTGCTCGACCACTACCTGCCGGACCAGACCGGCCTCGAACTCGTGCACCGCATGCGCGAGCAGGGTCACGGCACCGACGTCATCATGATCACGGCGGCCAGCGATGTGACGACCGTCCAGCAGGCGATGCGCCTGGGCGCGCTGCACTATCTGGTCAAGCCCTTCACGTTCGCCGCGCTGCGCACCCGCCTGGACTCCTACGCCGCCCTGCGCCGCACGGTCGACCGGGTGGGCGGGCGGGGCCTGACGGGTCAGGAACAGGTCGACCGGATCTTCGGCGCCCTGCGCACCGCCCCCGCCCTTTCCGCGCCCGGCCTACCGACCGGCCACTCCGAACCCACGACCGACCTCATCTGCGGTGTCCTGCACCGCGCCGACCATCCGCTCTCGGCCCACGAGGTGGCCGCCCGCACGGGCCTGAGCCGCTCCACCGCCCAGCGCTATCTCCGCCACCTCGAACAGGCGGGCCGTCTGCGCCTCTCCCTGAAGTACGGCGACACCGGCCGCCCGGAACACCGGTACGCCTGGGTGGCGCCGTAACGCGCCCACGGCCCGGCTACACGGCTCCGGCCCCGGTCAGCGAACGCACCTCCGTCTCGGCGTACTTGGCCTCGTCCGGAACCTCGTCCGAGGTCACCGTGCCCAGCCAGCCGGCGAGGAAGCCGAGCGGGATGGAGACGATGCCCGGGTTCTCCAGCGGGAAGTACTGGAAGTCGACGCCGGGGAAGAGGGATTCCGGGCTGCCGGACACCACCGGGGAGAGCAGCACCAGCCCGATCGCCGGGAGCAGCCCGCCGTACACCGCCCACACCGCGCCCCGCGTGGTGAAACCGCGCCAGAACAGCGAGTAGAGCAGGACAGGCAGGTTCGCCGAGGCGGCGACCGCGAAGGCGAGGCCGACGAGGAAGGCGACATTGAGATCGCGGGCCAGCAGGCCGAGTCCGATCGCCACCACACCGATGCCCACCGCCGCGCACCGGGCCACGGCCACCTCGCTGCGGGGCTTGCCGCTCCGGCGGCGCAGCGACGCGTACAGGTCGTGGGCCACCGAGGCCGAGGAGGCGAGCGTGATGCCCGCGACCACCGCGAGGATCGTGGCGAAGGCCACGGCGGCGACCACCGCGAACAGCACGGTGCCCCCGGTCGAGCCCGCTCCGCCGCCCAGGTCGAGGGCGAGGAGGGGCACCGCCGTGTTCCCGGCCGCGTTGGACCCGCGTACGGCCTGCGTTCCGACCACCGCCGCCGCCCCGAAGCCGAGGACGATCGTCATCAGGTAGAAGCCGCCGATCAGGCCGATGGACCACACCACCGAGCGGCGAGCGGCCCGCGCGGTCGGCACGGTGTAGAAGCGGGACAGGATGTGCGGCAGCCCGGCCGTGCCCAGCACCAGGGCGAGCCCCAGGCTGATGAAGTCCAGCCGGGAGTTCCAGTCCCCGCCGTACTTCAGCCCGGGCGCCAGGAACGCCCTGCCCTGGCCGCTGCGGTCCGCCGCCGTGAGCAGCAGCCGGTCGACGTCGCCGTGGAAGCGCAGCAGGACCAGGACGGTCAGCACGACCGTCCCGCTCAGCAGCAGGACCGCCTTCACGATCTGGATCCAGGTGGTGGCCCGCATCCCTCCCAGCGACACGTAGATCACCATGAGCGCGCCGACACCGATGACCGTCCATGCCTGGGCCGCACCGCTCGTGCGCCCCAGCAGCAACGCCACCAGACTGCCCGCGCCGACCATCTGCGCCACCAGGTACAGCACGGACACCGTGACCGAGGACGTTCCCGCGGCGATCCGCACCGGCCGCTCACTCATCCGGGCGGCCACCACGTCGGCCAGCGTGAACCGCCCGCAGTTGCGCACCAGTTCGGCCACCAGGAACAGGACGACCAGCCACGCCACGAGGAATCCCACCCCGTACAGCAGCCCGTCGTACCCGTACAGCGCGATGAGCCCGCTGATCCCCAGGAAGGAGGCCGCCGACATGTAGTCCCCGGCGATGGCAAAACCATTCTCCATCGGGGAGAACAACCGCCCGCCCGCGTAGAACTCCTCCGCCGAACCGTGCCGCCTGCGGCTCACCCACGTCGTGATCGCGAGAGTGACCGCCACGAACCCGCTGAACAGCAGCAGCGCCAGAGTCTGATGATCACCGGTCACGGCTTCCCTCCCTGCGCTCCACGGGCCAGTTCCTGGGTGTCCCAGCGCAACTCCAGTGCGGCCCGGTCCCGACGCAGCCGCGCGTGCCGGGCATACGCCCAGGTGAACAGGAACGTGGTGACGAACTGCCCGAGCCCCGCGAGCATCCCCACGTTCACCGCCCCCACCACCGGCCGGGCCATGAGTCCCGGCGCGCTCGTCGCGGCGACCACATAGGCCACGTACCACGCCAGGAAGGCCGTGACCCCGGGCACCACGAACCGCCGGTACCTGCCGCGCACCTCCTGGAACGCCTCGCTCCGCTGCACCTCGAGGTACACGTCGCGGGCGCGCGCCGCCGCCGCGCCGGGCTCGGCACGCGCGGGCGGCACGGCCGGCGCCGGCATGCCCGCGCCGTCCAGCTCCCCCCAGCCCGAGGCCGATGTGTCGTACCAAGGGTCCTCGTACGCCACGTCACGGGAGGACGTGCCGTCGTCTTCCTGGTTCCCGGCCGATCTCTCGGGACCGTCCCCGACTCCACGAGGACGACCGTTGCTTGACTGCATGCCCAAGGATGGACAGAACGGGTGGATCCCTGACTCTTCTTCCTCCGGCTCTTCACCCCATCAGGTGATTCACCCGGTCGGTGGCCGCACCAGCCCCTTGCCGTAGGCGTACCGCACGGCCTGCGCCCGGTCCTTCAGACCCGTCTTGGCGAAGAGGTTGTTGATGTGAGTCTTCACGGTCGCGGTCGACACATGCAGCCGGCGGGCGATCTCCTGATTGGTGAGCCCTTCGCCGATCAGCACCAGGACCTCGGTCTCGCGTGCGGTCAGCCCGTCGGGCGCCTCGTCGGCCGTGGGCACCGGCACGGGCTCGGCCTGCGACAGCCTCTCCAGCAACCGCCGCTGGACACTCGGCGACAGCCCCGCGTCCCCCGAGAGCACACTGTGCACGGCACGGACGATCTCGTCCCCGCCCGCGTCCTTGGTCAGGTAACCCCGGGCACCGGCCTTGAGCGCGGGGAACAGCGAGTCGTCGTCCGCGTAGGTGGTGAGCACCACGACCTGCGTGCCCGGGTACTGCTCCCGGATCCGCCGGGTGGCCTCCACGCCGTCGCAGCGGGGCATCCTGAGGTCCATCAGCACGACGTCCGGGGCCAGTTCCCCGACCAGCCGCACCGCCTCCTCCCCGTCTCCGGCCGCCCCGACGACCTCCACGCCGGGCAGCAGCCCGAGCAGCATCACGATGCCTTCGCGGACCACCGTCTGATCGTCGGCCACCACAACCCGCGCGGGTTTCCGCTCCCCTTCCGTCCGCGTCATACGGGCACCTTCAGTGTCACCACGAACCCCTCCTCGCCCGGCCCCGCGTCCAGCGAACCGCCAAGCAGTTCGGCGCGCTCACGCATGCCCAGCAGACCGTACCCGCCCCCGGAACCGTTCAGTTCGCCCCCTTCGCCGCCCGAGTCCCGCACGTCCAGCGTCACTTCGTGCTCGCTGTAGTCGAGCCGCACGGTCACCCTGGCGCCCTGCGCGTGCTTGCGGACGTTCGTCAGGGCTTCCTGGGCGACCCGTCGCACGGCCTGGGACGCCTCGGCCGGGAGGGATGTGCGTTCACCTGTGACGGTGACCTTGGCACCTTCGGCCGTGCTGACGAGTTCGGCCAGGAAGTCCTCCAGTGGGGTCAGCTCGCCCCGCAGCGCGGACAGCGCCTGCCGGGTCTCGGCGAGGCCGTCGCGGGCCATGCCCCGGGCGGCCACCACCCGCTCCAGGATCCGCTCGCGATCCGCGCCGCTCTCGATCAGCAGCCGGGCCGCCTCCAGGTGCACGAGCTGGGCGGAAAGGCTGTGCGCCAGCACGTCGTGGATCTCCCGTGCGATGCGGGCACGCTCGGCCAGTGCCGCGGACTCGGCCTCGGCCGCGCGGGCGGCGCGCTCCTGGGCGAGGAGCCGCTGCGCACTGCCGCGGGCTTCCGCGTCCAGCCGCAGCACGTACCCGGCGAGGGCCATGCCGGCCACGGTGGCGGCCGTGGTCAGCCAGACGTCGTTGTTGAACGCGGAGTACGAGGCCAGCGCCACGGACGCGACGGGGACCGCGGCCCCCAGCGGCAGCCGCTCCAGCGCGCTGACTCCGCAGCCGCACCAGATCACGAGGGCCGGCCCGGTGAATCCCGTGGCCTCCGCGGCGACCGCGATGCCCAGGAGCACGCCGATGAGCGCGAGGGAGGGCACCAGCCGGTGCGCGTAGGTGGTCCGGAAGAAGGCCCAGGAGACGAGGCCGGCGAGGAGGACCGCCGCCGCTGCCGCGAGTGCTTCCCAGAGACCGACGTGCCTCTGGCTGAAGGCACCCCACAGGAGCACGGCCAGCACGACCAGCCGGACGGCCCAGGCCAGCATGCGCCGGGGGCGGGTGGTTCCCGAGCGGCCGAGCGCTTCTCGTGAGGGCCAGCGTGTCCAGGCGTTCTCCGTCACACGCGCTCCTTCCACGCCGACCGCTCGTCGTCACCGTACGCCGGAGCGGGACGGCTCGGGGCGGGGCGGCTCGGGGCGCCGAGGGACTGGGCCCGCCAGGCCAGGATTCCGCCGCGCACCAGCAGGGTTCCGGCGAGGCCGAGCATCAGCGCGGAGCTGTCCTGGTGCACGCCGAGAGCGGAGCCGAGGGCGAAGACCCCGGCTCGCAGGGCTATGCCCACCACCCACACGGCGCCGCTCGCCTTGCTGCTCCTGGTCCACACGACGCCGTCCGGCGCGGTCCAGATACGGGTGGTCCAGCCCCAGCCGACGCCGGTGACCAGGCCGATGAACAGCTCCACCACGAGCAGTACGGCGGATTCGGCCCGGTGGTGGGCGTCGAGGATGCCGGGCTCGCGCAGTGCGACGACGGCCAGGATCACGGGTAGCAGCCACCAGCGCCGGTCCGTGCCGATCGCCCGGGCGCGGAACTGCCGCGCGATCACTATGGCGACCACGGCAACGATCACCAGTACGTTGACGACCCCGGGCATCTGGACCTCCGTGAGCGAGAGGACGGTGCCGGAAGCGAGTGCTGCCGACGCCTTCGAAGCTACGGAAGTCCGCAGGCCAGGGGATCGGAGCCGGGGTGGATCACGGGTGGAACCCGAAATCGGCCCGCCTCCACCCAGGGGTGGAGAGACCTGGGGACGGACGGGGGTGGCTGTAAGGGGCGGGCGGGGGTGAGCCCGGGTGATCGGGATCGCCCCGGACACACCGAACGCCCCGCCCCGAAGAAGCCCTCACCTCCGGGCGACAACCCCCGTCGGCCGCCCCCGCCCCGTCCGCCAGAGCCCGGCGCAGCGGCTACGCGTCGATACGTGACCGGTCCAGCGTCGCCGCCGAGCTGGAGATGAACTCCTTGCGGGGTGCGACGTCGTTGCCCATCAGCAGGTCGAAGACCTGCTCGGCGGCCTCCAGGTCGGAGAGGTTGATGCGGCGCAGGGTGCGGTGGCGCGGGTCCATCGTGGTCTCGGCCAGCTGGTCCGCGTCCATCTCGCCCAGACCCTTGTAGCGCTGGATGGAGTCCTTGTACCGGATGCCCTTGCTCTGGAACTCCATGAGCTTGTCGCGCAGCTCGCGGTCGGAGTACGTGTAGACGTACTTCTCCTGCCCCTTCTTCGGCTGGATCAGCTCGATGCGGTGCAGCGGCGGCACGGCGGCGAAGACCCGGCCGGCCTCGACCATGGGCCGCATGTAGCGCTGGAACAGCGTGAGCAGCAGGCAGCGGATGTGCGAACCGTCCACATCGGCGTCGGTCATCATGATGATCTTGCCGTAGCGGGCCTGGTCGATGTCGAAGGTGCGGCCCGAGCCCGCTCCTATGACCTGGATGATCGCGCCGCACTCGGCGTTCTTGAGCATGTCGGTGACCGACGACCGCTGCACGTTGAGGATCTTGCCGCGGATCGGCAGCAGGGCCTGGAACTCGGAGTTCCGCGCCAGCTTGGCCGTGCCGAGCGCGGAGTCTCCCTCGACGATGAACAGCTCGCTGCGGTCGACGTCGTCGCTGCGGCAGTCGGCGAGCTTGGCCGGCAGGGAGGAGGACTCCAGGGCCGTCTTGCGGCGCTGGGCGTCCTTGTGCTGGCGGGCCGCTACCCGGGTGCGGGCGGCTGCGACCACCTTCTCCATGACCACCCGGGCCTGGGCGGCCGCGTCGCGCTTGGTGGCCGTGAGGAACGCCTTCAGCTCCTTGCTGATCACGCTGTTCACGATGCGGCGGGCCGCCGAGGTGCCGAGGACCTCCTTGGTCTGTCCCTCGAACTGCGGCTCGGCCAGCCGGACGGTGACGACGGCGGTGAGGCCCTCCAGGGCGTCGTCCTTGACGATGTTGTCCTCGGCCACGCGCAGCAGCTTCTTCGCACGCAGCACATCGTTCATCGTCTGGGTGAGGGCCTGCTCGAACCCGGCGACGTGGGTGCCGCCCTTGGGGGTGGCGATGATGTTGACGAACGACCTGACGGTCGTGTCGTAGCCCGTGCCCCACCGCAGCGCGACGTCGACGCCCAGCTCACGGGTGACCTCGGTGGGGGTCATCTGACCGTGGTCGTCCAGAACCGGGACGGTCTCCTTGAAGGTGCCCCTGCCCGAGAAGCGGAGGACGTCGCAGATCGCCTTGTCGTTCGCCAGGTACTCGCAGAACTCGCTGATACCGCCGTCGAAGCGGAACGACTCCTCGCCCTTGCTGCCGCCCTCGCCGAGGCCGAACTCGTCGCGGACGACGATGGTCAGGCCGGGCACCAGGAAGGCAGTCTGCCGGGCACGCTGGTGCAGGTTCTCCAGGGACAGCTTGGCGTCCTTGGGGAAGATCTGCCGGTCGGCCCAGTACCGCACACGCGTGCCGGTGCGCGTCTTGGGGATCTTCTTGGCCTTGCGCAGACCGCTCTTGGCCTCGAACTTCGCGTCGGCGCCCTCGGCGGCGAAGGCTCCGGGCACGCCACGCCGGAAGCTGATGGCGTGCGTCTGGCCGCCACGGTCCACTTCGACGTCGAGGCGGGCCGAGAGGGCGTTGACCACGGAGGCACCGACGCCGTGCAGACCGCCGGAGGCCGCGTAGGAGCCGCCCCCGAACTTGCCGCCGGCGTGCAGCTTGGTCATGACGACCTCGACGCCGGACAGGCCGGTCTTCGGTTCCACGTCCACGGGGATGCCGCGGCCGTTGTCGCGCACCTCGACGGAGCCGTCGTCGTGGAGGATCACCTCGATGTGGTCGCAGTAGCCGCCGAGGGCCTCGTCCACCGAGTTGTCGATGATCTCCCAGAGGCAGTGCATCAGACCGCGGCTGTCGGTCGAGCCGATGTACATGCCGGGGCGCTTGCGCACGGCCTCGAGACCCTCGAGGACGAGCAGGTGCCGCGCGGTGTAGTTGGAACCGTCCCGGTCTGCTCCTGCCAGCAGCGCTGTGGACGGCACGGACGTATCGGCGGTCACGCGGTTCGCTCCTCGCTGAATTTCAGATGGCCCCCTTTTGGGTAAGGGGGCGGCTTCGGTCGCCGCACAGAGGGTACCGAGCCCTGGTAGAGCCGGTGTAACGCCACCCTCGTCGGCAACTCACACTAGTCCAGGCTCGTATGCCTGTTCGATCCTTCGTAGGAGTGAAGCACACATCACGTTCCCTTCGAGGCATGAACCATTTAGGCTCCGGGCACGTCCTCATGAACAACCGGCAACCCGGCCGGGAGGACCGAGACAGCAAGACAGCGCGAACCCGTACGCATACAAGAGACGCAATACGGCACATTCGCCGCCAACCGGCAGCAGACAGCCGCCCCGGAAAGATTTTTTCGAGGAAAAGCCACGAGCGGGAACGTTTTCGGGCTGGTTGGATGTTGACCCTGGTACGACAGCTCGTCGAGCTAGAGAAGAGGCGACGTGACTACTGTTCTGACCCCCGCGAGCCCGTTGACGGCCGCCGATCGCTGCGACCGCTGCGGCGCCCAGGCATACCTGCGCGTCGTCTTGCTCAGCGGCGGAGAACTGCTCTTCTGCGCCCACCACGGGCGCAAGTTCGAGCCGGAACTCAAGAAGATCGCCGCTGAGATACAGGACGAGACGGAGCGGCTGACGTCCGTTGGGAACACCGCTTCCGACGAAGAGCGCTGAATCTCGCACCACGACGAGCCAGCCCCGGCACAGGCCGGTGAACGGGCGGCCGCTCCTCCCCTGGAGCGGCCGCCCGTGCTCATGCCCGTCGGCGCGCGCTCAGGAGCGCCCGGAAGGCGGGGCGCCGTCGGCCGCCCGCAGCGCTCGTACGATCTCGGAGACGCGTGTGTAGACGCCGGGAAGGCCCGGCCGTCCGCAGCCGCTCCCCCATGACACGAGGCCGATCAGCCGTCCCCGGGCCACCAGAGGGCCTCCACTGTCCCCCTGGCAGGCGTCGGGGCCTCCGGCGGGCTCACCGGCGCAGAGCATGGTCGTGGCCCGGTAGGAGCCGTCTGGGCCGCCCGGAAAGGCACGAGCACACGTCTCGTCGGGCAGTACGCCTACGCGTGCGGCATGGAGCCGGTGCGGATAGGACCCCGCGCCGGTCGTGTCCCCCCATCCGGACACCAGGGCCTGCGTGCCCGGCGTGTAGGCCGGATCGCCCGTGTCCGCCATGGCGACGACCGCGCTCTGCGGCAGCGGTCCGGCGAGCCCCAGGACCGCGAAGTCCCCGGAATGGGTCGTGGCGTCGTAGGCGGGATTGAACCGGATCTCCCGTACGGCGATCTCGGCGCCCTGCTGCGACAGCAGGTCGGTACGGCCCGCGATGACCTTGAGGTCGCGCAGCCGGTTCGGCGGTGATCCGAGGGCCTCGTCGGACAGACAGTGGGCCGCGGTGACGACGGTGGTGCGCCCGACGGCCACAGCGCCGCAGAACTGGCCCGCCCGGGTACCTCCGAACCGGTCACGGCTGGCCAGCGCCACCGTCCACGGAGCCTGGGAGACGTCGATCGGGAACCCCCCGACCACTACGCTGTCGGCGCCGGCGGGAGCCGCGCTCATCAGGGGTATCGCGGTCACCGTGGCCGCCAGGGCCAGCGGCCGGATCAGTGCCCGGACAACGGAACGGCGCATGCATGCTCCTCACTCTGGGTCCTGCTGGGACACCCAGAGTCGTCCAGGCCATGCAGGCGCGCAGCGCGAAGGCCCGGCTCCCGCGAGGGGAACCGGGCCTTCGCCGTCGTACGACCGCGACCTAGTCGAGGTAGTCGCGCAGCACCTGCGAACGCGACGGGTGGCGCAGCTTCGACATGGTCTTGGACTCGATCTGGCGGATCCGCTCACGCGTCACGCCGTACACCTTGCCGATCTCGTCGAGGGTCTTCGGCTGACCGTCGGTGAGACCGAAGCGCATGGAGACGACGCCCGCCTCGCGCTCGGACAGAGTGTCCAGGACGGAGTGCAACTGCTCCTGCAGGAGCGTAAAGCTGACCGCGTCGGCCGGGACGACGGCCTCGGAGTCCTCGATGAGGTCACCGAACTCGCTGTCGCCGTCCTCGCCCAGCGGGGTGTGCAGCGAGATGGGCTCACGGCCGTACTTCTGGACCTCGATGACCTTCTCCGGGGTCATGTCGAGTTCCTTGGCCAGCTCCTCCGGGGTGGGCTCGCGGCCCAGGTCCTGGAGCATCTGGCGCTGCACACGCGCGAGCTTGTTGATGACCTCGACCATGTGCACCGGGATACGGATGGTACGGGCCTGGTCGGCCATGGCGCGGGTGATCGCCTGCCGGATCCACCAGGTGGCGTACGTGGAGAACTTGTAGCCCTTGGTGTAGTCGAACTTCTCGACCGCGCGGATCAGACCCAGGTTGCCCTCCTGGATGAGGTCCAGGAAGAGCATGCCGCGGCCGGTGTAACGCTTGGCCAGGGAGACCACGAGACGGAGGTTGGCCTCCAGCAGGTGGTTCTTGGCGCGGCGGCCGTCCTCGGCGATGATCTCCAGCTCGCGCTTGAGCTTCGGGGCGAGCTTGTCGGCGTTCGCCAGCTTGTCCTCGGCGAACAGGCCGGCCTCGATGCGCTTGGCCAGCTCGACCTCCTGCTCGGCGTTGAGCAGGGGGACCTTGCCGATCTGCTTCAGGTAGTCCTTGACCGGGTCGGCGGTGGCGCCGGCCGCGGCGACCTGCTGCGCGGGCGCGTCGTCCTCGTCCTCGTCGGACAGGACGAAGCCGGCGCTCTCGGCGCCCTCGGGCTCGTCGGCGACCTTGGTGTCCTCGAGAACCTCGTCCTCGAGAAGCTCGACGTCGTCCTTCTTGGCGGTGGTCTTCTTGGCGGCCGTCTTCTTGGCGACGGCCTTCTTCGCGACCGCCTTCTTGGCGGTCACCTTCTTGGCGGCGGCCTTCTTGGTGGGTGCGGCGTCGTCGGCGGAGTCTGCCGCGGCCGGGGCGGCGGGCGCCGCGGGGGCGGCCGTGGTCGCGGTGCGGGTGGTCACCGTCTTCGCCGCGACCGTCTTGGTGGCGGTGCGCTTGGCGGGGCTCTTCGCTGCGACGCTCTTGCGGGTGCGCTTGGGCTCTGCGGCACTGACCATCAGCGTCACACCCTCTTCCTCAAGGATCTGGTTGAGGCTGCGCAGTACGTTCTTCCACTGAGTGGCCGGAATCTGGTCAGCTTCGAAGGCCCGACGCACATCGTCGCCGGCGATCTGCCCCTCAGCCTTTCCCCGCTCAATGAGAGCCATGACAGAGACGGACTCGGCGATCTCCGGCGGGAGCGTACGGGATGTGCTGGCCGACACGAACAACCTCTCGGAACGTTGGAAAACGGCTTCCGGCACTGTCCACTGCGGACAGGAGCCGACCACCGGCCTGGGGATGGGCCGACGGCGCGGGCGGGGGCCGGGAAGATGCACAGCGCCTGGTTCGGCGTCCGTATTCCCTCCGCGGCTGTCACCTCTTAGGTCATCGCGCTGTCTCCACGAGCGTTACGCCCAATCTGCGTGGCCCGAGTCACACCCCGTAAGCGGTCAAAGGCGGTCAGACATGTGCAAATGAGATCACCTTTGACCTTCGACCGGCCGCATCCGCGACCAGGGCTTCCCGTCACCGCCGGACCCGGCCGGACCCCGCAGGTCCGGCCGGGTCCGGCGGCGGCCGGTACCCGGGCCTGGTGCCGCCACGAGTACCACGAGAGCGCCGCACACCGGCGACCGCACCGCGTTCCTCGCGAGGTCAGTGCTCGCGCGGGGCGGGCACCACGCGCTCCACTTCGGGGTGGACGGTGAGGAGCTGGCGCATGGCGCTCTCCGCCGCCGTGCCGTCGCCGGTGCCGAGCGCGTCGACGATCCGCGCGTGCTGAGCGAGGGACGCCTCGTTCGGCCTGTCACAGCCGGTGACCGGGCCGCCGGAGACCTGGAGCGCCGCCGAGACGATGCCGGATAGGTGCTCCAGCATGCGATTGCCCGCGATCTGGATCAGCAACGAGTGGAACTCCGTGTCGGCGCGCGAGTAGGTGAGCGCGTCGCCCTGGGCCAGCGCGTGGCTCATGATCTCTACCATGTCGCAGAGGCGCTGCTGCACCTCCTCGCGCCCGTGCCCGGCGGCGAGACGGGCGGCGAGCGGCTCGATCGTCCACCGCAGCTCGCTCAGTTCCCGTCGCTGGTCGTCGCGCTGCGGCCCGAAGGCCCGCCACTCGATGATGTCCGGGTCGAGAAGATTCCAGTCGCTGACGGGACGCACGCGCGTACCGACGTTGGGGCGGGCGCTGACCAGGCCCTTGGCCTCCAGGACCCGGAGGGACTCGCGGACGACGGTGCGGGAGACCTCGAAGCGCTGGCCGATCTCCTCCGGCACCAGCGGGCGGTCGGCGCCCAGGTCGCCGGAGACGATCATCTGTCCCAGCTGCTGGACGAGTTGGCCGTGCAGTCCGCGTCCACGGCTGCCCGAGGTCCTTCTGCCGACACGGCCCAGATCGGGATCCCCGCCGTCCCAGGCAGGTGCGCCGACGCGGTCGGTCACCGGCGCCTCGGCGTAGGGGTAGCGGTCGAGTTCGCCCGGGCCGGCCAGACCTGAGTCTGAGGAGCGGGCGGCGGTCATCATGGTGTGCGCAAGGGTACTCACGGATCCTTTGTCGGCGTCGCTTTCAACTCCCTTGAGGGCTTTGGTGAAAAGCACACGAAAGGGTGATCGCTCACGGCGTCGCAATTGACGCCTTATCGAAAAGAAACGGGCTCACTTCGGGGAGTTGTGTACACAGCGAGAACGGAAGCGTACGGACAGTTGTCATCGGAACCGAGTGCGCAGCGCGGTGAACAGGTACGCGCCGAGCAGTGCCGCCAGCGACAACGCCAGCGCGCTCCCGACGGGTTGGGCGAGGAGCCGCGCGACCGCGGCCAGGTACCGCTCTCCGCCGAAGGGCCACTGCAGCAGGTAGACCTCGCGCATCCGCACCGGGAAGCCTGCCGCCATCCGTACGGCCGGGCCCCGTAGCGCCGCGTGCACGAGGGGCACCACGAGGACGGGCACGGCGAGGACGGCGGCCAGTCCGCCCGTCGTGGACCGGAACACACCGGCCGCCAGCACACCGGCCCAGGCGCAACCGACGACCAGCCCGAACCAACTCGCGGTCAGCGAAAGCCAGTCCGCGGGAACTCGTGTCAGCTCCCGTCCGTAGACGATGTAGAGCGCTTCGGCGTCGCAGCCCACGGTGAGGAAGGCGAGCAGCACCGCGGTGGCTCCGGAGACGATCAGTTTCGCGGTGAGCAGTCCCAGCCGGCGGGGGACGGTGCCGCGGTCCGCCGCCAGGGCGGGGTGGCGGAACTCGTCCCCGTAGGCCAGCGCACCGAGCAGTCCCGCCGCGAGCGCCGCGGGCGGCAGCGGCAGCTCTCGCGGCCACGCGGCGAACAGCCGCGCCTGCGGGGTGTGACCGAGCCGCGCCAGGAGTACGGCGATGAGCGCGGACACCACCAGTACGGCACCGCAGACGAGGAAGCCGGTGCCGATTCCGCCGGCGCGCCGGATCTCGTAGCGCAGGGGGCGCAGAGGACTGCGGGCGGGGCGGACCGAGATGGGGGGCGGGAGAGGGGAGAGGGCGGGGACGGGACGGGCACCGTCGGTCCGGGCGGTGCGGCCGGTCTGCTGCCGGGCGCCCGGGTTCCTGGCCCCGGGCAGGAGGGTGCGGGGGCCGGCGAGGGTCGTCGTGGATGCGCGGGTGCTTCCGGGTTGCGGTTCGGAAGCCGTGGTGACCGCGCCGGAGCCGGAGTCCGGGGTGGCCGCCGGGTCGGCGGACCGCCCCCCGGTGGCCCTGGCGGGCGCAGCACCGGCGTCGGCACCGGCCGTCTTCTTCCCGCCGGATGCGGTGACTTCGCCGTGGCCGTCGCCGCCGTCGACAGCTGTACCGGCCGACGACGCGGCGTGCGTCGTAGACCCGGGGGCGATCAGTGGACGCTCCGCCGCGCCGTCTTGATCGAAGTCGTGGCCCGGTGCGGTCCGCTCACCGTCGGCGGTCCGCCCGCGTTCCCGCGCCGCGAGCCCGGGCGTCAACCAGTCTTCGCCGCCCTGGGAGAAGCCGCCCGCGGGCCGCTCAGGCTCAGGTGCGGGCGGATCGAGGGTGCGCTCGGGCTGTTCCGGAGTCTGCCCGCCGACGGTCGCGTCGGCCGAGGAGTGGCCCGGCGCGGCGGCGCCCGGACGGGGCGCGGACCGCTCGGGGGTCTTCGCGCGGGATTCGGCCGTGGCCGCACCGGTCATCGGAGCGCGTGACTCCCCCGGCGGCTGCATGCGGCGCGAGTCCACGGCGTGAAGGGCAGAGGTCGTGGGTTCCTCGGACGCCGGCCTTGCGCGTTCCGGCGCCGTCGGCGGCTCGTCCGCGGTGCCGCTCGCGTCCCGCGGTGAGTCGCCGAGCGCGGCCGAGCCGGGCTCCGGTGGGGAGTGCTGGGCGGACTGCGACGCCGGGCGGCCCGACACGGTGCGTCGGCGACGCGCCCACGAAGGGCCCGCCGGGGCCTGCTCAGGTTCCTCGGACCGGGTGCCGGGTGGCGCCGGCTGCGATGTCGCCGGGCTGTGGCCCTGCCGGGTCTCCCGGTCTGCCGGCACCGAGTCCGGGACCACCGGGAGGGGCTCGGTGGACCACGCCCCTGCGTCGCACTCGGCACCGGCTCCCGGCCCCATGTCGCCCACTTCGTCGGCCAGTTGGTGCACGAGGATGCCGTTGCGGAACGCGATCTCGCCGACGTCGGCGGTCGTGGTGCCGTACACCGACAGGCGGTTGCCGCCCTCGCGTACGACCTCGACGGAGCGGCGAGTGGTGCGCGCGTCCTTGGCGAGCAGGGCCGCGAGACGCACGGCGTGCGGGCTGCGCACGGCCACGCGGGGGCGTAGCCGGGTGCGGGCGAACGCCCTCGCCTCCTGGTCCGCGACGACTCTCCCGGCGTCGAGCGTGACCACCCGGTCGGCACTCCGCGCGGCCTCCTTGGTGTCGGCCGTGGTGAAGAGCACCGTGCCGCCCTGGGCGGCGTGGGCCCGCAGCATGCTGTGCAGCCACTGGGCCTCACGGGCGGGGAGACCGTCGGCGGGTTCGTCCAGGACGAGCGTGTGCGGGTCGGGCAGCAGGGCGCAGGCCAGGCCGACTCTGCGGTCCACGCCGCGCGACAGCGTGCCGAGGCGCTCCTCGCGGAGGCTGACGAGACCGACCACTTCGAGGACCTCGTCGGCCCGCCGCGCGGGAACTCCCGCCGCCGCGCACAGCATGCGCAGATGGCCGCGGACCGTGCGGGACGGGTGGCCCGGCACATCACCGAGGAGTACGCCGACCTCCTGTGACGGGTGCGCGATCCGGTGCAGGGGCCGCCCCCTGAAGTACGTGATTCCGCGCCCGGGTTGGAGCTCAAGCATGAGTCTGAGCGCCGTCGTCTTGCCCGCACCCGCGGCCCCGAGGAGCGCGGTGACATGCCCGGCGCGCGCTTCGAAGGAAACGTCGTCGACGGCGGGCGGATGCGCCTTGCGGGGGTTGCTGGTCAGTCCGAAGGCCTGGATCACCTGCAGCAAGATAGCGCTATATGTCCAGTTTTCCCGGTATAAGGCGACTTGCGAAAACATGCCGCGTGGTCTAGGCCCGATCTTGTCCGCCGTTCGATGGACCCGGGGCTCGGTACGGCGGCCCGGTGCGCCGGTCGTCCAGACGGGCCTGCGGCCCCTGGTCTCAGACCTCGGGGCGCAGCATCGGCGGGTTGAGCAGGGTGGCACCGCCGGCTCGGAAGAGCTGGGCGGGCCTGCCGCCCTGGCGCGTGGTCGTACCCCCGGTGGGGACGAGGAATCCGGGTGTTCCGGTGACCTTGCGGTGGAAGTTGCGCGGGTCGAGGGCCACACCCCACACCGCCTCGTACACCCGGCGCAGCTCTCCGACGGTGAACTCGGGCGGGCAGAAGGCGGTGGCCAGCGACGAGTACTCGATCTTGGAGCGGGCGCGTTCCACTCCGTCGGCGAGGATCTGCGCGTGGTCGAAGGCGAGTGGTGCCACGGGTTCGCCGTCGCGGCCATAGCCACCCTGCTGGAGCAGTTCCTCGACCGGGGCCCAGCGCGCGTTGCTCGCGTCGCCGCCGGCACGCGGCGCGGGCAGGTCGGGCGCGAGCGCGAGGTGCGCGACACTGACCACACGCATGCGCGGGTCCCGCTTGGGATCACCGTAGGTGGCGAGCTGCTCCAGGTGGGCTCCGTTGTCCTGGGCCGGGGCCGAGGGGTCGTGAGCGCACAGCCCGGTCTCCTCGGCCAGCTCACGCGCCGCCGCCTGGGACAGATCCTCGTCGGCCCGTACGAAGCCGCCGGGCAGCGCCCAGCGCCCCTGGAACGGGGGCTCGCCCCTGCGTACCGCCAGCGCGCACAGGGAATGGCGGCGCACGGTCAGCACGACGAGATCCACGGTGACGGCGAAGGGCGGAAAGGCTGACGGGTCGTAGGGCATGCCGCGATCATAGTCGTCTGCCTGACGATAAACACTCCCTTCGCCCGTCGCCCGGGCGGTGATTCCGCTTCTCTTCCGTCCGGGGTGCCGAACCGGCTCTCCGCCTGTCCGGCCAGTGCTGTCGCACGAGGTCAGGGCCTGTTCCGCGGGGGTCATACGCCCAGTTGCAGGCCGTCTGCCGCCTCCTCCACCATGGCCAGTCCGAGGCGGCTGATCCGCACGGCGAAAGGGGCGCCCGCGACACGGAGACCGTGGAGTCCGACTTCGCCGAGCGGGGCGCTGTGGACGGGGCGCAGGGTCACCGTGCGGGCGGGGGCGTCGGGCCGGATCCCGGCGAGGGCCGTGAGCAGCAGGACCACGGAGGCCGCCGCGGTGGCCGCCGGACGGCAGGCGGCGGGGTGCGGGAGGGGCGCGGTGCCGGCGGAGCGCTGTTCGCCGGCGAACATCTCGGGCAGGCGGTGACCGAAGTGTTCCGCCGCGTCCAGCAGCCCGTTCAGCAGTCCGGCCGCCTCCTTCTCGTATCCGGCCGCCGCGAGCCCGGCGACCGCGAGTGCCGTCTCCTGGACGCGTACGGCTCCGGTCCGGTGGCCGAACGGATTGTGTCCCGCCTCCTGGGTGCCGAGGCCGCGCAGTCCCCAGCCCGTGTCCATGGCGGGGGCGCCGAGCAGTCGGGCGAGGTGTGCGGTGTGCACCTTGTCGAGCAGGCCCGGGGCCACTATGCCGCCGCCGAGGAGCCCGGTGTCGAGCAGGTGGACGGCGGTGGCGGCCAGGTGGGGCACGGGCCGGTCATCCGCTGCCAGGGCCATGGCCGGGCGTCCGCCGCCGCGGTCCTCCACCCAGAAGTCGGCCCGGAAGGCGGACCGCAGGGTCTGGGCCCACTGGCGCAGTTCCGTGGCGCCCGGTCTGCCGTAGGCGTCGAGAAGGTCGGCACCGAGCAGGGCGGCACGGTGCGCATGGGCCTGGGTCTCGCAGCGGGCCGCCCCTGTGGGATGCGGATCGCGGAGGTACGTGCCGTCGCGGACGGTGGTCCGCAGCCAGGTCAGGCAGCGCTCGGCCGCGGGGAGCAGTTCCTGTGTCTCCTGATCGGGCAGCCCCCAGCGGCGGGCCTCGGCGAGCAGGACGGGGAAGAGCAGTGTGGCCTCCGTTCCGGTGCAACTCGGCGGGAGATGCGGGCCGGCGTCGCGACGCGGGCCGGGGATCATGCCGGCCCGGGGGCCCGGCCCCGGGAGCTGCGTACGGGCCAGGGTGCGCAGGGTGCCCGCGGCGAGCCGGGTACCCAGGGGCAGCGTCATGCGGGCCGCGGTGAGCGCCTCGGCCGGGGCCATCCCGCAGCGCCAGGGGGCGCCCGCCGCGAGGTAGGTGTCGGCGGGGTGCGCGGGATCACGCAGGAGCAGTGCCCGCAGATCAGCGACGGCCGAGTGGAGCAGCGGGCCCACCCGGTGGTCGTCGCCGGCCGCCCGGGCGAGGGCAAGAGGGCCGGCGGCGTGTCCCGCGGCCCGCAGGGGGCCGGCGCCCTCGGGCCGTACCCGCAGTTCCACGGTTGCCGTCCCGCCCGGTGGCAGTTCCAGCTCCCAGCGCAGCAGTCCTGCGGACGCCAGGGCGTCGGCGGGCGGCGGGTCCGGGGTGACGCAGGCGGCGGCGCCGTCCCTGGCCCAGCGCAGGCCCGAGTCGTGGACGCTGGCCGGGAGTTCGGGGCCCGCCGCCCCGGCGGCGATGGCGGCGAGTTCCGCCAGGTCGGTGCCGAGGGCGACCTCGACGGGCAGGCGCAGCGGACGCGGGGCCGCGCTGCGCAAGGTGATCTGTTCGGTCCCGTCGGCGTGGCGTGTCCGTTCGACGACGACGTCGGGATCGGGGCCGGTGGCCGCGGCGGTGCGCAGCGTCCCCACGAAGCGGGCGCTGTCGGCTCCGGTCATCCAGGCCTGCACCGGCAGCGGTTCACGGCCTGCCACGCGGACCTGGCACCGGGACAGCAGCCGTCTGCCGCCCCGGTAGATCCCGTCCAGTCCCCGCCCGGCCAACTGTCCCGACTCGCCGCAGATGGCAAGGCCGGGCAGGGCCAGGCACATCAGGGCGGTGTGCGTGGGCGGCAACTCCGGCACCGGGTGACTGACCGGAGGTGTGCGCCGCGGCGGCGCAGCCGCGGTGAGACCGCGGGACCGGGCCGTGACGGCGGGCAGAGGGCCGCCCTGGGGGGCCGGGGCGAGGGTGTGGACGTCCGCACGGGAGGCCGGTCGAAAGCCGCCCGCCTTCGGTGTGCGGGGGCCTGTGACGTCCGTCAGGAACGGCTCGGACCTGCTCCGGGGCGGACGTTCGCCGGCGGCGGAGGGCGGAGTCGGCTGCTGGTGCATGGGCTGGCTTCTTCTGCGCTCGGTGTGCCTCGGACGTGCTGGGCGGCCAATGGGCCGCCCCGGAGGACAGGGGAGGTACGGCGGCTGGGCCCGTCCAGGCCTTCCGCCACTCAGGTGAACGGCAGCGGGCTCCTCCGGGTCACGGCTCGCCCTGTGAAGCCGACCGATCGTGGCCTGGCGGGGCGGCGGAGGGCGGGCGTCGGAGCACTCGGTGCTGGCGTGCCCGGTCGGCGAGGGATGGGCGTCCGGGCACCCGGTGATGGCATCACCGGCCGGCGGGAGGTGAGCGTGCGGGCACCCGGTGCCGATCGGCCCAGGTGCGTCGCCAACAGTGCGCGCCCGGCGTGTCCGGAGGTGCCTTCACTCCCACCTGGTGGCCCGGTGGCCGTTCCCGTGCGGGTCGGCACCTGACACTCGCCGGTGCTCATCCGTTCTCCTCGGCCTGCGGGCGTCCGGTGTCCGGACGGGCGCCACCGGTCCTGGCCGCACCTGGACCCGCCCCCCGCGTGCGCGTGGTGATCGGGCTGCGGGTTCCGGGCGCAGAGGACTCGGCGGCGGGCGCCTGGGGGCGGGTGTCGGCCGGCCTCCGTCGGCCTCCCTTCGCGCGCGCCGTCTGACGGCCGTCTTCACCTCCCGCGTTGCGCGCCCGGCGCCGTCGTTGCCTGCCCGTCCGGGAGCCGGGCTCGGCGCTCGGGTCGTCCGCCCGGACACCGGCTGCGGGTGCCGGCGCCGGGGCCTGCGGGGGTGCGGTGGGAGTGGTCTGCGGTGCCGGGCCGGTTCGCTCCGTGGTCCCCGCCGTCGTGCGCCGTGCGCTGTCCGTGCGCAGGCAGCGGCGGACCGCCTCCGGGTCGAGCCCCTCGTTGCACGCCTGGTGCAGCAGGCGGGCGAAGAGGTAGTCGGGATCCGCGGCCAGGGCCATGGCCAACGCCTCCCGCGCCTCCAGTTCATCGCCCATGGACCAGGCGACCCAGCCCGCGAGGGTCAGTGGTGCGGCGGCGTGCTCACCGTAGGGCCCGACGCAGCGGCGAGCGAGAGCGCGCCAGAGCCGGAGCGCCGGCCCGGCGTCGTCCCCTTCCATCCAGGCCGCGGCCCTGTCGCGGGTCGTACGGTCCTGGAGGCCGAGGATCAGGGTGGCCGCCTCGTCGTCCGCGAGGAGGTTGTCGTCGCGCGCGTCCGCCGGATGGGTGCCGGAGACCGGGGCCGCGGTGCCGTAGCGGCGAATGATCCGCTCGGCCAGGTCCAGGGTCTCCTCGGCCACCTCCTGACGGGCCCTCTCGTCCAGGATGCGCGGCACCAGGCTCATGCCGGCCGCGTCCAGGGCGATCTCCTGTTCCAGCGCCGCGCTGGTCTCCCACGGCCGCAGCCTGGCGCGCAGCTCCCGCAGTGTGCCGCGCACCTGGATGCCGGCGTAGGTGGCCGCCGCGGCGAGTACCGACGTGCCGGGAAGGCCCATCGGCGAACCGTCCTCGGGGCAGCAGCCCTCGACCGGGCAGCAGTACGACCAGAAACGGCCGTCGGAGATGCACAGGGCCTCGATGACCGGCACGTCGAGGTTGCCGCATTCGGTCCGCATCAGGTGGGCCAGCCTCTGCAGCCGTCGTTTGACGTCCCGGCCGGACTCTCCGGGACCCGGTTCCTGGCAGACGTAGGCCACCATCCGCTCGGGCCGGGAGCCGCGCCTCTCGCTTCCGGTGACCAGACCGCGGGCCAGCTGCCGGGCGGCGGCCTCCCAGTCCTCCTCGGTCGCGGGGATGCCGAGCCGGGCCCGGCCGCCGAACCTGCCGCGGCGGCCCGCGTGGTCGTGCAGGGCGACGAGCACCATGCTGTCCTCCGGGCGGTATCCGAGGAGGTAGGGCAGGGCGTCGGCCAGCTCGGCCGGGGTGCGCAGCGTGACCTGCGTGGCGTGGTCGGCCGGTCCGGCCGGCGGCTCCTGCCCTGGGATGTCGCCGCTGTCGAAGGGTCCGGTGGCTTCGCTGTGATTCGTCATGCGCCGACGATCTCGCGGATCTTGCGGTTCCGGTTGAGCCTGTGGATAACTCGAATCAGGGACACGACAACGCGGTGCCGCGTTGTCCACAGCCTCGGCCCGTGCCCGCCCGTTTGTCGGTGCCGTCCTGTTGTATGGGACGCATGGAGCACACGAGCAACGCGGATCTCCGGGCCCGGGCGGACGCCGTCCTCGCCCGGCTCGTCGGGGATGCCACGGGCGCGGCCCGGCTGCGCGAGGACCAGTGGCGGGCGATCGAGGCACTGGTCGCGGACCGGCGCCGGGCCCTGGTCGTGCAGCGCACGGGATGGGGCAAGTCCGCGGTGTACTTCGTGGCGACCTCGCTGCTGCGGGCCGGAGGAAGCGGGCCGACGGTGATCGTCTCACCGCTGCTCGCGCTCATGCGGAACCAGGTGGACGCGGCCGGCCGGGCCGGTATCCGCGCCCGGACCATCAACTCCGCCAACACCGAGGAGTGGGAGGCCGTCCAGGCCGAGATCGCGGCGGGCGACGTCGACGTGCTGCTCGTCTCGCCGGAGCGGCTGAACAACCCGGACTTCCGGGACCAGGTCCTGCCCAAGCTGTCCGCGGCCACCGGCCTGCTCGTCGTGGACGAGGCCCACTGCATCTCCGACTGGGGCCATGATTTCCGCCCCGACTACCGCCGGCTGCGCACCATGCTCGCCGACCTGCCGCCCGGGGTTCCCGTGCTGGCCACCACCGCCACGGCCAACGCGCGGGTGACCGCGGACGTCGCCGAGCAGCTCGGCACGGGGGGCGCGTCCGACGCGCTGGTCCTGCGCGGACCGCTGGACCGGGAGAGTCTGAGCCTCGGCGTGCTGCGGCTCCCGGACGCCGCGCACCGGATGGCCTGGCTCGCCGACCATCTGGACGACCTGCCGGGCTCCGGCATCGTGTACACGCTGACCGTGGCCGCCGCCGAGGAGGTCACCGCCTTCCTGCGGCAGCGCGGGCACGCCGTCGCCTCGTACACGGGCAAGACGGAGAACGCCGAACGCCAGCAGGCCGAGGACGACCTGCTCGCCAACCGCGTCAAGGCCCTGGTCGCCACCTCCGCGCTCGGCATGGGCTTCGACAAACCGGATCTCGGTTTCGTGGTCCACCTCGGCTCGCCCTCCTCCCCCATCGCCTACTACCAGCAGGTCGGCAGGGCCGGCCGTGGTGTCGACCACGCGGAGGTGCTGCTGCTGCCCGGCAAGGAGGACGAGGCGATCTGGCAGTACTTCGCCTCGCTGGCCTTCCCCTCCGAGGATCTGGTCCGGCGCACGCTGGACGTCCTGGCCCGGGCCGACGGACCCCTGTCGCTGCCCGCCCTGGAACCGCTCGTGGAGCTGCGGCGCTCACGCCTGGAGACCATGCTGAAGGTCCTCGACGTGGACGGAGCGGTGCGCCGCGTCAAGGGCGGCTGGATCGCGACCGGGCAGCCGTGGTCCTACGACTCCGACCGTTACGCGTGGGTGGCCCGGCAGCGCGCGGCCGAACAGCAGGCGATGCGCGAGTACGCGGCCACCACCGAGTGCCGGATGGAGTTCCTGCAGCGCCAGCTGGACGACGAGGGCGCCAAACCCTGTGGCCGCTGCGACAACTGCGCCGGACCGCGCTTCACCTCCGGTCTGTCGCCGGCGGCCCTCGACGCCGCGCGGAGCGACCTGGGCCGCGCCGGCGTGGAAGTGGAGCCCCGCCGCATGTGGCCGACCGGTCTGCCGGCCATCGGCATCGACCTCAAGGGACGCATCCCGGCCGGGGAGCAGGCCTTGCCCGGGCGGGCGCTGGGACGCCTGTCGGACATCGGCTGGGGCAACCGCCTGCGTCCGCTGCTCGCGCCCCAGACGCCGGACGCCGCCGTGCCCGACGACGTGGCGCGAGCCGTGGTGGACGTCCTCGCCGACTGGGCCCGAGGTCCCGGCGGCTGGGCCTCAGGTGCGTCCGACGCCCCGCCCCGGCCGGTGGGCGTCGTCACCGTGGCCTCGCGCAGCCGGCCCCGGCTGATCCAGTCCCTGGGCACCCGGATCGCCGAAGTCGGCAGACTGCCCCTGCTCGGCTCGGTGGAGTACGCCGGGGACGCTGCCCGTTCGCCACGCAGCAACAGCGCGCAGCGGCTGAAGACCCTCGACGGTGCGTTGACGGTGCCGCCCGAGCTGGCGTCGGCACTCGCCGAGGCGGACGGTCCCGTGCTGCTGGTCGACGACTTCACGGAGACGGGCTGGACGCTCGCCGTCGCGACACGTCTGCTGCGGAAGTCCGGGGCGCGCGGAGTGCTGCCGCTGGTCCTCGCCGTGCAGGGCTGACAGATTGCCGTGACCCGCTCCTTGCCGCTCCAGGGTGATCCGGGGATGACCGGCGTGCCGCCGCGCGTTCTCGCCTGCCGGACTGAGCGGCGTGTTCCGCAGGGCCGCGCAGCTCAGGGATGACCGCGCAGCTACGCAGGGTGACCCGGCAGGCGGTGACGAGGCACCTGAGGCATCGTCAGCCGAACCTTTGGGTAGGGATATAAGCCACGCACCAGCAGATAACAGTCGGCGGTGCCAATTGCTCGTTGCCGCAGCCAAGTTCGACAGGAAGAATTGAGGTCCGCTCCCCGCTCGGTTCGTCCGTGATCCGGTTGGGCTCCGCTGCGGTGCGCGCTCCCCCGAATCCGACCTCGCCCGCAGTGTGGGCGCGTAGCCGAAGGGAGGAACGTGACCTTCGGATTCGCCTCGTCCTCGGCGGCCTCGTTGTCGACGTCCACGTCCGCCGCTTCCGCCAGTCGCCTGCTCGAGCCGGCCGAATGGGCCGCTGCCGGAATCCCTCTGCTGCGCAACCCCCGTGAGGTCGTCAGCGGACTGCACGCCCGCCATCACCCCAAGCCGCTCACGGCGATCGTGGCGGTACTCGACCCGGACGAGCGGCTGCGGGCCAGCGCCTCGTTCACACGCCGTCCGGCTGCCGCCGACGGCTGGATGTTCCGCAACACGCTGCTGGCCCAACTGCGCCGGGTGATTCCGCACGACCTCCGCCGCCGCACCCCCGTGCGCACGGCTGTTCTGCTCTACTGCCGTGAGGGCGACGCGCGTTGGACCGAGGAGGACGGCGCATGGATGTGGGGGCTGCGCGACGCCTGCACGCTGCACGGGCTGCGCTGCGGGGCGTACATCACGCTGACGCATGACGGCTGGCAGGTGCTCGGTGAGGGGCGCGGCGGACGCCGGCCCAACGCGCACTCGGCTCCCGAGCCCTTCGCCACGGCGGAGGCCCCGCCTCTCGTGCCGCGCACCGGTGGCCCGGTCTCCGAGGTGCTGCGCCGGGCCGCGGCTCGCTGAGTCCGCCTGGTGGCGCTCCACCGGCGGCAGGACGGTCGTGCCGCCGGCCGGGATCCACGAACGCCACGGCCGGAGCGCGACTGCTATGACCGGCAGAGCTGCCCGCGCACCACGAGCAGCCGGCCGCGGCAACGAAAGCGGGCAACCGGGGCACGCAAGGCGCGTGGCCAACCGAACGTGACCGACCGGTGGTCGGTGCCGGCGCGCGATGCCGGAACCAGGCCCTGGTGGCCCGAGCCGAGCCGCCGTCTGTCGCGAGGGGTGCCGAGGACACGCGCGAACGCACGCGCTGGTCCGGGGAACAGAAGATTTCCTCCGGCCAGACCAACTCCGAGAACAACCCGGCACGGTCGCCTCGGCCTCGACCCACGCGCCCAGGCACCAGGCAACACGCCGCTTCCGGCGCTGCCGCCGTCCGCACGCGGGCACGCCAAAAGCCGCACCGTGCGGATTCCGCCGGAGCGGCCCCCTCGGCACCCCGGTGCCCCGGGGTGCCGGGCGCGGCTCAGACGCCGGCGCCCAGCACCGAGTTGATCTGCTGCGGGTCGCCGCAGACGATCAGCAGGGCGTCGGCCCGGGAGTGGGCCAGCGGAAGGGCGGTGGCAGCGGCGGAGGCGGGTCCTCCGTTGACGGCCACGACCACCACCGGGCGGGTCGCGGCACGGGAGGCGACGGCGGCATCCGCGTAGAAGACGTCGTCACCGGCGTCATGCTGCGCCCAGTAGGACGTCTCGCCGAAGGACAGCTCGTGCTCGGCCCACGGGTGCTGGGCACCAGTGGTGATCACGAGCACGTCGCCGGGGGCGCGGCCCGAGTCCAGGAGAAGGTCCACGGCCTCCTCGGCGGCGTCGAGCGCGCCCTCGGCCGAGGCCGGGATCAGCTGGATCTGCGGGCTCGCCGCGGTGGCGGTGGGAGTGGCCGGGCCGGAGGGGCCGGGCTTGGCCGGAGCCACGTCACGCGGCGTGCGCTGCACCGGCGGCGTGGGCCGCAGAGGGCCGGGACGACCGGGGCGGGACGGAGCCGCGGGGCGGGGGCCGGGTACGGGGCGGGGGGTCGGCGCGGTACGGCCGCTGGCCGGGGTGGCGCGGGGACCCTGGGCACTCTCGTGAATCTGAGGCTCCTCGGGAATGAGAGGCATGAGCTGATATTTATCAAACGTTGGTGCGGCGCGGATGACCGGGTGGCACATCAGTGCGATCGGAACCGTCAGAAATCGAGAACGAGCTGACCCTCGATTTCCGGAACGCTTCCGTCCGCCCAGCTGCGGACCTTCTTGAGGTGCCGCCACTGAGGCAACGCATCAAGATACGCCCACGACAATCGGTGGTGCGGGGTGGGCCCCCACTCCTCCAGTGCGGCCTTGTGCACGGGCGACGGATACCCGGCGTTGTCCGCGAATCCGAAGTCTGCATGGTCGCTACCCAGTTCGGCCATCATTTTGTCGCGCTGGACCTTGGCGATCACCGACGCCGCAGCGACGGCGACACACGACCGATCACCCTTGATCACCGTGCGCACCTGCCAGGGGTCGCCGAGGTAGTCGTGCTTCCCGTCGAGGATCACGGCGTCGGGGCGGACCGGCAGGGCATCCAGAGCGCGGACCGCGGCGAGCCGCAGCGCGGCCGTCATCCCCAGGTCGTCGATCTCCTCCGGGGAAGCATGCCCCAGCGCGTAGGCCGTCACCCATGACCGCAGGATCGAAGCGAGTTCCGTTCGGCGCTTGATCGTCAGCAGTTTGGAGTCGGTCAGCCCCTCGGGTGGGCGGCGGAGTCCGGTGATCGCCGCGCAGACGGTGACGGGCCCGGCCCAGGCGCCGCGCCCCACCTCGTCGACACCGGCAATGACCTTCGCTCCGGTCGTGGCGCGCAGGGAGCGCTCGACGGTGTGAGTAGGTGGTTCGTACGGCATGGCGCCCTTAGCGTACGCCGCCTGGATCGCCTCGCGACACCCCGGTCGTCCGGCCGGCTCCGCAAGCGCGGACGCGGCGGGTCAGGTCGCGTAGGGCCGCAGCAGCGGAAGCATCAACTGGTCGATCATCTCTTCCAGATCCTGGTCGCTCCATTCACTGGCGCACATCTTCGACCGATACATCATCATGGCCGGAATGGCGTCGAAGACGTACCCGTTGGCCGCGTCCGGGCGGACCTCTCCTCGCTCTATTCCACGTGTGATGACGTCCCGGAGCAGCTTGACGGTCGGCTCCACCACGGTGCCGACGATCACGCCCTCGAAGCGTTCCACTTGCACATGGTCGCACTCGTGAATCACTGAACGCAGCGCGAGCCCGGGCCGCGAGAACATGATCTGCCGTACCTGCCGGCACAGGGTGAGCAGGTCCTCGCGCACGCTTCCGAGGTCCGGGGCCTTCTCGACCCGGGGCAGTCCGGACACCAGGGCGTCGGCGACCAGATCTTCCTTGGAGGGCCAGCGACGGTAGACCGCGGCCTTACCGGTCTGGGCGCCGGCGGCGACGCCCTCCATGGTCAGCCCCTTCCAGCCGACCGTGCTGAGCTGCTCCAGAGTGGCGTCCAGGATCGCGCGCTCCAGCACCGCACCGCGCCGACGAGGGGAAGCCGTCCGGTCAGGGGCGGCCGTCCAGCGCGAGGTAACCATCTGAGTTTCTCCAACATCAAGGGAAGCGGGGGTTCCGGGGGGAGGGCGCCGTGCCGCAGCAACAGGGGGACGCGGGACGCGGCGCTCGATTAAGTGAACGCTTGCGTTCACTGTCGGGGACTCACTACCGTGGACCCAAAGTGAACGCGAGCGTTCACTAGAGCCTTTATGGGGGACCCATAGTGACGACCTCTCAGCTGCTCAAAGACGATCAGAAACCGGGCGTGGCCCGCCGGGAGGGGCATCCCGGCATCGCACTCACCGTCATCGCGGCCTGCCAACTCATGGTGGTACTCGACGCGACGATTGTGAATATCGCACTCCCGCACATTCAAGAGGCCCTCAAGTTCAGCACCACCGACCTGACCTGGGTCGTCAGCGCCTACACGCTCACGTTCGGCGGCCTGCTGCTGCTCGGCGCACGAGCCGGTGACATCCTCGGCCGTCGCAGGGTGTTCATGGCCGGCATCCTGCTGTTCACCTTCGCGTCGCTGCTGGGCGGGCTGGCCCAGGAACCCTGGCAGTTGCTGGCCGCACGGGCCCTGCAGGGCGTGGGTGGCGCGATCGCCTCGCCCACGTCGCTGGCGCTGATCACCACGACGTTCCCCGAGGGTCCGGAGCGGAACCGGGCCTTCGGAGTCTTCGCCGCCGTCTCCGCCGGCGGTGGTGCCATCGGCCTGCTCGCGGGTGGCATGCTCACCGACTGGCTCGACTGGCGGTGGGTGCTGTTCGTCAACGTGCCCATCGGTGTGCTGATCGCCTCGCTGGCACCGCTGTACATCAACGAGTCCGAGCGTCACCCCGGGCGCTTCGACCTCACCGGTGCGCTGACGTCCACGCTCGGCATGGCGTCGCTGGTGTACGGGTTCATACGTGCCGCCGAGAACGGCTGGCGGGACGGCCTCACCCTGGGCTCCTTCGGCGCGGCCGTGGTCCTCCTGTTCGCCTTCGTCTTCACCGAGATGCGGGCGAAGGAGCCGATCACCCCGCTCAGGATGTTCGCCGACCGGAACCGCTGGGGCACGTACGTGATCATGCTGAGCCTGGCCGCGGCGATGTTCGGCATGTTCTTCTACATCGTGCTGTTCGTGCAGAACGTGCTCGGCTACAGCGCCATCAAGGCCGGCCTCGCCTTTCTTCCCGTGACCGCCGCGATCGCCGTGGGGGCGGGCCTGTCCCAGCGCCTCCTGCCGGTGCTCGGTCCCAAGCCGTTCATGATGGGCGGTTCGGCGTTGGTGGTCGCCGGGCTGGTCTGGCAGACGTTCATCCGGCCCGAGAGCACGTACGTCGGCGGAGTGCTGGGTCCCATGCTGGTGTTCGGCTTCGGCATGGGCCTGAACTTCGTGACGGCCACCGTCACCGCCGTGTCGGGTGTCGCCCCGCACGAGGCGGGAGCGGCTTCCGGGCTCCTCAACGCCATGCAGCAGGTCGGCGGTTCGCTCGGGCTGTCCATCCTGACCACCGTCTTCGGATCGGCCAGCACCGACGAGGCGGAGAGGCAGCTGCCGAAGTTCCTCGCCGACGCCTCGCCGGAGCAGAAGGCGGAGTTCGCCAAGACGCACCAACTGCCCGCGCCCTGGGGTCACGAGGTGCTCGCCCACGGCATCTCCACGGCCTTCATACCGGCCGCGGCGATGGCCGCCCTCGCCTTCCTCACCGCTTGGCTGGTGCTCAGGGTCCGCAAGGGCGACCTCGACGCGCTCGCGGGGACGGCGGGGCCGCACCTCGGCTGATCCGGGGCGGGCCGCGCGATGCCGCGGCCGACCGGACCGTCGCCAGGGGACCGACGGCGGACGTGAGGATCCGGTCGGCCGCACCACGGCCACCAGCACCCCGCACAAGCCGAGAAGCAGGAAGGACAGTGCCCGCACCACCTTCGGCACCGGCACCGGCACCGGAGCCGGCACGGCGAACGTCATCTCCCACCCTCCGTCCCTCGTCGTCACGGTCACGGCACCGCCCGCCAGCCCGACCAGGAACGAGGCGGCCGGCGGACGACGCATGCCGGAAGAACGGACGGTGGTCACGCACAGTTCCCGGCGTGCACGGAGAGTCTCCGATCAGGGCCGTGAAACCGGCGGCAGCCGCCAGGCCGACGGCACGAAGGAGCCCTCAGTCTCCGGTGGGGACCCAGTCCGGCAGTGCCTCGGTGTGTCGCACCCACTCCGCGGGCGGCGCCCCGGCCTTGCCCGCGGCCAGCACGCCCCCCACGATCGCGCAGGTCGTGTCGACGTCCCCACCGACCTGGGCGGTCGTCCAGAACGCCGATGCGTAGTCACCGAGGGAACGCGCGGCGGACCACAGGGCGAAGGGAACGGTGTCATGGGCCGTCGTGCGGCGCCCGCAGCCGAGGACAGCGGCGACGGTGGCGGCGTCGGCGTAGTCGAGCATGTCGCGGGCGCGGCGCAGCCCCTGGCCGACCGCGCTCTTGGGGACGAGCGCGATGACGCCGTCGAGCAGTGCCGCCGGGGCCGGCGGGCCGTCGGGCGAACCCGCCATGGCCGCCGCCGCGGCCACCGCCATGGCCCCGACCACGGCCTCCCGGTGCTGGTGCGTGGTGTAGGCCGAGATCTCCGCCTGGTGGGTCGCCTGCTCGGGGTCGTCCGCGTACCACGCGCCCAGAGGCGCGATCCGCATCGCCGCGCCGTTGCCCCACGACCCCTGGCCGTTGAAGAGCCCGGCGGCCAGCCCGCGCCAGTCCTCACCCTCCCGGACGAGACGCAGCAGGCGGTTGACCGCGGGGCCGTAGCCACGGTCGAAGTCGTGGTGCTCGGCGAAGGAGCGGGCGAGCGCGTCCTGGTCGATGCGCTGGTGGGCGGCGAGAACGGCGACCACCGAGCAGGCCATCTCGGTGTCGTCCGTCCACTGCCAGGGGCCTGCGGGCGGCTCGCGCCGCTTCAGCAGGGGATAGTTCGCGGGAACGAAGAACTGGGAGCCCAGCGCGTCCCCCACGGCCAGTCCGCGCAGGCTCGCCAGGGCGCGTTCCAGGCGTACGAGGGAAGAGGAGTCAGCGGTCATCGCCCTGCCACTCTATCCGTTCGCCCAGTACGGCACCGGTTTCCGCCAGCGCTCGAAGGGCCGGTCGAGTGTGTACTTGCCGTCCTCTCCGAGGACGAGCATCCGCATCTCGGCGTTCCCGGGGTTGGACAGCGACTCGAATTCCGCGACCGTCCAGTGGAACCAACGCATGCAGAACAGCCGCATCGCCAGCCCGTGCGTCACGAGGAGGACGTTCGGCGGGTGGTCGGGGGCCTCGAAGCTGCGGAAGAGGCTTTCCAGGAAGCCGCCGACCCGGTCGTACACGTCGGCGCCGGACTCGCCCTGCGGGAACCGGAAGAAGAAGTGGCCGTACGCGTCGCGGTAGGCCTTCTGCAGGCGGACGTCGTCGCGGTCCTGCCAGTTGCCCCAGTCCTGCTCGCGCAGTCTGGGTTCCTCCCGGACGCGTATGAGGTCGGGGTCGAGGTGGAAGGCGCGGAGGGTCTCGTGCGTGCGGCGGTAGGGCGAGACGTACACGCTCACGGGTTCCCGGCCGAAGACCTCGCGGAGCCGCTTGCCGGTCTCCTCGGCCTGCCGCCAGCCGCGCTCGGTCAGCGCGAGGGCGTGGTCGGGCTCGCGCTCGTACACGGAGTCGTCGACGTTGCCCGTGGACTCGCCGTGCCGGACAAGGACGATGCGCCGTGGTCGTGCCATGCCAAAACCCTAGTTCGAACTGCGCGGAGTCGAGCACTCATACGGCCCCTGTACGGCATATGTCACACTCTGCCGCCTCCGGGGCCGCTCCTCCGCACGCCTACCCCGGGAGCGCGTGAATTCGCCTACCGTCACGTCAGACCGTCCAGGACGGTTCCAGGTCCACGATGTCACCGGAGAGCGCCGCGATGTCCGCCTCGGTCTGGGCACGCAGGGCGAGGCGCTCCACACGCTCCGTGCGGTACTTCCCGTGCTCGGCCGCCGACCGCCACATCGACAGGATCAGGAACTCCTGCTCGGGAGCCTCCGCGAACATCCCGCGGATCATGCCGGGCGAACCCGCCATCGCGGGATTCCAGACCTTCTCCTGCATGAGCGTGAAGTGCTCCACGCGCTCCTCGTGGACCCGGCACAGGGCCACGCGGATCAGATCGGCGTCGGTGAACCGCGGTTCGAAGCCCGTCTTCACGTCGAACCGGTACTCGAACAACTTCACCTGCGCGTCCTTGAACGTGCCGGACTGGGCGGCGGCCAGGCGGTCGTGGGAGCGGGCCATGAAGGAGTCGTAGAAGGCACGGCTCTCCCAGAAGGTGAAGATGTGCGCCACCCCCGCCCGCTGCCGGCTCCAGCCCCCGCCCTGTCCCCGAAATCCCGGCTCCCCCGGAAGCCCCGCCCATTTTCGCTGTCCCCGCTCGAACCCCCGGCGGTCCACCACGGTGCAGCGAATCCACTTGACCAGCACCGCGCCATCGTAAGGCCACCGGGCGTGGCGTCGGTCACGCTCCGGCGGAGATCGCCCGCGCACGCGCCCCCGCGCGCGTGGGACGATGGGCGGCAAGGAACCCCGGCCGATGGGGAGTTGGGGTCGAGCGAGCCACAGGGGGAAGGGAAGGCCTGGTGACCGGCTTCAGCAAGGGAATCCGCAAGGTCGAGGTCGCGCTCAAGTGGGACCCCAGTCCGGCGGGTCGGCCGCCGACGGATCTGGACATCGTTGCCGCGACGTTCCTGTCAGGTGCCCCGTACGGGGATCCCGCCTATCTGGTGCACTTCGACAGCCGCTCGCCGGACGGCACGATCCTCCTCAACCGCGACAGCACGGACGGCAAGGGCTTCGGCTGGGACGAGGTCATGACGCTGGAGCTGGACCGCCTCAGCGACCGCTACGCGCGCGTGGTGGTGGGTGTCGTCATCCAGCAGCGGCCCGGGCACAAGACGTTCGCCCAGGTGCTGAATCCCGCCATACGCATCCGCGAGGGTTACACCGTGCTCGCCGAGGACGGTTTCGCGTCGGTCCTCGGGTCGACGGCCGCCACGATCGCCGAGTTCGTCCGGGACGACGACGCGCAGGAGTGGACGTTCCGTCCCGGTGTACGGGGATTCGACGAGGACCCGGCCACCTTCACGCGGGTCATGGGCAGGGCTCAGCCGTCCTGAGGGCCCCGGGAGCCCTACGGGTAAGGGGCGCCGGCTCGTGCCGGCGCCCCTTACTTCACGAACGGCGTGTCATCAGCTGCAGCCGCTGGTCGAGCCGCAGCCCTCGCAGATGTAGCAGGAACCGGCCCGCTGCATCTTCGTACCGCAGGAGAAGCACAGCGGGGCGTCCGCCTGGATGCCCAGCTGCATCTCCACCAGTTCGGCGCTGGTGTGCGCCTGCCGCGGCGCGGGCTTGGCAGCCTCGGGCTCGGCCTTCGGCGTGGCGACCGCCTTCAGCTCCTGGGCGCGCGGGGCCGACTGGGCCAGGCCCTCGACGTCGACCTCGTCCTCGGCCGGCTCGTAGGAACCGGTCTCCAGGTGCCGCTGACGCTCCTCGGCGGAGTGGATGCCGAGCGCGGAGCGGGTCTCGAAGGGCAGGAAGTCCAGCGCCAGGCGACGGAAGATGTAGTCGACGATCGACTGCGCCATCCGCACGTCCGGGTCGTCCGTCATGCCGGCAGGCTCGAAGCGCATGTTGGTGAACTTCGAGACGTACGTCTCCAGGGGCACGCCGTACTGCAGGCCGACGGAGACGGCGATGGAGAAGGCGTCCATCATGCCCGCGAGGGTGGAGCCCTGCTTCGACATCTTCAGGAAGACCTCGCCGAGACCGTCGTCCGGGTAGGAGTTGGCGGTCATGTAGCCCTCGGCGCCGCCGACGGTGAAGGACGTGGTGATGCCGGGACGTCCCTTCGGGAGGCGCTTGCGGACCGGGCGGTACTCGACGACCTTCTCGACCGCGGCCCGGATGGTCTCCTCGGCCTTCTCGGTGACCTCGGCCTTCTCCTTCTCCTTGGTCTTCGCGGAGAGCGGCTGGCCGACCTTGCAGTTGTCGCGGTAGATCGCGAGCGCCTTGACGCCCAGCTTCCAGGCCTCGAAGTAGATCTCCTCGACCTCCTCGACGGTCGCCGTCTCCGGCATGTTGACCGTCTTGGAGATGGCGCCGGAGATCCACGGCTGGATCGCGGCCATCATGCGGACGTGGCCCATCGGGGAGATGGCGCGCTCGCCCATGGCGCAGTCGAACACCTCGTAGTGCTCCTGCTTGAGGCCGGGGGCGTCGATCACGTTGCCGTGCTCGGCGATGTGGGCGACGATCGCCTCGATCTGCTCCTCCTGGTAGCCCAGGCGGCGCAGTGCCTGCGGGACGGTGCCGTTGACGATCTGCATCGAGCCGCCGCCGACCAGCTTCTTGAACTTCACCAGGGCGAGGTCGGGCTCGACACCGGTGGTGTCGCAGGACATCGCCAGGCCGATGGTGCCGGTCGGCGCGAGGACGGACGCCTGGGAGTTACGGAAACCGTTCTTCTCGCCGAGGCGCAGGACGTCCTGCCAGGCCTCCGTGGCGGCGGCCCACACCGGGGTGTCCAGGTCGTCCATGCGGACGGCCGTGCCGTTGGCGTCGGCGTGCTGCTTCATGACGCGGTTGTGGGCGTCGGCGTTGCGGGCGTAGCCGTCGTAGGTGCCGACGACCGCGGCCAGCTCGGCGGAGCGGCGGTAGGCCGTGCCCGTCATCAGGGAGGTGATGGCGCCGGCCAGGGCGCGGCCGCCGTCGGAGTCGTAGGCGTGGCCGGTGGCCATCAGCAGGGCGCCGAGGTTGGCGTAGCCGATGCCGAGCTGGCGGAACGCGCGCGTGTTCTCGCCGATCTTCTCGGTCGGGAAGTCCGCGAAGCAGATCGAGATGTCCATCGCGGTGATGACCAGCTCGACGACCTTCTGGAAGCGCTCGGTCTCGAAGGACTGGTTGCCCTTGCTGTCGTCCTTCAGGAACTTCATGAGGTTCAGCGAGGCCAGGTTGCAGGACGTGTTGTCCAGGTGCATGTACTCGCTGCACGGGTTCGACGCGGTGATCCGGCCGGACTCGGGGCAGGTGTGCCAGTTGTTGATGGTGTCGTCGTACTGGATGCCCGGGTCGGCGCAGGCCCAGGCGGCCTCGGCGATCTTGCGGAACAGGGCCTTGGCCTCGACCTCTTCGATGACCTCACCGGTCATACGGGCGCGCAGGCCGAACTTGCCGCCGTTCTCGACCGCCTGCATGAACTCGTCGTTCACGCGGACCGAGTTGTTGGCGTTCTGGTACTGGACGGACGTGATGTCGTCGCCGCCCAGGTCCATGTCGAAGCCCGCGTCCCGCAGGACGCGGATCTTCTCCTCCTCCTTGACCTTGGTCTCGATGAAGTCCTCGATGTCGGGGTGGTCGACGTCGAGCACGACCATCTTGGCGGCGCGGCGGGTGGCACCACCGGACTTGATGGTGCCGGCGGAGGCGTCGGCGCCGCGCATGAAGGAGACCGGGCCGGAGGCGTTGCCGCCGGAGGAGAGCAGCTCCTTGGAGGAGCGGATGCGGGAGAGGTTCAGGCCGGCACCGGAGCCGCCCTTGAAGATCATGCCCTCTTCCTTGTACCAGTCGAGGATCGACTCCATGGAGTCGTCGACGGACAGGATGAAGCAGGCGGAGACCTGCTGGGGCTGCGGGGTCCCGACGTTGAACCAGACGGGACTGTTGAAGCTGAAGATCTGGTGCAGGAGGGCGTACGCCAGCTCGTGCTCGAAGATCTCGGCGTCGGCGGGCGAGGCGAAGTACTTGTAGTCCTCACCGGCCTTCCGGTACGTCTTCACGATGCGGTCGATCAGCTGCTTGAGGCTGGTCTCGCGCTGCGGGGTGCCGACGGCTCCCCGGAAGTACTTGCTGGTGACGATGTTGACCGCGTTCACCGACCAGAAGTCGGGAAACTCGACGCCACGCTGCTCGAAGTTGACCGAGCCGTCGCGCCAGTTGGTCATGACGACGTCACGGCGTTCCCACGACACCTCGTCGTACGGGTGCACTCCGGGCGTGGTGTGGATGCGCTCGATACGCAGTCCCCTGGTGGCCTTGGTGCCCTTGGCTCGGGAACCTCGTGCCGGACCGCTCGCCGTCTCTGTCATGCCGCCTCCCTGTACGGGCAAAAACGCCCTGAAGTGCCCATTTGTTCCGATGAGCACGTGTTTCTGTCATGCGTTGCGGGCGCCCTCAGCTGTCACCCGCAACAGGTCTTCGTTCGCCGCCTCCCGGCCGGAACCCGGCTCTCCTCCCGGTTTCCGGCCCTCCGGTCAGTCGGCGGCGCGCGCGGGCACGGGGACCTGAGTGGCCCCGTCGGTCCCGCGATCGTCTTCCTGGCTCCCCGCTCCCGCGTCCTCGCCGTTCGCGGCGGGGCCTCCCGTCGCCTCCCTCAGCTCCGCGATGGCGGCCTCGAAGTCGTCGAGCGAGTCGAACGCCCGGTAGACGGAGGCGAACCGCAGATAGGCGACGAGGTCGAGCTCCTGCAACGGGCCGAGTATGGCCAGGCCCACGTCGTGGGTGGTCAGCTCGGCGCTGCCGGTCGCACGCACCGCCTCCTCGACCCGCTGGCCGAGCTGGGCCAGCGCGTCCTCGGTGACAGGTCGTCCCTGGCACGCCTTGCGCACACCATTGATGATCTTGGTGCGGCTGAAGGGCTCGGTGACCCCCGACCGCTTGACCACCATGAGCGAGCACGTCTCCACGGTCGTGAAACGACGGGAGCAGTCGGGGCACTGGCGGCGCCTGCGGATGGACGTGCCGTCGTCGGTCGTACGGCTGTCGACCACACGGCTGTCGGGATGCCTGCAGAAGGGACAGTGCATGTTCTCCAACCCTCCTCACAGCAGACACGTCGGCCTCACAGGACCCAAAGGCCCCGCGAAGCAGCCCTAAGCATAGGCGATCGCCAAGGCGTCTAGGACCCGGGGGACCACAACTTCTGGGTCGCGGTAGCCATCCAACCACTAGATGTAGGGATTGGCTCATACAGCGAGGCAGAGTCGCGTGTCGCGCCACAAGGGCGGCCCCGAGCGTCGCCGGCGACCGGCGCAAGGACACGCGGGCGCCGGGCAGTGTTCCCGCGACGCTCACGGGGATACGGTGGGCGCCACAGGGAGGAGGCGTGGCACTCCCGCGCAGAAAGGCCCCCGGCTCCCGGACTGCGGGATTCCGGATGGCAGACTGGGGCCCGGCCCACGAGGCCACCGCACCCCGGCGGTGAAGAGTACAACAATGGGCGCTTTTGTCCGCCAAGTGTCGCGTTAGCAATACACCCAGGCACGTGATCGCGTCAGGCAAAACGCACTTTTTCACTCGAACGTGTGTTTGGCGCAACCTTTCGAAAGCAACTACCGTTGTCCAGCAGGGAGACCATCGAGAGGGGCCGACGTGACCACCACCGCAGACAGTGCCACCATCACCGCCCAGGACCGCTCCTTGGGCCGAGTCGAGCCGGTACACGCGATGAACGAAGCCACGAATCCCGAGGGACCCAAGCGCTCCCTGCCGGGCCGACCTCCAGGCATCCGGGCGGACAGCTCCGGCCTCACCGACCGGCAGCGCCGGGTGATCGAGGTCATCAGGGACTCCGTACAGCGGCGCGGTTACCCGCCGTCGATGCGGGAGATCGGCCAGGCCGTCGGCCTCTCCAGCACGTCCTCGGTCGCCCACCAGCTGATGGCGCTGGAGCGCAAGGGCTTCCTGCGCCGTGACCCGCACCGCCCGCGCGCGTACGAGGTGCGCGGATCCGACCAGGCCGTCACCGTGCAGCCCACGGACACCGCCGGCAAGCCCGCCGCGTCGTACGTCCCGCTGGTCGGCCGCATCGCCGCCGGTGGTCCGATCCTCGCGGAGGAGTCCGTCGAGGACGTCTTCCCGCTCCCCCGCCAGCTCGTCGGCGACGGTGAACTGTTCGTCCTCAAGGTCGTCGGCGACTCGATGATCGAGGCCGCGATCTGCGACGGCGACTGGGTCACCGTCCGCCGCCAGCCGGTCGCGGAGAACGGCGACATCGTCGCCGCCATGCTCGACGGCGAGGCCACCGTCAAGCGCTTCAAGCGCGAGGACGGCCACGTATGGCTCCTCCCGCACAACGCGGCCTACGAGCCGATCCCCGGCGATGACGCGACCATCCTCGGCAAGGTCGTCGCCGTACTGCGCCGCGTGTGACGGCCGCGGCGGGCGGGTCGGCCCGTCCGCTCCCTGACCGGGCCCCGGAACCCCTGCGCCGGTTCCGGGGCCCTGCATATCTCCGGGTCCCCGGCGTATGTCCGTCCGAGGCCCTGGGCCCGGCGGCCCCGTGTTCACGGGCGGCCGTGGAATCCGGGCGCACCACGGGGTAGCCGGGCCGGCACCGGCCGGGCTACCCCGCGATCATTTGGCGGCCGCCGGCTCCGCCTCCGCCTGCTGGGCCACCGCGTCGATCGCCGCGAGCGACCTGCGGACCTGATTGCGGTCCGTGGTGTACCAGAAGTCCGGCAGGGACGCCTTCAGATAGCCGCCGTAGCGCGCGGTGGCCAACCGCTGGTCCAGTACGGCGACCACACCCCGGTCGCCGGACGCCCGGACGAGACGGCCGGCGCCCTGTGCCATGAGCAGGGCCGCGTGGGTCGCCGCCACCGCCATGAACCCGTTGCCCCCCGCCTCCTCCACCGCCTTCTGGCGCGCGCTCATCAGCGGATCGTCGGGCCGCGGGAACGGGATCTTGTCCATGACGACCAGCTGGCAGCTGGGGCCCGGGACGTCGACGCCCTGCCACAGCGACAGCGTTCCGAAGAGGCACGTCTTCGGGTCGGCCGCGAAGTTCTTGATCAGTTCACCGAGCGTCTCCTCACCCTGCAGCAGGATCGGGAACTCCGGGATCCGGGTCCGCAGCTCCTCCGCGGCGAGCTGGGCGGCCCGCATGGACGAGAACAGGCCGAGGGTGCGCCCGCCGGCCGCCTGGATCAGCTCGGTCAGCTCGTCCAGCATGTCGGAGCGCTCGCCGTCGCGTGCCGGGCGCGCCAGGTGCTTGGCGACGTAGAGGATGCCCTGCTTGCGGTAGTCGAAGGGCGAGCCGACATCGACGCCCTTCCACTTCGGCAGGTCCTCGCCCTCCGCCCCTTCCGGGCCGAGCCCCAGGGAGGCGCCGACGCCGTTGAAGTCGCCGCCCAGCTTGAGCGTCGCCGAGGTGAGGACCACGGTCCGGTCGGCGAACAGCTTCTCCCTGAGCAGGCCGGAGACCGACATGGGGGCGACCCGGAGGGACGCGCCGAAACGGTCGTGCCGCTCGTACCAGACGACGTCCCACTCCGAGCCGTTCACGACCCGCTCCGCCACGTCGTGCACCGTCTCCACCGAGGCCAGCGCCTGTTTGCGGACGGCGTCCTCGTCCTGGACGGACTTGTCGCGCGTCGCGCCGATCGCGGAGATCACCGTGCGGGCCGCGTCCCGCAGCGCCATCAGGGCATAGCCGAGGTCCTCCGGGATCTCCTCCAGGCGGCCCGGCAGCGCGAGTTCCATGAGCCGCTCGAAGCCCTCGGCGGCGGTCTGGAGCTGATCGGCGGCCTTCTCGTTGACCAACTTGGCGGCACGACGCACCGCGCGGTTGACCTGCCCGGGCGTGAGTTCGCCGGTGGCGACGCCCGTGACGCGGGAGACGAGTTCATGCGCCTCGTCCACGATCAGCACCTCGTGCTGGGGCAGCACCGGGGCGCCCTCGATGGCGTCGATGGCCAGGAGCGCGTGGTTCGTGACCACCACCTCGGCGAGTTTCGCCCGCTCACGGGCCATCTCCGCGAAGCACTCGGCGCCGTACGCGCACTTCGACGCGCCCAGGCACTCCCGCGACGACACCGAGACCTGGGTCCAGGCACGGTCCGAGACGCCCGGGGTGAGATCGTCCCGGTCGCCGCTCTCCGTCTCGTCGGCCCAGTCCCGCAGTCTCAGCAGGTCCTGGCCCAGCTTGCTGGTGGGCGCCGCGGCCTCGAACTGGTCGAAGAGCCCCTCCTCCTCGTCCTGCGGCATGCCCTCGTGCAAGCGGTGCAGGCACAGGTAGTTCGACCGGCCCTTGAGCATCGCGAACTCCGGGCGTCGGCGCAGCAGCGGGTGCAGGGCGTCGACGGTGCGCGGCAGATCCCGCTCGACGAGCTGGCGCTGGAGGGCGAGTGTGGCCGTCGCGACCACCACCCGTTCTCCGTGCGCGAGCGCGGGGACGAGATAGCCGAGCGACTTTCCGGTGCCGGTGCCGGCCTGGACCAGCAGGTGGGATCCGTCGTCGATCGCCTCGGCGACCGCTTCGGCCATGGTCACCTGGCCGGGGCGCTCCGCACCGCCGACGGCGGCGACGGCGGCATGCAGGAGTTCGGGGAGGGAGGGCTTCGTCATAGCCTGACCACCCTACGACCCTGCACTGACAAACGGGGGGTCGTTACGGGGGCAGGGGGAGGGCTCACGGGCGGGGCTCCTGGGTGGGCTGGGGTTCTGGTGGCGGTGGGGTGGGACTGGGCTCGGGGGCTGTGCGCCGCAGTGGGGCGGGCCCGGGCTGCTGGTCGCGACCTGTTCGTCCGGCTGGGGCAGGTGCGGGCCGGTGGTCGGCCCCGGGGCGCGGCAGTACGGCTCGGGCGACTCGGCCAAGAACTTTCTCTCGGATACGGGAACACCACGGACTCCCCGCTCGTATCTATCCGTGAGCGCTCAGTCACAAGGTGCTACATGACATCGCGCAGGACACGGTCCCAAATCATGAGGGCGGCCCGCTTGCCGGGCAGGTCGACCTCCGCCGCGAACCGGAAGCCCGCGCTCAGGAACGCGGCGACGGAGGGGGTGTTGCGAAGGTCGGGTTCCGCGAGGACACGTGCGCACGGGGAACGCCGGTCGAGGATCAGGTCGGCCACGGCTCGGAGCAGGACGGAGCCCAGTCCTCGTCCCCGGTCGGCGGCGTCACCGACGAGGAGGTGGATCCCGGTGTCGTGCGGACAGGCCGGATAGTGACGGGCCAGCGGATCCAGGTCGGCACGGTAGATCTCCCAGTAGCTCATCGGGGTGCCGTCGAGTACGCCGAGGCACGGCACGCTGCGCCCGTCGCCGTGGAGCTGTGCCCTCAGGTGGTGCTCCGTCCGGATCCGGGGCCCGGCCAGCTCCCAGAACTCGGCGACGGCGGGGTCGTTCATCCAGCGGTGGACGAGCGAGAGGTCCTGATCAATGCGTACGGGCATCAGCCGGAAGGAGCCGGCCGGGGTCACCACCGAGCCCCACGCGGCGAGTCGGCCGAGGAGACCGGTCGTCGCCCCGGCGCGGAGGGCGACGAACTGCGCGGGCAGGCACAGCTCCAGCGTGTCCTCGCTGTCCGGGTCCTCGTCCTCGACGGTGAGCCGTCCGAAAAGGGAGTTCCGGGGCCCTTCGGTGGCCGCGCGGCGAGTGGTGCCGTCCGGCGGGGCCGGGACGGGGCCGGTTCCGGCGCCGGCGTCGGTGGGGGGCACGGTGCGCTCCTCTCAGGAGACGTGGTGGGTGGTGTTGCTCGGACGGGAGACGGTGGGCGCTCGCTGAGGGCGGTCCGCTCAGGTGGTGCGCAGAGGTACGTCGCTCATGCGTGAAGGGGGTTGGCGATGGTGACGTAGACGGACTGGGTGTCGACCGGGCCGACGAGTTCGTCGAGACCGTGCAGCCGGGTCAGCAGGTTGGCCTTGCAGCGCAGGACGGGTGAGTCCAGGAGGCGGCCGGGCAGGGAGGTGCGCAGCGGGGCGGGCCCCGAGGCGAGGCCGGTGAGGAAGCGGCGGAAGGCCGCGAGCAGCAGCCGCTCGTCGGCGAGGCGCTGGGAGCCGAAGGCACCGATCAGACCGAGCACGTTGTTGACGGCGAGGTAGTAGGCGAAGCGCTCGTCGGCGACCTCGTCCGGGACGAAGGTGTCACTGTGCTCGCCGATGCCGGGCAGCCGGGCGGTCAGTTCGGCTCGCCGGGACTCGCGGAAGTAGTACCCCTGGTTGTCGCGGTAGCGGCCGCCGGTGGGCCAGCCGTCGCCGTCCAGCAGGACCAGCGTGTTCTGCTGGTGCGCTTCGAGGGCGATGCCGGCCTCGCCGTCCAGCCAGAGGACGGGCCGGACGACCTGCTCCAGGTAGCGCAGGAACCACTCGGCGGCGACGGCGCCGACGGGTCGGCCGGTGCGCGTGGCGAGATCTGCGACGACTCGCGCCAGCCGGGACCGCATCGGCCGGGCGGGGTGGTGCGGCGCGGTGCCGGCGGGCGGCTCGGGGGACGGGCGAGGGGCGACCAGCCCGGCGACACAGCCGACGTCGTCGGCCGGGGTGAACGGGTTGTGCCGGATCACCACGTCGAGACCGGGCAGGGGCAGGCCGTCAAGGTCGTCGACGGCGAGCCAGGCCGGGTCGCGGACGATGTCGAAGCCGGGGTGGGCGGTCTGCCACTGGCGGGCGAGACCGGTACGCAGGAGCCGGTGCACCTCGACTCCGCGGTGGAGTTCCTTGCGGAGGTTCTCCCGGCGGGAGTTGGTGATGCGCAGGGCCAGCGAGAGCTTGAGCATCGCGGGGGCACCGGATCGGTGCACGGTGCGTACGGAGGAGGTGGGAGACCAGGAAGCGCCCAGGGGTCCGAGGTCATGGAGGAGCCCGGAGTCGAGCAGCGCGGCGACGGGCGCGCGGTGCCGGACCTCGCGGGCCTGCCAGGGGTGCAGTGGCAGGGCGGTGTGACCCTCGGGCAGCGGCAGTGCGGTGCCGGCGAGGCGGCGGACGAGGTGCCCGGCGGGCACGGGACGGCCGCGCTCGGTCCACGCGGAGTCGGTCGCGAGGAGGGAGGGGTCGACGGACAGCCAGTGCAGGGGGAAGGAGCCACGCAGCTCGGGTGAGTACCGCTCGGCTTCGGCTTCGGTCAGGCCTTCCCTGCTCTTCGGGGTGGGATGCAGCGGGTGCCCGAGCAGCAGGGCCTGCTCGGCGCCGAGGAAGCGGTCGGGGGTGTCGGCGGGGTGTTCCCGCCGGTGCCGGATGAAGGTCGCGGTACGGCGGACGGAGTCGGCGACTCTGGCCACGAGGTCTGGGCCGTCGGCTCGATCGCCGGCGCCGGTGCCGGAGCTGGGGACGCCCTCGAAGCGGGTGCCGTCGGGCCCGGTGCCGTCGGCGGAGTCTGAGGAGGCGCGAGGTGAGGAGGTGGTGGTGTCGGCCGGCTCGGGGACGGGTTCCCGTGCGAGGAGGGCCGCGAGGGTGACGGCGTCGACGGGTGGCGTCGCGTCGGACGCGCCGGCCAGGCGCGGGAGGCCGAAGCGGTGCCAGCCCGTCGGGGACCAGTGGTGGACCGGTGCGATCAGGGTGGCGCCGCTGGCCGGCAGCGGGATGTGGAGGCTGCCCGCCGTAGGAGCGGTCAGGCGGCTCTCGCGGGCCCAGCACCGCAGCAGGTTCTCGACGGCGGCGGCCTGGGCGGCGGCCTGGGGATCGGGGTCCTCCAGCGGATCCGGGTCCTCCAGCGGAGCGGGGCCCTCAGCCGCGCCGGCCTCGGGAGCTGTCCTCCGGGCGGGACCGGTCTCCCGCCTCTTCTGCCGCGGGACCGACTCGGTGAGCGGTGCGGCGCAGGACGGTGCGCCGGTGCCTCCCTGGTCGTCGGGGGTGGGGGTGGCGTTCATGACGCTCCTCTCGGGCTGGAGTGAGGGGTGCGGGCTCGTTCCGCCGTCGGCTCGGGCGGCGTTCCTTCCGGGCCGGCGGGCGGTGAGGCGGGCGGCCCTGTGGGTGTGGTCGGCGGTGGACGTCGGCCTCGACGTCCGGGAAGGGGGGCTGAACAGGGATGGGAAGCGGTGTGTGCCCGCAGGCGGGCGCCAGGGGCGTCCGGCGCGGCTGGTGGTCAGCCCGCGTGCTGGGCCGGGCAGGCTTGGCGTTGCTGGTGTGGGCCATGGGATGCGTGGTGACGCGCGACCGCGGCCACCGCGTCGGTCAGCCGGTCGAGTACAGCCGTCGCCTGTTCGTCGCTGATCGTGAGCGGCGGAAGCAGCCGGACCACGGACGCGTGCCGGCCGCCGAGTTCGACGATCAGTCCGCGCTGGAGGCACTCCCGCTGCACGGCGGCGGCGAGTTCGGGGGCGGCCGGGGACGGCGTGCGGGTGGGCTCCGGCCGGACCGCCGCGCCGCCGAGGCCACCCATGTCGCCCATGCCACCGCCGTCGAGGCCGGCGACCTCACCGGCGTCACTGGCGTCACCGACGGGGGGAACCGGGCGAGAGGCGGTGGGGTCGGCGTCCGGGTTCACCAGTTCGAGCCCGATCATGAGTCCGCGCCCTCGGACGTCTCCCACGCAGGGGAACGCGTGGCTGAGTTCGGCGAGTTGGCGCAGCATGCGGGAACCGAGGGCGGCCGCGCGTTCGGCGAGGGCGTTCTCGCGGACGTGGGCGAGGGTGGCGGTGCCGGCGGCCATGGCGAGCTGGTTGCCGCGGAAGGTGCCGGCATGGGCGCCGGGCTCCCAGACGTCGAGGTCGTCGCGGTAGACGATCACGGCCAGTGGGAGGCTGCCGCCGATGGCCTTGGACAGGACCATGACGTCGGGGGTGACGCCGCTGTGGTCGACGGCCCAGAAGGCGCCCGTGCGGCCGACTCCGGTCTGGATCTCGTCGGCGATCAGCGGGATGGACCGGTCCGCCGTGAGCCGGCGCATGCGGCGCAGCCAGTCGTCCGGCGCGGGGATCACTCCGCCTTCGCCCTGGACCGGTTCGAGGATCATCCCGGCGGGCAGCGGGACGCCGGACTTGGGGTCGTCGAGGAGGGACTCGGTCCAGCGGACGGCGAGTTCGGCACCGTGCGGGCCGCCGACGCCGAAGGGGCAGCGGTAGTCCTGCGGGTAGGGCAGGCGGGTCACCTGGTCGTCGGCCGCTCCCCCGGAGACGGCCAGGGCGCCGGCGGTCATGCCGTGGTAGGCGCCGGTGAAGGTGAGGATGCCGGTGCGGCCGGTCGCGGTCCTGACCAGTTTGAGGGCGGCCTCGACGGCGTCGGTGCCGGCCGGTCCGCAGAACTGGACCCGCGAGCGGCCGGCGAGGCCGGGTGGGAGGGTGCGGAACAGTTCGGTGACGAAGGCGTCCTTGACGGGGGTCGCGAGGTCGAGGACGGAGAGGGGGGCACCGGAGTCGAGGACCCGGCGGATGGCTTCCAGCACGACCGGGTGGTTGTGGCCGAGGGCGAGGGTGCCTGCGCCGGAGAGGCAGTCGAGGTAACGGCGGCCGTCGGCGCCCTCGATGGTGAGCCCTCGGGCCCGGACGGGCACGATGGGCAGGGCCCGGGCATAGGTGCGTGCCGAGGACTCACGCGCCGACTGGCGTCTGAGGATTCCCTCGTGCACGGCCCGCGCGTCCCCGGACGTGCCTCCAGCCATCGACTCCGAAACGGACACGGCGCGTTGTCCTCCCCGCTGCCCGAAGGCGAGTTGATCCTCGGGGACCGGACACTGGCGACAGGCCCCACGGGCTACAACCGCGCACCGATCGGGCGGTTACGGGCTCGCCGGGAGATCCTTGGCCGGACGGCACGGGGACGCGCCCCTCCGCCACGCCGGGAGTCGAGGACAGTCGAGGAGTCGGCACGGATCACCGTGGCCAAGCGGCACGGATCACCGTGGACAGGCGGCACGGATCACCATGGAAGGCGGCACCGTTCTGCGCGGACAACGAGGCGGCCCTCGGACCGGCCGGCGCTCCTGCCCTGTTCAGGCGGCCTGTGACGGAACCGTTGCCCTCCCGTCGGAACTCCCCCACGGCGACGGCATAGTGTGTGATGCCGTTCCCAGAAGGTCGTGAGACCGGCATGCACCTTCCATGAGTTGGACGCCGGTGTCGGGGCCCAAGCACCGAATTCCTTTCACAGCAGGGGGAGTCAACAACATGCGATCCATACGGCCGTCGTTCACCGCTCGGCGAGGCAGGGGTGGTCGCCGGACCTCCACCTCGCTGACGGCGGTCGCTCTCGCGTCGGTGCTGGCGCTGACCGCCACCGCCTGCGGCGACGACAACGCCGACGGCAAGCCGTCCGCGGCGAGCAGCCACGACGGAAAGATCACGATCCCGGACGACCTGAAGCAGAGGCTCAAGGAACACGGGATCGACATCGACAAGTGGAAGCACGGCGCCTGGAAGAACTGGAACCGGGACGACTGGCTGCGCGAGGCCAACGACTTCGTCAACCCGATCATCAAGGGCCTGTGGAACCCGGACCGGATGCGTGACGCCGAGGACCCGGACCGGGGCGTCGACGACAACGACATCTCCGGTGACCAGGGCGTGACGGACCCGACGCCGCAGCCGGTGCAGGCACGTACGGTCACACCGCCGTACCACACCAGTGCGGCCACCTCGGGCAAGCTGCTCTTCGACGCCCCCGGGGGCACCATGGTCTGTTCCGCGACGGTGGTGACGGACCCGGCGCACCCGGGCAAGTCCAACCTCGTCTGGACGGCGGGTCACTGTGTGCACGCCGGCAAGAAGGGCGGCTGGTACCGCAACCTCGCCTTCGTGCCGTCGTACAACGACCAGGGAAGGTCGGCGGCCGAACTGGAGGGCGCCAGCCGCTCCGAGATCGCTCCGTACGGCGTGTGGTGGGCCGACGCGGCGAAGACCTCGCAGCAGTGGATCAGCAAGGGGGGCGAGACGGGCGGTGACGGTGCCTCGTACGACTTCGCCGTCATCCATGTGACGCCCGAGCAGGGCAGCGGCGGCAAGTCGCTGGAGGAGACCGTCGGCGGGGCGCTGCCGGTGAACTTCGACGCGCCGGCCGTGTCCCAGGTGCGGAGCATCACGGCGTCCGGCTACCCGGCGGCGGCGCCGTACGACGGTCAGCTGCTGTACCAGTGCCAGGACAAGCCGGGCCGGCTCTCCATCGAGCAGTCCGACCCGACGATGTACCGGATCGGCTGCACGATGACCGGTGGCTCCTCCGGTGGCGGCTGGGTGGAGACGGGCGCGGACGGCAAGCCCGCGCTGGTGTCGAACACGTCCATCGGCCCGGTGCGTTCCGGCTGGCTGGCCGGTCCCCGGCTGGGCGAGGTGGCCAAGGGCGTGTACGAGTCGGTGAGCAAGCAGTTCGCCGGGCGGTGACCTGGCGCCGGGCATGACGAGGGCCCGCCACCCTGGGGTGGCGGGCCCTCGTGACGGGCTGGGTCAGGCCGCGGAGACCGGTACGTACGGCGCGAGGTCCGCCGCCAGCTCCTCGTGCACCCGGACCTTGAGCAGGGTGCCCTCCGCGGTGTGCTCCTCGGAGATCACCTCGCCCTCGGTGTGGGCGCGGGCGACCAGCTTGCCGTGGGTGTACGGCACGAGCGCCTCGATCTCGACCGAGGGGCGGGGCAGCTCGTCGTCGATCAGGCCGAGCAGCTCCTCGATGCCCCGGCCGGTGCGTGCCGAGACGGCGATGGAGCGCTTCTCGACCCGCAGCAGCCGCTGGAGGACCAGCGGGTCGGCCGCGTCCGCCTTGTTGACCACGACGATCTCCGGCACGTCGGTGGCTCCGACGTCGCGGATCACCTCGCGTACGGCGGCGAGCTGCTCCTCCGGGTTCGGGTGCGAGCCGTCCACCACGTGCAGGATCAGGTCGGAGTCGCCGACCTCCTCCATGGTGGAGCGGAACGCCTCGACCAGGTGGTGCGGCAGGTGCCGGACGAAGCCGACGGTGTCCGCCAGGGTGTAGAGCCGGCCGCTCGGGGTCTCGGCCCGGCGGACGGTCGGGTCCAGGGTCGCGAACAGGGCGTTCTCGACCAGGACGCCGGCGCCCGTGAGGCGGTTGAGCAGGGAGGACTTGCCGGCGTTGGTGTAGCCCGCGATGGCGACCGACGGGACCTTGTTCCGACGGCGCTCCTGGCGCTTGATCTCGCGGCCGGTCTTCATCTCCGCGATCTCCCGGCGCATCTTGGCCATCTTCTCGCGGATCCGGCGCCGGTCCGTCTCGATCTTGGTCTCACCGGGGCCACGCGTGGCGAGACCGCCGCGACCGCCACCCATCTGCCGGGACAGCGACTGACCCCAGCCGCGCAGCCGCGGCAGCATGTACTGCATCTGCGCGAGCGCGACCTGCGCCTTGCCCTCGCGGGACTTGGCGTGCTGGGCGAAGATGTCCAGGATCAGGGCCGTACGGTCGATGACCTTGACCTTGACGACGTCCTCCAGCTGGATCAGCTGGCCGGGGCTCAGCTCACCGTCACAGATGACGGTGTCCGCGCCCGTTTCGATGACGATGTCACGCAGCTCGGCGGCCTTGCCGGAGCCGATGTAGGTGGCCGCGTCGGGCTTGTCGCGGCGCTGGATCACGCCGTCGAGCACGAGCGCGCCCGCGGTCTCCGCGAGGGCGGCCAGCTCCGCGAGGGAGTTGTCGGCGTCCTGCGCCGTGCCGGTGGTCCACACGCCGACGAGCACGACCCGCTCCAGGCGGAGCTGGCGGTACTCGACCTCGGTGACGTCCTCCAGCTCGGTGGACAGACCCACCACGCGGCGCAGGGCCGCGCGCTCGGAGCGGTCGAACTGGTCGCCGTCCCGATCGCCGTCGATCTCGTAGCTCCAGGCGACGTCCTCTTCCATCAGGGCATCGGCCCGAAGACCCTCGGGATAGGCGTGCGCGAGGCGCTTGGTGTCCTGGGAAGAGGAAGAAGAGGAGGTCATTGGATCCTTACGTCGATGAGATACGTCGGTGGGAGTGCCGTCCCGGCGTCAACGTGACGGCTTCCGTACGGCGGGCGGTCACCCGTCCCGCTCGTGGTGTACAACGCACGGGTACCCCGGGAGATTCCCGTTTCCCCGCGCGCCCACCCCTAGATGGTCGCACGGTACGGCGCGTCTCGTCATCGGGTTATCTCCGGGCGTCACCGGGTCACCGCCGGGCGCGCGGCGAGGCGGGCTGGGCCGATGCCGTCTGCTTCCAGTCCGGGTGGCCGGGCATCGGCGGGGTCTTCTCGCCGTACAGCCAGGCCTTGAAGAAGCCGCTCAGGTCGCGGCCGGCGACGGCCGAGGCCAGCCGGACGAAGTCGTCGGTGGTGGCGGTGGCGTCCTGGTGCTCCCGGACCCAGATCCGCTCCAGCCGTTCGAAGGCCGGTCGGCCGATCTCCTGGCGCAGGGCGTACAGGGCGAGGGCGGCGCCGTCGTAGATGCTGGGCCGGAAAATGCTGATCTTCTGGCCCGGGGCGGGCGGCTTGGGCCGGGCGGGCGGGCCGCCGGCCTCGCGCCAGCGGTCGGAGGCGCCGTAGGCGGCCTTCATCCGCTGCTCCATCGGCCGGTTCGCCGTCTCCTCGGCGTACAGCGCCTCGTACCAGGTGGCGTGGCCCTCGTTCAGCCAGACGTCGGACCAGGCGCGGGGGGTGACGCTGTCCCCGAACCACTGGTGGGACAGCTCGTGCACCATGATCGACTCGATGTACCACTTGGGGTAGGCGGGCTCGGTGAACAGGCCTTTCTCGAAGAGCGAGAGGGTCTGTGTCTCCAGTTCGAAGCCCGTGGAGGCCTGGGCCATGAGCAGGCCGTAGGTCTCGAACGGGTAGCGGCCGACCTTGCTCTCCATCCAGGCGATCTGGTCGGGCGTCTTCGCGAGCCACGGTTCGAGTGCCTTGCGGTCGCCGGCGGGTACGACATCACGCACGGGCAGGCCGTGGGGGCCCTCGCGGCGCAGCACGGCCGAGCGGCCGATCGAGACCTGGGCGAGCTCGGTGGCCATGGGGTGCTGGGTGCGGTACGTCCAGGTGGTGGTGGTGCCCACCCGGTCGGTGCCGGCGGGCAGGCCGTTGGCGACGGCGGTGTAGCCGTTCGGGGCGGTGATCCGGAAGGTGAACATCGCCTTGTCGGACGGATGGTCGTTGCACGGGAACACCAGGTGGGCGGCGTCGGCCTGGTTCGCCATGGCGAGGCCGTCGGAGGTGCGCACCCAGCCGCCCTGCTGGTCCTTGCCGTAGACGGGGTCGCTGGTGTGGCGCACGGTGATCCGCGTCCAGCTGCCCCCGGCCAGGGGGTGCTCCGGGGTGACGACGAGGTCGTCGCCCGCGCTCCTGAAGTCCGCGGGGCGTCCGTCGACCTCGACCGACCGCACGGTGCCGTGCGCGAAGTCCAGGTTGAGGCGCTCCAGGTCGGCGGTGGTCCAGGCGTCGATGGTGGTGACGGCCTGGAGCGGCTTGTCGTTGCTGCCGGGGTAGGTGAGGGACAGGTCGTACGAGGCGACGTCGTAGCCCGGGTTGCCGAGGTAGGGGAAGAGCCGGTCGCCGACGCCGAGCGGTTCGGGCGGCGCCGCGGCGGCCAGGAGGCAGACGGAGAGGGCGGAGGCGAACAGGGCCGCCTTCCGGTGCCGGGAGGGCTTGGGCGTGGTCCGGGTGACGGCGGTCCGGGGCCGGGAGCGGGGGGTGAGCAGCATGGACCACCGCTACCAGTGGCCGCCCTCCCCGCGGCGACGACGCGCGACCGGCCCACCCGAACGGGTACGCCGGACGCCGTCGTCAGGACGCCCTCGGCTGGTGCTGGGCCCTGCGCACGTCGTACACCCCCGGTACGTCCCGCATGGCGCGCATCAGGGCCGGGAGGTGGGCCGCGTCGGACAACTGGAGGGTGTAGGTGTGGCGCACCCGCTGCTGGGTGGGCGGTTCCACGGTGGCGGAGACGATCTCGACGCCCTGCGAGGCGATCGCCTCGGTGAGGTCGGCGAGGAGGTGGGGGCGGCCGAACGATTCAGCGACCAGGGTGACCCGGCACTCGGCGGTGTCCCCCCAGCGCACGCCGATCTCCGCGCGTCCCCTGCTCTTCATGTGTGCCACCGCCGGGCACTCCACGCGGTGCACGGTCACCACTCCCCCGCGCACCGCGAACCCGGTGATCTCGTCCGGTGGTACGGGCGTGCAGCACCCGGCGAGCCGTGCGGCGGCACCGGGCCGGTCCACGAGGACGTCGGCGCGCCGGGAGCGCGGGGCGGGGGCACCGTCGGCGGGGCGCTCCGGCGCGGCTGAGGAGCGGGGATCGGAGGGTGCCGCGGCGCGGGTACCGGACGGCTCGGCGCGGCGGGCCACGGCCGGGCCTGCGGGGCGGGCCGCCGCGGAAGAGTCTGCCGAGCGAGCCGTGGAGGGGGCTGCGGTGGCAGTCGGGCCGCCGGTGGTGGCCGCGGGGCCGGTCGAAGCGGTCTCTCCCGTCCGGGCCGACGCCGTGCCGGGCTCGGCGGTGGCCTCGGCGCGGGTGCCGCGCGGCTCGCCCGGGCCGGCCGGCTCCGCCGGGTCGGTGGCGCCGGCGGGGTGGGTCGCAAGCCAGCGCTGGATGGCGATGCGGGCGGCCGCGGTGTGCGCGTGCTCCAGCCACTCCCGGGAAGGTTCGGAGGCCGGGTCCTGGCCCATCAGGAGCTGGACCGTGTCGCCGTCGCGCAGGACTGTGCTGAGGGTGGCCAGCCGGCCGTTGACGCGGGCGCCGATGCAGGCGTGCGCGTCCTCGCCGTACTGCGCGTAGGCGGCGTCCACGCAGGTGGCGCCCTCGGGCAGGCCGAGCGCGCCGCCGTCGGGGCGGAAGACGGTGATTTCGCGGTCCTGGGCGAGGTCCTCGCGCAGGGTGGACCAGAAGGTGTCGGGGTCGGGGGCGGCCCGCTGCCAGTCCAGGAGGCGGGAGAGCCAGCCGGGGCGGGTGGGATCGGCGCGCTCACCGTCGGCCGAGGCACCGGAGGACGACGGGGCGCCGGCCGTGGCGTTGCCGGACGCGGGAGCGCCTGAGGCGGGAGTGTCGGCGCCTGGTGCGTACGGGTTGCCGAGGGCCACCACACCGGCCTCCGCCACCTTGTGCATCTGGTGGGTGCGGATGAGGACTTCGACCATCTGGCCGTCGGGGCGGGCGACGGCGGTGTGCAGGGACTGGTAGAGGTTGAACTTCGGTACGGCGATGAAGTCCTTGAACTCCGAGACCACCGGCGTCATGCACGTGTGGAGTTCGCCGAGGACGCCGTAACAGTCCGCGTCCTCGTTGACCAGCACCAGCAGGCGGCCGAAGTCGGTGCCGCGCAGCTGTCCGCGTTTGCGGGCGACGCGGTGGACGGAGACGAAGTGCCGGGGGCGGATGAGGACCTCGGCCGGGATGCCGGACTCGCGCAGCACCCCGCGCACCTCGTCGGCGACCTCGGCGAGGGGGTCGCCGGGGCGGGCGGCGTTCTCCGCGATGAGCTCTCTGGTGTGCTCGTACTCCTCGGGGTGGAGGATGGCGAAGACCAGGTCCTCCAGCTCGGTCTTCAGGGCCTGTACGCCGAGGCGTTCGGCGAGCGGGATGAGGACGTCACGGGTGACCTTGGCGATCCGCTCCTGCTTCTCGGGACGCATCACGCCGAGGGTGCGCATGTTGTGCAGGCGGTCGGCGAGTTTGATCGACATCACGCGCACGTCGTTGCCGGTGGCGACGAGCATCTTGCGGAAGGTCTCCGGCTCGGCGGCGGCTCCGTAGTCGACCTTCTCCAGTTTCGTGACGCCGTCGACGAGATAACGAACCTCCTCCCCGAACTGCTCCCGGACCTGATCCAGCGTCACCTCGGTGTCCTCGACCGTGTCGTGCAGCAGGGACGCGGTCAACGTCGTGGTCTCGGCGCCGAGTTCGGCGAGGATGAGGGTCACGGCGAGCGGGTGCGTGATGTACGGCTCACCGCTCTTGCGCATCTGGCCGCGGTGCGAGGACTCCGCCAGGACGTAGGCGCGGCGCAGGGGTTCGAGGTCGGCGTCGGGGTGGTGGGCGCGGTGCGCCTCCACGACATGGCTGATCGCGTCGGGCAGTTTGCCGCGGACCGCGGGGCCGAGCAGCGCGGCCCGGCCCAGTCGGCGCAGATCGATCCGGGGCCGGGACTTCCTGCGCGCCGCCGCGGGCGCCACGGACGCTGTGAGCGCTTGTGGCGCTGCGGGCGCTACCGGGCCAGCGGTCGCAGGATTCGTGGCCTCCGCACTCATGGGCACCTCCGGCTCGTGGACCGGCGGACGGGGCCCCAGGGCGTACGCGGCTCAGGGATGGCGACGTTCCCCCGTCCGTGCCGGTGCTTGATGCTACCGAGCCCACCACGTGCGACAGACCGCCTCTCGCCGAGCGTGAAACGGATCACCCCTTCGAGCGATGGAATCGAGGTTTAGGGTCGCGGGTCAGCCGAACGCGTGAGCCAGCCACTCGGCGTCGATCTCGCCCTCGGCGACGATCACGGCGGGGCCGGTCATCTCGATCTCGCCGTCCGGACGCTCGGTGATGACGAGCCGGCCCCCGGGGACGTCGACGGTGTACGTCGCCGGGGTGCCGGTGACGGCCGGGTCGGTGCCGTCCCGCCGGGCGGTGGCCACGGCGACGGCGCACGCGCCCGTGCCGCACGAGCGGGTCTCGCCGGAGCCGCGCTCGTGCACGCGCATGGCGACGTGGCGGGGGCCTCGGTCGACCACGAACTCGACGTTCACACCGTCCGGGTAGGCGGCCGCCGGGCTGACCGGCGGCGCGGTGTACAGGTCGCCGGCGTGCGCCAGGTCGGCCACGAAGGCCACCGCGTGCGGGTTGCCCATGTTCACGTTGCGCGCGGGCCAGCTGCGCTCACCGACGGTGACCGTGACGTCTCCCTCGGGGAGGCGGGCGCGGCCCATGCCGACGGTGATGTCGCCGTCCTTGGCGATGTGGACGGTCTTCACGCCCGCGCGCGTGGCGATCGTGAGGTCCCCTTCGGCGACGTGTCCGGCGTGCTGGAGGTAGCGCGCGAACACACGGACGCCGTTGCCGCACATCTCGGCGACCGAGCCGTCGCCGTTGCGGTAGTCCATGAACCACTCGGCCTCGTCGGCCATGTCCCGGGTCTCCGGGTGAGCCGCGGACCGTACGACGTGCAGCACGCCGTCGCCGCCGATGCCCGCCCGGCGGTCGCACAGGGCGGCGACGGCGGCCGGGGACAGCTCCAGGGCGTTCTCGGGGTCCGGGACGATCACGAAGTCGTTCTCGGTGCCGTGACCCTTGAGGAAGGCGATCCGTGTGCTCATCCCTCGATCGTACGGGGTGGCCACGACAGGCCCGTTCCGGCGGGCCCGGCTTCCCTCGGGGGCCCTAGCGCAGGCGCGCTACGCGCCACACCGCGAGCACGACGACCACGACCACCAGGAGCACGTACCCGAGCACGACCCGCCAGTCGGGGCGGCGGCCGGAGCCGCGCGGGGGCAGGCCGGGCCAGGTGTAGCCCACCCGGCGGGCCGCCATCATGCCCCAGCCCGCCGCGCAGGAGCAGATCAGCAGGCCGAGCATGGCGATGACCGCGCCGCTGTCGCCGAAGTCGAAGGCGAGCGGGAAGGCGAACATCAGGGAGCCGACGGCGGCCAGGCCCACGATGGGGGCGAGCTGCCAGATGCGCAGCCGGCGCTGCGGGCGCAGCTCGACCTCGACCTCGGGTCCGCCCGGGTACATCTCCTCGGGCGCCGGCCCGTCGGCGGTCACCCCTCCCACGGTGTCGTCGGGCCCGTCATCGGCCAGGGAGTCCTCGGACAGGCGGTCGCCGGAGAGAGCACCGGCCCCGGACAGCCGGTCGTCGGAGAGGGTGATCTCCGTCAGGCGGTCCTCGGGAAGGCCGTCGTCGGAGGCGGCGTCGAGCAGCCCGCCGCTGTCACGCGCGCTGCCGTCGGCGCGCCCGTTCACCCGTGGACGGTCCCCACCGGGGTCCGGGCCGCTCCGACCCGGCTCGTCACTCTCCGTGGTGACGTGCTCGGCACTTCGTGCGGTGTCGCGAGGGCCGGCCTCCATCGCCACGCGCCCTCCCAACTAGGCTCCACTTGGTCGATCGAAGCTCGATGATGGCACGGCGTCCGAGGCCGCGATGACCGGCGGCGCATCCCGATGCCATGACGTGATCAGGCTGTGACCGGTCGTTCGACCAACGCCAGGGCCTGCTGCGGAAGTTCCCGGCGGTCCACCGAGGCCCCACTCAACCAGTGCACCCGGGGATCGCGCCTGAACCACGAATCCTGCCGGCGCGCGAAGCGCTTGGTGGCACGGACGGTCTCGGCCCTCGCTTCCGCTTCGGTGCACTCCCCGGCCAGTGCCGCCAGCACCTGCTGGTAGCCGAGCGCACGCGACGCCGTGCGCCCCTCGCGCAGGCCCTGCGCCTCCAGTGCGCGCACCTCCGCCACGAGGCCCGCCTCCCACATGCGGTCGACGCGCCGCGCGATGCGGTCGTCCAGTTCCGGACGAGCCACGTCGACACCGATCTGGACGGTGTCGTAGACGGAGTCGTGACCGGGCAGGTTGGCCGTGAAGGGCTGTCCGGTGATCTCGATCACTTCCAGGGCCCGGACGATACGGCGGCCGTTGCTGGGCAGGATCGCGCGGGCGGCCTCGGGGTCGGCGGCGGCCAGCCGGGCGTGCAGCGCGCCCGAGCCGCGCAGCGCCAGCTCCTCCTCCAGGCGGGCCCGGACCTCCGGGTCGGTGCCGGGGAACTCCAGATTGTCGACGGCGCCACGGATGTACAGACCGGAGCCGCCCACGAGGATGGGCCAGCGGCCCTCGGCGAGCAGTGCGTCGATCCGCGCGCGGGCCAGCCTCTGGTACTCGGCGACCGACGCGGTGACCGTCACGTCCCAGATGTCCAGCAGGTGGTGCGGGACGCCGCCGCGCTCGTCGGGCGTCAGCTTGGCGGTACCGATGTCCATCCCTCGGTACAGCTGCATGGAGTCGGCGTTGACGATCTCGCCGCCGAGCCGCTGGGCCAGGAAGACGCCGAGATCGGACTTTCCGGCCGCGGTGGGACCGACGACGGCGATGACGCGGGGGGCGGGGGGTGCACTGCTCACCGCACCAGTCTCGCAAACCTCCCGGTGAGCTCTCGAACGAGTTACGTGACGGTGTGCGTCCCGGGTCGTTGCCCGTGCGAGGTGCCGCCCGCCGGGCTGCGGGGGCGGTGACCCGGGCGGCGCAACCTTACGCACCGGGTGACGCGGGAATTCGCCCGCACGAGTACCGTATGGAGTGGATATGGGCGTGTTTGCACGACTTCTCGGCCGATCGAAGGCGGCTCCGGAGGCGTCGGCCACGGCGGCGAGTGCCGGCACGGAGCCGGAAGGAACCGAGGCGGAGCAGGCGGAGACGGCCGAGGCGACGGGAACCGGGCCGGCGGAGGCGGAGGACGCGTCCCGTGACGAGCACGAGGACGGGGCCGTGCGCTCGGACTCCGGCACGGACGACGCGTCCGAGGGTGCCGGGATCCCCCGGCAGCAGTCCGCGGGTGGGGCCGTCGACAGCGAGGCCGGCGACAGCGCCCGCAGGTAACTGTCCCGCGAGGGAAGGTGGACCATGGGTCTGATGGACAACATGAAGGCCAAGCTGGGCCCGGCCAAGGACAAGGTGTCGGACCTCGCGCGGCAGCACGGGGACAAGGTCCAGCACGGGATCGACAAGGCCGCGAAGGCCGTCGACGAGCGGACCAAGGGCAAGTACAGCGACAAGATCCACGCGGGCACGGGCAAGGCCAAGGAGGCGATGGACCGCCTCGCGCACAAGAGCGGCCCCGAAGCGGCGCCCCACGACCCGATGAGCCCGACCCCTCCGGCCCACCCGGAGGGCCCGCCACCGGCTTCCTGACGAGCCGACGGCCGTCCTGGTGACCGCGCGCCCGGGGCGCCCCGTGATCCGCGGGGCGCCCCGGGCGCGTGTTGTCCACGGCGGCCGGGTTCCTCCGCCCGCCCATGACACCCGTCCGCACCGGTCCAGCCCTCGACCCGGGCTCAGGACCAGGTCGCGACCATGTACCCCACGCCGTACGGCGCGTCCTCGTACAGCAGTGCCCCGGTGAGGTTCGCGTTCTCGGCCGCGCCTGCCAGGATCTGCCATGGGGCGCGGCCCGTGGCCTTCAGTTCGTGCGCCAGGGCCGGGTCCAGTGCCCGCAGCGCGGCCGGGTCCGCCGCGCCGAGCGCCCGGGCGGCCTCCGCGTCGAAGGGTGCCGCCCGCTCGTCCAGGTAGCCCGGCGCCTTGAGCGAGCGGCAGGCGCTGCCGTCCCCCATCACCAGCAGGGCCACCCGCCCGGCCCGGCCGGCCAGCTCCCGTCCGGTCTCGGCGCACCGCTCCGGCTCCAGCGTGTCCGCGACACCGAGTCCCTCGATCGGGGCAGCGGACCACCCGGTCCGCTCCAGCAGCCAGGCGCCGACGGCCAGCGAGGTCGGCAGGCGGCGCTGCGGGGCGGGGTGGCCGACGGGCCCCAGGCGCACCTCCAGGTCGACCCCGAATCCGCGGAAGGTGCCCGGGGTGCCCTGCGGGAACGGGCCGCGTCCGCTCTCCTCGGCGGTGCCGAGGACCACCAGCAGGTCGGGGCGGGCGGCGGCGAGCACGCCGAGCGCGTCCGTGCAGGCGGCGCGGGCGGTGTCCAGTTCTGGTGCGGCACCCGCGGCGACCTCGGGCACGAGCAGCGGTGGGCAGGGACAGACTGCGGCGGCGACAAGCATGATCGGCAGCGTAACCCCGCGGGCGGAGCACGTGTCACTCCTCGATCAGCACGTCCGTCAGGTCGATCACCGTCAGGACGAGCACTACGAGCTTGCCGTCGCTGATCACGTTCTCGGCGAAGAGGTCGCGGCAGAGCGCGGTCTCCCGCGTCGCCTCGTCGGCCCCGACGGGGTGGGGGAGCTTGTGCCGTGGGCCGGACACCAGGATGGCCGGTCCGCGCTCCGGCTCGTCCCGCCGGTCGCCGGGCGGGCTGTCACGCACGCGGGCGGCCCGCCCGGTGAGGTGGACTCGACGCCGTACGGCAACGCGTTGTGCTTCTTCCCGCCCCGCGCGGTGTGCCGGGACCTCAGTCGCAGCCGCAGGCGCTTCCCGTGGTCGCCGGCAGCGGTGCCGGGACGCCGATCTTCGGCAGTCCGAGCATGACGCCCGCCGGCTTGGCGGCCGCCGCGGCGGTGCGCTTCTCCCAGGCGTCCCCCGCGCGCGTGCGGCGCACTCCGAGGACCGGGCCCTCGGCGAGGAGGTGGTGCGGTGCGGCGTACGTGACCTCGACGGTGACGACGTCGCCGGGGCGCACCTCCTGGTCCGGCTTGGTGAAGTGGACGAGGCGGTTGTCGGGGGCGCGGCCGGAGAGACGGTGGGTGGCGCCGTCCTTGCGGCCCTCGCCCTCCGCGACCATCAGCTCCAGCGTGCGGCCGACCTGCTTCTTGTTCTCCTCCCAGGAGATCTCCTCCTGGAGGGCGACCAGCCGCTCGTAGCGTGCCTGGACGACCTCCTTGGGGATCTGGTTCTCCATGGTCGCGGCGGGCGTGCCGGGGCGCTTGGAGTACTGGAAGGTGAAGGCCTGCGCGAAGCGGGCCTCGCGGACGACGTGCAGCGTCTGCTCGAAGTCCTCCTCGGTCTCGCCGGGGAAGCCCACGATGATGTCGGTGGTGATCGCGGCGTGCGGGATGGCCGCCCGCACCTTCTCGATGATCCCCAGGTAGCGGTCCTGGCGGTACGAGCGGCGCATCGCCTTCAGCACGGTGTCCGAGCCGGACTGGAGCGGCATGTGCAGCTGCGGCATCACGTTCGGCGTCTCGGCCATGGCGGCGATGACGTCGTCGGTGAAGTCGCGCGGGTGGGGGGAGGTGAAGCGGACCCGCTCCAGGCCCTCGATGGTCCCGCAGGCGCGCAGCAGCTTGCTGAAGGCCTCGCGGTCGCCGATGTCGGAGCCGTAGGCGTTGACGTTCTGGCCGAGCAGGGTGATCTCGGAGACGCCCTCGCCGACCAGGGCCTCGATCTCGGCGAGGATGTCGCCGGGGCGGCGGTCCTTCTCCTTGCCGCGCAGGGCCGGGACGATGCAGAAGGTGCAGGTGTTGTTGCAGCCGACGGAGATCGACACCCAGGCCGCGTAGGCGCTCTCGCGGCGGGTCGGCAGCGTGGAGGGGAAGGCCTCCAGGGACTCGGCGATCTCGACCTGGGCCTCCTCCTGGACGCGGGCGCGCTCCAGCAGGACGGGCAGCTTGCCGATGTTGTGCGTGCCGAAGACGACGTCCACCCAGGGCGCCTTCTTCACGATGGTGTCCCGGTCCTTCTGCGCCAGACAGCCGCCGACCGCGATCTGCATGCCGGGGCGCGAGGCCTTCTTCGGCGCGAGCCGGCCGAGGTTGCCGTAGAGCCGGTTGTCGGCGTTCTCCCGGACCGCGCAGGTGTTGAAGACGACGACGTCGGCGTCACCGTCGGAGCCCTCGGGGGCCCGCACGTACCCGGCCTCTTCGAGCAGCCCGGCCAATCGCTCGGAATCGTGGACGTTCATCTGGCACCCGTAGGTGCGGATTTCGTAACTCTTGGATCCTTGAACGTCCACTGCCGGGCTCCGGTCGCTGCTGCTGGTCATGCGTCAAGGGTAGGCGGTCCCGGAGAGGGCGACGGCTGCCCTGCCGCCCGGCGGTCCCGGGCCCGGTCTCCCGGGGGTTCCGGCGGGCTGTCCGCGACGAGTCCCCGCGGCGTCGTCCCGGCGGGACCCCCGTCCGTGCGGGGCCGCCGGCCCGGGAGCCCGCCGGGCGCGGCAGAAGGTTCACGCCAAAGGCCGACCGATTTTCCGGGCAGGCGTGTGCAAGAGGGCACGCGACCTGCTTAGGTGTGAGCCATAGTTTGTCCGCTGGTGACGGGAAGTGATTTCTCGCCCGAACGGGGTGACACGGCAGGTGAGGAGAACGGGCGAGTACACCGCGCTACGGCGCCGGTGCACCGCGATCCTGCGCGATCTCGGGGTGCCCCGGTCGCTGTCCCTGGAGGCGGTCCGGGAGCGGGTGGAGGAACTCCGGGGCCGTCCCCTCGTGCTGAGGGAGCTGCCCGAGGAGGTGGCGGCCGCCGGGGCCTGCGGCCTCTGGATGGCCACCGACAAGGCCGACTACGTCTTCTACGAGGCCCGGACCGCCCCGCTGCACCGGGAGCACATCATCCTCCACGAGATCGGCCACGTGCTGTGCGACCACCACCGGAGCCTCACGGAAGACGGCGAGCAGCCGCCCGGTGACCTCCTGGTCGGGCTGCAGCCGCATGGCGTCACCCGGTTCAGGGCCAGGACCAGCTACACGAACACCGAGGAACAGGAAGCCGAGATGATCGCCACCCTGATCCAGAGCGCCGGGACCGCGGGCCGGGCGGCCGGTCCCCTGGGCCGGCTCGGCGCGTTCCTCGGGGTGACGGCCGACGCCGGTGAATGAGCTGGCGGCCCGGGCCGGACTCGCCGGCGTCCTCGCCCTGTGGTTCGCCCTCGTCTGGCGGGCCCGGCCGGCCCTGCGCCACTCCCAGCAGCGGGGACTCTGGCTCACCGTGCTGGCGGCGACCGTCGCGATCACCCTCTTCCAGCCCGGGATCGTCGGCCCGCTCACGTCGGCCGGCCTCGACGTCCACACGGTGTCCCTCGTCCGCAATCTGATCGGCGTGCTCAGCGCGGGGCTGGTCCTGCTCTTCGTGGTCGACTCCAGCGGTCCTCCGCGGCTGCGCCGCCACGTGGCGGTGGGGATGACGGCGGCCCTCGTCTCGTTGCTCGTCCTGGACGTGCTGCACATCGGCAGGGGAACGGCGTCCGCCCAGGGGCCCGCGTCCGGCGCGTCCGCCTACTGGCTGATCCTCATCGCCACCCACCTCGCCGGTGACGCCGCCGCCGTCGTGGTCTGCTGGCGGTACAGCCTGCGCACGGCCGAGCGCGACCTCGTGTGGTCGCTGCGTCTGTTCGCGGCGGGCAGCGTGCTCGCCCTCGTCTTCTGGTCCGGTTACCTCTGGCAGCTCTACGACCGTGCCCCGCGCCTGCTCCCCTGCCTGACCGTGGTCATGAGTGTGCACGGCTTCCTGCGGGCGGCGTCCCTGCTGGTCCCCAGCGTGAGCGCCCTCGTCCGGTCGGCCGGCGCGCTGCGGACGGTCTGGCGACTGTGGCCGCTGTGGCGCGACCTGGTGACGGCGGTGCCCGACGTGGCCCTCGCCAGGCCGCGGCGGTCCCGGCTCCAGGAGGTGCTGTGGCCGCGCCTTCCACCGGCCTTGCAGGCACACCGGCAGACCATCGAGACGTACGACGCCCTTCTGACACTCCAGCAGTACGTGGCGCCGGACGCCTACGAGAGCGCGTACCGGTACGCCAGGGGGGCCGGGGTACCGGACGACCGTCTGGCCTCCGCCGCGCTCGCCGGTGCCGTGGACCAGGCCCGGCGGGCCGTCCTCGCCGGCGTGTCACCGGCCGACCCCCGACCCCTGCCCGGGGTGACGCACGGCAGTACCGGGACGCTGCTCGGCATCGCCCGGATGTGGCCGACGATGACCGGCGCCCTCCCCTGCCCCGACCGCATCCCGCCGGCCCGTCGGCGCTGAAGCCAGGCCGGCCGCCGAAGCAGGGCCGGCCCTGCCGAACGCCGAAGCAGTTTCGACGCCAGATCGGCCGTGCCGAAGGCCGGCCCGTCCGAAGGACCGCCCCGGCAGCGGCGAAGCGGGGCGTCCCGGAGCCCGCTCAGCGGGCGGCGTCGGCGCCGTCCTCGCCGGCGCGGGGCGTGATCCGGTAGTCGAACGCGAGCGTTCCCGGATCGAGGGCGGTCGCGCCGCCGTCCACGGTGAGCACCGCGCCGTTGACGTACGACGCCGCCGGGGACAGCAGCCAGCCGATCGCCTCCGCCACCTCGCGCGGCTCACCCGGGCGCCCCTGCGGCAGCAGCCTCGTGGCCTCCGCGTAGGCGGCCTCCGCCCCGTCGCCCGGCAGTTCCGCCTCCGCGGCGAAACGCGCCATGCGCCGGTCGGCCATCTCGGTGCGCACCCAGCCGGGACACACGATGTTGGCCCGCACCCCCTGGCGGCCGTAGTCGACGGCGACGGAACGGCACAGCTGGAGCAGGGCGGCCTTGGAGGTGGCGTACGGCGCGTTGCTCGTGCCGTTGCGCAGCGCGGACACCGACGCGACGGCGACCACCGCTCCCCGGGACTCCAGCAGGTGCGGGATCGAGGCACGCAACAGCAGGAGCGGACCGGTCAAGTTGGTGCGCATCACCTCGTCCCAGTCCCGCAGCGACATGTCGCCCACGGCTCCGCCGCGCCCGACGCCCGCGTTCAGCACCAGCCCGTCGAGCCGTCCGTACGCGTCCAGGGCCGCCTGGACCAGTCCCTCGACGGCGTCGGGGTCGCCGACGTCGGACGGATGCGCCAGCGCCCCCGTCTCCCGCGCGAGGTGCTCCAGGGGTTCGGCCCGGCGGCCGGAGACGACGACCTGGTGACCCGCCTCGGCCAGCAGCCGGGCCGTCGCCCGGCCGATACCCGAGCCTCCGCCGGTCACGATGACAACGCGCTTGTGCTCCACCGCAGTTCAGGCCCCTTCACCGAGCTCACCGAGCATCACCGAGATCGTCAAGCGCGACCGAGCTTAGGACCCGCCGCAGCGACCGGGGCGACTTCCGGCCAGCGCCCGGTCCACCGCCGGCGCCCGCGGGCGGCACGACAACCGCCTTCCCTCACTTCTTACTTCATACCTTGACGGAAGTGGTCTGGACCTCTAGTTTCGCCGGGCGACCACCCCACACCTCACGAAAGGGCGCCCCCACCATGCCCAGAGCCAGGTCCTTCCCCCCGTCCGCTTCGGCCGCGCTGGCGGTCGCCGCTCTCACCCTGTCCACCGGACTGCTGGCCGCCTCCCCCGCGCAGGCCGCCACCGGCACGATCACCGGCCTGGCCGGCAAGTGCCTCGACGTCGCCGGGGCCGGCACCGCCGACGG
>NZ_JBEYXM010000018.1:0-160413 GCF_040704595.1 Streptomyces sp. NPDC046870
ACGTCCCGCCCTCCCGTTTTTTTGTTTCTGGTCTTTGTTCCTCGGGGTTTCCGTCGCCCCGGGGGGCGCGCGCCGGCCGGCCCCGGCCCCCCCCCGGCGGGCTCGGCGTCAGCCGCGCAGCTGCCGGTACGCCGGCAGGGTGAGGAAGTCGGCGTAGTCCTCGTCCAGGGCCACCTTCAGCAGCAGGTCGTGCGCCTCCTGCCAGTGACCGGCGGCGAAGGCCTCCTCGCCGGTCTCCTCACGGATGGCGTCCAGCTCCTCGGCGGCGATCTTGCGGGCCAGCTCCGGCGTGGCCTTCTCGCCGTTCTCGAACTCGACGCCCGCGTTGATCCACTGCCAGATCTGCGAGCGGGAGATCTCGGCCGTGGCCGCGTCCTCCATCAGGTTGAAGATGGCGACCGCGCCGAGCCCGCGCAGCCAGGCCTCGATGTACCGGATGCCGACCTGGACGGCGTTGACCAGCCCGGCGTACGTCGGCTTCGCGTCGAGCGAGTCGACGGCGATCAGGTCGGCCGCCTCGACGTGGACGTCCTCGCGGAGGCGGTCCTTCTGGTTCGGCTTGTCGCCGAGGACCTTGTCGAAGGACTCCATGGCGATCGGGACCAGGTCGGGGTGGGCGACCCAGGAGCCGTCGAAGCCGTCGTTCGCCTCGCGGTCCTTGTCGGCCCGGACCTTCTCGAAGGCGACCTTGTTGACCTCGGCGTCCTTGCGGGACGGGATGAAGGCCGCCATGCCGCCGATGGCGTGCGCGCCGCGCTTGTGGCAGGTGCGGACGAGGAGTTCGGTGTACGCCCGCATGAACGGGGCCGTCATGGTCACCGCGTTGCGGTCCGGAAGGACGAACTTCGCGCCGCCGTCACGGAAGTTCTTGACGATGGAGAACAGGTAGTCCCAGCGGCCGGCGTTCAGTCCGGAGGCGTGGTCGCGCAGTTCGTAGAGGATCTCCTCCATCTCGTAGGCCGCCGTGATGGTCTCGATCAGCACGGTCGCGCGGACGGTGCCCTGCGGGACGCCCACGTGGTCCTGCGCGAAGACGAACACGTCGTTCCAGAGCCGGGCTTCGAGGTGCGACTCGGTCTTCGGCAGGTAGAAGTAGGGGCCCTTGCCGAGGTCGAGCAGCCGCCGCGCGTTGTGGAAGAAGTACAGCCCGAAGTCGACGAGGGCGCCGGGGACGGCACGGCCGTCGGCGTCGGTCAGGTGCCGCTCGTCCAGGTGCCAGCCGCGCGGGCGCATGACGACGGTCGCCAGTTCCTCGTTCGGCCGCAGGGCGTACGACTTGCCGGTGCGCTCGTCGGTGAAGTCGATGTTCCGGGTGTAGGCGTCGATCAGGTTGAGCTGGCCGAGGACCACGTTCTCCCAGGTGGGGGCGGAGGCGTCCTCGAAGTCGGCGAGCCAGACCTTCGCGCCCGAGTTGAGCGCGTTGATGGTCATCTTGCGGTCGGTGGGGCCGGTGATCTCGACGCGCCGGTCGTTCAGCGCGGGCGGGGCCGGGGCGACCTTCCAGGAGTCGTCCGCGCGGACCGGGGCCGTCTCCGGCAGGAAGTCGAGCGTGGAGGTGCGGGCGATCTCGGCGCGGCGCTCGGCCCGGCGGGCCAGGAGTTCGTCACGGCGCGGGGTGAACCGCCGGTGCAGCTCCGCCACGAAGGCGAGCGCCGCGTCCGTGAGGACCTCCTCCTGCCGGGGCAGGGGCTCGGCGTCGACGATGGCCAGCGGGGACGGCGCTGGTGCGGACATGAGCTGTCACTTCCTTCAGCGGTGGCACCTGGTGCCAAGGGGCACGAGCAGGACGGTGAGCGCCGGATGTGCGGACAGGCGCTTCTGGTCAGTGGATACTAGTTTCCTCATCGTGGAAGTTCAATGGTTTGTTGATGTCGAGATTCTTCGGGTCGAGGCAAGGCGGCGCCCGGTGTCACCCCGGTCACCGCAGGTGGCTGAGGTCGGCCTCCGTGTCGATGTCGTACGGCTCGGCGACGTCCCCGCACTCCACGAGCCGGACCTCCCGCTCGTGCGCCTTCAGGTACGCCCGCGCCCCGCGGTCCCCGGTGGCCGTCTCCGCGATGCCCGCCCAGTGCGCCGCACCGAACAGCACCGGGTGCCCGCGTACCCCCGCGTAGGCGGCCGAGACCAGGGACGTCTCGTCGTGCCGGGCGGCGAGCACCCGCGCCGTCGCCGCCGGGCCGATGCCGGGCTGGTCGACCAGGCTCACCAGGGCCGCGCGGACGCCCGTGCCGGCGAGGGAGGCGAGTCCCGCGCGCAGCGAGGAGCCCATGCCCGCGGCCCAGTCCGGGTTGTCCACCAGCACACAGCCGTCGAGCCGGGCGCGGTCCCGCACCTCGTCCGCCGCGGCGCCCAGCACCACGTGGATCCGCCCGCACCCGGCCGCGCGCAGCACCCCGACCGCGTGCTCGACGAGGGGCCGGCCCCGGTGCGGGAGCAGTGCCTTGGGGCGTCCGCCGAGCCGTCTGCCACCGCCGGCGGCGAGCAGCAGACCCGCGACGTCCCCCTGGAGATCCTGGTTGTCCGTCATGGGTCCTGCATACCCCGACGGCCGTGGATTCGGCCGGTTTTCCGGTGCCGCTTCCGTGGGGCTGAATTTCGGCCCGCCCTGTGGCGCTCCCGCACGCGGTGGCGTTTACTGACCCGCGCACGACGGCGTGTCAGGGGGGAGGGCTGTGTTGCGGAGCTTGGGGCAGAGGCCAGTGACCGGCAGCGACGAGGACCCGAGGGTGGCGGAACTGCGGACCGCGGTGGCCCGTCTGCGCCGCGAACTGGCCGCGGTGCCCGCGGACTTCCCCGACCGGGTGATAGCCGAGGACGAACTCGCGGCGCTGGCCGCGATGGCCGCCGGCGGTCTGCCGGAGATCCCCCGCCTGCGCAGCTCCCTGTTGCTCGTCGCCGGCGCGATCGGCTCGATGAGCGCGCTGGCCAGGGGACTGTCCCAGGTGCGCGACGCCGTGGACCTGTTCGGCGAACCGCCCCGCGACTGGGCCCCGCCACGCCGGCCTGATCCGGACGAGAGGCCTTAGGGTCTTTCGTCTGGATCAGGCCGGGTCAGGCACCAGGGCCCGCGAGCCCGGCATGATCTGGACGAGAGGCCCCAGCCGTCCGCTACGGATGTTCGGCGCCCCGGCAGCCCGACGCCGTCGGCAGGTCACGGCAGCGCTGGTCCTCGTGGGACTGCGCGGCGGCCCCGCCGAAGACGAGGAGGCAGACCAGGACGGCCATGACGGCCTGGCTGACCACCGTGACGACGGCACCGGCCCGCGCGGCGACCAGACCCGCCACGAGAGCGAGGGCGCCGACCCCGCCGGCGGCGGCCAGGTAGTTCCACAGCGGATCGGTCGTGACGGTCTCCGCCGTGTCGAAGGTCCATCCCGACAGCGCCCACAGCCCGAAGATCACCACCAGGGCGACCAGCTCCAGGAACACCAGCCCGCACCCGGCTCCGACGTCGGCACCGCGGTCGGCACGGCGGCGGGGCCCGGGGCCGGTGGTGGCGTCGAAGGCGGGCGGGGCGACGGGGAGGTCCATGCCGTCGACCCTGCCCGGGCGGGCGGGGGCGGCGCATGAGTACGGGTACTCAGCCGGTACCGCCCGGGAGGGCGGTGCCCGTGCGAATCGGCTTCCGGCGTCCCGGGGTCAGCCCTGGTTCTGGCTGGCCAGTGCCGTCGACAGTTCACCGGCGATCTGCTGGAGCACCGGCACGATCTTCTCCGTGGCCGCTTCCGTGACCCGTCCCGCCGGTCCGGAGATGGAGATGGCGGCCGCCGTGGGGGAGTCCGGCACGGACACCGCGAGGCACCGCACCCCGACCTCCTGCTCGTTGTCGTCCACGGCGTAGCCCAGAGCGCGCACCTCCTCCAGCGCCGCCAGGAACCCCTCCGGCGTGGTGATGGTCTTCTCCGTGGCGGCCGGCATGCCCGTCCGGGCCAGCAGCGCCCGCACCTCGTCGTCCGGCACCCCGGCCAGCAGCGCCTTGCCCACACCGGTCGAGTGCGGCAGCACCCGCCGGCCGACCTCCGTGAACATCCGCATCGAGTGCTTCGACGGCACCTGGGCCACGTACACGATCTCGTCCCCGTCGAGCAGCGCCATGTTCGCGGTCTCGCCGGTCTCCTCCACCAGCCGGGCCAGGTACGGCCGCGCCCAGGTGCCGAGCAGCCGGGAGGCGGACTCGCCGAGACGGATCAGCCGGGGCCCGAGGGCGTAGCGCCGGTTGGTCTGCTGGCGGACGTAGCCGCAGGCGACCAGCGTGCGCATCAGCCGGTGGATGGTCGGCAGCGGCAGCCCGCTCGCAGCGGACAGCTCGCTCAGCCCCACCTCGCCGCCCGCGTCCGCCATCCGCTCGAGCAGGTCGAAGGCGCGCTCCAGGGACTGCACACCGCCGGCGGCGGAGGGCTTGGCGGAGTCGGTGGTGCTGGCGCTGGACGTCGGCACGGCGCGTTCCTTTCGGGACTGGCGGGGAGAGCAGAAGCCTACCCGGCAGTCGGTTGACTCCCTGCTTGTACGTAGCTACGTTCTGCTTACTGGAATTCTAATTCCGCTTTGTGGAAACGTCCAGACCCGGCGACGCTTCGATGCTGCCCAAAAGTGTGCCTCTTGACGACGGGGAAGCGTGGGTGAAGACTCCTTCAACAGAACGTTGAAGTCCGTTACGTGGGTGTAAATCCCGTTTCCTGGACGTAAAACGGCGGGAGAGAGAGGGGTTCGGGTGTCCGACGCTGAACTGGTGCTGCGCTCCACGCGCGTGATCACTCCGGAGGGGACACGGGCCGCCACGGTGACCGTGTCCGCCGGGACGATCACGGCCGTCCTGCCGTACGACGCCGAGGTCCCGCCAGGCGCCCGGCTGGAGGACGTCGGCGACCACGTCCTGCTGCCCGGCCTGGTCGACACCCATGTGCACGTCAACGACCCGGGCCGCACCGAGTGGGAGGGCTTCTGGACCGCGACCCGCGCGGCGGCGGCCGGCGGCATCACCACCCTGATCGACATGCCGCTCAACTCCCTGCCCCCGACCACCACGGTCGGGCACCTGCGGACCAAACAGGACGTCGCCCGGGACAAGGCGCACATCGACGTCGGTTTCTGGGGCGGCGCCCTGCCCGACAACGTCAAGGACCTGCGTCCGCTGCACGAGGCCGGCGTCTTCGGCTTCAAGGCCTTCCTGTCCCCCTCCGGCGTGGACGAGTTCCCGCACCTCGACCAGGAACAGCTCGCCCGGTCCCTGGCCGAGGTCGCCGCTTTCGACGGGCTGCTCATCGTGCACGCCGAGGACCCGCACCACCTGGCCGCGGCGCCGCAGCGGGGCGGCCGGAAGTACGCCGACTTCCTCGCCTCCCGGCCGCGCGACGCCGAGGACACCGCCATCGCGAACCTCATCGCGCAGGCCCGGCGCCTGAACGCACGCGTGCACGTGCTGCACCTGTCCTCCGGCGACGCCCTGCCGCTGATCCGCGCCGCCCGCGCCGAGGGCGTCCGTGTCACCGTGGAGACCTGCCCGCACTACCTCACCCTGACCGCCGAGGAGGTCCCGGACGGCGCCAGCGAGTTCAAGTGCTGCCCGCCCATCCGCGAGGCCGCCAACCAGGACCTGCTCTGGGAGGCGCTCGCCGACGGCACCATCGACTGCGTGGTCACCGACCACTCGCCCTCCACCGCCGACCTGAAGACGGACGACTTCGCCACCGCGTGGGGCGGCATCTCCGGCCTCCAGCTCAGCCTGTCCGCCGTCTGGACCGCGGCCCGCGAGCGCGGTCACGGCCTGGAGGACGTCGTGCGCTGGATGTCCACCAGGACCGCCGGCCTCGTCGGCCTCGGCGCCTCCAAGGGCTCCATCGCCCCGGGCCACGACGCCGACTTCGCCGTCCTCGCCCCCGACGAGACCTTCACCGTCGACCCGGCCGGCCTCCAGCACCGCAACCGGGTCACCGCCTACGCCGGCAGGACCCTGTACGGCGTCGTCAAGTCCACCTGGCTGCGCGGCGAACGCATCGTCGCCGACGGCGAGTTCACCGCCCCGAAGGGCACGCTGCTCGCCCGCCCCCAGTGAGCCACCACCGCAACCGCACCCGGCCGACTCCCAGAGAGGACCCACTGATCACCGTGACGGCGATTGAGAGCTTCACCGGCGACGCGAACCCCTACGGAGGCGGCGACCCGTACGCGGACTACCGCACCGCCGACTTCCCCTTCACCCGGTACGCCGACCTCGCCGACCGGCGGCTCGGCGCCGGTGTCATCGCCGCCAACGACGAGTTCTTCGCCGAGCGCGAGAACCTGCTGGTGCCCGGGCGGGCGGAGTTCGACCCCGAGCACTTCGGGCACAAGGGCAAGATCATGGACGGCTGGGAGACCCGCCGCCGCCGCGGCGCCTCCGCCGGGCACCCGTGGCCCACCGCCGAGGACCACGACTGGGCGCTGGTCCGCCTCGGCGCCCCGGGGGTGATCCGCGGGATCGTCGTCGACACCGCCCACTTCCGCGGCAACTACCCGCAGGCCGTCTCGGTCGAGGCCACGTCCGTACCCGGCTCCCCGTCCCCGGAGGAACTCCTGGGCGACGACGTGAAGTGGACGACGGTCGTCCCGCGCACCGCCGTCGGCGGCCACGCGGCCAACGGCTTCGAGGTCACCGCCGAGCAGCGCTTCACACACCTGCGGATCAACCAGCACCCCGACGGCGGCATCGCCCGCCTGCGCGTGTACGGCGAGATCGTCCCGGACCCCGGGTGGCTGGCGGCCCTCGGCACGTTCGACGTGGTCGCCCTGGAGAACGGCGGTCGGGTCGAGGACGCCTCCGACCTCTTCTACTCCCCGGCCACCAACACCATCCAGCCGGGCCGCTCCCGCAAGATGGACGACGGCTGGGAGACGCGCCGCCGCCGCGACCAGGGCAACGACTGGATCCGCTACCGGCTCGTCGCCCAGTCCCGGATCCGCGCCGTCGAGATCGACACGGCCTGCCTGAAGGGCAACAGCGCCGGCTGGGCCTCGGTGTCCGTCAAGGACGGGGAGGACGGCGCGTGGCGGGAGATCCTGCCCCGCACCCGCCTCCAGCCCGACACCGGCCACCGCTTCGTCCTGCCCGAGCCGGCAGTCGGCACCCACGCGCGGATCGACATCTTCCCCGACGGCGGCATCTCCCGCCTGCGCCTGTTCGGCTCCCTGACCGAGCAGGGCGCGAACGGCCTCGCCGCCCGCCACCAGGAACTGGGCGGCTGACCCGGCGCCCGCCCACGCGCGCGGAGCGCCCCGGCCGGACAGCACCGGGGCGCCCCGCGCGTCACCCGCGCGGAGCCTCGTTCCGGGCTGCCGGAACTCTTTCCTCCCGCTTTCGCGTTCCTTCCACGTGACCCTTAAGCAAGAGATCGTCGGCAACGCCATGCAGATGGCGGTCGTCAACCTGCACCCCGGCCAGACCGTGTACTGCGAAGCCGGGAAGTTCCTGTTCAAGACCACCAACGTGACCATGGAGACGCGGCTGTCCGGCCCGTCCGGCAGCGGCGGACAGCAGCAGGGCGGTCCGGGCGGCGGCATGGGCGGTCTGCTCCGCCAGGCCATGGGCACCGCCATGCAGGTCGGCCAGCGCATGCTCGCCGGTGAGTCGCTGGCCTTCCAGTACTTCACCGCCCAGGGCGGCGAGGGCACGGTCGGTTTCGCGGGCGTGCTCCCCGGCGAGATGCGCGCCCTGGAGCTGGACGGAACGCGCGCGTGGTTCGCCGAGAAGGACGCCTTCGTGGCCGCCGAGTCCACCGTCGACTTCGGCATCGCCTTCGCCGGCGGCCGCACCGGCATGAGCGGCGGCGAGGGCTTCGTCCTGGAGAAGTTCACCGGACACGGCACGGTGATCATCGCGGGCGCGGGCAACTTCATCGACCTCAACCCCGCGGACTTCGGCGGCCGGATCGAGGTCGACACCGGCTGTGTGGTCGCCTTCGAGGAGGGCATCCAGTACGGCGTCCAGCGCGTCGGCGGCCTCAACCGCCAGGGCCTGATGAACGCCGTGTTCGGCGGCGAGGGCCTGTCCCTGGCCACGCTGGAGGGCAACGGCCGGGTGATCCTCCAGTCCCTCACCATCGAGAGCCTCGCCAACGCCCTGAAGAAGGCCCAGGGCGGCGACAAGCAGGGCCCGACCGGCGGACTGTTCTCCACGCACGCCGGCTGAGCCGGACTCCCCGCGGCGAGCCGGGCGGCGCCGGAGCGCGTGGGCGCCCGGCCCCTGTCGGTGGAGGCGTCCTCGTCCTGGCCGGGGATCGTCGCGGCCGGTAGCGTGAGCGCGCCCCCGTGCGAGCCGCCGAAGTCTCCGCACCCCTTCCCGGAGACCAGGAGGGCCGCACCCCCATGTCCTCGCTCGCCGTGCCCGCCGCGCTCGCGCCCCGCCGGACCTGGCACACCGACCTGCCCGTGCTGCTCGTCGCGGTCTGCTGGGGCGCCAGCTACCTGGCGGCGAAGGAGATCACCACCGCCCGGACGGTGCTCGCCGTCCTCGTGCTGCGGTTCGCCCTCGCCCTGCCCGCCCTGGCCGTCGCCGGCCGCCGCTCCCTGCGCGCGCTCACCGGCGCCCAGTGGCGCGGCGCGGCCCTGCTCGGGCTGATCCTCGCCGGGATCTTCCTGCTGGAGACGTACGGGGTGGTGCACACCTCGGCGACCAACGCCGGTCTGATCATCAGCCTCACCATGATCCTCACCCCGCTCGCCGAGGCCGCCGTCACCCGCACCCGGCCCACGCCGTCCTTCCTCGGCGCGGCGGCCCTGTCGGTACTGGGTGTCGTCCTGCTCACCCAGGGCGCGGGTTTCACCCGGCCCTCCCTCGGCGACCTGCTGATGCTGCTCGCCGCGTGCGCCCGCACCGTGCACGTCCTGGCCATGTCCCGGAGCAAGGCCGTACGGGGCGCCGGCGCGCTGCCGCTGACGGCGGTCCAGCTCGGCTCCGCGGTCGCCGTCTTCGCCCTGCTGTCGGCCGCCGGCGGCGGACCGGCGCCGTGGACGGCCGCGACCGGCTTCGGCGCGCGGGAGTGGGCGGCGCTGCTGTTCCTGTCGGCCCTGTGCACGGTGTTCGCGTTCTTCGTGCAGATGTGGGCCGTCCGCCGCACCTCCGCCTCCCGGGTCAGCCTGCTGCTCGGCACCGAACCGCTGTGGGCCGCCGGCGCCGGTATCGCGCTCGGCGGCGACCGGCTCGGCGCGCTCGGCCTGGCGGGCGGCGCGCTGGTGCTCGCCGGGACGGCCTGGGGGCGCCGGGCGGCGGGCTGACCGGGGCCCCGCGCGCCCCGGTCCGTGACCTGCCGCACATCGCCCGGAGGGCCATCGAAACCTTTGAGTTTCGCTGCGGGATTGCCTACCTTTGCAGTACGAAACTGTTTCGGACCGATGGCGGCGGGGACACGGTCGTCCTGCCGGCGCTGACGCACAACCGAGCAATCCAAGCCCCCTGAGGGAGTTCCATCGTGGAAGCCATCCCGGTCGCCACCGTCCAGGCCGGGCCGTCCGGCCAGACCCACGCCCCGCCCAAGCACCGGTGGTGGGCACTGGCCGTGATCGGCCTCGCCCAGCTCATGGTCGTGCTCGACGCCACGATCGTGAACATCGCGCTGCCGTCCGCCCAGCAGGACCTGGGCTTCGACAACAACGGACGGCAGTGGATCGTCACCGCCTACTCCCTGGCCTTCGGCAGTCTGCTGCTGCTCGGCGGCCGGCTCGCCGACCTCTTCGGCCGCAAGACGACCTTCATCATCGGCATCGCCGGTTTCGCCGCCGCCTCCGCGGTCGGCGGCGCGGCGAACGGCTTCACCATGCTGGTCGTCGCGCGCGCCGTGCAGGGGCTGTTCGGCGCCCTGCTCGCCCCCGCGGCGCTCTCCCTGCTGACCACGACGTTCACCGAAGCCAAGGAACGCGCGAAGGCGTTCGGCATATTCGGCGCCATCGCCGGCTCCGGCGCCGCCGTCGGCCTGGTCCTCGGCGGTCTGCTGACCGAGTACCTCAACTGGCGCTGGACGCTCTACGTCAACGACGTCATCGCGATCCCCGCGCTGATCGGCGCGGTCGTCCTCATCGGCCGTTCCGTCCCGGCCGAGCGGCCCAAGCTGGACATCCTCGGCGCCGCCCTGGTCTCCGGCGGCCTGTTCGGTGTCGTCTACGGCTTCGCCAACGCCGAGACGCACGACTGGGACAACTGGATGACCTGGGGCTTCCTCGCCGCGGGCGGTCTTCTGCTGGTGGCGTTCTTCCTCTGGCAGGCCCGTGCGAAGCACCCCGTCCTGCCCCTGCGCGTCCTGGCGGACCGCGACCGCGCCGCCGCCCTGTCGACCGTGCTGATCTCCTCGGCCGGGATGTTCGGCGTCTTCCTCTTCCTCACCTACTACCTCCAGGCGACGCTGGGCTACTCGCCGGTGAAGAACGGCGTGGCCTTCCTGCCGATGGTGGGCGCGCTGATGGTGATGGCGCAGCTGTCCACCAACTGGCTGGTGCCGAGGATCGGGCCCAAGGTCGTCGTACCCGTCGGGATGCTGCTGGCCGTGGGCGGCATGGTCTGGCTGACCCGCCTCGACCTGCACAGCAGCTACGCGCCGCACGTGCTGCCGCCGCTGCTGCTGCTGGGCGCGGGTCTCGGAATGTCGATGCCCGCGGCCATGAGCTACGCCACCCTCGGGGTGCGGGCGAGCGACCAGGGCGTGGCCTCGGCGGCCGTCAACACCACCCAGCAGGTGGGCGGTTCGATCAGTACGGCCCTGCTGAACACCCTGGCCGCCAGCGCGGCCACCGACTACGCGAAGCACCACCTGACCGACCCCCTGGTCAAGGCGAACGCGGCGCTGCACAGCTACACCGTCGCCTACTGGTGGTCGGCCGGCTTCTTCGCCTTCGCCGTGCTCGTCACCGTGCTGCTGTTCCGCGCCAGGAAGAAGGCGAACGTGTCCGCCGAGGACGCCGGCGGGCCGGTCCGGGCGGAGGCCACCCCCGCCGCCGGGGCCGAATCCCCCGCCGGAGCCACGGCGGCCACCGAGACCGTGCCCGGGGCCGTCGGCACCACCGCCACCGCCCCCCTTCCGCCCGTCGGCGCGGACGGTGCGGCGGCCATCCGCGGGCAGGTGCGGGACGGTGCGGGCGTACCCGTGCCCCGTACCGCGATCACCGTGCTGGACACGGCGGGTCAGCAGCTGGCCCGCACCACCTCCGGGGACGACGGCCGGTACGCCGTGGACGCTCCCGTGCGCGGCAGCCTGGTCCTCATCGGCTCGGCGCCCGGGTACCGGCCGCAGGTCGCCACGCTCAGCCTGGACGGCACACCCGTCGCCCACGACCTCGTGCTCCTGCCCAGCCCCGGCGGCGTGGCCGGCACGGTGCGCGGCGGGGACGGGGAGGTGCTCCCCGGCGCCCTGGTGGTGGCCACGGACCGGCACGGTGACGTGACGGCTTCCGCGACCACCGGTACGGGCGGCGGCTACCGGCTCGGCGACCTGCCGCCCGGGGACTACACGCTCAGCGCCAGCGCGCCCGGTCACCGCCCGGCCGCCGTGCCGGTCACCGTCTCCGGCGAGACGACCCGCTGTGACATCCGGCTGTCCACGGCGGCGACCCTGTGGGGGACGGTGCACACCCAGGACGGACGGGCACTGGAGGACGCCCGGGTGACCCTGATCGACGCCGCGGGCAACGTCGTCGGGACCCGCACCACGAGCGTCGACGGCAGCTACTCCTTCACCGACCTCGCCAGTGAGCAGTACACCGTGATCGCCGCGGGGTACGCGCCGGTGGCCACGCAGGTCACCGTGGACGGCGGCCAGGCCGCGGTCGACATCCTGCTCAGCCACAAGGAGGCGTAGTCCGCGCCTCCGCGCGCGCCGGGCCGGGCTCCTCGCTTCCGGGTCCTCCGTGGGGGGAGCACACGGGGCGGGGAGCCCGGCCCGGACCTCAGCAGCCGAAGTCGACGAGGTCGAACGTGGCGTAGTGGTCGGAGGTGTAGTAGTCCTCCCGGTCCTCGTCGCCGGTGACGATCCGGCGGGCGCCGCGCGTGGGCGAGCCGGGGGTGATCACCGTGTACTCGTGGTAGTAACCGGACGGCCGGCCGGGCAGGACGCGTTCCCGGTTCTGGAAGACGATGCCGTCCTGCGCGTACGGGAAGGGCCCGCCCCGCTCGATCAGGCCGAGCGTGTCGTGCGCCTGTGCGGGCAGGTCGCCGTAGCAGACGCTGCCGACCGCGGCGGCCGCCGGGGTGGCGGTGACGGTGCCGCCGAGGAGGAGGGCGGACAGGACGGCGGCCGCGGCGCCGGCGCGTGTGATCCGTGGGGGGAATCTCATGGCCTCATGATGACGCGCGTAGAAGGTGGCATGTCAATGACAACACTGGCGAACGTCTCGTGAAGTCCGGGGAGTTTTCGCGCAGTCGGGCCGGTGCCGGGCGCCCGGCACGTCAGTCGGGCCCCGCGCTCTGCGCCGCGGCGAACAGGGCGAACGCCAGCAGCAGGAGCGCGACGCTCACGTAGACCTCGTAGCCTTCGAGGAAGCCGATCCGCTGCACGAGGCCCACATGCCAGTCGGTGAACTCGTGCGCCAGGCCCAGCGCGCCCTGCACCAGGGCGATGAACCCGAGGAACTCCAGTACCTGTTTCACCCCACGACTCTCGCCGGGCGACCGCCGTCCGCGCATCGGCCGCGGGACGGAGGCCCGGCGCCGAAAGGCCGCGCCCGCGCCGGCGGGCGGTGGCCGAAGGTCCACGGCGGTGCGACTTGGGTCGACGCTCCCGGTCGCCCGGTCGGTGATCCGGCGACCGGGACGGCCGCGGGGCCCGGTCCATGCGTAGATTTGCCGACCGTGACCGAAGACGAACAGGTGTGGGCGCCCAGGGAGTTCACCGGCCGCCGGTGGCTGTTCCCCTCCGCCCTCGTCCACGAGCTGGACCCGGACGCCGGGGTCCCCGGCCGACGGCCACGGCGCACGGCACGCGACTGGGTCGTCGACTTCTCCTGCTTCCTCCTGGCCGTCCTCCTCGGCCTGGCCGCCGCCCAGGGCCTCGACGAGGAACCCGGCCTGCCGCACTCCCTCGCCGTACTCGACCAGGTGCTGGGCGTCCTCTCCTGCGGCGCCGTCTGGCTGCGCCGCCGATGGCCCGTCGGGCTCGCCGTCGCCATGATCCCGGTCGGCCTGCTGTCCAACAGCTCGGGCGGCGCCGCGATGGTCGCCCTGTTCACGCTCGCCGTCCACCGGCCCTTCCGGTACGTCGCCTGGACCGCCGGCGTGGACCTCGCGCTCGTCCCGCTCTTCTACTGGATGCGGCCCGACCCCGACCTGCCCTACGCCGGTGTCGTCGCGTTCACCGCGCTGCTCACCGTGTCGGTCACCGGCTGGGGCATGTTCGTCCGCTCCAAACGGATGCTGATGCTGAGCCTCAGGGACCGGGCGCACCGGGCGGAGACCGAGGCCCGGCTCCGCGCCGAGCAGGCGCAGCGGCTGGCCCGCGAGGCCATCGCCCGCGAGATGCACGACGTGCTCGCCCACCGGCTCACCCTGCTCAGCGTGCATGCGGGCGCCCTGGAGTTCCGGCCGGACGCGCCCCGCGAGGACATCGCGCGGGCCGCCGGCGTGATCCGGGAGAGCGCCCACGAGGCCCTCCAGGACCTACGGGAGATCATCGGTGTCCTGCGGGCCGGGGAGTCCGAGGAGCCGCCCGGCGGGCGTCCCCAGCCGACGCTGACCGCGCTGGACGCCCTCGTCGCCGAATGCCGCGAGGCCGGCATGAACGTCACCCTCGACCACCGTGTCGCCGACCCGGCCGCCGTCCCCGCCTCCGCCGGCCGCACCGCCTACCGCATCGCCCAGGAGGCCCTGACCAACGCCCGCAAGCACGCCCCCGGCACCGAGGTCACGCTCCGCCTCACCGGCACGCCCGGCGACGGCCTGACGATCACGGTCGCCAACCCCGCCCCGCCCGCCGAGGTCCCGCCCGTCCCCGGCTCCGGACAGGGCCTGATCGGCCTGCGGGAGCGGGCCACGCTGGCCGGCGGGCACCTGGAGCACGGCACGCGTCCGGACGGGGGGTTCGCGGTGCGGGGGTGGCTCCCGTGGCCACGCGGCTGAGGGCCCCGGCGCCGTACACCGGCGTACGCACGCGCACGCGTGCCCCCGGCTCCCGGCCGATCCCCCCGTCCGGCCTCCGCACCCGTGATTACGTGACCCCATGACTGCGACGCCCATCAGACTGCTCCTCGTGGACGACGACCCCCTCGTACGCGCCGGTCTGGCGCTGATGATCGGTGGGGCCGGGGACATCGAGATCGTCGGCGAGGCGGCCGACGGCGCGGAGGCCGAGGAAGCGGTGGCGCGGGCCCGGCCGGACGTCGTCCTGATGGACCTCCGGATGCCCGCGGTGGACGGGATCACCGCGACACGACGGCTGCGCGCGCGGCCGGACGCGCCGCACGTCGTCGTGCTCACCACCTTCCACGCCGACGAACAGGTCCTGCACGCCCTGCGCGCCGGGGCCGCCGGTTTCGTGCTGAAGGACACCCCGCCCGCCGAGATCGTCGACGCCGTGCGCCGGGTCGCGGCCGGCGACCCGGTCCTGTCGCCCGCCGTCACCCGGCAGTTGATGCGGCACGCGGCCGGTACCGCCGCCGACGCCCGGCGCACCCGCGCGCGTGCACGTCTCGCCGTGCTCAACGACCGCGAACGCGAGGTGGCCGTCGCCGTCGGCCGCGGCCTCGCCAACGCCCGGATCGCCGGCGAACTCTTCCTCAGCGTGGCCACCGTCAAGGCCCACGTCTCCCGCGTCCTCACCAAGCTCGGCCTGGACAACCGGGTCCAGATCGCCCTGCTCGCCCATGACGCGGGACTGCTGGACGACACCGGCGACGAGACCTGAGTGGCCGGGCGACCGTGCGGCCGGCGGGCACGATCCGGGTGCCGTGCGCGTTGTCCCGGTACCGGCCGCCGTCCGACTCGGGGCAGTCCACAGGGGGAGACATGGAACGAGTGATCGACCTGACGGAGTGCGGCGAGGCGCTCCGCCGGGACCCGCACCCGATGTACGCGCGGCTGCGCGAGCGGGGTCCCGTCCACCGGGTCCGGCTCGCCATGCCGGGCGGAGCCTGGGAGACCTGGCTGGTGGTGGGGTACGAGGAGGCGCGGGCCGCCCTCGCCGACCCCCGGCTGGCCAAGGACAGTGCCAAGACGGGCTACGTGCCCCTGGACGAGCAGCTGATCGGCAAGTACCTGCTCGTCGCCGACCCGCCGCAGCACACCCGTCTGCGGGGCCTGGTCGCGCGTGCCTTCACCATGCGCCGGGTCGAGCGGCTGCGCCCGCGGATCCAGCGGATCACCGACGACCTGCTGGACGACATGCTGCCGCGCGGCCGTGCCGACCTCGTCGACGCCCTCGCCTACCCGCTGCCGATCACCGTCATCTGCGAGCTGCTCGGGGTGCCCGAGATCGACCGCGCGGAGTTCCGGAAGCTCTCCACGCAGGTGGTGGCGCCCACCGACGCGGACTCCGAACGCGCGGCGACCGTCCGCTTCGCCGAGTACCTCACCGAGCTGATCGAGGACAAGCGGCGCGCGGGCCCCACGGGCGACCTGCTCGGCGATCTGATCCGCACCACCGCCGAGGACGGCGACCGGCTCTCGATGGACGAGCTGCGGGGCATGGCCTACCTGCTGCTCATCGCCGGTCACGAGACCACGGTCAACCTCATCGGCAACGCCGTCCTCGCCCTGCTCACCCACCCCGCGCAACTGGCGGCCCTGCGCGCCGACAGCACCCTCCTGGAGGGAGCGGTGGAGGAGACGCTGCGCTGGGAAGGGCCGGTGGAGAACGCGACGTACCGGTACGCCGCCGAGCCGCTGAAGATCGCGGGCAGCAGCATCGGGCGGGGCGACGACGTGCTGATCGGCCTCACCGCCGCCCAGCGCGACGGCCGCCGGTTCGCCGACCCCGACCGCTTCGACATCCGCCGCGACACCCGGGGCCACCTCGCCTTCGGCCACGGCATCCACTACTGCCTGGGCGCACCCCTGGCCCGGCTGGAAGCCGGCATCGCCATCGGCACGCTCCTGGACCGCGCTCCCGGCCTCGCCCTGGACGGTGAGCCGGGGGAGTGGCTGCCGGGCATGCTCATGCGGGGCGTGCGAAGCCTGCCGGTCCGCTGGTGACGGGGCGCCGTGGCCCCCCGTCGGCAGGGCTGCGGGGCGCGCCGGCCGCGGACGAGGGGCCTACGGCACCCCCGTTGCGCCCGGCACCTCCGCCAGTGCCACCGGGCGCCGCTCGCGGCGGGAGCGTTCGCAGGCCTCGGCGACGCGCAGGGCCTGGAGCGCCTCGCGGCCGTCGCAGGGGTTGGGCCGTTCGCCGCGGACGACCTCCACGAAGGCGTTCAGTTCGGCCTCGTAGGCGGGGCCGAACCGCTCCAGGAAGCCCGTCCACGGCTTGTCCGCGGGCGGGGGACCGGTCGGCTCGGTGGACGCGAGGGGCGTACGGTCGTCCAGGCCCACCACCACCGTGTCGCGCTCCCCGGCCAGCTCCATGCGGACGTCGTAGCCGGCCCCGTTCAGCCGGGTCGCCGTCGCCGTGGCCAGGGTGCCGTCGTCCAGCGTGAGCAGCGCGGCGCCCGTGTCGACGTCCCCGGCCTCACGGAACATCGCCGGGCCGTGGTCCGAGCCGGCGGCGTACACGTCGGTCACCTCGCGGCCCGTCACCCAGCGCAGCACGTCGAAGTCGTGGATCAGCGTGTCCCGGAACAGCCCGCCGGACAGCGGCAGCCACTCCACAGGCGGCGGGGCCTGGTCGCAGGTCAGGGCCCGTACGGTGTGCAGCCGGCCGAGCCGGCCCGCGCGTACGGCCTCCCGCGCGCCGGCGTAGCCCGCGTCGAAGCGCCGCTGGAAGCCCATCTGCAGCACCGTGCCGGCCGTCTCCACCTCGGCGAGCGCGTGCAGCGTGCCCGGCAGGTCCAGCGCGATGGGCTTCTCGCAGAAGACCGGCAGGCCCGAGCGGGCCGCCCGGCCGATCAGCTCGGCGTGGGCCGCCGTCGCCGTGGTGATCACCACGGCGTCCACGCCCCACCGGAAGATCTCGTCGACGCCCGGCGCCGCCGTCTCGCCCAGCCGGTGCGCCAGCGCCTGCGCCCGCGCCGGGTCCGTGTCCGTCAGGATCAGGGACCCGACCTCGCGGTGACGGCTGAGCGTCCTCGCGTGAAGGGTGCCGATGCGGCCCGTACCGATGACCCCGATGCGCATGGAAACAAAGTGAGGGCCGACCCCGTACCCTGTCAATGCGTATGTCCGGACAACCGGACTACACGACTTCCCGTCAACCGGGCACGGGGCTACGCTCGGGCCCGTGCCGAAACCAGATGTGGACCCGACCGTGTCGCTCGACCTCCGCGTGGACCGTAGCTCCCCGGTGCCGCTGTACTTCCAGCTCTCCCAGCAGCTGGAGGCGGCCATCGAGCACGGCAGCCTCACCCCGGGCAGCCTGCTGGGCAACGAGATCGAGCTGGCCGCGCGGCTCGGGCTGTCCCGGCCGACCGTCCGCCAGGCCATCCAGTCCCTGGTCGACAAGGGGCTGCTCGTGCGGCGCCGGGGCGTGGGCACCCAGGTCGTGCACAGCCAGGTCAAGCGCCCGCTGGAACTGAGCAGCCTCTACGACGACCTGGAGGCGGCCGGTCAGCGCCCCGCGACGAAGGTGCTGGTCAACACGGTCGTCCCGGCCTCCGCCGCGGTCGCCGCCGCGCTCGGCGTTGCGGAGGGCGGTGACGTGCACCGCATCGAGCGGCTGCGCCTCGCGCACGGCGAGCCGATGGCGTACCTGATCAACCACCTGCCGCCCGGCCTGCTCGACCTGGACACGGACCAGCTGGAGGCCACCGGTCTGTACCGGCTGATGCGCGCCGCCGGGATCACCCTGCACAGCGCCCGCCAGTCCATCGGCGCCCGGGGTGCGACGGCCACCGAGGCCGAGCGGCTCGGCGAGGCCGAGGGGGCCCCGCTGCTCACCATGCAGCGCACCACCTTCGACGACACCGGCCGCGCGGTGGAGTTCGGCGACCACACCTACCGCCCGAACCGCTACTCCTTCGAGTTCCAGCTCCTCGTACGCCCCTGAACGACCGGCCGCCTTCGTCGCAATGTCCGGACAAGGTGACCCGTGGGGGCTCCCCGGTCATGTCACGGGTGTTCCCCGTGTTCGATACTGGAGCGTTTGGGGCCGCTGACGCGATCGACGGCCCCTTGCGTCTGTACGAACACGGCAAGAAGGGCACGGCCTCGTGGCACGGTTTCGGACCTGGGTAGGCATAGCGCTGGCGGGGGCACTCTCCGTGTCCCTGGCGGCATGCAGCAGCACCGGCGGCAAACGGGCGGAGGACGCCCGCAAGGCCGCCGCCGCCCGGGGCAGGGCAGCGGTGGACACTCCGCGCTGGACCTTCGCGATGATCACCCACTCGGGTGATGGCGACACCTTCTGGGACATCGTGCAGAGCGGCGCCAAGCAGGCCGCCGTCAAGGACAACATCAACTTCCTGTACTCGCACGACGACGAGGCCCAGCAGCAGGCCCAGCTGGTGGACGCGGCCGTGGACAAGAAGGTCGACGGCATCATCGTCACGCTCGCCAAGCCGGACGCCATGAAGGCGGCCGTGGCCCGTGCCGAGAAGGCCGGCATCCCGGTGATCACCGTGAACTCCGGCTCGGAGGAGTCCAAGGCCTTCGGCGCCCTCACCCACATCGGCCAGGACGAGACCGTCGCCGGCGAGGCCGTCGGCGAGGAGCTGAACAAGCGCGGGAGGAAGAAGGCCCTGTGCGTGCTGCACGAGCAGGGCAACGTCGGCCACGAGCAGCGCTGCGACGGCGTGGCCAAGACCTTCCGCGGCACGCTGCGCAAGCTCTACGTCAACGGCACCAACATGCCCGACGTGCAGTCCGCCGTCGAGGCCAAGCTCCAGGCCGACAAGTCCATCGACTCCGTCGTCACCCTCGGCGCGCCGTACGCCGACACCGCCGTGAAGGCGCGCACGGACGCGGGCAGCAAGGCCGAGATCGACACCTTCGACCTCAACGCCAAGGTGGCGGCGTCGCTGAAGAACGGCACCCTCGGCTTCGCCGTGGACCAGCAGCCGTACCTCCAGGGCTACCAGGCCGTCGACCTGCTGTGGCTGTACAAGTACAACGGCGACGTCCTCGGCGGCGGCCGGCCGGTGCTGACCGGCCCCCAGATCATCACCAAGGACCAGGCGTCCGCCCTCGCGGAGTACACCGAGCGGGGCACCCGATGAGCGCGGTCACGGACGACAAGCCGCTCGACGAGAGACTTCTGCGCGGCTCCCCGCTGCGGACGCTGCTGACCCGCCCGGAACTGGGCTCGGTCGTCGGCGCCCTCGCCGTCTTCGTCTTCTTCGCGTTCGCCGCCGACGGCTTCCTGCGCGCCACCAGCCTCAGCACGGTCCTGTACGCCTCCTCGACCATCGGGATCATGGCCGTACCGGTGGCGCTGCTGATGATCGGCGGCGAGTTCGACCTCTCGGCGGGCGTCCTGGTGACGTCGTCGGCGCTGGTCTCCTCGATGTCCAGCTACCAGATGACGGCGAACACCTGGGTCGGCGTGGGGGTGTCCCTGCTGGTCACGCTGGCCATCGGTGCCTTCAACGGCTTCATGCTCACCCGCACCAGGCTGCCCGGCTTCATCATCACGCTGGGCACCTTCCTGATGCTGACCGGCATGAACCTCGGCTTCACCAAGCTGATCGACGGCACCGTCTCCACCAAGACCATCGCCGACATGGAGGGCTTCTCCAGCGCCCACGCCGTCTTCGCCTCGACCATCGGCGTCGGCGGGGTCGACATCAAGGTCACCATCCTGTGGTGGCTGGGGCTGGTCGCCCTCGCCTCCTGGATCCTGCTGCGCACCCGCACCGGCAACTGGATCTTCGCCGTCGGCGGCAACGAGGACGCGGCCCGCGCGGTCGGCGTCCCGGTCGCCCGGACCAAGATCGGCCTCTACATGGGCGTCGCGTTCGGCGCCTGGATCTCCGGCCAGCACCTGCTGTTCTCCTTCGACGCCGTCCAGTCCGGCGAAGGCGTCGGCAACGAACTGATCTACATCATCGCGGCCGTCATCGGCGGCTGCCTGATCACCGGCGGCCACGGCAGCGCGGTCGGCTCGGCCGTCGGCGCGCTCCTGTTCGGCATGACCAGCAAGGGCATCGTCTTCGCCGAGTGGAACCCCGACTGGTTCAAGTTCTTCCTCGGAGCGATGCTGCTCCTCGCGACCCTGCTCAACGCCTGGGTCCGCAAGCGCGCGGAGGCCACCAAGTGACACTCGTCGAGCTGACCGACGTCAGCAAGCGCTACGGCACGGTGCGCGCCCTCGAAGGGGTCTCGCTGGAGGTCCACGCCGGTGAGATCACCTGCGTCCTCGGCGACAACGGCGCGGGCAAGTCCACCCTGATCAAGATCGTCGCGGGCCTGCACCGGCACGACGGCGGCACCCTGCGTGTCGAGGGCGAGGAGACGACCCTCTCCTCCCCGCGCGAGGCCCTGGACCGGGGCATCGCCACGGTCTACCAGGACCTGGCCGTCGTCCCCCTCATGCCGGTCTGGCGCAACTTCTTCCTCGGCTCCGAGCCCCGCAAGGGCGCCGGCCCCTTCAAGCGCCTGGACACCGACCTCATGCGCCGCACCACCCGCGAGGCGCTGCTCCGCATGGGCATCGACCTCCGGGACGTCGACCAGCCCATCGGCACGCTGTCGGGCGGCGAGCGCCAGTGCGTCGCCATCGCCAGGGCGGTCCACTTCGGTGCGAAGGTCCTGGTGCTGGACGAGCCCACGGCGGCACTGGGGGTCAAGCAGTCCGGTGTGGTCCTCAAATACGTGGCGGCGGCACGGGACGAGGGCCTGGGCGTTGTTCTGATCACCCACAACCCGCACCACGCGTACCTGGTGGGGGACAGGTTCGTGCTTCTGCGGAGGGGCACGATGGTGGGCCATTACACACGGGACGACATCACGCTGGACGAGCTGACCCGGCAGATGGCGGGAGGATCCGACCTGGACGCCCTGCGCCACGAACTGCGGCGGGGGTGAGGGACGCGGGGCCGTGCCGTCGTGCGGCCCCGCGTGGCGCGGGACACCGTGACGCGCCCGCACCCCGCGTCCGGCACGCACACCTCCCCCTGCCCCGCGCAGCACCCGGCGTGAGCGTGCGGCACAATCGAGCCCGATGAGCACCTACCGCGACCTCACCGCCCCCATCGGTTCCCGCCGAGCCCCGGTCCTGCGCACCGTGGGAACACGAGAGCGCCGGTCACATCTGACCGCACCCCGTGTCCCCACCGTCGGCATCGACATCGGCGGCACCAAGGTCATGGCGGGTGTCGTGGACGCCGACGGCAACATCCTGGAGAAGCTCCGCACGGAGACCCCGGACAAGTCCAAGAGTCCCAAGGTCGTCGAGGACACCATCGTCGAACTGGTGCTGGACCTGTCCGACCGGCACGACGTGCACGCGGTCGGCATCGGCGCCGCCGGCTGGGTCGACGCCGACCGCAACCGCGTCCTGTTCGCCCCCCACCTGTCCTGGCGCAACGAACCGCTGCGCGACCGCCTCGCCAGCCGCCTGTCCGTCCCGGTCCTCGTGGACAACGACGCCAACACCGCCGCCTGGGCGGAGTGGCGCTTCGGCGCCGGCCGCGGCGAGGACCACCTGGTGATGATCACGCTCGGCACCGGCATCGGCGGCGCCATCCTGGAGGACGGCCAGGTCAAGCGCGGCAAGTTCGGCGTCGCCGGCGAGTTCGGTCACATGCAGGTCGTTCCCGGCGGACACCGCTGCCCGTGCGGCAACCGCGGCTGCTGGGAGCAGTACAGCTCCGGCAACGCGCTGGTCCGGGAGGCGCGCGAGCTGGCCGCCGCCGACTCACCGGTCGCCTACGGCATCATCGAGCACGTCAAGGGCAACATCGGCGACATCACCGGCCCGATGATCACCGAGCTGGCCCGCGAGGGCGACGCGATGTGCGTGGAGCTGCTCCAGGACATCGGCCAGTGGCTCGGCGTCGGCATCGCCAACCTCGCCGCCGCCCTCGACCCCTCCTGCTTCGTGATCGGCGGTGGCGTCTCGGCCGCCGACGACCTGCTCATCGGCCCGGCCCGGGACGCCTTCAAGCGGCACCTCACGGGACGCGGCTACCGCCCCGAGGCCCGCATCACCCGCGCCCAGCTCGGCCCCGAGGCGGGCATGGTGGGCGCCGCCGACCTGGCCCGGCTGGTCGCCCGCCGGTTCCGCAGGGCGAAGCGGCGCCGGGTGGAGCGGTACGAGCGCTACGAGCGGTACGCCCAGACCCGCCGCGACCAGGACACCGCATGACACCGTCGCTGCCCCACCAGGGCGGCCCGCCGGACGAGCCGCAGCGGCCCGCCGAGGACCCGCGGCACAAGGCCAGACGGCGGGCGCTCACCCTGCTGATCATCGTGCTGCTGATCGGCGTCCCGGCCGGCTACCTGGTGATCTCCGCGAACCAGAGCCGCGACAGCGGCAAGGACAAGGAGGCGAAGTACTCGGCGACCGGGCTCACCCCGGGGTGGCCGTCGAAGGTGCAGCGCCGTCTCTACCAGGTGAGCGTCCCGCACCCCGCCGACGACATCGCCTACTACGAGACGAACAACTGGAAGACCAGCCGCCTCTACGTGCAGTTCCGCACCAACCCCGCCGGCCTGGACAGCTTCCTCCAGGCCATGGGCGTGCGCCGGGACCAGCTCAGGAAGGGCGACATCGCCGTCGGGGAACGCGACCGGAAGGTCAGCGGCTGGACCTTCGGCGGCACCGGCCCCTGGTGGGGCCTGACCCACGAGCAGAAGAACCCGGCGCCGACCCAGGACGTGGTCGTCAACCTGTCCGACCCGCAGTATCCGATGGTGTTCGTGGTCTCCCGCACGGTCCCGTGACGACGGCCGGCGCCCGCCTCCGGAGCCGATTGTCAGACCCCGCCCGTAGAGTCGGAGACGTCTGATCCGACACACGGGCGGGAGGTGGCAGGACGTATGAGCGGCACGGCTGCGGTGGCCGAGCGCACGGCGGGACTCCGGGAGACGGGGACCGGGCACCCGGTCCCGGTGCGCCTCGCGTCCGTCTACCTGCCCGCGCCCCTGCCGCGCCAGGGCCGCCTGGCCTTCTGGGACCCCGCCGGCGACCCGCTGCCCACCGCGGGCGGCGGCGACCTGGAGGAGCTGACGGTCGTACGACGGCACGGCGCCGGGGTGCGCCGCCGGCAGGTGCCCGCCCTGATCCTGCCCCTCGCCGAGGCACTGCCGCTGCTGGCCGGCGCCCGGCGCGACCCGGCCGCCCACCCGGCCACCGCATGCTGGAGCGCCGCCACCCTGCACGCGCTGCGGCTCGTCGCCCGCGGCCGGCTGCTGCCGGGCCTGACCCCGGCCGGCCACGACGCCTGGCGGGCCGGCCCGCTGGAACCCGGCGACATCGCCCATCTGCGGGCCATCGCCGCTGCTCTGCCCCCCGAGGGCCATGCCGTCCCCCTCCCCGGCCCGGGCGCGCTCCGGCTGCCCGAACCCGAGGCCCTGATCCGCTCCTTCCTGGACGCGGTCGCCGACTCCCTGCCGCGCACGCCGGCGGCCCCGTGCACGGCCGGCCGGCCCTTCGCCGCCCGCGAGCCCCAGGCCCTGCCCGCGGCGCACGAGTGGGCGGCCGAGGTCGCCGCCGGGATGGACGCGGGCGTCCGGATCTCGCTCCGCCTGGACCTGTCCGCGTACGACGTCTTCGACGCCGCCGCCGACGAGGGCGCCCGCGCCGCCGGAGCGGCCGTCGTCCAGGTGCACAGCCTCGCCGACCCCACGCTGGTGGCCGACGCCGCGGCCCTGTGGGCGGGCGAGGCCGACGCGGCGTTCGGGCCCCGCGCGCGCGTCGACGCCGCCCTCGCCGTGCGGCGCGCCGCCCGCGTGTGGCCGCCCCTGGACCGCCTCGCCGAGCAGGACGTCCCCGACGTCCTCGCGCTGTCCGAGGAGGAGCTGGGCGAACTGCTCGGGGTGGCCGCCTCCCGCCTCGCCGCCGCCGGCGTCGCCGTGCACTGGCCCCGGGACCTGGCCCGCGACCTGACCGCCACCGCCGTGGTCCGTCCGGCGCCCGGCTCGGCGACCGACGGCACCGGCTTCTTCGAGAGCGAGGACCTGCTCCGGTTCCGCTGGCAGCTGGCCCTCGGCGGCGACCCGCTCGGCGAGGCCGAGATGGACGCCCTGGCCGAGGCCCACCGCCCGGTCGTACGGCTCCGGGACCGCTGGGTGCTGGTCGACCCCGCGCTGGTCCGCAAGGCCCGCGCACGCGAACTGGGCCTGCTGGACCCGGTCGACGCGCTCGCCGTCGCCCTCACCGGCACCGCCGAGGTCGACGGAGAGACCGTCGAGGCCGTCCCCGCCGGCGCGCTGGCCACCCTGCGCGACCGCCTCACCGCCGGCCTGCGCCCCGCCGACCCGCCCCCCGGCCTGCACGCCACCCTCCGCGACTACCAGCTGCGCGGCCTGGCCTGGCTCGACCTGATGACCTCCCTCGGCCTCGGCGGCTGCCTCGCCGACGACATGGGCCTCGGCAAGACCGTCACCCTCATCGCCCTGCACCTCAAGCGGGCCCGCACCGAGCCGACCCTCGTGGTCTGCCCGGCCAGTCTCCTCGGCAACTGGCAGCGGGAGATCACCCGCTTCGCGCCCGGCGTCCCCGTCCGCCGCTTCCACGGCCCCGAACGCACCCTGGACGGCGTGGACGGCGGCTTCGTCCTCACCACCTACGGCACCATGCGGTCCACCGCGGCCCACCTGGCCGAACAGTCCTGGGGCATGGTCGTCGCCGACGAGGCCCAGCACGTGAAGAACCCCTACTCCGCCACTGCCAAGGCACTGCGCACGATTCCGTCCCCCGCGCGCGTGGCGCTGACCGGCACCCCCGTGGAGAACAACCTCTCCGAACTGTGGGCCCTGCTCGACTGGACCACCCCCGGGCTGCTCGGCCCGCTGAAGTCCTTCCGCGCCCGGCACGCGCGGGCGGTGGAGAACGGCGAGGACGGGGAAGCGGTGCAGCGCCTCGCCCGGCTGGTCCGCCCCTTCCTGCTGCGCCGCAAGAAGTCCGACCCCGGCATCGTGCCCGAGCTGCCGCCCAAGACGGAGACCGACCACCCGGTGCCGCTCACCAGGGAACAGGCCGCGCTGTACGAGGCGGTGGTGCGCGAGTCGATGCTGGCCATCGAGACGGCGCAGGGCATGGCCCGCCGGGGCCTGGTACTCAAGCTCCTCGGTGCCCTGAAGCAGATCTGCGACCACCCGGCGCTCTACCTGAAGGAGGACCCGCGACCGGACCGTCTGGCCGCCCGCTCCGGCAAGCTCGCCCTCCTGGACGAACTGCTGGACACCCTGCTCGCCGAGGACGGCTCGGCACTCGTCTTCACCCAGTACGTCGGCATGGCCCGCCTGCTCACCGCCCATCTGTCCGCCCGCGCGATCCCCGTCGACCTGCTGCACGGCGGCACGCCGGTGCCGGAGCGCGAACGCATGGTCGACCGCTTCCAGGACGGCGGCACACCGGTGCTGGTGCTGTCCCTGAAGGCGGCCGGCACCGGCCTGAACCTCACCCGCGCGGGCCATGTCATCCACTTCGACCGCTGGTGGAACCCGGCCGTGGAGGAACAGGCCACCGACCGCGCGTACCGCATCGGCCAGACCCAGCCGGTGCAGGTCCACCGCCTGGTCACCGAGGGCACGGTGGAGGACCGCATCGCCGAGATGCTCGCGTCCAAGCGTGCCCTGGCCGATGCGATCCTCGGCTCCGGCGAGGCGGCCCTCACGGAGCTGACGGACCGCGAGCTGTCCGACCTCGTCTCCCTGCGGAGGACCCCGTGACGCCCCCGCCCCGACCCGGCGACGCCGCCCGCCGGGCCCTCCGCGCGGCCCGCGAACGAGCGGAGACCGAGCGGGAGCGGACGGTGGGACCGACGCGGGACACCCCGGAGGAAACGGCCGCCGAGCCGGCCGGGGCACCACGGGCCCGCGCCGAGGAGGCGACGCTTCCCGCGGGAAGCGGGGACAGGAGCGAACCGGGGCCGGCGGATGAGGGGCGAGCGGGGTTCTCCGGCGGTGGGGCGAGGCCCGGCGGAGGGCTGCCGGCCGACGAGGACAGCGAGCCGGGCGACGTGCCCCGCGCGGCGCTCGTCGCGCGGGGCGAGACCGAGCAGGGTGCGGGGGCGGCGGGGTCGTCCGACGGTGAGGGCGAGCCGGGTGCTGACGGGCCGGCCGGGCTTGCCGGCCCCCCGGGGGCCAGGCCCGGCGATGTGGCGCGCGCGGCTCTGCGGGCGGCCGTCGCCACGCGGCGGGGCCGGGGCGTACCGCCAACGGCCACCGGCCCGGTGGCGGAGGGCGAGCAGGAGGCCCCGGAGCCTGGAGTGGGGCGCGGGCCCGGAACGGACGAGGCTGCTGCCGGTGCTGACTCCGGTGCCGCGGGCGCGCCGGGTGCGGGCGGCGGCGCTGGGCCGGCCGGTGCCACGGGCGGGCGTCCCGGTGACGTCGCCCGCGAGGCGCTGCGCGCGGCCCGGCGGGAGGCGTCGCGCGAGCAGGCGGCGGAACCCGGGAGCGAGCGGCAGGCGCCGGCGCGTTCGGCTGCCGCGACGCCGCGCACCCCGCCCGCACCGGGACAGCGGCCCTCGGCCGCCAGGGCCAAGGCCGCCCAGGACATGCGGCACTACTTGGCGACCGCCTTCCGCATGCCGACGTGGTCGGAAACCCCCGAGGAGCCGGAGGAGTCCGAAGAGCACGCCTCGCCCACGCCGGCCGGACCGACCCCGTCGGCCTCGGCGCCGGCACCGCCGCCCCCGGCGTCCGGTCCGGCCGCCCCGGTCCCCGCCGTGCGGACCCCGGCCCTCCCGACGGAGCCCTCGGACTCCGTCCCGTCCGCGGAGGTGTCCCGGACCACACCCTCGACCCCATCCGCGCCGGCGCCCCCGTCCGCGTCTTCGGCGTCTGCGCCAGTGTCTTCGGAGCACGTGTCCGCGTCCCCGGGGCACACGCCCGAACCCCCGGCGTCCACCCCCGGCCCTTCGCGGCACGCGCCCGCCCACCCCGGCCCGGCCGGACCGTTCGCCCGTTGGACGCCGGCCGCCCGGGTCACCCCGGCCGGGGGCTCCTCGGCGCCGGCCGGACCGTCCGAGGCTTTCGCGCACCCCGGCCCCGGTACCCCGCCCGGCCCGGCCGCCCCGCAGCTGCCGACGACCATGGCGGCTCCCCACCGTGACACCGAACTCCGCCGTACGTTCCCGGCGTTCGCCCCGCGTGAGACCGCCGGTGGCACCGGGCCGTTCGCCGGGACCTGGTGGGGCAACGCCTGGGTCGGGGCGTTGGAGCAGGGCGCGCTGGACGCCAGGCGGCTGGCGCGGGGGCGGGGGTACGCGGACCAGGGGCACGTGGACGCGATCACCGTCACCCCGGGGCTCGTGCTGGCGTACGTGCGCGGAAGCCGGCCCCGGCCGTACCGCGTGCAGGTACGGGTGCGGACGCTGGAGGACGAGGACTGGGAGAGGTTCCTGGACGCCGCGGCGGACCGGCCGGGGCACATCGCGGCGCTGCTCGACAAGGAGTTGCCCCACTCGCTCGCCGACTGCGGGGTGCCCCTGCTGCCCGGCCCCGGTGACCTCGCCCCCCGGTGCAGCTGCCCCGACTCCGGTCACCCCTGCAAGCACGCCGCGGCCCTCTGCTACCAGACGGCCCGTCTGCTCGACGCCGATCCGTTCGTGCTGCTCCTGCTGCGCGGCCGGGGGGAGAGGGAACTGCTCGACGCGCTGTCCCGGCGCAGTGCCGCCCGCGCGGCCCGCGCCGCCCGGGAACGGCAGCCGCAGACGCTGCCCGGCGTCCGTGCCGCCGACGCCCTCGCTCCGCGCGAACTGCCGCCACCGCCCCCGCCGTTGCCGGTTCCCCCGCACCCGGAGCAGCCCCCGGTGTACCCGTCGGCGCCCGGCGGACCCGACCCCTTCGCGCTGGACCAGCTGGCGACCGACGCCGCCGCCCGCGCCCACGCCCTGCTCGCCACCGGACGCGACCCGGTCGGTGAGCTGACCCTGTGGCAGGACGCGGTACGGCTCGCCGCGGCCCGGCCCGGATCCGGGCTGACCGCGGCCACCCGCACGCTGTACGCCACGCTCGCCGACGCCGCCCACCGCACCCCGGCCGATCTCGCGCGTGCCGTAGCGGCCTGGCGGCAGGGCGGCGCGGCGGGGCTGGCCGCGCTGGAGGAGCCGTGGGACCCGCCGGCCGGACGCTTCGACCGGGCCCGCCCGCTGCTGCTCGCCGCCGACCTGCCGGCGTTCCGGCCCTGGCGCAACCGCCTCACCCACCCACGCGGCCACGTCCAGCTCCGCCTCGGGCGCGACGGCCTGTGGTACGCCTACGAGTCGGACCCCGGCCAGGACGACTGGTGGCCCCGCGGCACCCCGGACCTCGACCCGGTCGGCGCCCTGACCGGCCTGGGCATACCCGACGACGCGACCTGAGCCGCCGCGCACACCAAGGGCGTTGCGCGGGGGCGCGAGGTCGGCGCTGCCGCTGGAGGCCGGCCTCGGTGCGGGCGCCGTTCAGGGCGCGGCGCAGCGCGGGCCGGCCCCGGCCGGCCGGGGAGCCCCGCACGTCGGGCGGCGGACCGTCACCGGCGTACGCGTGTCACGTGGTGCGCCGCCGGGAGGGGAAGCCGTGGGTGCGGGCGGCGAGGACCACGGCGAGCACGGGCAGCAGGAGCACCAGCACGGTCCAGGGCAAGGAGCCGCTGCCGGCCGCGTCCAGCAGGACGCCGCCGAGCACGCCACCGCCGGCCATGGCCACGTTCCAGAGCGTGACCAGCATCGCCTGCGCCGCGTCGGCCCGGTCGCCGCCCGCGTCCCCGACGGCGGTCTGCAGCAAGGTCGGCAGCCCGCCCCAGCCCAGCCCCCACAGCGCGGCGGCGGCGTACACCGGCGCGCCACCGTCGCCGAGCACCCCGAGCCAGGCCGCGGCCACCGCCACCAGCACGGTGCCCGCGATGGTCAACGAGCGCAGCCGGTACTGGATCCGGGCCCCCACGACCCAGACGCCCAGCAGTGAGGCGACGCCGAACGCGAGCAGCACCAGGTCGGTGTCGTCGCCCATCCCGAGACCGTCCAGGAACGTGGCGACGTAGGCGTACAGGACCGTGTGGGCCAGCACGAAGACGAGTGTGACGAAGAGCACCGGGCGCACGCCCGGAACCCCCAGCGCCCGCAGCATCCGCGGGCGTTCGCCGCGCGGCAGGCCCGGATGGTCGGGCACCACAGAGGTGATCCACAGCAGCAGCACCACCGTGAGCGCCGACATCGCCAGGAACGCCACGCGCCAGCCGAGGGCCTGGCCGAGGAAGGTCCCGGCAGGCACACCGAGGGAGAGCGCCACCGGAATCCCCGTCATGGCCACGGCGATCGCCCGGCCCTGGAGAGGGACCTCCACCATGCGCCGCGCGTAGCCGGCGAGCAGGGACCACGCCAGACCCGCGGCGACACCGGCGAGGAAGCGGGCCGCCATCGTCAGGCCGTAGACGGACGACACGGCCGTGACCGTGTTGGCCACGGCGAAGCCCGCCACGGCGGTGAGCAGCAGCCGCTTGCGCCGCCAGGCGGCGGTGGCCGCCGTCAGCGGGAGCGCGGTGAGCGCCGTGCCGAGCGCGTAGACCGTGACCGTCTGCCCGGTCGCGGACTCGCTCACCCGCAGGTCGTGACTCATCCCGGGGAGCAGGCCCGCCGGGAGCGTCTCGGTGAGGCTGGTGAGGAACACAGCGGTGGCGAGGGCGAGCAGCGCCGGCAGCGGCAGTCGCCCGCCGGTCCGCCGCTCGGGCGGCGCGGCACCGGAATCGCCACCGGACCGGGCGGCCGTGTCGGGGGAGGCGGTCATGGTGAGGCACTCCGTATCTCGTGGATCCGTGTCTCGGGGAACTGTGCGGGCGGGCACTTCGGGAGTGCTTCGGAAATCCTTCGGGAACGTTGCGGTGCCGGACGGGACAGCCGGGCCGCGCACGTCGCCGGGTACGGTGGTGCGCATGCGGTTTGGGGTGCTCGGACCACTCGCGGTGTGGGACGACGAGGGGGAACCGCTCCGGGTCCCCGAGACCAAGGTGCGGGCGCTGCTGGCGGCTCTGCTCGCGCACGACGGCGGTCCCGTCTCCACCGACCGGCTCGTCCACGACCTGTGGGGCGACCACCCTCCCGGCAATCCTGCGGGCGCGCTCCAGGCCAAGGTCTCCCAACTGCGCCGGCTGGTGGGCCGCGAGCGGCTGATACGGCAGCCGCCCGGCTACCGGCTGCTCCTCGGCCCGGCCGACGACGTGGACACCGAGCGGTTCGGCCGGCTCGTCGCCGAGGCGCGCCGCGCCGTGGACCCACGGGCACGGGCGGCACTGCTCACCGACGCCGTGGGGCTGTGGCGGGGGCCGGCGTACGCCGACTTCGCCGACGAGGAGTTCGTCCGGGCGGCCCGGGAGTGCCTGGCGGAGCAGCGGCTGGCCGTGCTGGAGGAACGGGCCGAGGCCCGGCTGGCGGCGGGGGACCACCTGCTCCTCGCCGGCGAACTGGCGGCGCTCGTGGCGGAGCATCCGCTGCGGGAGCGCCTGCGCGCGGTGCAGATGCGGGCGCTGTACCGCGCGGGCCGCCAGGGCGAGGCCCTCGCGTCGTACGAGGATCTCCGCAGCCGCCTCGCCGACGAACTGGGCGCCTGCCCCGGTCCCGCCCTGAGCGCCCTGCACCGGGCGATGCTCCGCCAGGACCCGTCGCTGGCCGCCGACCCCGTGGCTCCGGCCGGGGCCGCCGTGCCGCCGACGCGTCCGGCGGACACCGCGCACGGTTCCCCGGTCACCGCGCCGGGTCCCCAGGGCTCCCTCACCCCCGCCCCCACCAACCTCCTCCACCCCCTCACCCCCCTCATCGGCCGCGACCGGGCGCTCGCCGGCCTCGCCCCTCTCCTCGCGCGGCAGCGGCTGGTCACCCTGACCGGACCCGGTGGCGTCGGCAAGACGCGTCTCGCGGTGGCCGTCGCGCAGGGGTTCGCGTCCGAAGACGTACCCGACGGAGTGTGGTTCGTGGAGTTCGCGGGTGTCCGCGGCGCCACCCCCGACGACCTCGCCGGGATCGTCGCCGCGACCCTCGGCATCCGTGACGGCGCTCCCTCCGCCCCGCCCGCCACCGGCACCGCGACCGCGTCCCCCGTGCACCGGCTGGCCGCCGCCCTGCGCGAGCGCCGTACCCTGCTCGTGCTGGACAACTGCGAGCACGTCGTCGCGTCGGCCGCCGAACTGGTCGCGCTGCTCCTGCACAGCGCCCCCGGGCTGCGCGTCCTCACCACCAGCCAGGAACCGCTCGCCCTGGCCGGTGAAACGGTGTTCCTGGTCGAGCCGCTGCCCACCCCGGACGCCGTACGCCTGTTCACCGAGCGGGCCGCCGCCTGCGCGCCCGGGTTCCGGCTCGGCACCGGCGAGGACGACGGCACCGGCGAGGACGACGACGCCGGAGAGGACCAGGAAGCCGACCGCGCCGTCGTTGCCGAGATCTGCCGGCGTCTGGACGGCATCCCGCTCGCCCTGGAACTCGCCGCGTCCCGCGTACGAGCGCTCGGCGTACGGGAGTTGGCCGCGCGTCTCGACGACCGGTTCCGGGTGCTCACCGCCGGGCAGCGGGGCGCGCCGGCACGGCAGCGGACCCTGCGCGCGATGATCGACTGGAGCTGGGAACTGCTCAGCGTGCCGGAACGCCTCGTGCTGAGCCGTCTCGCCGTGCACAGCGACGGCTGCGCCCTCGACGCCGCGGAGGCGGTGTGCGCGGGGAAGGGTGTGCCCGGCGGCGCGGTGCTCGACCTCGTCACCCGGCTCGTGGAGAAGTCCCTCGTCGTCGTCACGGCAGGCCCGGCCGGCCCTCGCTACCGCCTCCTGGAGTCGGTCGCCGCCTACGCGCTGGAGCGGCTGCGCGAGACGGCCGAGGAGACCGCCGTACGCGAGCGGCACCTGCGCCACTACCTCGCGCTCGCCGAACGCGCGGAGCGGCGGCTGCGCGGACCACGGCAACGGGACCGGCTCGCCCGCCTGGACGCCGAGGCGGGCAATCTGCGCGCCGCCCTGGACGAGGCGGTGCGCCGGGCCGCCGCCGGACGGCGTGCGGAGGCCGTACGGCTGGTCACCTCGCTGGCCTGGTGGTGGCTGCTGCGCGGCCGGCTCGCCGAGGCCCGCCGTGGTCTGGCCGCCGTCCTCGCCGCCACCGCCGACGGTCCCGATCCCGAACTCGCCCTGCTGCACAGCGCGTTCGTGCTGCTCACCGGGGAGCGCACGGCGACCCCCGACGCCGAGTCCGTATCCGACCCCGCGCGCCGCGCCAGGGCGCTGTGGCTGAACGCCTACGGCAGGTTCGGCGTGGGCGATCTCGACGGCAGCCGTGCCCTGAACGCCCGTGCCCTGGCCGGTTTCGAGGCGGTGGACGAGCAGTGGGGCATCGCCGCCGCGCTCGGGCTGCGGGCGGCGCTCGCCCTGGTCCGCGGTGATCTGGACGCGGTCGCCCGCGACGGACGGCGCAGCCGTGCCCTCTTCCGGGAACTGGGCGACCGCTGGGGCGAGTTGCAGACCGTCTCGCCCCTCGCCGTGCTCGCCGAGATCACGGGGGAGTACGCGCGGGCGGCCCGCCTCCAGCACGAAGGGCTCCAGATCGCCGGGGAGTTGCGTCTGGAGGCCGAGGTGTCGGCGCGGCTGTCCGGGCTCGGCCGCCTGGCGCTGCTCGCCCAGGACTTCGACCGCGCCCGCGAACTGCACGAGCAGGCCCGCCGGATCGCCGTCGAACAGGGCTACAAGTACGGCGAGATCCACGCCGACATGGGTCTGGCACTCGGCGCGCGGCGCTCCGGCGACATCGACGCGGCCGAGGCGCACCTGCTGCGCATCCGCGCCGCCCACGCCGACGTCTCCTCCCCGGCCGGTGACCACCTCCTGCACGCCGAACTCGGCTTCCTCGCCGAACTCCGCGGCGACGCCGCCCGGTCCGCCGCGCACCACCTGCGCGGTCTGCGGATCGCCCGCTCCCTGGACGAGCCCCGCGCCCTCGCCCTCTCCCTGGAAGGGCTCGCCGGGGCGGCCGCCCGGTGCGGACACCGGTCCGGCGCCACCTGCGCGGCCCTGCTCCTCGGTGCCGCCGACGCCGCGCGCCTCGGTGTGGGCGCGCCCCTGCCGTCCGCCGAGCGCGGCGACGTCGACCGCGTCACCGCCGCGGCGCGGGCGGTCCTGGGCCCGCGCGCCTTCACCGAGGCGTTCGAGCGGGGTGCGCGGCTGACCCCCGCCGAGGCGGTGCGGCACGCACGCACCACCCTGGCCGGGCCGGCGGCCCCGGCCGCCCGAGACGGTGCCCGGAGCACCGTCACCGTCCCCCACGCGCACGGCCCCGCTCACCGCTGACGAGGTGGTTCACCCAGGTCCGTCGGGTACCCGGTGGGCCGAGGCAGTCAGGGAGCGATGCGCATGGTGAGGAACGCGGGGCCGGAAACGGAAGGCGGGGCCCGGGCCGAGCGTCTGCGCCGTACGGCGGCGGACGTCTTCGGCTGGGAGCACCTCCTTCCGGAACAGCTGGCGGCCATGGAGTGGGTGCTCCAGGGCCACGACACCCTGGTCGTCATGCCGACGGGTTCCGGCAAGTCGGCCGTCTACCAGGTGCCGGCGCTGCTGCTGCCCGGTCCGGTCGTCGTGGTGTCACCGCTGCTCGCGCTCCAGCGGGACCAGATCGCGGGCCTTCCCGAGGGCGACGAGGCCCCGGGCGCCGTCGCGGTCAACTCGGACCTGGGCGCGGCCGAGACCGAGGCGGCCTGGGAGGAGGTGCGGTCCGGCCGGGCCCGCCTGGTCTATCTGGCCCCGGAACAGCTTGCCCGGGACGACGTCGTGGACACGCTGGCCGGGGTGGGTCCGGCCCTGTTCGTGGTGGACGAGGCCCAGTGCGTCTCCTCGTGGGGCCACGACTTCCGCCCCGACTACCTGCGCCTGGAGCAGGCCGCAGACCGGGTGGGCAGACCGCCCGTGCTGGCCCTGACCGCGACCGCCGCCCCGCCCGTGCGCCGCGAGATCACCGAGCGCCTGGGCATGCGCCGGCCCCGGCTGATGGTCACCGGATTCGACCGGCCGAACATCCGGCTGGAGGTCCGCCGCTTCCTCGACGAGGACGAGCGCCGGCAGGCCGTGGTCGAGCGGGCCGCCGCCGAGCCCAAGCCCGGCATCGTCTACGCGGCGACCAGGAAGGACACCGAGCGGTACGCCGCCGAACTCGCCTCACTCGGACTGGCCGCCGAGGCCTACCACGCCGGACTGCGCGCCGCCGAACGCGCCCGCGTCCACCGGGCCTTCCTCGCCGGTGAGGCCGATGTCGTCGTGGCGACCTCGGCGTTCGGCATGGGGATCGACAAGGAGGACGTGCGGTTCGTCCTGCACGCCTCGCTGCCCGGCTCCCTGGACGCCTACTACCAGGAGGTCGGCCGCTGCGGCCGGGACGGAGACCCCGCGCTCGCGGTGCTGCACTACCGGGCGCGGGACACCGGGATGCAGACGTACTTCGCGCACCGGGCCCCGGGCCGCACGACCCTGTCCCGGGTGGCCGAAGCCGTCCACCGGCGCAGCGGGGACCCCGCCGGCCCGGAGGAACTGCGCAAGGAGACGGGGCTGTCCCGCAACCGGGTCACCGCCGCGGTCAACCTCCTGGAGGAGGCCGGAGCCGTCGCCACCGCGGAAGGGGGAGCGGTGCGCCCGGCCGAGGGCGTGTCACCGGCGGCGGCGGTGGAGCGGGCGGAAGAGGCGGCCGAGGCGCACCGCCGTACCGACCGGTCGCGGGTCGACATGGCCCGGTCCTTCGCCGAGACGACCGGCTGCCGGCGGCACTTCCTCCTGGGCTACTTCGGCGAGGCGTACGACGCCCCGTGCGGGAACTGCGACACCTGCGAGGAAGGGGCCGCCGACCAGGCCGAACACGGCGCGGGCGGCGACCGGCGGCCCGCGCACCCCACCGCCGCGTCGTTCCCGACCGGGACCGAGGTCCGGCACGAGAAGTGGGGCGAGGGCACGGTGCTCAGCGAGGACGGGGACCGCATCACCGTGCTGTTCGACCGGGCCGGCTACCACACGCTCTCCCTGGAAGCCGTGGCGGACCACGACGACCTGCTCACGGTCCTGCGCCGCCCCGGCGAGGAACAGCGGGGCACCTGACACGGCCCCCGGCACGCACTCGCGGGACCACCGGGTCCTGCCCGGTGGTCCCGCGAGCCGCACGTCCGAGCGCGGAGGCGGCGTCAGCCGCGACCGGGCGCGTACGACGTCGACATGCCGCGCCGTGCCTCGGACGACTCCGCCGTCCGGGCGGCCGCGCTGGCGGCCAGGGCCAGCAGCAGGGCCAGCGCGCCGACGATGACGTTGTTCACGATCGTCTTCGTCGTGCTGACGTTGCCGGCCACCACCCACGGCGCGATGATCGCCCACACGCCGAGGGCACAGGACGCCCACGCCATGCTGTGGGTGCGTTCGAAGGCCCGGCCGAATCCGCCGCTCATCAGGACCGCGTACGCGATGCCGGTGAGCAGGTTGGTCACCGCCAGGGTGGACAGGTTGTTGAAGCCCGTGATCCAGGGTGACGCCGCGAGGTACAGACCGGTGAGCAGTGCCATGGTCTCGATGGCCTGGCCTTGGGGCGTGCTCGTGGCGCGCTCCGCCATCTCGTGCCGAAGGCGCATGTCGACGATGTCGGGGTGCGTCTCCATGGACGGCCTGGGGGAAGTGGTCATGGTCTCCACCTTCGGAGGGTGTAGTACGTCCGGACGTATCGCGAGTACCCCGATCGAGGTGTGCAATCTATGGCGAAAGGGACGATGCGCTCACCGGTCGGGAAGCGGCGCCCTCGCAGCCCTCGTCGTCGGGGAAGGCGGTCATCGAGCGCGGCGGGGAACCGCCCGGCCCCGGCCACCCGGGCGGGACGGCACCGGGCCGCTGAGACGCTCCGGGCGGGCGGCGTTCCTCAGGCTCCCGCCGGCCCTTGCCGGCCGGCGGCGGGGCGGGTGCGGGCCAGCAGGAGGGTGATGTCGTCGTCCACCGGTCCGTCGGGGACCAGGCTGTCGATGACCCACGCGCACAGTTCGTCGAGACCGGAGACGGGCCCGGCGAGAGCGGTGCGCAGCCGTTCCAGCCCGCGGTCCACGTCGCGGTCCGTCTCGATCAGGCCGTCGCTGTACAGCCCGACCACGCTCCTTTCCGGCAGCTCCACCTCGATCGCCTCGTAGGAGCCCAGCCCCACCCCGATGGGCGCGCCCGGGGGCACCTCCGCGAAGTCGACCGATCCGTCGGGGGAGATGATCGCGGGCGGGGGATGGCCGGCACTGGACATGGTGCACCGCTGGGTGGCCGGGTCGTACACGCCGTAGAAGCAGGTGGCTCCGAAGGCCCACGGCATCGAGCGGCCGTCGTCGGAGCGCTCCCGGGCGGCATCGAGGGCGAGTTCGTCCATGAGACGGAGCAACTCGTCCGGCGGCAGTGCCAGCTTGCTCAGCGCACGGGTCGTGGCGCGCAGGCGCCCCATGGTCACGGCCGCGTGGATGCCGTGGCCGACGACGTCCCCCACCACCAGGGCCACGCGGGCGTCGGACAGCCGGATGACGTCGAACCAGTCGCCGCCGACCCCGCCGTGGGTGTCCGCGGGCAGGTAGCGGGTGGCCACCTCGACCGTGCTGCCCCCCGACAAGTGGTGCGGCATCAGGTCGCGTTGTATGGCGAGCGCCGCCGTTCGCCCCCGCGTGAAGCGCAGGGCGTTGTCGATGACCAGTGCGGCGCGGGCCGCGAGCTCCTCCGCGAGGGCGAGGTCCGCCGCGCTGAACGGGACCGGGTTCTCGCTGCGCACGAAGACGGCGATGCCGAGCACCGTGCCGTGGGCCTGCAACGGGACGATCATGAGGGAGTGCATCCCGGTCCGGCGGATGACCCGGGCCCGGTCCGGGTCGTCGTCGAGCCATGTGCCGGGGGAGGTGTCGAGAACAGGCTCGAAATAGGACCTGCGATGGTTCAGCACGGTGGTGAACGGGGACGACGGCGGGACGTAGACCGGTGTCCCGCGTGCCCAGAGGGACTCGCGGAGATCGTCGTGGATGGAGGCGGCGGCCGCGCGGTAGAAGCCGGGGATGCCCGAACCGGTGGGCTTGAGGCGCCTCAGGGGCTCCTTGTCCAGCGGCACGGGCTGGACGAGGTCGATGGTGACGTAGTCGGCGAGGTCGGGTACCGCTGTCTCCGCCAGACTCTGACTGGTGACCAACGGGTCCAGATCCGTGCCGATGCGGCTCTTCGCCGCGTTGAGCAGACACAGTGGCCCGCCCTGCTGCCCGATGCCGGCCCGGACCGCCACGGAACAGACGCCCAGCGGCCGTCCCTCGGACCCGTCGAGACGGACCAGGTCGACACGGTAGCGACCGCCGGGAGGCCGGGACCCGGCCGCCCACAGTTCGTGCCCGAGGAGCGGTTCGCCGGTGCGGAGGACGCGCGCCATGGCTCGTTCCAGGAACTCCGGGTGACGAGCGCGGACCACGTCGGTGACATGACCGCCCAGCTCCGGTCCGGAGCCGTAGAGGTCCCGGTGGTGCACGCTGTCGTTGAACCACACGCAGCGCGCCTCCCGGTCCCAGATGGCCAGACTGACCGGCGAGCGGTGGACGAGCGCGTCCAGCGCCGCCGGATCCAGCCCCGGCCGGTCGTACGCGCTCGGCCCCCACACGAGCCAGCCCGCGCGGCCGTCGGCGTCGAGAGGAGTGATCCGCAGGTACGCGGTCGCCTCACGGCCGTCGCGGCGGCGGATCCGCACCCGCCCCGACCAGGGACCGCCGGCGAAGACACGGGAGCTGTCCGGGGCGCTCGGCACCAACAGCCTCTCGGCGGGGCCGTGCAGCACCTGGCCGGCCGCATAGCCCCAGAGGCGTTCGGCGGCCCGGGTCCACACGGACACCGTCATGCCGGCACCGAGCACTGCCAGGACGTCACCCGGTTCCACAGCCCGCTCCCCGGCCGGGCAGCTCGCGGCGCGATCCGAGGACATACTGCAACTATGCCGCGCCCGCGCCGCTCCCTGCCATGGCAGCGGGGAGCGGCGGCGTTCCGGGCGCCGGGCCGCCGCGGACCGCCCGGCGCGCTGAAGCGGGGGCTCCCGGGTAGCGTGGAGCCACGACGTGCTCATCGGCCGCCTTCGGTGCGGACCCGTCCGTCGTCCCCCCGCGGCGCGACACGGCCCCTGCGGCTCGGGCACCGAATCTTCAGCAAACGCCAACCCGGACAAGGCTGGAGGGGCGATCATGGCCTTCGCCACCGCCAAGGACGGCACACAGATCTATTTCAAGGACTGGGGGTCGGGCCCACCGGTGGTCTTCTCCCACGGCTGGCCGCTGATCGCGGACGCGTGGGACCCGCAGCTGAAACTGATGGCGGACAACGGCTTCCGGGCCGTGGCCCACGACCGGCGCGGGGGCGGACGCTCCGGCCAGCCCTGGCAGGGGAACGACCTCGACACGTACGCCGACGACCTGGCCGCGGTCATCGAGACCCTCGACCTCCGCGACATCGTCCTGGTCGGTCACTCGACCGGAGGGGGCGAGGTCACGCGCTACATCGGCCGGCACGGAACGGACCGTGTCGCCAAGGCGGTCCTGCTCGGGGCGATCCCCCCGCTGATGCTCAAGACGGAGGCGAACCCCGAGGGGCTGCCGGTCGAGGTCTTCGACGAGATCCGCAACGGCGTGCTGACGGACCGCTCCCAGTACTACGAGGACCTCAGCGCCCCCTTCTACGGCGCCAACCGCGAGGGATCGACCGTCTCGCAGGGAACCCGCGACGCGTTCTGGCTCTGGAGCATGACCGTGGGCATCAAGGGCGCCCACGACTGCGTCAAGGCCTTCTCCGAGACCGACCTCACCGAGGACCTGAAGAAGTTCGACGTGCCCACGCTGATCATCCACGGCGACGACGACCAGATCGTCCCCATCGTGGCGTCCGCCGAGAAGTCCTCGCGGATCGTCGAGGACGCGACCCTCAAGGTGTACTCGGGTGCTCCGCACGGCTTGTCGATGGTTCCCGAGTTCGCGGAGCGGTTCAACGCCGACCTCCTGGAGTTCGTCCGGGGCTGACCGGCCCGCCTGTCCGGATGCGGGTGGCTCATGGCCGGAGAGAGGCGGCGTCGGGCGCGCGGGGGCAGGCACTGTGGAAGGCGGACGCGGCGTCCGTGCGCAGGGCGGCGACATCGGAAGGTTCACAGGCCATGAGCGAGATCATCGCGGGGGCGGGATCCCCGGAGCGACTGCGGTCGCCGAAACCACCCACACCATGACGCCGTTCCGCGACAGGGAGCAGTGTCCCGGGCAGGAGGACCGGCTCGCGGCCGAGTGGGAGCGGCACCGGCCCGCCGTCTTCGGCGTGGCCTACAGGCTGCTCGGGAGTGTCGCCGACGCCGAGGACGTGACCCAGGACGTGTGGCTGCGGGCGGCCGGCGCGGATCTGCGGGACATCGGTGATCTGCGGGCCTGGCTGGTGACGGTGGCCGCGCGACGGTCGTACGACGTCCTCAAGAGCGCCCGCTTCCGCCGGGAGACCTATGTCGGACCGTGGCTGCCGGAGCCGCTGCTGACCGGGGCCGACGCGTCGCAGCCGGTGCTCGTCGACGAGTCCGTCAGCGCGGCGATGCTCCTGATCATGGAGGAGCTGCGCCCGCCCGAGCGGGTGGCCCTCGTCCTGCACGACGTCTTCGGCCTGGAGTTCGGCCGGATCGCCGACGTACTGGACGTGTCCGTGCCGGGTGCCCGGCAGCTCGCCTCGCGGGCACGGCGGCGGGTGGCCGGGGCGAGGCAGTCCACGCCGCGGGCGACGAAGACCGAACGCCGGCGCGTCCTCACGGCGTTCCGCGCCGCCTACGAGGCCGGGGACCTGGCCGGCCTGGTCAGGCTCCTCCACCCGGACGCCGTCTACGTCACCGACGGCGGCGGCAAGGTCTCGGCGGCACGCAAGCCCATACACGGCGGCGAGCGCGTCGCCCAGGTCATGGTGCGCACCGGGCGCCGGTGGCATCCGGACCACATCGACTTCGCCGAGGTCGGTGGCGAACCGGCCCTCGTGTTCCACCGGGAGGGCCGGGTCTACTCCGTCGACACGGTCCAGATCGCCGACGGTCTGATCACCGCTTACCACAGGGTCATCAACCCGGACAAACTCGAACGCCTCCGGGCCGTCACACCCGGAAGGGCCGTCTCGTCTCCCTGATGAGAAACGCACGACGGGCGACGCAGGAACGCACGAGCCGAACGGGCCGCGCGTGGGTCGCCGCCCCACCCCGTAAGGACCTGTATGCAAGCCATCACAGTTCGGGACCGTGACGCCGGTGTCGGCGGGATGTCCCTGACGGACCTGCCCTACCCGCACGCGGCCGAGAACGACGTCGTCGTGCGGGTGCACGCCGCCGGCTTCACCCCCGGAGAGCTGGACTGGCCCGCCACGTGGACCGATCGCGCCGGCCGCGACCGGACGCCGAGCGTGCCCGGGCACGAGCTCTCGGGCGTCGTCGTGGAGCTGGGGTACGGCACCACCGGCCTGAGCGTCGGCCAGCGGGTGTTCGGCCTGGCCGACTGGACCCGCGACGGCACCCTCGCCGAGTACACCGCCGTGGAGGCCCGCAACCTCGCCCCCCTGCCCGCCGGCATCGACCACACTCTGGCCGCCGCACTGCCGATCTCCGGGCTCACCGCCTGGCAGGGCCTGTTCGACCACGGCCGGCTCACCACGGGCCAGACCGTCCTGATCCACGGCGCCGCGGGCGGCGTCGGCTCGATCGCGGTACAGCTCGCCCGCGAGGCCGGCGCCCGCGTCATCGGAACCGGCCGGTCATCCGCCCGGGAAAGAGCGCTCGCGCTGGGTGTCGACACCTTCGTCGACCTGGAGACCGGGAAGCTGGAGGAGGCCGGCGAGGCCGACGTCGTGTTCGACGTGATCGGCGGCGACATCCTCGACCGTTCGGCCGCCCTGGTCCGCCCCGGCGGCACGCTGGTCACCATCACCGCGCCGCCCACGACCCGGCCCAAGGACGGGCGGGCGGTCTTCTTCGTCGTCGAACCCGACCGCGCCCGGCTCAGCGACCTCGCCGCGCGGCTCAGGGACGGCCGGCTCAAGCCGCTCGTCGGTGCCGTCCGGCCGCTCGCCGAGGCACCCTCCGCGTTCGCCCCCGGCACGCACAGCCCGGGCAGGACGATCATCCGCGTCACGGACGACCGAACAGGAGACCGATCATGATCGGCATGCGGATCGCCGGCGGTCTGCTGGTCGCCGCCACACTGGCCGCGGCCACGGCCTGCTCGACCAGCGGCCAGGCCGTCCACGCCGTCCGGCCGACCCCGGCCGCGGCATCCCCCGCGGCCATGGCGTCGACACGCCCCGCCGAAACCCTGGAACCGCTGCTCCAGCAGGCACTTCCGAACGTGAAGGGCAAGACGTTCACCTCGGCGATCGTCGACTTCCCGCCCAACGCGCGCGCGATGCCGCACCGGCACGGCCAGGCGTTCGTCTACGCGTACGTCCTCGAAGGCACCGTGCGCAGCAGACTCGGAGACAAGCCCGTGCACACCTACCACCAGGGCGAGAACTGGGTCGAGGAGCCGGGCGCCCACCATGTGCTGACGGAGAACGCCAGCCAGACCCGGCGGGCCCGGCTCCTGGTCGTCTTCGTCGCCGACACCGGAGCCAGGCTCAAGGTCGACGACCCGGCGTCCTAGGGTCTTTCGTCCGGATCAGCCCGGCATGATCCGGACGAGGGGCCCCTGGCCGCCCCGGCTTGCCGCCCGCCGACGGTGCCGGGCGTCCCCCAGGACGAAGTCCGGAACGAACCCGCCGGCGGACGGCAAGCCGGCCCGCCAGGCCCCCGCGGACGATGCGCACCAGCGCCGGATCCGCCTCGCACAGCTCCACCAGCACCTCGGTGAGCTGCCGGTCGGTCCGGTCGTTGCCATGGCCCACGCCGGCCCGACCCCGCCGCACGAAGGCACCCCGCGGTGCGGGATACTCCCCCGATGACCTCACGCACATCCCCCGCCGGTCCGCCGGTCACCATACGGAGGGCCGTCGCGCGGGATGCCAAGCGGCTCACGCGGCTCGTGCGTGGCTCAGGCGCCTACCGGGGTCAGTACGCGGCCGCGGTCGCGGGCTACCGGGTGGGTCCCGACTACATCGAGGCCCACCGCGCCTTCGTGGCCGTCGGCGCCGACGAGCACGCGGGCCGGGTCCTCGGGTTCTACTCGCTCGTCCTCGCCCCACCGGAACTCGACCTGCTGTTCGTCGCCGATGAAGCGCAAGGACGGGGGATCGGACGACTGCTGGTCGCGCACATGCGGTCCGAGGCCCGTGCCGCCGGGCTCGACCGTGTCAAGGTCGTGTCGCACCTTCCCGCCGAGGACTTCTACCACCGCGCCGGCGCGGTGCGGACCGGGACCGCGCTCGCGAACCCGCCCGCCGTGCCGTGGGACCGTCCCGAATTCGAGTTCCGCATCTCCTAGGAACGACGCGTACGCACGGCACCGGCGCCCCTCCCGCCGCCGATGGGAACCGTCCCACGGCAGTTCCAGGCTCACACCCCTGTGTCAGGCAGGCTCTCGGGAGCGTCCTGGGACCGGTGTGGTGCGGGGTGGTGCGAGGAGGCCCTCGCGACCTGCTTGAGCGCGGACGCCGTGGTGGGGTCGCCGACCTTGGCCGGTTGCTCGTGCGGGTGATCCGCGGTGCGGTCCTGGTGGAAATGGGAGGGTGCCAGCCTGTCACCGGGACCGTAGGCCTCCGGGTCGGTGGTCTCCCTGGGCGTGGTGCCGGTGCCGGTCACGGCGGACGGCATGCCGTCCTGTGTCAGCTCCCTCGGCGGGCGCTCGCCTTGCCGGGGGCGTGGCTGGGTCAGCCAGGCGACGGCCGCCCCGGTGAGGGCCACGGGCCACTCCACCACTCCGGCGAGGCCGAGCACCCCGGCTCCGGTGTAGACCGCCACCCGGCGCCCGCGTGGAGAGACGACTCCGATCCAGTCCAGTGCGCTGTCGGCGACCTTGTTCACCTGATCCGCTCCGGGCAAGCGGCGCAGCCCGGAGCCGATGGCCCGCAACGGCTGGGGAAGACCGGATGAACCCTCCTCGATCCGGTTCATGTCGAGCTCCCTCCGTCGGTCCGGCAAGCAGTGCGAGACCCGGGTTTCCCGATGCCGCACCGGCTATGCCGTGCGGCAACGGCGAGGTCCGGCTCTCTTTGCGTCAGACGCACCCCGGCCCTGCGCCGCCGCCGGCCGGACACCCCGGTCAGCCGGCCGACACCGACCTTCCCGAGCGCCGGTCGCGGACGCTCAGGCGGACCTGATCGGCGTCCAGGTCGGCCACGTCGTAGACGTCGTGCCAGCCGCCGCCCACCGAGGGCAGGTCGCCTCTGGGATGGTTCACCGGGCTCGCACGGGCAACCCGACACAAGGCCCCCACCGGCTGCGCAGAGCACCGGTCGGCGACGGCCCGGAGCCACCCGCGCTGGAGGAATCTCGTGAACGGCGACTCGACCATCTCATCCTGCGAGACGCGCTTCCCCGCAGTCACGGCGAGCATCACAGCCGCCCGGCACTGGGTCCGCGCCTGCGTGGACGGTTTCGGCGGCCCGCTGCGCCGGCACCGGATGATCCAGACCGCCGAACTCCTCGCCTCGGAACTGATCACCAATGCCATCCGCCACGGCTCCGGCCCGCCGCTGATCCAGCTCACCTGGAACGGGCGGTGGCTGCGCATAGCCGTCAGCGATTCCAGCGACCGCTGGCCCCGCCATCGCGCCACCGCGGACACCGAGCCCGGCGGTTTCGGCATGCAGCTCCTCGACCGACTCGCCCGACGCTGGGGCGTCACCCCTCGTCAGCCGGGCAAGACGGTCTGGGCCGAACTCGGCCTCGACACCTGAGGGCACGCTGCGCCGCCGGGCCGTGACTCAGGCGTCGATGATGACGGGGATGATGAGGGGCTTGCGGCGGTGGGCGCGGAACGCCCAGTTCGCCACGGCGCGGGCGAGGAGCTGTTCGAGTTGGCGCGCGTCCCCGACGCCTTCCTCGGCCGCTGTGGCCAGGGTCTTCTCGATGACGGGGATGACCGGCTCGAAGGTGGTGTCGTCGTGCACGAAGCCGCGGGCCAGGAAGTCGGGGGCCTCGGCGAGGGCGCCGGTGTCCGCGTCGACGATCGCCACCACCGTGAGCACGCCTTCGGAGGCGAGGGTGAGGCGGTCCTTGAGGGACGCTTCGGTGGCGCCGCCGACTTCCATGCCGTCCACGTAGACGTTGCCGGCGGGGACCTTGCCGGTGATGGACGCGCGACCGTCGACGAGGTCGACGACGACGCCGTCCTCGGCGATGACGACCCGGTCGGGGTCGACACCGGTACGGATGGCGAGGTCGCCGTTGGCCCGCAGGTGGCGCCATTCGCCGTGCACGGGCATGACGTTGCGGGGTTTGACGATGTTGTAGCAGTAGACGAGTTCGCCGGCGCTGGCGTGCCCGGAGACGTGCACCTTGGCGTTGCCCTTGTGGACCACGTGGGCGCCCCACCGGGTGAGCCCGTTGATCACCCGGTAGATGGCGTTCTCGTTGCCGGGGATGAGGGAGCTGGCGAGCAGGACGGTGTCGCCCTTGCCGATGCGGATCATGTGGTCGCGGTTGGCCATCCGGGACAGCGCGGCCATCGGTTCGCCCTGGGAGCCGGTGCACACCAGAGTGACCTTGTGGTCCGGGAGCTTCTCCAGCTCCTTCGTGCTCACGACCAGACCGGAGGGGACCTTCAGATACCCCAGGTCACGGGCGATTCCCATGTTGCGGACCATCGACCGCCCGACGAAGGCGACCTTGCGGCCGTGCTGGTGGGCGGCGTCCAGGACCTGCTGGATGCGGTGCACGTGACTGGCGAAGCTGGAGACGATGACCCGGCGCGGCGCGGTGCGCATCACCTGCTCGATCGCCGGGTTCAGCTCCCGCTCGGAGGTGGTGAAGCCGGGTACTTCGGCGTTGGTGGAGTCGGTGAGGAACAGGTCCACGCCCTCCTCGCCCAGGCGGGCGAAAGCGCGCAGATCGGTGATCCGGTCGTCGAGGGGGAACTGGTCCATCTTGAAGTCGCCGGTGTGCAGCACCAGCCCGGCCCGGGTGCGGATCGCGACCGCGAGGCTGTCGGGGATGGAGTGGTTGACCGCCACGAACTCGCAGTCGAAGGGCCCGAAGCCGCGCCGGTCGCCCTCGCGTACCCGCACCGTGCGCGGCCGGATGCCGTGTTCCTTGAGCTTGGCCTCCAGGAACGCCAGCGTCAGCTTGGAGCCGACGACCGGGATGTCCCTCCGCTCGCGCAGCAGGTACGGCACGCCGCCGATGTGGTCCTCGTGGCCGTGGGTGAGCACCACGGCCACGACGTCGTCCAGCCGGTCCCGGATCGAGGTGAAGTCCGGCAGGATCACGTCCACGCCGGGCTGGGTCTCCTCGGGGAACAGCACGCCGCAGTCGACGATCAGGAGCTTGCCCGCGTGCTCGAAGACGGTCATGTTGCGGCCGATCTCACCCAGGCCGCCCAGGGCGATGACCCGCAGCCCACCTTCGGGAAGGGGAGGGGCGGCTTTTAGTTCGGGGTGTGGATGACTCATACCCTGACGGTACCCGGAGAGCGGCGCAGGATGATCCCTTGCCTGCGGATCCGAGCGCTCGGTACGACCCGACGCACACTCGACGGGGTCGGCCCCGTCGAGTGTGCGTCGGGCCGGCGGACCTCACGTCGACCCGGCTGAACGCGCGACGCCCGCATCGCTCTTCGCGTCTCGAGGAAGCTCAATGTGCGTTCTGGGCGGGACCAGGCGAGCGTTCCGTCATGGTGCGGTGAACAACGCGGGGAAACCTGGCGCGAGCCAGGGCTTGCGCCCCCAGGCGAGGACCTTGCCGCGGGCGATGGCACCGGTGGCACTGCGCCTGCCCAGTGCGAGCAGGAAGAACGTGATCGGTTCGATCATGATCGTGCAGTCGGGACGGCGCGGGGGATCGGCGTGCACGCCCACCGTGCCGTTGGTGAACGTCACTGTGAGCCGAGAGAGGCCGCGCACCCTCAGCTCGTAACAGGCACTGTGCCCGTCAGCCGCTCGTACATCGACGACACGGGGCATCGCAGTGATCAGAAACGGCATCGCCAAATCGACCCTGTCACGGTCGATCATGTGTGGCCGGCCGAGTGCCGCTGCGATGTCATAGCCGTGCCCGAGCATGTGGGTCAGCAGGTAGGAGCCAAGGGTTCCCAAGTCCATGGGCCCCAGCGGTGTCACCGTCGGTGTGTCCGCCGACCGCAGGCCGGCCGCCTCGGTGAACGCCCGCGCATGCCGGACGATGCCGTCCGCCAGGACGGAGGTGTCGCGTTCGGGGAAGGAAACCAGCGAGGCGGCGTTGGCAGCGGCAAGTCCCCCTGGTGTGCCGTCGCCGTATACCTGCTCGTGCCCTGCGGCAAGGGCAGCCATCAACTCGTTGGCCAGGACCAGATGCGCCGCGGACTCGCCAACCGTCCACTCGGCACCAGGAATGGGCACCGTGGCATCTGTACACGACCGGAGCAATCCGGCTATCTCCTCGGCTACGACACGAATGGCTTCAGGCAGCCGCGCTCGCGTGGCAGCCTCACGATGAGGGGCGGTCATGGAAGTGAAGAGTGGACCAGCCCTTCACTTCTGTCCATCCGGGCGCGTGGCACAGGAGTGCCGGCGGCTTGCCGGAGTGGAGCACCACGTGCACCCGACGATTGTTGACGGTGCTTACATTCGGGCCTACTCTCATGTAATCACCGTCAACATGCGAGCCGGGGAGCAGTGCCGATGCCCTTGTCCCAGCAGGAAACAGTCGAGGTCGACCTCGGTGGCCGTACGGTCGCCGTCCCCAAGGGGGGCCTGTACGACCGCTACCGGATGGACACCGATCTGGACGAAGTCGCCCGCGATCCCCGAGTCAGCGGCGTGGACTTCTTCCGCCGGCTGCCCAAGACGAAGGTCGACTCGCCGATCGGCACCACGCTCACCCCGAACTTCTACTACCGCGTCTCGACCGCCCGGATCACGATGCTCGCCCGCTCCCGTGCGATCCGTTCCCGGCTGCCCGGGGAGCTGGCCCCGCTGGAGGTCGCGCCGGGTCTCGGGCTGATATCCGTGATGTTCTTCCGCTACGACGTGTGCGACATCGACTTCTACACCGAGGCCGCCGTCGGGATCGCCGTGAAGCCGGCCCGGCACGGCAAGCTCGGCTTCTTCGACCTCGTCGCCGCCCTGAAGAACGAGCACCTCGATTCCTACGTGCTGTCCCTGCCGGTGAGCACGGACATCGCCCAGGTGCGCGGCCACGACGGCTACGGCTTCCCCAAGTGGGTCACCACGCTTGATGTCGACATCGACGCCGATCGGACGACCGCACGCGTGGCCAACGACGCCGGCGGAACCGACCTGTCGCTGCTCGCGGCGACGCCCGCCCAGACCACCTACCCGAGCGGCCGGCGTGTCTCGACCCTCACCTCGTACACGTCGATCGGTGATGCCTGGCACTCGACGCTGAGCCAGACCAACGTGCTGTCGGCCGGTACCGAGCTGGTTCCGCGCCATCTCGCGCTCCAGGTGGGAGAGGGCCGCATGGCCGACGACCTGCGTTCCCTCAAGCCGATCCGGACGATTCAGTTCGACGTCGTCACCGAGGGCCAGCTCGCCCTGCACATGCCGGTCCCGACCTCGGTCCGCAGCCGGTAGCAAGGAGCTCCGTCATGACCACCGACCACGCCACCCCTTCCGCCGCCACACCCTCGGCCACCGCTCCCACGGACGCCACCCCTCCCACGACCGCTGCCCGCACCTCCGTGCTGCCCGCCTCGCTCACTCCGGCTCTGATCCAGCGGCTGGCCGCGCGGGTGGTGGCGGCGCCCGACGCCGCGCGGGTCACCACCAACGCCCCGTACACCGGTGCGCCGCTGGCCGACCTGCCGGTCTCCACACCGGCGGACGTCGAGCGCGCGTTCACCCGGGCCCGCATCACCCAGAAGGCCTGGGCCGCCACCCCGCTGAGCCGGCGCAAGAAGATCCTGCTGCGCTTCCACGACCTCGTCATGGCCCGCCAGGACGAGGCGCTGGACCTGATGCAGGCCGAGAACGGCAAGACCCGCCGTGACGCCTTCCTCGAGGTGGTCGACATCGCGATCACGTCCCGGTACTACGCGCGCAACGCCGCCAAGTACCTGGAGCCCAAGCGGCGCCGCGGCGCGATCCCGGTGCTGACCCACACCACCGAACTGCGTCACCCCAAGGGCGTCGTCACGGTCATCTCGCCGTGGAACTACCCGTTGAGCATGGCCGCGAGCGACGCCATCGCCGCCCTCATGGCCGGAAACGCCGTCGTCCAGAAGCCCGACACCCAGACCGCGCTCACCGCGCTGTGGTCGCTGGACCTGATGGAGGAGGCCGGTCTGCCGGCGGGCGTGTGGCAGATGGTGGTCGGGCGGGGCAGTTCCATCGGCGGCGCGCTCATGGACAACGCCGACTACATGATGTTCACCGGCTCCACCGCCAGCGGACGCAAGATCGCGAGCGATGCCGGCCGGCGCCTCATCGGCGCGTCCCTCGAACTCGGCGGCAAGAACGCCATGATCGTCCTGGACGACGCGGACATCGACAAGGCCGCCGACGGCGCCGTCGCCGCGTGCTTCCCCTCGGCCGGCCAACTCTGCGTCTCCATCGAGCGGTTGTACGTGGCCGAGTCGATCCGTGACCGGTTCGTCGCCGCGTTCGTCGAGCGCACCAGGCGGCTCAAGGTCGGCGCTGCCTACGACTACAGCATCGACGTCGGCAGCCTCACCACCGCCGCCCAGCTCCACACCGTCAGGGAGCACGTCGACGACGCCGTGGCCAAGGGAGCGACCGTGCTCGCCGGCGGCAAGGCCCGACCGGACCTCGGCCCGCTGTTCTACGAGCCGACCATCCTCACCGGCGTCACCCCCGACATGACACTGTGCGAGCAAGAGACCTTCGGCCCGGTCGTCTCGGTCTACCCCTTCCGTACCGATGACGAGGCGATCGCCCTGGCCAACGCCACGCCGTACGGCCTCAACGCCAGCGTCTGGTCCGGCAGCGGGGCCCGGGGCCGGGCCGTCGCCGCCCGCGTGCACGCCGGCACCGTCAACGTGAACGAGGCCTTCGCCGCCGCGTGGGGAAGCATCGACGCGCCGATGGGCGGCATGGGCGACTCGGGACTCGGCCGTCGCCACGGAGCCGACGGCATCCTCAAGTACACCGAGGCCCAGACCGTCGCCCACCAGCGCATCCAGGGGTTCACTCCGCCGTCGGGCATCTCGCCCGAAACCTGGGCCACCCTCCTGACCGGCGCGCTGAAGGTCCTCAAGGCGGCCGGCGTCCGCTGAAACGCCAACGCCAACGCCAACGGTTACGGCAACGGCACACGTCGGACGCCGGACGGCGCGGTTCCGATGGAGCCGCGCCGTCCGGCGTACAGGGGGCTGGTGCGGGGCGTCGTACCCCAGGCGGGTGTCGCTCCCGTCTTCGAGACGGCCCGGCTCCGACCGGCGATGTGGCGACAGACCGGAAGGGCCCCAGGTGGTCGTGATGAGCGACGAACACCCGGGGCCCTTCCGGTGGCACGCTTACGCGGCGCCCTGTGACGCGGACAGCCAGGCGCGGTAGCGACGCAGGGCCCGTCGCTGCCTGCGCCGCTCGGAGACGAGGGCGATCGCCGGGTGGGTGTGGGGGGTGGGGCGGCTTCCGCGGGCGATGCGGCGCATCTGGTGACGGACCTGTGCCATGCCGGCGGCCGAGGCGAGGGCCTTGTCGGACCAGGTGACCGGCCGCAGCTGGGCGTCGGCCTCGCGGCCGTGGCGCCAGCGGTCGGGCAGGTCCGGGGTGACGGCGAGGGCGGTGCCCATGCCGATGATCGCCACGCCGCTGTCGAGGACCCTGTCGGCGGTCTCGCGGCGGGTGATGCCGCCGGTGAGCATCAGCGGCAGCGGACTGGTCTTGACCAGGTCCTTCGCGAGGTCGAGGAAGTACGCCTCGCGGGCCTGGGTGCGCGCGTCGGCGGCGCGGCCCGACATCGCCGGGCTCTCGTAGCTGCCGCCGGACAGTTCGACCAGGTCGACGCCGAGCGGTGCGAGCATCTCGATCACCTGGCGCGCGTCGTCGGCGTCGAAGCCGCCGCGCTGGAAGTCGGCGGAGTTGAGCTTCACCGCGACCGCGAAGGACGGGGAGACGGCGGCGCGCACGGTGCGGACGACGTCCAGCAGCATCCGGGCCCGGTTCTCCAGCGATCCGCCCCACTGGTCGGTGCGCTTGTTGACCAGGGGGGACAGGAACTGCGACAGCAGGTAGCCGTGCGCGGCGTGGACCTCGACACCGTCGAAGCCCGCCTGTTCGGCGCGCTGGGCGGTGACCGCGTACCGGGTCACGGTGGCCTGGATCTGCTCGGGGGTCATGGCGACGGGCTTGCCGAAGCGGCTGCTGTGCTTGCCCAGATCGACGGCGACCGCGGACGGCCCCCATACGACACCGGGCATGTCGGACCCGATCTGGCGGCCGGGGTGGTTGATCTGCATCCAGATCGCCGCGCCGCCGGCCTTGGCGGCCTCGGCCCACTCGATGAAGGGCTCCAGCGGCGCGGCCTCGTTGAGCACCACGCCGGCGGGGCCGGTCAGCGCCTCGGCGTGGACCATGACGTTGCCGGTGATGAGCAGTCCGGTGCCGCCTTTCGCCCAGCGGCGGTACAGCCCGATCAGCTCCTTGTCCGGGAGCTGGCCGGCACCGGCCATGTTCTCCTCCATGGCCGCCTTGGCGATCCGGTTGTTCAGTACCTGGCCGGAGCGCAGGGACAAGGGCGAGAACAGCTCGCTGGTCATCCGAGTTCTCCTCTCGATCTCGATCGCTTACGATGTATGCAGCGTTCACATTAGGCCAGCGATGTAAGCGACGTAAACATGAGGGAGCGTGACCTGTGTCGCAAGCGAGCGGCTCGTATCACCACGGCGATCTGCGCGCCGCCTGCCTGCGCGCCGCGCGGGAACTGCTCGAGGAGGACGGCAGCGCCGGGCTGTCCCTGCGGGCGGTGGCGCGGCGGGCCGGCGTGTCGGCGACGGCTCCCTACCGCCACTACGCGGACCGTGACGCGCTCGTCTCCGCGGTCGCCGCGGAGGGCTACCGCGAACTCGCCGAACACCTGGCCGCGGCGCATCCCGCGCCCACGACTCCCGATGAGCTCGCCGAGGTCGCCGTCGCCTACGTCCGTTTCGCGCTGGAGCGCCCGGCGATGTTCCGGGTGATGTTCGCCGAGCCCTGCGATCCGGACAGCGAGGAACGGGTCAGCGCGACCGCCGCCATCTCGGAGTACGTCCGGGGTATCGTCCGCGGCGCCTTCCCCGGCGCCGATCCGGACGCGCTGTCGACCACGGTGTGGGCCCTCGTCCACGGCCTGGCGTTCCTGCACCTCGACGGCAAGCTCGACACCTCCACCCCCGAGATCGTCGCCGATCAGGTCCGCGCCGCCGTCCGCGCGCTGTTCACCGCCCCTGCGGCGATGTCGCGGGGGCGGTGACCGCACCGCACGGGCAGGCGACGGCAACGGATGGCGAGGTCAGCGGCTCGTGTCGGCGTCCCCTTCGTCATTCGGAGGGTCTCCCTGTCTCCTGCCGTCCGGAGGGAGGCCGTCCCCGTGCTCTTCCAGCAGTTCGAGAAGCGCGGCGTCCGCTCTCCTCTGGTCTTCCTTCGTCAGCTCGACCGGGGCGTTGTTGTAGACGGTGTAGCGACCTGGATCGATGATGTTGGCGGCTCTCAGGCTGAACGTCAGCAAGGGGCGCCAGCCCTTGCGGTGGCCGACCCGCACCTGTATCTGGGTCTTGTAGTCACGGGCCTCCGGGAGGAATCCGGAGAACGGTGCCTCGAACTCGAGGAAGAGCTGTTGCGCTTCTCGGCCGAGCACGACGAATCCGGCGGGCAGCTTCGCCTCCTCGTCCGGCCCCGGCTGGAGCCGGGACGGCGAGGACACCCACAGGAGCGGCAGATGAGAGGCCGGCTCATCGGGGAAGGTCAGGATGAGGTCCTGCACGACGATCGGTTTGGGACCGGTGTTGTGCAGGACGAGCGGCAGCCGTAGGCGTGCCGTGGAACCGTGGACGATCGCCGCGAAGGAATGAGGTTCCCACGCCTTCAGGCGTCCCTGTCGGGCGTGGAGCCACCAGAACGACGCGACGGTGAAGAACAGTGCGCAGGCTGACACCACACTGGCGCCGGTAAGCGATGAGGACGCGATCTCATCCGCCGCGACCATCAGCGGAACCACGGATTCAGTCTGCCAGTCCCGTCATGGGCCCGCTAACAGGGCGAGTGGACGCCGGCCATGCCTACCGGGTCGTCGGCGGACTGGAGCCGGCGGGCGCCATCGGCGTGGCCCTCGGCCCGGTCGTACCGCTGTGCGGCGAGCTGGCCGGCATCGGGCTGCTGGTGCTGCTCGCCGGTGCCGTGACCACGCACGTGCGCAAGGGCGACGGGCTGCCCAAGCTCATCCCGGCGGTGGCGTGCGCGGCCCTGGCCGCGTGGTACCTCGTGCTGTTCGCCGGCCTGTGAACCGTTTCGGGGGTGAAGACCAGCGCGAGGAGACAGGTCGGCGAGGCGGGGGGATCACGAGACGCCTTCGGGGGTGCGCGGGCGGCGGGCCTGGCGGCGTTCGGCGCCCAGGCCGGCGAAGTAGGCGATCAGGTCGGGGTCGTCGACCGCGGAGGGGTTGAGGACCTGGTCGGCGCGGGCGCCCTGGAGGAGGCGCTTGACCGGGACCTCGAGCTTCTTGCCGGTCCTGGTGTGCGGGACGGCCGGTACGGCGAGGATCTCGTCGGGAACGTGGCGGGGTGAGGCGCCGGTGCGGATCGCGTCGCGGATCTTCTCGCACAGGGACTCGTCCAGACCGACCCCGTCGGCGAGGACGACGAAGAGCGGCATCCAGTAGCCGCCGTCGGGTTCCTCCGCGCCGATGACGAGAGCCTCGGTGATCTCGGGGAGGCGTTCGACGATGTCGTGGATGTCGGCGCTGCCCAGGCGTACGCCGTTGCGGTTGAGGGTGGCATCGGAGCGGCCGTGCACGATCACCGAGCCGTGCGGGGTGAGGGTGATCCAGTCGCCGTGCCGCCACACGCCCGGGTAGGCGCTGAAGTAGGCGTCGCGGTAGCGGCTGCCGTCGGGGTCGTTCCAGAAGTACAGCGGCATGGAGGGCAACGGGCGGGTGACGACCAGTTCGCCGACCTGGCCGACGACCGGCCGTCCGTCCTCGTCGTAGGCCGCGAGCGCCACGCCGAGGTTGGGGGCCGACAGTTCACCCGCCCACACCGGGGTGGTGGGGGCGCTGCCGGCGAAGCCGGTGACGACGTCCGTGCCGCCGCTGGTGGAGGCCAGCTGGACGTCGGCGCCGACGTGGTCGCGGACCCAGGGGTACGTGGAGGCGGGCAGGGCGGAGCCGGTGCAGCCGATGACGCGGATCGAGGACAGGTCGTGCACGGCAGGTTCGATGCCGAGCTTGGCCATGGCCAGCAGGTACTGGGGGCTGGTGCCGAAGACGGTGACCTTGTGGCGGCCCGCCAGTTCCCACAGGATGTCCGGGCGCGCGACCGGCGCGGGGCTGCCGTCGTAGGTGCAGGTGGTGGCGCCGGTCAGCAGGGTGGAGACGGCCAGGTTCCACATCATCCAGTGGGTGGTGGTGTACCACAGCAGGCGGTCCCCGACGTTCAGGTCGCAGTGCAGGCCGAGGGTCTTGAGGTGTTCGAGCAGGACGCCTCCGTGACCGTGGACGATGCCTTTGGGCAGTCCGGTGGTGCCGGAGGAGAAGACGATCCACAGCGGGTGGTCGAACGGAACCGGGGTGATGGCGAGGTGCTCGGCACGGCCGGCCGCGTCCCCCCAGAGAACCGTCGGCCGCGCGGCCCGGGTCGTGGGCCACGCAAGGCCCAGGTGATCCACGAGGACCGTGGCCCTGAGCGTGGGAGGGGCGGCGGCGAGGTCGAGTGAGGCGGCGCGGCGGTCGTGGGTGGTGCCGTTGAAGAGGTAGCCGTCCGCGGTGATGAGCACGGTCGGTTCGAGCTGGGCGAAGCGGTCGGCTGCGGCCTTGGGCGCGTAGTCCTGGCCGCACACCGACCACACCGCGCCCAGGCCGGCGGCGGCGAGGAAGGCGATGATCGCGTGGGGGGTGTTGGGCAGGTAGCCGACCACCCGGTCGCCCGGTCCGACGCCCAGGTCGCGCAGGGTGGCCGCGACGGAGGCGACCTGGGCGCGCAGCTCCCGGCCGGTGATCTCGTAGCCGGCTCCGGTCTCGTCCAGGGCGGTGATCGCGGGGGCGTCCGGGTGCAGGTCGCGCAGCGCGTGGTGCGCGTAGTTCAGCGTGGCGCCGGGGAACCAGCGGGCGCCGGGCATGATCTCCTCGTCCAGCACCCGCTCGTACGCGGTGGTGGCATCGACGTCGAAGTACGTCCACACCGCCGCCCAGAATCCCTCCAGGTCGGTGACCGACCAGCGGTGCAGGGCCCGGTAGTCGGTGGGGTCCTGGAGCCCTTCGGCGTCCCGGTGCCGGGCGGCCCGGCGGGCGAAGTCCGTGATGCGGCTGTTGACGGCCGCCTTCGGGTCGGGAGACAGGAAGGGCTCCGGATAAGGGGTGGTCATGGTGCGGTGCTCCTCGTCAGGGGGCGGGCCGGGCTTCGGCGGGGCGGCGGGTGGTGTGCAGCAGCGGGGCCCAGGCCGCGGTGTCGGTGAAGCCGCCGGCACCGGTGGGGACGGTGTCCAGTACGACGCGGTCGGGGCGCAGCAGGACGGCGTCGGCGCGGCCGCGGGCCAGCCAGGCGGCCAGGGTGCCGTCGTCGCTCAGGTCCCCGACGTGGACCGTGGGCGCGCCCAGTGCCGTGGCCACGCCCGTCATCCGCGCGGTCGGTGGTACGGCGGTCAGGACGCTGAAGGAGTCGCCGAGGACGTCGTCGAGGCGCACGTGCCTGCCGCCCCGCAGTACCCAGGGCTGGGGGCAGAAGGTGCCGGGCAGGGAGCGTCCGGTCAGCCGGGGGCGGCGCCGTACGAGTGGACCGGCGGTCAGGGCGGGGCTGAGGTCACGGCTGACGGCCGCGGTCACGCCGGGGACGCGGCAGGCCGCGCCCACGACGGTCCGGCGGAGCGCCGCGCCGCGGTCCTGGCCGCCGGTCATGGCCCAGCCGACGGCGACCGCGAGACGGATCATGTGTCGGGCGTGCGGTCTGCGCTCCTGCTCATAGGTGTCCAGCAGCCGTTCGTCTGCGCCCTGCCGGAGGACGTGGGCGAGTTTCCAGGTGAGGTTGCGGGCGTCGCGCAGGCCCGCGCACAGCCCCTGCCCGATGAAGGGCGGGGTGAGGTGGGCGGCGTCGCCCAGCAGGAAGACGCGTCCGCGGCGCCAGCGGTCGGCGAGGCGGGCGCGGAAGGTGTACTGCGCCTGCCGGATCACCTCGAAGTCATCGTCCAAGCACCCGTCAGACGGCAGGTCCACCCAGGGGGCGACCAGCTCGCGCAGGCGTTCCCGCCCTGCGGGGCCGTCCAGGGGCTCGCCCTCGGCCATCCGGAACTCCCAGCGGTAGCGGTCCTCGCCGACGCGCATGAACGTGGCCGGCCGGGTGGGGCAGCAGACCTGCTCGGCGCCTTCCCAGGTGCGCACCGCAAGGCTGGTGCGGACGTCGATGACCCTCCAGCTCTCCTCGAAGTGCAGGTCCTCCCATGCGGCGCCGATGGCGTCACGGGTGAGGCTGCCGGCGCCGTCGCAGCCGAGGACGGCGTCGGCCCACACGTGCTCGTCCTCGTCGCTGCCGTCGCGGCGGAAGGTGACCCGGACCGGACCCGTCGGAGCGTGTGATCCGCCGGTGTCCTGGGTGACCGACACGACCTCCACCCCGCCCCGGAGTTCGCACTCGGGGCGGCGCTCGAGGGCCGCGCGCAGCAGGCGTTCCAGCTCGGGCTGGTCGAACATGCTGGTCTGCGGGAAGCCGTGGTGGCCGTGCGGGGAGCGCGGGAACTCGGCGATCACGCGGCGTTGGGGGTCCAGCAGCCGCAGGCCCGGTGCCGGGCGCGCGACGGCGGCGAACTCCTCGTGAACGCCGACGCTCTGCAGGATCCGGCGGACCTCGTCGTCCACGACGACGGCTCGCGGCAGGGGGTAGATGTCCCGGTGGCGTTCCAGGAGCACGCTGGGCACTCCGCGCTGGGCGAGCAGGAGCGCTGCGGTGACCCCCACGGGCCCCGCGCCGATGATCACTACCGGTCTGCGGGCGGCTGCGGCGCTCACCTTGCGTCCGTCACAGGGTTCCGCTGCTCGCCGAGGTCGATCCGCCCGTCCGGGGTGGCGATCGTTGCGGTCACGACGTCACCGGAGTGCAGGTACAGGGGGTTCTTGGCCTGCCCCTTGAAGAACGCCTTCCACTTCACCGTGGGAGGGAGCAGCGCACTGATCTTCGCGACCGGTTTGGGCGGGGCCTTCAGCGCGGTGCCGCCGGGTGTGCCGGTCAGCAGCAGGTCACCCGGGTCGAGGGTCTGGAAGCGGGCGAGCAGGGTGAGCGCCTGCGCGGGCCGTACGATCATGTCGGCGAGGGTGCGGTCCTGGCGCGGTACGCCGTTGACGGACAGCCGCAGCCGCAGGTTCGGCAGGTGGGTGAAGTCGTCGGGCTCCAGCAGGGCCAGGTAGGGACCTGTCGGCGTGAAGGTCGGGTACGACTTGCTCTCGTAGAACTGGGTTTTGGTCAGCTGTACATCGCGGGCGCTGACGTCGTTGGTGAGGACCAGCCCGGCGACGTAGCGCGGCAGGTCCTGCTCTTCCACGACGGTGCCTACGGGCAGGGTCGCGCCCATGACGAGGCCGAGTTCCACCTCGTAGTCGAGGAAGTCGACGTGCGCCGGGCGGACGATCGTGTCGTGCGGGCCGCTGACCGAGCCGGACGCCTTGCGGAAAAAGGTGGGCGGGATGTCGCCGGTGAAGCCCGAATCCTTGGCGTGGCTGCGGTAGTTGACCATCTGGGCGACCACCCGGCAGGGGGTGGTGACCGGGGGCAGTGCCACCAGGTCGGCGACCGGCGTGCCGCTTTCGCCGGAGGCGGCGGCCTCGCGGACCGCCTCCCGGTCGGCGAGCAGCTCGGCGGTGGTGACAGCCTTGGTGTCGACGCGGACGGCGCGCTCGTCGCGTACGGTCCACCAGCCGTCCAGGGTGCGCAGAACGTTGGTGCTCATGAGCTCATCGCTTTCAGCAGGCCCAGCAGGCGGGCGGGGTCGAGTTCGTTTTCGCCGCGCAGGGCACGCATGACGTCGCGCAGCTTGGCGGGGGACGGGTTGGCGCCGAGGAAGTCACGGGTGACGGGCGGGCCCCACTGGGCCAGGCCGCTCGCCGACATCGGAGCCCAGCCGGGTTCGAGGTCGCAGGAGAACAGGTCGCCGTCGGCGAAGTGCTCCAGCATGAGGCGGTCGGGGTCGCGCCAGTAGTCGAAGAGCTGGCTGCCCTGGATGTGCCGGCCGATGCCCCAGCTGCGGCGGTAGCCGCGCTCGGCCAGGTACGCGCCGCCCGCGGCGATCGCGTCGAGGTCGGTGACCTGGTAGGCGGAGTGGACGTACCCGGTGCCGGGCCCCAGGTGCAGGGCGAGGGTGTGGTGGTCCACGGGCAGGCTGCCCTGGTCGCAGCGGATGAAGGCCATGGTCGGCCCGCGGCCGCGCTGCCCGTCCAGGAACAGGAAGTCGGACACGATCATCCCGAGGGTGTCCAGGTACCAGTCCAGGGCCCGCATGAACACCCGCGTCTCCAGCACCACGTGCCCGAGCCGCTGTATACGCGACGGTTCGCGGGGCGGTCGCTGGGCGGCGTTCGTACGGCGACGCCCGGTGCCGGTGTTGAGGATCAGCGGCTGCTGCTCGGGCAGAGCGGGCAGCGGCTCGGCGCAGTGCACGACCCGCACCGGGAGACCCGCGGGATCGAGCAGGGCGACCGACCGTCCGCCGCCGGGTACGTCGAGGTCGCGGACGTCACTGCCGGTCGCGCGGGCGAGCCGGTCCAGATCGGCCCGTTCGGCCGCGCGGAACGCCGGCCCGAGGAAGCGGGACGCCTGCCCGCGCCGGATGACCACGCACGGTGGGCCCGCGAAGGTACCGCGCAGCCACAGCTCCCGCTCGGTGCGGGCGGCGATCGCGAACCCGAAGTCCCGGGCGAACACCTCGGCCCGGTCCAGGTCCGGCTTCTCGAACTCCAGCCAGGCCAGGTCCGCCACCTTGATGACGGGGTTCCGGGACCGGCCGGGATGCTCACCGCGCAGGGCGCCGAGCTCACTGTGGAGATCTTGATGGGGCGTTCGGAGATCGGCCCTGTCAACGGGGGAGTGGGACATGGTGCCCTCCAAGCAACACTGCCGTAATGAGGAAATCATCAACTTTGCCGTTGCTCATCGTCAATAGAGCAGGCCCAAAGAACTGAGGAAATCATCAGTCGTGCGGGTGTCATCGGTCCGGTTGTTAGACTCGGTCGTATGCCGACGTCAGCCCCGCCCCGCAACCGCTTCGAACGGCGCCGCGCCGAGACCCGTCAGGCACTCATCCGTGCGGCCCGGCAGATCCTCGCGGAGACCGGGGACAACAGCGCCAGCATCCAGGCCATCGCCGAGCGGGCGGACGTCGGTTTCGGCTCCTTCTACAACCACTTCGAGTCCAAGACGGAGCTGTTCGACGCGGCAGTGACGGACGCCCTGGAGGAGTTCGGGCAGGTCATCGACGAGCGTGTGGAAAGGATCGAGGACCCCGCCGAGCTCGTCGCGGCAGGTTTCCGGCTCGCAGCCCGGATGGCGGACTCACACCCCGAGCTCATGCGAATCCTGCGCGACCGCGGCCTGGCCCACGTCCACTCCGACCGCGGCCTGTCCCCACGAGCGCTCCGCGACCTGGAGCGCGGCATCGCTTCGGGCCGCTTCACCGGCGCCGACCCGACCACGGCCCTGTCCGCTCTGGGCGGGACCCTGCTGTCCCTCGTGGCGCTGAGGCTGGCCCGCCCCGACCTCGACGGCGACGAGACCGCCTCCGACATGGCCGCCATGGTCCTGCGCATGCTCGGCCTCTCCGCGGACGAGGCGCACGAGGTCACCCGTCGCCCGCTGCCCGGCCTCGACTGACCGTCGACGGCTCCTCTCCTCTCCGCGCATTCTGGCTGGGTGAAAACCGTGGGCGCCGGTGCTCCCTCACGCACCGGCGCCCACTCACCCCTGCCCAGGGTGGCTGTTGTCCTGCTGACGGGGCGTCAGGGGACGAGGATGAGGCGGATCGGGTCGCCGATCTTGTTCTCCAGACGGCTGACCGCGTCGGCCGCGTCGACGAGCGGGATGTGGTCCGTGATGGAGGGGGCCAGATCGAGGCGTCCGCCCGCGGCGAGCCGCACCAGCTCGTAGACGCCTTCGGGCGTGCCGCCGTAGTGGCCGCGGACCTGCTTCTGCAGGTAGTTGAAGGTCAGTCCCTCGGTGATGGTCAGCGGTCTGGGGGTGATGCCGACCAGGATCAGGGAGCCGCCCAGGCCGAGGACGGAGGCGGCCTGCTCGCGGACGGTGGGTACGCCGGCGCAGTCGAAGGCGAAGTCGAGGCCGCGACCGCCGGTGGCCGCGCGGACCTGATCGGCGAAGTCCGGGGCGGCCGGGTCCAGGGCGAAGTCCGCGCCGAAGGCGAGAGCACGCTCACGCGCGCTGGGCAGCGGGTCGACGGCGATGACGGGCGCCGCGCCGACCAGACGGGCGAGGCGCACGTTGTGCGCGCCGACTCCGCCCACGCCCCAGATGCCGACGGACTGGGCGGGTCGGACGCCCGCGGTGGCGACGACGGCGGCGTAGGGCGTGGAGACCGCGTCGGGGATGATCGCGGCCTGGTCGAAGGGCAGGCTGTCGGGGATGGGGACGACGGTCTCCTCGGGGGTGACCATGTACTCGGCCCAGCCGCCGTCGTAGTCGATGCCGGCGGTGCGGACCTGGGTGCAGGGGCGATGGCGCACACAGCCCTCGCACTCGCCGCACGCCTTGCCCGCCTCCAGGGTGACGCGGGTGCCGACGGTCAGGCCCCGCTTGAGGCCGGGGCCGAGGGCGTGGACGACACCGGAGACCTCGTGGCCCACGGTGACCGTGTCGGAGTCCAGGAAGAGCGGAGGCAGGGAGCCGTCGAGGAGGTGGACGTCGGAGAGGCAGACGCCTGCGGCCTTCACCTCGATGAGGACCTCGCCAGGTCCGGGTACGGGGATGGGGACCTCCTCCACGGCGAACTTCTTGCTGTCCACGTGGAAGCGTCCGGCGAGCATGGTGTCCATGAGGATCTGCTTTCTGTGAGCGGCACCGATCATGGGGGTTCAGCGGTGCCCTGAGGTGTGCGAGGGCTTGTGGGGGCCGGGGGGCGTACGGCCGGCAGCGGGGGAGTGCCGCACGCCTCCCGGCGTCGGGAGGTCACACGCCTTGACGACGAGGGTCAGGCGAAGACGTCCTGCTGGTAGCGCTCGTCCGCTTCGAGCCGCGCGAGCCACTGCCGGGCGGACTCGTCGTCGCTGCCGGTCTTCTGACGGTGGATGGCGGCGAGGGCCTCGCGGACGGCGGGCGCCATACGGCGGCCGTCACCGCAGACGTAGAGGTACGCGCCGTCCTCGATGGCCTGCCACACCGTGTCGGCGGCATGTGCGATGGCGTTCTGCACGAACCGGGCCGGGTGGCCGGTCACCGCGGAGTAGGCGGTGTGGATCTGCGCGATGCCGGCCTGCTCCCAGTCCCGCATCTCCTGACGGTAGAGGTAGTCGTGCTCGGGGTGGCGGCAGCCGACGAAGACCTGCGCCAGGCCGACCTGGATGCCGTGCTCGTGCTGCCAGGCCCGCTCCTCCAGGAAGCCGCGCAGGGGCGCGATGCCGGTGCCGGGGCCGATGAGGATCAGCGGCGTGGCGGGGTCGGCGGGTGGGGCGAACGTCGGGGAGGGCACGCGGACGTAGCCGTAGACGACGTCCCCGGGCTCCAGGCCCGCGATGTAGGAGGAGCAGGTGCCGCGGTAGTGGCCGTCGCCGGACAGGGCCGGGCCCTCCAGCAGGCCGACGGTCAGGCGCACCTGCCGTGGGTTGGCCGACGGGGCGGAGGAGATGGAGTAGAAGCGCGGGCGGATGGGGCCCATCATCTCCAGGAACACGGCCAGCGGCAGTTCGACGGCCGGGAAGCGCTCCAGCAGGCCCAGCACCGAGACGCGCTTGCCGAGGATCTCCTTCTGGTAGCGCTCCTCGGCCTCCCCGGTGTCGGCGGTGTACGCCTGGAGCTGCGGCCGGGTCCACGGGCACTGGGTGTACCCGGCCAGGGTCTGGATCTGGGAGCGGGTGGCCACGTCCTGCAGTTCCAGGAACTCGGTGAGCAGGATCCCCGCGGTGACGGGGACGCCGACCGGCAGGTGCGTGCGGCCGCCTGCGGGCAGGTCCAGGCGCAGCACCTGGTCGTACGGGACACCGAGCCGCTTCAGCGCGCGGTTCACCAGGGCGGGCTCGTTCTTGGCGAAGACGGCCAGGTGGTTGCCGGTGTCGTAGGTGACGCCCTCGGGAAGCTCGAAGGTGATGGACCTCGCGGACGGGCGCGGCGGCTCGATCCGGAAGTCCCACAGGCCGGTCGCGTCGGCCACCAGCTCCTCGTTGGCCACCACCTTGAGCGGATGTGCCTGCCCGGAGACGATCGCGGGACGCACGTCGGACTCGGTGAGCAACTGGACCTCGTAGCGCGGGCCGCTCGCCTCGGAGGTGTCGGCGGCGTACTCCTCGGCCAGGGTGGCCCACAGCGTGTCCGTCCAGCGACTGGCCATGCCGTCGAAGTCACCTGCGGCGTCCGCGATGCCGCGCTCGACGACCGCAGTGGCGCCGGCGGCCAGCAGCCCTTCCTCGATCCGCTTGGGGAACGCCTGGTAGGTGGCCACCCACTGGGTGTTGCCGGCGCCCAGCAGCGCGAACCGCACGTTCGACAGTGAGCCCTCCGGCAGTCCGGCGGCGAGCAGGTCGTCGAAGTGCTGGGCGTTGTCGGGGGCTTTGCCGTTGTAGCTGGCGGCCACGACCACGAGCAGGCCCTCCGTGGGCAGGTTGTCACCGAGCTCGTCCAGGCTCATCAGCGTGGTGCCGAACCCGGAGCGCTCACCGCGGTCGGCGATGGTGCGCGCCAGGTCCTCGCACGAACCCAGGCTCGATCCGTAGGCGACGGTCAGATTCACCCCGACGCCGCTCACCGCGGTCTGCTGCCGCTCGTCGTCGCTCTGCTGGTCGACGGCGCCGAACACGGCCCGCTCGTGCTCCTGACGCCTGCGGATGACGAGTTCGAAGTCGCCGGGCTTGCGCGTCAGGGCTTCCCGCACGTCCATCCTGTAGTCGGTGGTGTCGGAGAACTTGAACTTCTGCAGCACCAGCGCCAGCGCCAGGCGGGCCTCGGTGAGGGCGAACTGGCGGCCGATGCACGCGCGCCGGCCGTTGCCGAACGGCTTGTAGGCGTGCTGGTGGTGCCGGGCGCGGTTCTCCGGCAGCCAGCGGTCGATGTCGAACTCGTGCGGCCTCTCCCATGCCTTGGGGTGGGTGTGCAGCGGCCCCATCAGCAGGTTCGTCTTCGTGCCCTGCTTCAGTTCGTACCGGCCTCCGATGACGGTGTCCTCCAGCGGCGCCTTCATGATCTGCGGGATGGGGGCCCACAGGCGCAGGGTCTCCTCCAGGATCCGCGGGATCACGTCCATTTTCATGATCGTGTCGTAGTCCGGGACCGTGTCACCGGGCATGAGGCGGTCCACCTCGGCGTACGCCTGTGCCAGCACGTGCGGGTTGCGCATCAGCGAGTACGTGGCGAACGACAGCAGACCGCTGGTGGTCTCGTGACCGGCGATCAGGAACGTCACCACCTGGTCGCGGACGTTGTCGTCGGTCAGCGGCCTGCCCGTCTCCGGGTCGGTGGCCTGGAGCATCAGGCCCAGCAGGTCGTCCTCGCCGTTGCTCCTGCCCTGACGACGCTCCTTGATCACGCTCTCGACCAGGTCCCGCATCAGCTGGATGTTCGTGCGGTATCGCTCGTCGTCGTCCGTGCGCTGGGCGGTCATCTCCGGTAGTTCCTGGGTGCGCCGCATCGACTCCACCAGCGCCTCCAACAGGGCGTTGAGGAAGGGGTGCAGCTCCTCCTCGGCGAAGGAGTCGAACCGGTAGCCGAAGCCGGACAGGGCGATGGTGTCCAGCGTCAGCCGGGTGTAGTCGTCGGTGATCCTGACCGGCTGCCCCTCCTTGCTCTCCCACTTGCCCACGAGGTTCTGGGCGACCTCCAGCATCTGTCCGTAGTAGTTCTTCATGGCGCGCTGGCTGAAGGCCGGCATGAGGATCCGGTGGGCCATGCCCCAGGCGTCACCGTCCTCCACCTCGTGGGCCGTGAACAGGCCCGCGCCCGTGTAGTCCCGGACGTGGCTCAGCGGCGCGAAGATCGGCTTCCCGAAGCGGGTCTCGTCGCTGACCTCGGTGACCAGGTCCGGGTCGTAGACGAAGACGTTCTCCTGGCCCGCGATGTCCAGGCTGAAGATGCCCTCGGGGAACTGCCTGGACAGCTCGCCGAAGAACGCGACCGGGTTGGTGTCCGGAAGCGGCGGTGCGGGCTTGAGGACCGGGATCCCGTGCGAGGGCCCGGTGGAGGCAAGGTCATCCGCGGCGTGCGTGGTCATGGACGTGCTCCTCTGCGTGGAGGGGAGGGGAGGGGAGGGGATGAGCAAGGGCGCGCTTGCGCTGAGCGGTGCCGCACTGCACCACAGAAACATACGTCGTATGGATTGGTACCATACGTCGTATGGAAACTCGACGCAACCCTGGGCCACGGGAGGGGTGCCGTGAGCGGAGTCATTTTCCGTACGCCGTATGGGCGCTGATACCGTACGAGGTATGGAAAAAAAGGTGAGACGTCCCCCGCGGGGAACGAGGAAGCGAGACGTGCCTCTGACCGAGGCCGGGATCTACGCCGCCGCCCTGCGGCTCATCGACGAGGACGGGGCCGAGGCGCTCACCATGCGCAAGCTGGCGACCGTGCTCGACGCGAACCCGATGTCGCTGTACCACCACGTGCCGAACAAGGAAGCCGTCCTGCGCGGCGTGACGAGGATGGTCGGAGCCCAGTTCCGCACCGTGACGCTTCAGGACGCTCCCTGGCAGGAGCGCCTCCGTCTGCTCGCCACGGACTTCCGGACGCTGGCGCACCGGCACCCCGAGCTGATGGCGTACTCGTTCAGCCACCAGCCCGACTTCATCCAGCCCGACGACCCGTTCTGGACGGCCCTCACCGCGATCGTGGCCGCTGCCGGTGTGCCGCTGTCAGAGGTCCCGGAGACCGCCGCACTGATCGTCGCCGTCGTCATCGGTGTCCTCAGCGCCGAACTCAACGGAGCGCTCCACCAGTGGGCGAACCTCAAACCCCCCGGCCCTGATGCCGACGGCGGAGACGGGCCCACGGGTGCGGGGACCGCGGGCCCTGATCGGGACCGCATGTTCCGTCTCGTGATGGACACGCTGATCACGGGCCTGGAAAGCCGGCTCACCGCAGGCCGCGACGGCCAGGACGCCGGCCGTCGCTGAGTTCGTGGACTTGAGGTGTTACGGACCGTGGCCGGACGGGATCGAACTTCGTCCGGGCCCTGTGGAGTGGCGTGCGCCTTGGCAAGGTGACGCACGCCGTACGCCGGCGGGTGGGCATCGGCGGCATCTCGTCGAGGCCGACGGTCCGGCCGGTGTCGGAACCGCCCATGGTTCCTTGACGTCGAGCGTGGATGGTCGGCGGTCAGGTACCGGCGACCGCGACGGAGGCCAGGCTGAGGGCGATGCGCTTGGCATCACACACGTCACTCGTCACAGACTTCATCGCGCCGCCCTGTGATGCGGCCTACGCTGGAGGTACGTGCCGCCCTCGAAGGAATCCGGGAGGTGCGCCGTGTCCCGCGCCCACTGCTTCCACCTCGAAGTGGACGGCCACTCGGTGACGGTCCAGACCCGCCCCGCCGCACGGGAGACCGAGCTGCTCGTGGACGGCAAGGTGGTCGGATACCAGCGGGCCCCCACACGACACCGCCCGTCCGTGACCGCACTCACCGCCGAACTCCCGGGTGACCCGCCGCAGCCGTTCGCCGTCACTGTCCACACCAGTGGAAGCGCCGCCGAGGATGCCTCGACGTGTGTGCTGGAGATGGCTGGACGCAGTCATGCCATGTCCGAATCGCCACTGATCCGACCCTGCACCACCCCTTCCGCAGCGGGCCGTACCCCGCTTCGGACGGCCCGCAGGCGGTTGCGCCGCACCCTGCGGAGGTGGGGTTGACGGATCAAGGCACGCACGGCGGCCGGGACCAGCGCACGGCGTGACGGAGTCAGGCCGGTGGCCGTGGGTTCAAGCTCCTGCACGGGGCGCCCGGCGAAGACGGGCTGTCCTGGTCGCCGTGCGGCAGGCGGGCCGACGGATCAGATCATGTGCGACGCCGTGTGACGTCGCGCGGCGCGGTGTACGGCGACCAAGGCGGCGTCGTCGCCCAGGCGGCCCCCGGTGTGCGTGAGCAGGTCACGGCGCAGGTGCCGGACCAGTGCGGTCGGAGGGCAGTGGGCCCAACGGGCGGCACGCTCGGCCAGCGGATAGAAGGCACCCGAGGTGTCGCGGGCCTCGATCACGCCGTCGGTGTACAGCAGCAGGGTGTCCCCGATGTCGAAGGGCACGGTGGTCTCGGCATACGGGTTGTGCGAGGTGAGGCGGACGCCCAAGGGAGGGGCCGCGTCGGCGGCGACCGGCCAAGGCTCCTGCCCCGGCCGCAGGAGCAGGGGTGGTGGGTGCCCGCAGTTGGTCACTCGGGCCAGGGGTTCGTCGTCGGGCAGGTCCAGGAAGAGCGCGGTGATGAAGTGCTCGCCCGTTTCGTCGTCGGTGGCGGAGAAGTCGGTGAGGTAGCGGTGGACGTGGTTGTCCAGGGTGGTGGCCAGGCCGGTCAGGCTGGGGTGGCCGGCGGCGGTGAGGCGGAAGGCGCTGAGCAGGAGAGCGGCTTCGCCGACCGCGGCCAGTCCTTTGCCGCGTACGTCACCGATCAGCAGGCGGGTGGTGTCGTCGGCGCGCGTGGCGGTGTAGAGGTCGCCGCCGATCTGGGTCTCCTCCTCGGCGGCCAGGTAGCGGCAAGCGATGTGCAGGGCTCCGATACGCTCCGGCAGCGGGCGCAGGAGGGCGCGTTGGGCTGCCTCGGACACCGACTGCGCGCGGGCCAGCAGGTGGCGGCGGCGTTCGCGGACCATGGTGATCAGCACGATCAGCACGGAGAGCACGGTCAGCGCGGCGATCTGGGCCAGATGGTTACTGGTGGTCAGCCCGCCGTGCAGGACAGCGATGAGGACCTGGGCGGCGACGGCGAGGGCACCGACCGCCGCGGTGGTCCTCGGCCCGGCGAAGGACGGCGCGAGAGCCGGAGCGATCACCAGGAGCGGCCCCAGGTGGATGCTGGTGGGGGAGTGGACGTCGACGACCGTGATCACCACGATCAGCGCAACCGGGATCGACACCAGCCATCGGTTCTGCTGGTCCTCGTCCACCCATCGCGCTCGCACGACCATGCATTTCACTGTGCGGTCATTTCATCCCGCCCGCATATCACGGTCGCTTCGGCCGTCCTCGGCTCGACATGCCGTGCAGCGCAAGCCGGACTAGGCTTCTTGAGCGAAGGCCGCAGTGAACGACACGTGCCGTGCGCTCCGTTCCGTATCGCTACGGTGACACCTGAAGACCGCGCCGCACCCCGCTTGTCGAGCCCGGCGACGCTTCGGGCGTGCTGCCGGCCGGTGCGGCGGCGACCTGCACGGTCGGCAGCGTCTTCGCCACGGAACACGGCGACGACAGTTCCTACAGCAGCGACCCCGGTGGCGGCGGCCACTGATCCTGGTATCCGCTGAGCGCGACGATGTGTGGTCCATCACGGGACGGCACGTCGCGGGCGCCTCCCGCCTCCTGAGGAGCGCGCCTGCCGGAAGGAGTCTGCCCATGCGAATCGTGCCGGTACGCGAGTTCCGGGCGAGCGGCCGGATCGTCATCGTGGGTGCGTCCCTGGCTGGACTGCGGGCCGCGGAGACTCTGCGCGAGGAGGGCTGCACCGGTTCCCCGACCGTCATCGGGGACGGACCGTACGAGCCCTGTGACCGTCCCCCGCTGTCCGAGCAGGTGCGTCCGGCCGATGGTGAGCAGGTGCCGTACGACCGGTTGCCGATCGCCACGGGCACCCGCGCGCGGCAGTGGCCGGACCCGGACGAGGCCGCCCCGCACGGGGTCCACACGATTCGCTCGCGGGACGACGCCGCACGGTTGCAGAAGGATCTGGCCGAGCCGCCGTCGCGGGTCCTGGTCATCGGGGCCGGATTCATCGGCTCCGAGGTGACCCCGGTCTGCCGGGAACCCGACATCCCGGTGACCGTCGTCGAGCGGGGTTCGGCGCCGCTGGTCGGTGCGCTGGGCGGGGTGATCGGGCAGATCGCCGAGGGATCGCTATGCGGGCTTTCCAACTGGTCGGGTGGCGTCATCCGCCGGAGCTGCGCGAGGTGCCGGTACCCGAGCCCGGACCGGGGCAGGTCCTGGTGAAGGTCGCGGGTGCGGGTGCGTGCCACTCCGATCCGCACATCATGGAGGCACCGGCGCCACCACCCGGGCTCGTCACCGAACTGCCCTTCACGCTCGGCCACGAGAACGCGGGATGGGTGGAGAGCCCGGGTCCGGGCGTCACCGGGTCCACGCTCGGGGACCCGGTGATCGTCTACGGCTCCTGGGGTTGCGGTGTGTGCGCCAACTGCCGCCAGGGCAGGGAGAACTACTGCCGGACGCTCGGGGGGCAGGGCCCGGGACCGGGAGGTGGTCACGACGGCGGAATGGCCGAGTACCTGCTCGTCCCGGCGCCGCGCCACCTCATTCCGCTCGGCACCCTCGACCCCCGCCGAGCCGCCCCGCTCAGCGACGCCGGACTGACCGGCTATCACGCCGTCAAACGGTCGCTGCACCTGTTGGGGCCGGGGTCGACCGCGGTCGTGATCGGGGCGGGCGGTCTGGGTCGGATGACCCTCCAGATCCTGCGCGCGCTCACCACGGCGACCACTGTCGTCGCCGTGGACACCGACGACCGCAAGCTGGAAACCGCCCGGCGCATGGGAGCCGACGAAGCGCTTGCCCCGGGCGACGAGGCGATCACGCGGATCAAGGACCTGACGGCAGCAGGGCGCCGAGCTCGTGCTGGACATGGTCGGGATCGACCCGACGCTGCGGATGGCCGCCCAGGTGGCCAGGGTGCTCGGCCACCTGACCATCGTCGGCCTCGGCGGCGGAGCCCTGCCCGTCAACTTCGCCGGCCCGCCGCACGAGTGCTCGGTCGCCTCGCCCTACTGGGGCACCCTCCCCGAACTGATGGAGGTGATCACCCTCGCCCAGCAGGAGAAGATCAGGACGCTGGTCGAGCAGTTCCCCTTGGAAGGCGCCCACGAGGCGTACCAGCTCCTGCACCTCGGCAAGATCCAAGGACGCGCCGTCATCACCCCCCACACATGAGTACCGACGTCAACGCGCCACAACGCAGTCGGGACCGGTCGGGTGACGACATGCACCGACGAGACAACGCTGCTCCACGGAGGAGGCAGACGTCATGACATCCCCCACCGATTCTGCGGGCCACGTTCCCCCGCGCGGCACCGAACCGGAAGAGAACCCCCTGGCCGAAGGCATGGCCGCCCTGGCGAACGTCGGCTGGCAGATCCTGCTCACGATGGGCCTCGCCACCATCGCCCTGGGCGTCGTCGCCCTGGTCTGGCCGGGCGCGACACTGCGCGTCGTCGGCATCCTCTTCGGCGTCTACCTACTGGCCACCGGCGTCTTCCAACTCGCCGCCGCCTTCGGCACCCACGTCCCACGGCACCTTCGCGTGCTGCACTTCATCACCGGCGCCGCGTCCATCCTGCTGGGACTGATCTGCTTCCGGGGCACCCTCGAGTCGCTCCTGCTGCTCGCCCTGTGGATCGGCTTCAGCTGGCTGCTGCGCGGCACCACGGAGACGGCCGCGGCGGCCTCCGCCCCGGCCATGCCGGGCCGCGGCTGGCATGTCGCCTTCGGGATCATCGGCGCTCTGGCCGGCATCGTGATGATCGTCATGCCGTTCGCCTCGATCGCCACACTCACCCTGGTGGTGGGCGTCATGGCCATCATCCTCGGCCTGACCGAAGTGGTCCGGGCCATCAGGACGCGCGTCGAGATCGGCCAGCTCGCTTCGGGTACGGCCACCCAGCGGCGCCCCCTGTTCCACGCGCGTCCGCGCCCCCAGCACTGACCGGCTGCAAACGGTGAACGGTGTTCTGGTCAGTCGGTGTGAGGACCCCGGGCCCGTCCGACAAGTGAGGCCGCCCGCCGGACGACGGCCCATCCCGGCGGCCGCCGTCCGGTGGGCGCGGCACCCGGTCGATGACGGGGCACCCAGACCCGCAGCCTCCGCGGACTGATCCGGCACCGTACGGGAGCGGGCAGGGTCACGGCTTCGCCGTCGAGCCCGACGGGGACGACCGGGGCGTCGGCGTGGACGACGACGTCGTCGGGTGTCGCGAGACGGGTCAGGCCATGCGTCGGCCCGCTTCGCAGCCTGGCGGCCGTCTCCGCGGGCGTCTCCGCCCTGGCGGCCAGTACTCCCAGGAGCCCGGAGTCGAGCTGCGCCCGCCTGCCGAGTCCGGCCGGGTCGTCGACCTGGTAGGGGTTGTTGCTCACCAGCACGGCATCCGGCCGGTCCACCGTGAGCGGTCCTGCGCGTACCACCAGCTCCGGACCCTCGTGGCGGGCCAGGAACTCCGGGAGGATCCTCACCATCGTGCCGATCTTGTCGTCCCGGTAGGCAGGATCCCGCACCAGGGCGGCATACGCTCCGAACGACACGTTGTTGACGAACGCCCGTTCGCCCGCGTAGCCGAGGTCCACGCGCAGCTCGACGCCGTCCGTGAGGGCCTCCAGCGCGGCCGAAGGGTCCTCACGGTCCAGGCCGAGATCCATGGCGAAGTGGTTGCGGGTACCCGCCGGAACGACGACGAAGGGCAGGCCGCTTTCCGCGGCCACCGCGGCGACGAGCGCCTGCGTGCCGTCCCCGCCGGCCACCCCCAGCAGATCCGCACCCTCCTCCACCGCGCGTCGGGCGACAGCCACCAGGTCCTGGGGCCGGGAGGGGTCGATCAGGAACACCTGAGCTCCGAACGCACGGGCTCGTTCCGCGATCCGGAAGCGGCCTGCCTTCCCTCCCCCCGAACGCGGATTCACGATCAGACAGGGATGCCGCGCGCCGGTCACCGGCCGTGACGCGCTCCCGGTCACGGTACGTACCGCCACGCCGTGTGCGTCGGCTGGGCGCACATCACCGCCGAGAGCAGGACCGGGGCGATCACACCCGCAACCGGTGCCCTCGCCCCCCACCGGGCCCACGGTCCGGCGATCGGACCTGCGGCCACCGTCACCATGACGCTCCTCCGACAGTCGCCGGCCTATGGCACCAGCGTGCGGCTCGGTCCGAGCGTCCGCACCTGGGACATACGAGCACCGCTTGGCCAACGACGATCCCGCGACCCGCGTGCGCCGTGGCGGAGGGGGCCGCTGTCCAGGACGTGACCGTCGCCGGCCGCCACAGGAGTAGGCGGACCCAGCCGGCGGATGCCTCCACCGTCTGCACGGATCGCCCCGAGGTGGCCGTGCAGGGATACGGCGGCACCGGCCGCCGGGGCCGCCGACTTGCCGCCAACCAGTGGCAGAGGGGGCGGTGGTGGGGGCGCAGGACACCAGGGCTCACCGGGCGGGGAGCTCACCTCGTTTCCGAGGGCGGGGGCTGGGCACCCAGTGCCCATGGCGTCGCGTCCGGTTCCGGTGCGAACCATCCTCGCCACCATCGGCCTGGTCCTCGCCACCTACGTCGTACTCGAACTGGTGGTGCATGCTCGCCGGGTCTTGATCTGGGCGGTCATCGCGTTGTTGCTGGCCGTCTCCCTTCATCCGGCGGTCGAGGCGCTGCGGCGACGGGTGCCGCGATGCCGACGGTCGGTGGCGACCTTGCTGGTCTTCCTGGCTGCCGCCGTGGCCGTCGGCGCGGTGGTCGCCCTGTTCGTGATCCCCCTGGCCCAGGAGGGAAGCCGGCTCGCCGGTCGTCTGCCCGCCATGATCAGGGACGCCCAGGCCGGTCGCGGGCCGGTCGGCAACCTGCTGGAGCGGACGCACGCGCTGCAGTACGTCCAGCGGCATCAGGCACAGATCCGCGCGTTCGCCACCGGACTGAGTACGCCCGTCTTGAAGTTCATCCGCGGTGCAGCGACCACGGCGACAGGCGCTCTCACCATCTTCGTCCTGGCCTATCTGATGGTCCTGGAGGGCCCCAAGGCCATAGACCGGTCCCTGGCCCTCGTGGACTCGGCGTCCGCGGCCCGTATACGCCGCGTCGGAGGCGCGTGCGCCCGTACCGTCAACGGCTACCTGACCGGAAACTTGCTGATCAGCTGTGTCTGCGGGGTCCTGACCTACCTCATGCTGCTCGTTTCCGGAGTGCCGTTCGCCGGCCTGCTGGCCCTCTTCGTCGCCTTGACGGACCTCATTCCCCTGGTGGGCGCCACCATAGGGGCCGTCGTCGCCTCCGCGGTGGCCTTCGTCCACTCCATGCCGGCCGGCATCGGCGCCATCGTCTTCTTCGTCGTCTATCAGCAGGCGGAGAACCACCTACTGCAACCGCTCATCCTGTCCCGGACGGTGAAACTCAACCCCCTCACCGTGCTGCTGGCCATCCTGATCGCCGCGGAAGTCGCCGGGATCCTCGGTGCCCTGCTGGCCATTCCGGTCACCGGCGTCCTTCAGGTCGTCCTCGGGGACGTCTGGGCCCACCGCAAGAGCCGGCGGCTTCGGTTGCCGATGAGCGCAGACAACAGCCCTGAGAACGCCGACGGGGCTGGCGGCCCCGAATGACCGCTCCGTGACACCCGGCCGCCGTCAGCGCCCGGCCGAGGTGCTGCGGCCGCGTGAGGTGCTTGACGATGAGCGCCCCTATCTATGATGATTTCATCATAAGTGGGCAGAATATCCGATTTGACCCCTGCCTTCCGTGTGCCGCTCAACCGGACAACGCCGTTCACCACCGCTGCACACAGAGCGCGACACGCCACGTGCGGACGCTCTCTTCACCACCGCACCGATGGGACGAACAGCGAATGACGAACACCGACCCCACACCCGCAGCCGAACCGGCGGGCGACCATGAGATGCCCGACGCCGCGATAGCCATGACCGACGCGGAGGGCACCGTGACGGGGTGGACACAGGCCGCGCAACAGCTCGTCGGGTACACCGCCGCGGAGGTGGTGGGCCGATCCGTCGCCCACATGCTGCCGCTCGAGGATCCCCGGAGGGCTTCCGCGTTCGCCGAGCAGTGCCGTACGCGGGGTGGCTGGTCGGGGACCGCGGCGGTCCGCCACCGCGACGGCCACACGCTCAGGATGACGCTGCGGGTCTCGCTGCTGCGGGGGCAGGACACCGGCATCCGGTGGCTGGTGTCCGTCACGGACATAGGTTCCCTGTCCTCGGGGACGGCCAACGGACCGGTGCGCGACTCGCTCCTGGTCCGCGCACCGATCGGCATCGTCGTCTACGACCCGCGGCTGCGCTGTGTCTGGGTGAACGACGCCATGGAGCGTCATGACGGCATGCCCCGGCACCAGCGCTTCGGACGCGGCCTGAAGGACTCGCTGCCCGCCGTCGAGGCCGAAGCACTCGAGGTGGTGATGCGGCAGGTGCTGGAGAGCGGAACCACGAGGGTGCACGAGTACCGGGCATGGCCGCCGGCCGACCGGCGCCGCGAGCACGCCTTCTCGGCCTCGTTCTTCTGCCTCCAGGGCGCGGACGGCACACCCCTGGGCGTGTGCTCCATGACGGTGGACGTCACCGGGAACACGCGGGCGCGCGAGCGCCTCGCCATCCTCAGCGAGGCCGGTACGCACATCGGGAGCACCCTCGACGTGATGCGGACCGGTCAGGAACTGGCCGAGCTCGCCGTGCCGCTGCTGGCCGACCACGCCCTCGTCGACCTGGTGGAGACGGTCCCGTCCGGCGTCGAGCCGCCGGCTCGCAGCGGCATGGCGAGAGGCCGCCCGCCGCTGCTGCGCCGTGCCGGTGTGGCCTCCGTCGACCTGGGTGCCCTCGAGTCGCCCTGGGTGCGCGAGGAAGTGGTCCACGCCCATCCGGACTCGCCGTTCACCGCCGCCGTACGCACGGGCCGGTCCCACCTGGAACCCGTGCTGGACACCCGTTCCGGCCCCTGGGTCGACCACGACCCGGTACGGGCGCAGAAGGTACGGGACAGCGGCGTCCACTCCTTGATGGTCGTACCCATCCGCGCGCGACGGCGCGTGCTGGGACTGGCGCTCTTCGGCCGCTCCGCGGAGCAGACGCCCTTCCAGGAGGACGACCTGCTCCTCGCCGAGGAACTGGTCACCCGGGCGGCACTCTGCCTCGACAACGCGCTCCAGTACGCCCGTGAACGCACCGCCGCCCTCACGCTGCAACGCGACCTGCTGCCCCGTCGAGTGCGGGGCGGTGCTGCCGTCGAGGTTGCCTCGCGCTACGTACCGGCCGACATGGACCACGGGGTGGGAGGCGACTGGTTCGACGTGATCGAGCTGTCCGGCGCCCGCGTGGCCCTGGTCGTCGGCGACGTGGTCGGACACGGCATCAACGCCGCGGTGACCATGGGAAGGCTGCGCACCGCCGTGCGCACCCTCGCGGACCTCGACCTGCCCCCCGACGAACTGCTGTCACACCTCGACGACACGGTCCGGCGGCTGAACGACGAGGACGCCGATGACTCCGGCCAGGCCCCGGCGCTGGTGGGCGCCACCTGTCTGTACGTCGTCTACGACCCGGTCACCCGACGGTGCACGATGGCGCGTGCCGGGCATCCTCCGCCCCTCGTCGTCGCCCCGCAGGGCGGGGTCACCGTCCCCGACCTGCCCCCCGGAGCTCCGCTCGGCCTCGGCCTCGGCCTGGTGCCCTTCGAGTCGGTGGAACTGGAGCTGGCCGAGGGCAGCACGCTCGCCTTCTACTCCGACGGCCTGGTCGAATCCCGCGACGAGGACATCGACGTCGGCCTGCGCCGCCTGGGCGCCGCCCTGGCCCAGCCGGGCCCCTCCCTGGAGGACGTGTGCTCTCGGGTGGTGGAGACCTTGCGGAGTCACACACCGGCCGACGACGTCACCTTGCTCCTTGCCCGCACCCGTGCGCTGGAGCCCGCCCGGGTTGCCTCCTGGGACCTGCCGAACGAACCGGTCAGCGTCACGACCGCCCGGCACCTGGCCGCCCGCCGGCTCAGGGAATGGGGTCTGGAGCCGCTCGTGACGTCCGTGGAGTCGATCGTCAGCGAACTGGTCGCCAACGCCGTCCGCCACGGCGACGGCCCCAGCCGTCTGCGGCTCATCCGGCACCGGGTGCTGACGTGTGAGGTCTCCGACAGCGTCACCGGCCGGCCGCGCCCCGGCCGTCCCCATGCGCTCGACGAGCACGGCCGGGGCCTCCACCTGGTCGCACAGCTCTCGCGGAGGTGGGGTACCCGCTCCGCGACGGACGGCAAGATCGTCTGGGCCGAACACGACCTGCCCTCCACGGCGGGCGCCTTGTGACCCGCCGGAGAGCCGGGGGACGGCAGTGAGTGTTCGCGCATACTCCGGGGCCTTGCCGAATCCAGGCGCCATCACGGTTCAGACCGCCCGAGCGGGCCGGTGCCAGCACGGACCCGTCCGTTCGGCGCGAGGGCGTCCTGGGTGTGGACACGCACGGCGAGGTGCATGTCGCCGCCGTGATCTCCCCGCTCGGGAGGATCCTGGGAACGGAGTCCTTTCCGGCGCCGGCGGCCGGCCACCGACAGATGCTTGTCTGGAAGTGAACCGGCCCGACCGCTCGGCCCCCCGGCTGCTGGGGAAGTCGGACCCGCTCGACGCTCAGGCTGCCGCGCGGATCGTGCTCAGCGGTCGTGCCCGGGCCCGGGCCAAGTCCGGCGACGGTCCGGTGCACAGCGCCCGGATCTTCGAGCTCGCCAAGGACTCCGCGGTCACCCCAGGCGATCAACCATGTGAGCATGCTCGCCGAGCGCGTTGAACAGCTCACCGGGCAGATCGATGAGCTGAACCGGCGCCTGACCCGGTTCGTCGAACGTCACGCCCCGCGACTGCTCGTACCGGTGGGCATGGGCCCGGACAGCGCCGTCACTCTCCTGATCACCACGGGAGACATCCCCGAGCCGGAACGTCCTCCTCGGCGGCAGCGCGGTCGGGCATGAGCTCGGCGACGGCCGTGCGGATCACGCCGCGGCTGACGCCGTGCTCGCGGGCGAGGGAGGCGATCGCGGCCCTCCAGGTAGGCGCAGGTCTGCAGCGGTCTGTACCGAGCGCAGCAGCTCGTCCGATGCCTCGTACCCCTCAGCGAGCTGAGCACGATGGTGCCGCACCAGCTCGTCGACACCCCCAGCTCCACCGAGGTGATGAGCGCCGTCCGCTCCGCCGCCCCGTGTCTCGGCGTCATGGCGGAGGCCGACCCTCACGACGTGCTGGCCGAGGACCTGCTGGCGGTCCTCACCCGGCGAGACCTCGACTCCTCGGAGCAACGACCTCGTCCAGCAGGAACGCGAACACCGCGCATCCTGGCCGGCCGCCGCCAACCGCCTCGGACCGGAGAAACGGCAGTCCGCCGAGTCCTCGCCCAGTGACGCGAGCATCAGCCGATAGTCGGGGAACTCCTCGGGCCCGGCAGTCGCACCAGCCCGCTGCGGCGGATATCGGCTACCGCGGCCCACATCTCATCACCGTCGACCGTGCCGGCCCCATGTCTGCCTCGGTGGTTCGGTCGGCACCAGGGGTCAGGGTGACCGCCTCATGACTCGCCTCGATACGCATGCCGGAAAGCACCGGCATGCCGGGCTCGCGTGCGGTCGCGGACAGGACCTGCTCGACCGCATCCGCCAGCAGCATCTGCGGGCCGGCGGGGTGCACGCCGAGGCCCTGCACAGGGATACCTCGGCAGGCCTAAAATGGTCGGCATCGGGCCGGACGGCGTCCGGCTTGCCGGCCTGCGCCCGCAGCAGGGGTCTGCTGCCCCGCCCAGCGCCCCGGTCGTAAGGCTCGATGGGTGGCTCGACAGCTCGCCCGTGGGCTGGGGCCGTTCTTCAAGGGCCGCAGAGCCCGTATCCACGGAAGGTTCGGAGCCGGCTGCCCCCGAGACGTCCCCTCTGGAGCCGGACAGCGACGGCAACTACGACCTCAAGCGCAAGTTCCGCGAAGCCCTGGCGCGCAAGCGCGGTGCGCAGGCGGATACCGCCGATGCTGCCAAGTCGGATGCGTCGAAGGTCCGTTCGGCGTACGGCCCGGCTGCCAGCCAGCGGTCGTTCAGGCGCGCTGTCCACTCGCGCGTGCCGTGCAGTGGCCCGCGACGTGCGCATGTCCGTGCGTGCGTTGTGGGCGGGGCGTAGCCGGCGGACTCGCCTGGGCAATGGCCCAGATGCGGTTGGCTCGGGTCGGTGGCGCCGCCGAACTGGAATTCCGGGATGAGGGCACGGCCTTGTCCGAGGGTGCGCGGCCGATGTTGCGCGCCTTGCGTGCCCCCGTACCGCTGTGGAAAAACGACTGCGGCTGTCGTCAGTTCCTCGCCGTCCGGGCCTGAGGCTCGTACGGCGGGCCACAGCACCGTCTCTCGTTCTCGCTGGTGAAGGTCGTCGAGGGTCAGGTACTGATCCGTCAGCCGCCGTTCCCTCGCACGGCGTTGCCGCACCAACGCCGCTGTTTCCACCGACCTGATCGACGGTCTGGTCCTTGATGGTCTTCGACATGGCCGCTCCCGTGCGTGCGCCGGAGACGGGCCGTGCCCTTACGCCGGGCGCGCCCCCAAAGCTTCCCGAAACGTTGCGCTTCGGCTGGGTCAAAACCTGTTCCCGCGAGCTGAGGTTTCAACGGGACAGGCAGACAGATTCTCTACCGCATTAAGTGGGGTGGGATTCTTCACCGTACACAGGCCGCTTCGGCGTGCTACTGTCGATCTCAGTTGCAGTTGTGGTTCCCAAAACTTCAAGTGCCCTCCGGCCGGCGCCTGTGCCACTGGAAGCGCTTTTGTTATCCGGTTTTTTTCCGGGCGGGGTGATCATCGCGGCGACACAGGGTCCGCGCAGTGCGGATCCCGATGCACTGCCCCAAAGGAGAAATGACATGGCTGCTGGTACCGTGAAGTGGTTCAACGCGGAAAAGGGCTTCGGCTTCATCGAGCAGGACGGTGGCGGCGCTGATGTGTTCGCCCACTACTCGAACATTGCCGCCCAGGGCTTCCGTGAGCTGCTGGAGGGTCAGAAGGTGACCTTCGACATCGCCCAGGGCCAGAAGGGCCCGACGGCCGAGAACATCGTCGTCGCCTGACGCTGACTGTCGCGTAATCGTAGCTGGGGCCCGCATCCTTCGGGGTGCGGGCCCCAGCTGCTCGCATTCTTCCGCAGTGGTTCTCCTGCGGACGACAGTCAGGAAACCCGCAGGCTCACCGCATACGGAGCATCCTTCAGGGGTGCACGAATCCCTTCATAACTTATCGCGGCGGACGCCCGAACATTGCGTCCGCTTCGCGCCACTCATTCCAGCGCCTGTGCTCGCACGGATTTTTCGTCGGCCAGATTCGCTTACGTATTCCACCGGTCCATTCTTGCAATTCTCTGAGCTGCTGATCGCTGCGGGAATTCCTTGATATGTGCCGCATCGAGGAAGGTTCCGCATGAACCGCACACGCACGAACGACCGCTTCGCTCGCACCCGTAACGGCAGTGCCGAATCCGGAAGGGGCGGCAGCCGATTCGGTTCGTCGGCCAGGAGCCGCTCCGGCGGTTACGGCCGCCGGCCCGCCGCGGCCCAGGGGGAGTTCGCGCTGCCCAAGACGATCACTCCCGCGCTCCCCGCCGTGGAGGGCTTCGCCGACCTCGACATGCCCGGTGCACTGCTGGGCGCGCTCAACTCGCAAGGCGTGACCGTACCCTTCCCGATCCAGGCCGCGACCCTGCCGAATTCCCTCGCCGGCCGGGACGTACTGGGCCGTGGCCGCACCGGCTCCGGCAAGACCCTCGCCTTCGGGCTGGCGCTGCTGGCCCGTACGGCCGGGCAGCGCGCCGAGGCGAGGCAGCCGCTGGGGCTGATCCTCGTACCTACGCGTGAGCTGACGCAGCAGGTCACCGACGCGCTCGCCCCGTACGCCCGCTCCGTGAGGCTGCGGCTGGCCACGGTGGTGGGCGGAATGCCGATCGGCCGACAGGCGAACGCGCTTCGCGCCGGCGCCGAGATCGTCGTCGCCACGCCGGGACGCCTCAAAGACCTCATCGACCGTGGCGACTGCCGACTGAACCAGGTTTCCATCACCGTCCTCGACGAGGCCGACCAGATGGCCGACATGGGCTTCATGCCGCAGGTCACCGCCCTCCTCGACCAGGTCCGCCCCGAAGGCCAGCGCATGCTGTTCTCCGCCACTCTCGACCGCAACGTCGACCTGCTCGTGCGCCGCTACCTCAGCGATCCCGTCGTGCACTCCGTCGACCCCTCGGCCGGCGCGGTCACAACGATGGAGCACCACGTGCTCCACATTCACGGCGCCGACAAGCACGCGGCAACCACCCAGATCGCCGCACGCGACGGTCGCGTGATCATGTTCCTCGACACCAAGCACGCCGTCGACGGCCTCACCGAACACCTCCTGAACAGCGGGGTACGGGCCGCCGCCCTGCACGGCGGGAAGTCACAGCCACAGCGCACCCGCACGCTGGCACAGTTCAAGACCGGACACGTCAACGTGCTGGTAGCGACCAACGTCGCGGCGCGCGGCATCCACGTCGACAACCTCGACCTCGTCGTCAACGTCGACCCGCCGACCGACCACAAGGACTATCTCCACCGCGGTGGCCGCACCGCCCGCGCAGGAGAGTCCGGCAGCGTCGTCACCCTGGTCACCCCCAACCAGCGCCGCGGCATGACCCGTCTCATGGCAGCGGCCGGCATCGTCCCGCAGACCACTCAGGTCCGCGTCGGCGAAGAGGCCCTGCACCGCATCACCGGCGCCCAGGCCCCCTCCGGCATCCCGGTCGTCATCACCGCACCGGTGGTCGAACGCCCCAAGAAGCGCGGCGCCACCTCACGCGGCCGACGCCGCCCCGTCTCGGCGGCCCGCCGCGCGCCCGTACGGCAGTCCAACGCCGGTGCGGCGGCATAGAACCTTCGTGTCAGGTAGCCCGCCCAACTTCGCAGGAGGCACCCTTTGACGCTGGACCAGACGCAGTTCCGCTCAACACGTACCAACGCCGTGCAGCCGGCGGCCGATCCCGCGGACGCGGCCGGACCGCAGGTCTGGGAGGACATGACCGTGGAGGTGGCACTGTCCGTGATGGCCGCCGCCCGTACACGTCAGCTGGTCGTCTGCGACGAGGACGGTACGTGCACCGGCCTGGTCACCCGGGACCGGCTCACGGCCGTTCGTGACGGTTCCGGATACACGGACAGGATCCGCCTGCGGGACATCGAAGACGTCATCGGGCCATTCGCGTCGCCGCCGGCCACCAGGGCCGAAGCCGAACATGCGATGCGCCGCCGCCGGATCGGGGCCGCGCCCGTGACCGACGAACACGGCAACGCTCCAAGCGCCCTCGTCCTTTCCCGCTGAACCGCCCTCACCCCACCCGGCCTAGTCTTCTCGTCTCCCTGGAGGCATCATGCGCTGTGTCATCGCCCGCTTCCCGTTCGACCTGACCAAGAGCGGCGTGGTGGAATCGATGAAGGGCGTCAGACCCGAGCCGGTCACCGGTGAGTTCGTCATCATCGGACGACGCCACTACCCCGCCAAGCAGGTCGGCCAGGTCGTCACCCGCCAGGACCGGCGCGATTTCAGCACCGGCGAAGTCCTCAGGGCCATGACCCGACTCGGCTTCACCTGCCGCACCCGCCCTACCGCCGCATCCGCGCCCCTGGCCGGCCCGTACGGGCCGGCTTCCACCACGCTCGGCGCTCCCCCTGTCCGCCTGACGTACGGACAGGTGTGAGCCGAACCGAGCAGTGAGGCCCCACCGGCATGGGCGAATTCGAGGGGGCGTAGCAACGCTGCGGTGAGTTGATCAAGCCGCGAGCAGGTTAGACAGACGCTCGGCTGGGGTCTCCCGGTCGAGCGTTCTGCCTGGGCGGCTGTTGAGTTCGGTGGCGGCGGCGTCCAGGTCCTCGCGGGTGTGGCGCGATAGGTCGGTGCCCTGGGGAGCAGCAACATGACGGCCACGGGCATCAAAAACGCGGACAGCCCGGTGTACCGGCTGGAGCCTGCGGACAAGGGCGCCTGACCTCGGGTTCGTGAGCCAGGCGCTTGTGACCATCAGGCGGCGACGAGCTCCCGCTCGCGGTCCGGCGTCCTGACCGCGGGCTTCTTGTTCGGCAGCGAGAGCCGGAAGACCTTGCGCCACGCGGAGAACACCTGCTTGGGCAGTGGCCCGGTGACGTACTCCAGCTCGTACTTCTCGAACAGTGCGCGCACCTTCACCGCGACCTCGGCGTACCGGTTGCTCGGCAGGTCCGGGAACAGGTGGTGCTCGATCTGGTGCGACAGGTTGCCGGTCATGAAGTGCATGGCCCTGCTGCCGCTGATGTTCGCCGAGCCCATCATCTGGCGCAGGTACCACTGGCCGCGCGTCTCGCCCTTGATCGACCGGCGCTCGAAGACCTGCACGCCCTCGGGGAAGTGCCCGCACATGATCACCGAGTGGGACCAGATGTTGCGGACCAGGTTCGCGGTGAACGTGGCGGCGAGCGTGGGCAGGAACGAAGGGCCCGACAGCAGCGGGTGGATCACGTAGTCCTTGAGCACCTGCTTGCGGATCTTGCGGCCCACGGCCTTGGCCCGCGCGCGGAACTCCGGGTTCTTGCGGCGGCGCTTGTGCAGATTCTTGCCGAGCTCCAGGTCGTAGGCGGCGATGCCGTACTCGAAGAAGCAGGCGTTGATGAAGTTCCACAGCGGCTGGCCGAGGTGGAACGGGTGCCACTTCTGGTCCTCGTCGACGCGCATGATGCCGTAGCCGAGGTCGTTGTCCTTGCCGATCACGTTGGTGTAGGTGTGGTGCAGCTCGTTGTGCGAGTGCTTCCACTGGTCGGCCGGCGAGACGTGATCCCACTCCCAGGTGGTGGAGTGGATCTTGGGGTCGCGCATCCAGTCCCACTGGCCGTGCAGGATGTTGTGGCCGATCTCCATGTTGTCCATGATCTTCGCCACGGACAGACCGGCGGTGCCGAGCAGCCACGCGGGCGGGAACATCGAGAACAGCAGCACGCCCCTGCTGACCAGCTCGAGCTTGCGCTGCGCCGAGATGATCCTGCGGATGTAGGCGGCGTCTTTCTCGCCGCGGCCGGCGATCACCTCGTCGCGGATGGCGTCCAGCTCACGGCCGAGCTCCTCGATCTGCTCCGCCGTCAGGTGGGCGGTGGGGTCGATGGCGGTCAAGGTGCTCCTACCGGTCGATGTCACAGGGGCCCGCCGCGGCGGACACACAGGTCTGGATGAGGACGCCCGGCTCGGCCTCGGTGATCTCGCCGGTGCGCAGGTCTCGGACGGCGCCCGCCTTGAGCGGCGTGACGCAGCCGAAGCAGATGCCCATGCGGCACCCGGAGGGCATGAGCACGCCGGCCTCCTCGCCGACGTCCAGCAACGGCGTAGCGCCGTCCGCGTCGACGGTTTTGCCGGTGGCGCTGAACGTGACCTCGCCGCCGTCGCCGGCGACGACGATGCCGGGGCGGAAGCGCTCGGTGTGCAGGCGCTCTTGTACGCCGTGCTCGGCCCAGTGCTCCTCGGCGGCGTCGAGCAGCCCCGCGGGCCCGCAGGCCCAGGTCTCGCGCTCGGCCCAGTCGGGCACGAGTTCGTCCAGACGAGCGATGTCGAGCGTTCCGTCTGTGGCGGTGTGCACCTCGATGAGCCGCAGCTTCTTGTCCACGACCAGATCGTGCAGTTCGTTGCGGAAGATCACGTCCTGCGGCCGTGGCGCGCAGTGAACCATGACGACGTCGTCGAACTCGATGTCGCGCAGCATGCCCATCACGGGCGTGATCCCGCTGCCGGCCGTCAGGTAGAGCACCTTGGCGGGCTTGGCCTGCGGCAGCACGAAGTCACCGGTCGCCTGGTCGAGCTGGATCAGCGTGCCCGGTTTCGCCCTGCGGACCAGGTGGTTGCTGACCTTGCCGTCCGGGATCGCCTTCACGGTGATCGTGACGCGGCCGTCCCGGCGGTTCGTCGGCGAGGTGATGGAGTAGGCACGCCACATACGCACCCCGTCGACGTCGACCCCGATCCGCACGTACTGACCGGCTGTGTGGCCGCGCCAACCCCGTCCCGGCCTGATCACGACAGTCGCGGCGTCATCCGTCTCGGGGTGCACGGCCTCGATGCGCCCCCGCAGGTCAGCGCCCGCACGCAGTGGGCTGACCAGGTCGAGGTAGTCCGACGGCAGCAGCGGCGTCGTGACCATCTCCAGCAGTTTCCACGCCCTGCTGCGGAGGGCTGCACTTGTCATGACTCCAGCTTGCTGCGCCTCAAGGCGTAAAGTCCTGACCGAAGGACGTAAATCTGGTCGGCTGAATTGTTCGCAGGGAACAAAGACGTGAGCCATGCAATCCGGAGGGCCAGCGAACTGGCCCTGGATGAGACGACGGTCACCGCACTGAGGGCTGCGCTGAAGACCACCGCCGACGAGGTCGTCCAGGCGATCATCGACGAAGTCCCCTCCTACGCCAACGCCCTGTCGGGCCATATGGGCGCCACCATCCGCCGAGCCGTCCGCACCGCCTTGGGGAACTACCTGGACCTCGCGAGCGGGAACGCCACAGGCGGCGACGGCGGCGACGCAGCCTACGAGCTGGGCCGCGGCGAGGTGCGCGACGGCCGTTCGATGGACGCCCTGCTCAGCGCCTACCGCGTCGGCGCCCGCGTGGCCTGGCGATGCCTGGCAGCGGGTGCCGTGTCCGCAGGTCTGCCCGCCGCCGAGGTGGCCAAGTTCGCCGAGCTGACCTTCGCCTACATCGACGAGCTCTCCGCCGCGAGCGCCGCGGGCCACGCCGACGAACTGGCCGCCCGGGGCAGGGCCCACGAGCGCCACCTGGAACAGCTGGCCCGCGACCTCCTCGCCGGCGCGAGCCCGGACGTGTTGCTGGCCTCTGCTCAACGGGCCGGGTGGCAGCCTCCGGATTCGCTGACGGCGGTCCTGCTGCCCGCCGCCCAGGCCCGGCCTGCCTACCGCGCGCTCGACCCGAGCACCCTCGTCCTCGACGATCTGCCGGACGCCACCGGTGTGCTGCTCGTCCCCGATGCCGACCGATCACATCTCTTGCGGCAGCTGACCGACCGCACCGCAGTGGTCGGCCCGGCCCGGCCATGGACTCGTGCGTCCGCCTCGTACGCACGAGCCGTACGCGCGCGCTCCCTCTCCTCTGATATCCGCGACACCGAGGACCACCTGCCCGAGCTGGTGCTGAGCGCCGACGTGGACGCGTTCGCGGACTTGCGTGCCCGAGCCCTTGCACCGTTGCGGACCTTGCCTGTCGCGACCGCGCGGCGGCTGGAGGAGACGTTGCGGGCGTGGCTGCTGCACCAGGGCAGGCGGGACGAGGTGGCGGCGGCGTTGTTCGTCCATCCCCAGACAGTCCGGTACCGGATGTCGCAGCTGCGGGAGCTGTTTCCGGATCTCGCATCGCCACACCGGGTCCTTGAACTGACGCTGGCGGTCGGTCTTCGGACCAGCTGACGCGTACTTCGACCGTCCACGAACTCCCGGCGGATCCCGGCATCGTGCTCGGTGTCCGCCTGGACGTCCTTGCAGCCGGGGACGGTTCGGGTGAGCGACGCGATCAAGGCGCAGCAGGCCGGCTGACAGGGAGCGTTCCACCACGAGTCGCCCACCTGCCGATCCGTCAGGCCCGCGTCTCGCACGACCAGCCACACCCGGTCGCGAATGAGCGGGAGTTGGCCGAGGAGGACGCCGGTCACGTCGAGCAGGGTGTCGGCGAAGGCTGGAGCGACCGGGTTGCAAGGGCGGACTGTCGGCCGTGACGCCCGTTTGACTCCCTGGGCACCCACATGCATGGCGATGGGCCAGGAAATGGGACCTGACCTCGGTTTGTCCGAAGAACGCGTTGGTCCAGGGGCGGCGCAGTGCCGCAGATGGCATCCTCGCGGCCGTACCGCCCGGTTCGTGCCGCGTGCTGGTGCTGACTGCGGGGACGTGAGCAGCGCCGGGTCGGATCCCGCAGATTGATCAGGACGCGATCTGCGCCTTGGAGCCACATCGCATACTGCAGTGATCTCGTGGTGTCCTCGTCACCTGACGGGGCTGGTCCGGTACGGCCCGTGTCAGGACCAGGCGATCTCGCCACGGCGGGAGACGAAGCGTCCGGTGCCGGCGCCGGGCTCCTCGGTGGCGAGGGCGACGATCGCGTCCGTGCCCTCGGTGACGGTTTGAGGGCCGCTGTGACCGTTGAGGTCGGTCGCGGTGTAGCCGGGGTCGGCGGCGTTGACGCGGATGCCCTTGAGTCCCTTGGCGTACTGCGTGGTCAGCATCGTCAGCGCCGCCTTCGAGGAGGTGTACAGCGGCGCGATGACGTGTGACTCGGGGCGGTCGGGGTCGTGGGTGAGGGCGAGGGAGCCCATGCCGCTGCTGACGTTGACGATCACAGGGTCGTCCGAGCGGCGCAGCAGCGGCAAGAACGCGGTGGTGGTGCGGACGACTCCGATGACGTTGACGTCGAGGACGGCGAGAGCGTCGGCGGCGGTGAGGTCACCGGGATCGCCGACGGGGCCGTGCACACCGGCGTTGTTGATCAGGACGTCGATCCTGCCCTCATGTTCGGCGACGTTCGCGGCTGCGGCGACCACGGACGCGTCGTCGGTCACGTCGATGGGGACGTAGCGTGCGCCGAGCGCGGTGGCGGTCTCCTCGCCCTGCTCACGGTTGCGGGCTCCGACGAGCACGGTGTGGCCGCACTCGATCAGGCGGCGGGCGGTCTCGCGGCCGAGCCCCTTGTTGGCTCCGGTGATGAAGGTGATCGTCATGCGTTCGATATTTGCCTCGACGAGGGAGGCGGGCCAGGGACGCTCCGACGGTAGGACGACCAGTACCACCCTTGCGCCCACACGAACGGCCGGGGATGCAGGAGGATGGAGATCATGTCGACGACCCCTGGAACGAGACTGGGCGCGATGATCCGCACGTGGCGGGACCGGCTGCCCCCATCGGCCGCCGGGCTGCCGGTGGCCCACGGGCGCCGGGCTGCCGGGCTGCGGCGCGAAGAACTGGCTGACCTCGCCGGGGTATCGGTCGACTACATCGTGCGCCTGGAGCAGGGGCGGGCTACGACACCCTCAGCGTCGGTGGTGGCGTCCCTTGCGCGCGCCCTTCAGCTGTCCACCGCCGAGCGCGACCACCTGTACCGGCTGGCCCAGCTCCTACCGCCGGTGGGCGGGGCGATCTCTGACCATCTTCCGCCCGGCATGCAGCGGGTGCTCGCCCGCCTCGCAGACGTGGCGGTTGCCGTGTTCGCGGCGGACTGGCAACTGGTGTGGTGGAACCGTGGGTGGGCGGCCCTGCTGGGCGACCCTGCCGCCTCGCCGCCTCGGCTGCGCAACTTCGCCCGCGACAGGTTCCCGGTGGACGCCGGCCCCGCCCACCTCGCGCTGTGGCCGGTGACCGAGGCAGACCGCGACGCCACCGATGCCGCCGTCGTCTCCGACCTTCGCCGCGCTACCGGCCGTTTCCCTCAGGACAGTCGCTTGGCCACGCTGATCCGCGAACTGAACGCAGGGAACATGAAGTTCGCCGAGCTATGGGCGACTGGAGAGGTGGCCGCGCACCGCGAGGACCACAAGACAATCGACCACCCGTCGGTGGGCCCGGTCATGGTCGACTGCGACGTCCTGACCGACGGCGACTCCGAACTCAAGATCGTCATCATGACCGCCGTGCCCGGCAGCGAGGACGAGACCAAGCTCCAGCTCACCACGGTCACCGGTCCACCGGCCACCACGCGCCCGGACCCGTACTGACGGAACTGCGGCTCATCGAAGTGGTGGAGGTCGTCGTGGCGGACTTCGACCCGGTGCTGCCGGCGGCGAGGGCCTCGGACACCGGCAGCGTCTGCAAGCACGGCTTGGAGATTGTGATGGCCGTCGCGCAGGGCATCGATTCCAAAGGGTCGGCGATCGTAGGCGGCCTGCGTGCAGCGGGTGTGACCTTTCCGGCCGGCCTTCTGCGTGGGCGCGCACCAACGTGACGTCCGTTTCCTGTCAGTAACCGCCCGTGCATCGATCCAGCATGGGCTCATGACCGGATGCACCGGGCTCCCCATTGACACAGTCGTCCTGAAGGAACTGCGAGTCGTCGGCGACGCGGGCCGTCCCTGCGTCGCGTACCTCGCGACCGGCCGGGCTCGCTCCGAGCGCGGCGAAGGTCGATTGGGCCGATTCCGATCGGTGCCGTACAGTTCACCGTACCGACGCGGGGTGGAGCAGCTCGGTAGCTCGCTGGGCTCATAACCCAGAGGTCGCAGGTTCAAATCCTGTCCCCGCTACTCGAACGTGAAGGCCCGGCATCCGCCGGGCCTTCACTGCGTGGGTGTCGATTCGGACCTGACTCTCGGCGAACAGGGCACCGCTGTCGCAGAAGGCATCGACGCACTGGGCTGCACCGACGCCGTACGCCGTCTCAGCCACCGTGCTCACGGAATCGCGACTGACACGAGAAGGAGTGCGCCTCGTGTCGGCAGGCATCTCGCTCACAGCTGCGCTTCGCCGTCGGGGCGGGGTGCGGGAACGGCCAGGACGGCGGTGTCGTCGTCCATCCCGGTGCCGAAGGCGTCGAGGGGGCTGTAGCGCACTCACCCAGCACGCGCCGGCACCGTCGAACTCCCGCCGGGTGACTTCCGCGGGATCTGCGGTCACCCGGCAGACACGGATGGTTCACCGGGCAGCAGGGGTAACCCGGCAGATGGCTGCCACCGGGTGCGCAGAGCACCGGTCGGCGACGGCCCGGAGCCACCCGCGCTGGAGGAATCTCGCGAACGGCGACTCGACCATCCCATCCTGGGAGACGCGCTTCCCCGCGGTCACGGCGAGCATCACAGCCGCCCGGCACTGGGTCCGCGACTGCGTGGACGGTTTCGGCGGCCCGCTGCGCCGGCACGGGATGATCGAGACCGCCGAATCCGCTACGACGACGCCCCGGTGGGCCTGCGGCTGATTCGGGATCAACGTGTGATCCGCGAGGTCTCCGATCCCGGCCAGACGCAGGCGCATCTGCGATGGGCCCGGTGGACGGACCAAGGCGGCCGCGGTGTCCGTCAGCGAAGCCCGCACCGGGCGTATGGCGGCTGCACTGGTCGGAAAGCAGCCGTGCGGAGGCCCGTCCGCTCCAGAACCTGTATAGGCCACCGCCGTTGCGGAGGCGCGCCTGCACACCCAAGCGCACGGAGGTTGAAAGACAAGCTCAGTGCGTCAGTGCACCGCGCGATCGACTCGCGACGGCCGGGCGGTGGGTGCCGCGGCCGTGCTGGAGCGCAGTGAGATCGGGGGCGTCAACAGGATGTGCCGAGGCGGAGTGTCCGGCGAGGCGATACGTTCCACCAGCAGGGAAACGGCCTTCTCGCCCATCTCCTGGGCCGGTACGTCCGCCGCCGTGAGCGGCGGATGGAAGTCCTCGGCCCATGTCCTGGCCGCCACTCCGGTGATGGAGAAGTCGTACGGCACTTCGAGGCCTGTGTCCGCCAGCGCACGCTGGATGCCGGGCAGGGCGGCCTCGTTGATGGTGGTGACGGCGGTGAGGTCCGGATGGCTGCGCAGGAGCGCCTCGACGCATTCCTTGCCGGAGCGGGCATCGTCCCCGCAAGACACTTCGATGCCGTCGAGACCGCGTTCGGTCAGAGCCGTCTCGAAGCCCTCCCTGGCCCTGCGCGCGGGGCCGTAGCCGGCCGCGAGGAGTTCCGGGGAACGGGTGACCAGAGCCACCCGGCGGTGCCCCAGATCGGCGAGGTGCCGCACGCAGTGCTGGATCAAGCCGGCGTAATCGACGTCGATCCAGGACATCTGCTGGTCGCCGGCTGTGTGCCCGATACCGACGAAGGGCAGCCCGGCCTTCTGCAGGCGGCCCACGCGAGGGTCCTCCAGGCGGATCTCCATCAGAATCACGCCGTCCACCCGGTACTCCGAGACCAGGCGCTCGAAGGAACGGTCGTGATCCCCGCCGGAGGAGGACAGCAGCACGTCCAGGTCCACCCGGGCGGCGGCGTCGACCACGCTGGCGACGAAGTCCAGCTGCATGTGCGTGAGCCGGTTGCCGGCCGGTGGGATCACGAGACCGATCGTCCGGGTCCGGCCCTCCTTGAGAGCCCTCGCCGCCGCGTTGGGGCGATATCCCAATTCGTCGATGACGTCTTGGATCCGTCTGCGGGTGCTGGGCGCGACGTGCCGCTTGCCGCTGAGCGCATACGACACAGTGCTACGTGACACGCCGGCGCGCCGGGCGATCTCCCCTATGTTCATGCGACTCCCCAAGAACCTGCCGGCCGGCCGGAAGGATACCTCGCGCGAATCGGCTCGCCGGCGGGGCATGGAGTGGCGGGGAGGGGCGGAGCCGTCGCGGAGCCCGTCGCCGATCCAGCTGCCGGCGAGGTGCCCGCCTCGCCTCGTGTCGGTGCCGTCAGCGTGATCGCCGTTGTCGGTGGAGTCATGGCGGCCGTGGCCAAGCGGCCGGGTCTCGTCTCATCGCGTCTTCCTCGGCTTCGGCGCCACTTCGCTGTGGACGTGCGGCGCAAGGGTGATGAGTCCGCGGCGGCGGGCCGTGCATACGGCGGCGCAGCCACCCCCGAGGGACTCGTCATGGGTGGTGCCGGACGAGCGCCCTGGTGCCAGGCAGATGGCCCGCGCGCCGAGGGCCAGGGCGGCGGCCGAAGAATGCCCGAGTGTCATGAGTACGCGGGGAACTGCGTCGGGCTGCCGGGCACAGACACGCGTTCCGCGTCTCACGCGGTGTGGGAGGGCAGACAGCGAATACGTAGCGAATCGATTCCATGCAAGCGCTTCGATGGGAGGCTACGACCGGCGGAGGGTGGGGTCAATGGCGTGCCCCAAGACCAGGGCGGTTCCGACGCACGTCCGAGGCCCGCCGCTTCGGCCCGTGCCATCGCACCGGCCTCTCATCACCCGGGGTTCGGTGGCTGCGTCCCCGCTCAGTGACGTGATGGTGGTCGCCCGGGTGATCCGGGCCCGGCCGTCGGGCGCACCCACGCGATCCGCCGCGCCGCGCGGGCGGGAGGCGCATCACCACTTGCCCGCCGCCTCGCCGAACTTGCTCACGGGCGCCGGTCGATGGCCGATCCGCAGGAATCGGCCATCGAATCGATTCCACGACAAGAGTCGAGGAGAAGGCTCCGCACCCTTGACAGCCCTGCGGAATCGGGAGCACCGTCTCCCCCCGAAACCTCTCTGCAATCTCACTGCACGAACGGCATGTGCAAGCGCATCCGCATATGTCAGCGCCACCTACAAAACCCGGACTGGGTTACGCCGGCACAGTAGGGAGATCAGATGGGAACCACACGTACGAGACGCCACCTGCTGTCCGGGCGCGGTGGCGTCCAATGGCTGCTCGCGGCACTACGGCGCCGCGGCAGGCCGGAAAATGTGCGGGATCAGGCACTTGTGCAGCAATGGGAGCGCTCCCACCGCTCCCTGCCGAGAACGTTCGCCCGGGCGGGGGCCGCGGCCGTGCTCGTCGTCGGCGCGCTGGCCGGTGCCACGGCCACGGCGGAGACGGCCCGGGCCGCCACGTCCGGGCCGTGTGATCTCTACGCGGCGGGCGGTACGCCCTGTGTGGCGGCGCACAGTACGACGCGGGCGTTGTACGCCTCATACACCGGGCCGCTCTACCAGGTCCGGCGTGCCTCGGACAACACCACCCGGGATGTCGGCGTTCTGAGTGCGGGCGGGTACGCCGACGCCGCCGCCCAGGACTCGTTCTGCGCGGGGACGACCTGCCTGATCACGATCCTCTACGACCAGTCCGGCCGCGGCAACCATCTCACCCAGGCGCCCGGCGGCGGTGCCGCCGGCGGTCCCGACAACCTCGCGAACGCGACCGCCGCGCCCACCACGGTGGGCGGTCACAAGGCCTACGGCGTCTTCGTGGCGCCCGGCACGGGGTACCGCAACAACCACACAAACGGCATCGCGACCGGGGACAACCCCGAAGGCATGTATGCGATCTTCGACGGCACGCACTACAACGGCGGCTGCTGCTTCGACTACGGCAACGCCGAGACGTCCAACAACGACGACGGCAACGGCACCATGGAGGCCATCTACTTCGGCAACATCAAGGTCTGGGGCTATGGTGCGGGCAACGGCCCCTGGATCATGGCCGACCTGGAGAACGGCCTGTTCTCCGGAGTGAACCAGCACTACAACGCGGGCGACCCGACCATCAACCACCGGTATACGACCGCCATCATCAAGGGTGGCCCGAACCACTGGGCGATCCGTGGGGGCAACGCGCAGTCCGGCGGCCTGTCCACCTTCTACGACGGACCACGTCCCAACGTCGCGGGCTACAACCCGATGCGGAAGCAGGGCGCCATCATCCTGGGCATCGGTGGCGACAACAGCAAGGGCGCCCAAGGCACCTTCTACGAGGGCGTGATGACCTCCGGCTACCCGTCGGACGCCACCGAGAACGCGGTTCAGGCCAACATCACCGCGGCCGGATACAGCAATGCGTCCGGCGGGACGAGCACCGGCGCGCTGCACGCGGTGGGCGCGGGCAAGTGCCTCGACGTGCCGAACTCGTCCACCACGGCCGGCACACAGCCGCAGATCTGGGACTGCAGCGGCACCGCCAACCAGACCTGGACCCGCACGTCCTCCAACCAGCTGACCGTCTACAGCGGCAGCAGTCAGATGTGCCTGGACGCGTACAACAACCAGACCTCCGCCGGCACCAAGGTGGAGACCTGGCCATGCAACGGCGGCGCCAACCAGCAGTGGCAGCTGAACTCCAACGGCACGATCACCGGCACCCAGTCCGGACTCTGCCTCGATGTCACCGGCGCCTCCACCGCCAACGGCGCCCTGGCCGAACTCTGGACCTGCAACGGCGGCTCCAACCAGCAGTGGAACCTCAGCTGACCTGACCCCGCTCCGGCCCCTGGTGGCTTCGCCACTGGGGCGCCACACGGCCCCGATGCCACCCGAAGGATGACATGCCCAGAGCAGTACCGTTCCGGCCCCGCTGGGCCACCCCCGCGGCGCTGCTCGCCTTGCAGGCCGGCAGCGTGGTCACGGTCGGGACCGCGAGCGCCCCACCGGCCGCAGACCAGGCGGCCACCGCCGCCCTGTACGTGGCGCCAGGTGCGGCTCCCCGTGGCAACGGCAGCGCCCAGCAGCCGTTCGCGGCCATCGAGCAGACGCAGCAGCCCGCGCACCAGACCACCGCGCTGTACCTCGACGAGGGCGCCCGCTGTCTGACGGTGTCCCACAACGTGGTGCAGGACGCGGGCAACTGTGCGCTCACCAACGCGAACGCGAACCATCACACGGACGACAGCACCTTCTCCGGCAACGGGTACAACGGCGGCAACACCTACGTGGCCACCGGTCCGCCGCACAACAACGTCCTCACCGGGAATGTCCAGCTCAGCGGCACCAACTGGCCGCAGGACGCCAGGGACGTCATCCAGCGGGCCGGCGTCCAGTCCACAGGCGGCGGCTTCCCCACGGGCTACCGCCGGCTGGTGATCGGCAGCAACAACTTGTGCCTGGACGTCTACGGCGGCGGCAGCAACACCGGCCAGCAACTCGGCCAATGGCCGTGCAAGAACGCCGCCGGCTCCAACCAGGACTTCACTCCGCACTGACCGGCTCGTTCCCCACGCCCGCTGTCCCGCACCAGTGAGGAAAAAAAGATGAAGAAGCTCTTGGCAGCCTTGGTCGCGGTGCTGTTGGCCGCGCTCGGTATGGGCGCGGCATGGCCCGCGGCGGCCGCCACCGGTACCTCGGCGTCCGCCGCCGCGCCCGCCACCCTGCGGCTGATGCCGTTGGGCGACTCGATCACCTGGGGCGTCGGCAGCGCGTCCGGGAACAGCTACCGGAGCTTTTTGTGGAACCGGCTGGCCGCCGAGGGGCACACCCAGGACTTCGTCGGCTCGGGTCGCAACGGCACCATGTCCGACCCGGACAACGAGGGCCACAGCGGCTGGCGGATCGACCAGATAGCCGGCATCGCGGACTCCGTGCTGGCCCGCTTCCGGCCGAATGTCGTCACCCTGGAGATCGGCACCAACGATCTGAACGGCAACTACCAGATCCCGACCGCCGCCGACCGGATGCGTGCGCTGATCGACCAGATCACCAACGCCGCACCCGACGCCACCGTCCTCGTCGGCACCGTGATCATCTCCACCAGCGGTACGGAGGAGGCCAACCGGCCCGCGTTCAACGCCAAGCTGCCCGGCATCGTCCAGGCCGAGCAGGCGGCCGGCAAGCACGTCCGCCTGGTCGACATGAGCGCCCTGACCACCGCGGACCTGTCCGACTCGCTGCACCCCAACGACAACGGCTTCAGCAAGATGGCGGCGGCATTCGACGCGGGTGTCCAGGCCGCGGACGCCGCCGGCTGGATCCAGCCGCCGGTCTCCGTGGGCGGCGGGCAGGTGCGCTCCGGCATCGCGGGGAAGTGCCTGGACGTCAACGGCGGCAGCAGCGCCAACGGTACCGCCGCGCAGATCTGGACCTGCAACGGCTCCACCGGGCAGCAGTGGTCCGCGCGCTCCGACGGCACCCTGCGGGCGCTCGGCAAGTGCCTCGACGCCACCGGCCGCGGCACCGCCAACGGCACCAAGATCGAGATCTGGGACTGCAACGGCGGCACCAACCAGCAATGGCAGGCCTACAACGGCGGCTACCGCAACCCGGTCTCCGGCCGCTGCCTCGACGATCCCAACTCGTCCACCGCCGACGGCACGCAGCTGGTCCTGTGGGACTGCAGCGGCGGCGCCAACCAGCAGTGGACCGCGCTACCGGTCTCATGACCCCCGGACCCCACCCACAAGGAGATTGGCGCTGGTTCCGGCATGCCCTCACGGCGGTCTGACTGAGAGAGACATGGGATGGGTTGCGCTCAGACCGGGAGTGATATGCGTGTTGACAGGTGAAGTGCCTTGTGAAATCACTATGAAACATGGGATGTCTGAGCGTGTTTCGCAAAGTTGGAGCGCTCCCAGACCCTCGCCCTCCACGTACCCGAGGAACACCATGCAGCCTTCATCGGTTTCGTTCCGGAGCTCCCGCTTAACGACGGCCGCCGCCGTCTGCGTGACGGCGCTGCTGGCCATGCTGCTGTCGATCGCGCCGGCGCGGTCGGCATCGGCGCCGGCGCCCCTGGTGAGTGCGGCGTCGGGGCGGTGCCTCGATGTCAAGGGCGGTGTCGACACGGCGGGCACGGCGCTGGACGTCTGGGACTGCAACGGTCAGGCGAACCAGGCGTTCGAGTTCACGTCGGCGGGTGAGCTGAGGACGATGGGCGGCACCCGGTGCGTGGACGCCTACGGCGACCGGACCGCTCCGGGAACCGCGGTGATCATCTGGTCCTGCAACGGGCAGCAGAACCAGCAGTGGCGGCAGAACGCCGACGGCTCCATCACCGGCGTCCGGTCCGGCCTGTGCCTGGACGTCAACGGGGCGGGTACGGCCAACGGCACCGCGGTCATCCTGTGGACCTGCAACGGCCAGAGCAACCAGAAGTGGAGCACGCCGTCGACTGCGCCGCCCGACGGATCGGGCCCGTGCGACATCTACGCGGCGGGCGGTACGCCGTGCGTGGCCGCGCACAGCACGGTGCGGGCCCTGCTGGGCTCGTACAACGGCAACCTTTACCAGGTCAGGCGCTCCTCGGACAACGCGACCAGGAACATCGGTGTGCTTGCGGCCGGCGGCTTCGCCGACGCGGCGGCGCAGGACGCGTTCTGCGCGGGCACCTCGTGTGTGATCACGGTCGTCTACGACCAGTCCGGACACGGAAACGACCTGTGGTACCAGGGTTCGGCCCAGGTCCCGGGATCGAGCCAGAGCAGCCCCGCCAAGGCGACCTCCGAGTCGCTGACCGCCGGGGGCACCAAGGCGTACTCGCTCTACATCAATCCCGGGAACAGCTACTGGCGGGACGGTCACCTGACGGGCGTGCCGACCGGCAGCGCGCCCGAAGGGGCGTACATGGTGACCAGCGGCACCCACGTCAACGGCGGCTGCTGCTTCGACTACGGCAACAGCGAGACGACGAGGAGCGCCGACGCCGCCGGGGCGATGGACGCGATCAACTTCAGCACCCAGTGCTGGTTCGGCGGCTGTTCGGGCAGCGGCCCCTGGGTGCAGGCCGATCTCGAATGGGGCCTGTACTCCGGAGGCAGCCAGTCCTGGAACCCCAGCCAGCGGGCGTTCACCGGCAAATTCGTCACCGCGATGCTGAAGAACAACGGGACGTCGAGATTCGCCCTCAAGGGCGCCAACGCGCAGTCCGGCAGCCTGACCACCTTGTGGGACGGCGGCCTGCCGAACGGATACAGCCCGATGAGGAAACAGGGTGCCATCGTCCTGGGAAGCGGCGGTGACTGCTGCAAGCCCGGCGGCGGCGCCAACCTGAGCGCCGGCACCTTCTACGAGGGGGCCATCGTCGCCGGCTACCCCTCCGACGTGACGGACAACGCGGTGCAGGCCAACGTCACCGCGGCCGGCTACCGCTGAGGTCCGCCTCCGTGCCGGAGGAGGCCGGTCTCCTCCAGCACACCCAACCCACGGCCACGAGAGACCCGCCCAGGAGAGTCATTGACATGGTCATTATTAGACGACTTCTGTCCCTCCTCCCGCGACCGCTCCTGCGCAGGGCGGTGGCGCTCACCTCGGTCGCGCTGCTCACCGCGGGGGCCTCCGTCGTCTCAGCCGGCACCGCGCAGCCCGCCGCCGCGCTGGACAACGGGCTTGCGCGGACCCCGCAAATGGGCTTCAACGACTGGAACGCGTACGGCTGCAACGTCTCCGAGTCGCTGATCAAGTCCACCGCGCAGGCGATGCATACGAACGGCATGCAGGCGGCGGGCTACGAGTACGTCAACATCGACGACTGCTGGATGACCCACAGCCGCGATTCCGCCGGCCGCCTGGTGCCGGATCCGGTCAAGTTCCCCGACGGCATCAAGGGCACCGCGGACTATGTGCACTCGCTGGGGCTGAAGCTGGGGATCTACGAGGACGCGGGCACCGCGACCTGCGCCGGGTATCCGGGCAGCCTGGGGCACGAGACCACGGACGCGCAGACGTTCGCGTCCTGGGGCGTGGATTACTTGAAGTACGACAACTGCAACAACAACGGGGTGTCCGCGCAGTCCCGGTACACCGCGATGCGGGACGCCCTGGCGGCCACCGACCGGCCGATCCTCTACAGCCTGTGCAACTGGGGCCAGGACAACGTGTGGACCTGGGGCGCGAACGTGGGCAACAGCTGGCGTACCACCGGGGACATCAGCGCGAACTTCGCCAGCATGCTGTCGATCTTCCACAGCAATGTGGGACTCGCCTCCTACGCGGGCCCGGGCCACTGGAACGACCCGGACATGCTGGAGGTCGGCAACGGCTCGATGACGGCCACCGAGAGCCGCAGCGAGTTCAGCCTGTGGGCGGAGATGGCCGCGCCGCTGATCGCCGGCACCAACATCCCCCAGGCCAGTGCGGACACCCTGGCCACGCTGACCAACTCCCGGGTGATCGCGGTCGACCAGGACCCCTTGGGGAAGCAGGGCACCCTGGTGTCGTCCGCGGGCGGCCTGGACGTGCTGGCCAAGCCGCTGGCGGGCGGGGACGTGTCGGTGGTGCTGTTCAACGAGACGGGCTCGACCGCGACCATCTCCACCACGGCGGCGGCGATCGGCAAGACCGGGGCGTCCGGTTACGCCCTGACCGACCTGTGGTCGGGAGCGACCTCGACCACCTCGGGCACGATCAGCGCCTCGGTGCCGGCGCACGGGACGGTGATGTACCGGGTCGCGGGCGGCACCAGCGGCGGCGGCACGGACGTGACGGGCGAGCTGCGCGCGGTGGGCGCGGACAAGTGCCTGGACGTGCCGAACTCGAGCACGGTCGCCGGCACCCAGGTGCAGATCTGGAGCTGCACCGGCAGAACCAACCAGCGATGGACGCACTCCACGTCCAGCCAGCTCACCGTCTACTCCGGCAGCAGCCAGATGTGCCTGGACGCGTACAACAACCAGACCGCGCCCGGAACGAAGGTGGTGACCTGGCCCTGCAACGGTCAACGGAACCAGCAGTGGACGCTGAATTCGAACGGCACGATCACCGGCGTCCAGTCCGGCCTGTGCCTGGACGTCACGGGAGCGGCCACCGCCGACGGGACCCTCGCCGAGCTGTGGACCTGCAACGGCGGCAGCAACCAGAAGTGGACGCTGGCATGAGGCCCCCCGCGCTCCCCCCACGATGCGCAGCCATGATCATGGTTGCCCTGGCGATGATCGTGGCCGCGTTCAGCACACCGGCGCTCGCGGCCGACGCTTCGCTTCCGTGCGACATCTATGCCGCGGGCGGTACGCCGTGTGTGACGGCGCACGCCACGACCAGGGCGCTCTTCGCGTCGTACGACGGGCCGCTGTACCAGATCCAGCGGGCCTCCGATCACAGCTACCGCGACATCGGGGTGCTCAGTCCCGGCGGCTACGCGGACGCCGCGTCCCAGGTGTCGTTCTGCTCGGGCACGTCGTGCACGATCACGAAGATCTACGACCAGACCGCCCGGCACAACGACCTGCCGATCTCCTGGGGCGGCTACTGGAAGGGGCCAGGACCCAACGGCTCCGACATCGGGGCGGACGCCATGGCCCTGCCCGTGACCGCCGGCGGCCACCAGGTCTTCGGGGTCAAGGTCACCCAAGGTGTCGGCTACCGGCACGACAACGCGAGCGGGGTCCCCACCGGTTCCCAGCCCGGCGGCATCTACATGGTGACGTCGTCGAACTACACGAACCAGTGGTGCTGCTTCGACTACGGCCTCGGCGAGAACACCCACACCGACACCGGCAACGCCACCATGAACGCCGTCTACTGGGGCAATGCCTGCTGGTTCGGCGGCTGCACCGGCAGCGGCCCGTGGGTCGAGGCCGACCTGGAGAACGGCATGTTCCACACCAACACCGGCTCCAACAAAAACCCCGACAACAGCGGCGTGCACTACCCCTTCGTCAGCGCGTGGGAGAAGAACAACGGCACCAGCAACTTCGCCCTGAAATACGGCAACGCCACCAGCGGCGGCCTGACCACCACCTTCTCCGGCCCCTTGCCGAACGGCTACTCACCGATGAAGGTCGACAGCTCGGTCCTGCTCGGGACGGGGGGAGACAACAGCGTCTCGGGCGTCGGCGAGTTCTTCGAAGGCGCGATGACGTCGGGCTATCCCTCCGACGCCACCGAGAACGCCGTCCAAGCCGCCATCACCGCGGCCGGCTACGGGGGCGGAGGCAGCAGCGGCACGACCGGTGCGGTGCACGCGGTGGGTGCGGGCAAGTGCCTGGACGTGCCGAACTCGTCCACCACGAGCGGTACCCAGCCGCAGATCTGGACCTGCGGCGGCGGCGCCAACCAGACCTGGACCCGTACGTCCGCCAACCAGCTGACCGTCTACAGCGGCGGCAGCCGGCTGTGCCTGGACGCCTACAACCGGGGCACCAGCCCCGGCACCAAGGTCATCACCTGGACCTGCAACGGCCAGAACAACCAGCAGTGGAACGTCAACGCCAACGGCACCATCACCAGCGCCCAGTCCGGCCTCTGCCTGGACGTGACCGGCGCTTCCACCGCCAACGGGGCCCTGGTCGACCTCTGGACCTGCAACGGCGGATCCAACCAGCAATGGTCGATGAGCTGACCCGGAGGATCGCATGAGGACGAGAGCAAGGCACGGCCGTCTGGTACTCGCGATCGGCATCGTCTTGGCGTTCGTGCTGCAGCTGCTCGCGACGGCCGAGAGCCGGGCCGCCGCGGGCGAGGCGCTGAGCGTGAACCTGGCGTCGAATCGGGGCCCGTCGACCGGCGTGGGCGAGGGGTTCCTCTACGGGTTCACGGCGGACGGCAGCCAGCCGGCGGACCAGTTCGTCAAGCCGCTGGGGATCAACGCGTTCCGCGGCGGCGGCTGGTTCTCCGGCGGCTGGATCAAGGACGGCTACCAGAACGGCTCCGCCACCCGGGCAGACCTCGACTCGATCATCGCGCAGGGAAAACGGCTCACCCAGGCGCCCTATCACGCGCAGTACCAGGTGCTGGTCAGCGACATCTACGGCGCCAACGGCGGCCAGCCGTCGAACACCAGGTACCCGTGCGACAACGGCGACTGCTCCAACTGGATCAATTTCATCGACTCCACGGTGGGAGCGCTGCAGGCTTCGGGGCTGACATTCGCGTACGACATCTGGAACGAGCCGGACATCTCCTACTTCTGGACCCGGGGCGTGAACAGCGCCCAGTACTTCCAGATGTGGGACACCGCGTACCGCGAGATCCGGCGCCTCGCACCCTCGGCGAAGATCGTGGGGCCGTCCTTCGCCTTCACCCCGCAGCGTAATCCGGGCCAATGGCAGACCTGGCTCGCGCACGTAAAGGCGGCCGGGACGGTGCCGGACATGATCGCCAACCACAATGAGGGCGATGTCGACGACCCGGTCACCGTCTCGCAGTCCCTCAACAGCAGTCTGAACGCGGCGGGCATCGGTCCGCTGCCGCTGTCCTCGAACGAATACCAGCCGGCCGACCGGCAGACCGCCGGGGTGACGGCGTGGTACCTGGCGCGGTTCGCGCAGTCCGGGTACACCAACGCGATGCGCGGCAACTGGGTGTGCTGCATGACCCCGAACCTGACCGGGGTCCTGGCCCAGAGCGGGGGAAGCTGGCAGCCGACCGGCAACTGGTGGGCGCTGCGGGACTACGCCGACATGACCGGCACCCTCGTGGAGACCTCCGGCCAGGTCGGCTCCACCGCAATCTCGGCCTCCCTGGACTCCGTCAACAAGCGCGCCGTGGCGATGATCGGCGACGCGAACGGCTACACCGGCTCCGCGTCCGTGGCCTTCGACGGGCTGGCGTCCGTGCCCTGGCTGGCGGACGCCGGCAGCGTGCACGTCACCGTGCACCGCATCCCGGACCAGGCGCCGCTCACCGCGCCGCAGACCGTGTACGACCAGAACGTCAGCACCTCGGGCGGCTCGGTCACGGTGCCGCTGGCGTTCCAGGCCTCGCACGACGCGTTCGCGGTCTATCTGACACCCGCCACGTCCGGCGCCGGCTTCCCGGGCGGATACCACCAGCTCGTGGTCGCCGACAACAGCCTGTGCCTGGACGTATACGGCAACTCCGGCAGCGCGGGCGCCGCGATCGACCAGTGGACCTGCAATGGGCAGAGCAACCAGCAGTTCCAGTTCGTGCCGGCCTCGGGCGGCTACGGCGAACTGCGGGCCCAGAACTCGGGCCTCGACGTGGCGGTGGCCGGCGGCTCCACGACGGCGGGCACCCCGGACATCGTCCAGCAGGCCACCGGCACGGCGGCAAGCAGCCTCTGGCTGCCCGTACGGCAGTCCGACGGCTCCTACGAGTTCCAGAACAAGAACAGCGGCCTGTGCCTGGACGTCTACGGCGCCTCCAGCACTGCGGGCCAGCAACTCGACCAGTGGCCGTGCAAGAACGCACCCGGCACCAACCAGAACTTCCTCCTCCGCTGACCACCGCACCGGCAACGGGGCATCTCTGACCTGCGAAAGGAATCCATCGTGTCAGCATTCCGCCGGTTACTCCGGCGCCTGCGCGTGCCGACGGCCGTGTTCACGGGCCTCGTCCTGGCCGCCGGCGGCATCGTGGGCACGACCGCCACGTCGGCCCAGGCCGCCACCTCGATCACCATCAACGGCGCGTCGGGCGGCCGCACCTTCGACGGCGTCGGCGCGATCAGCGGCGGGGGCGGCAACAGCAGACTCCTGATCGACTATCCCGAACCCCAGCGCGGCCAGGTCCTGGACTACCTGTTCAAACCCGGCTACGGCGCCTCCCTCCAGATCCTCAAAGCCGAGGTCGGCGGCGACACCAACTCCACCTCGGGGGCCGAGCCGAGCCACCAGCACACCCGGTCCGACCTGAACTGCAACCGGGGCTACGAGTGGTGGCTGATGGAGCAGGCCAAGGCGCGCAATCCGGACATCAAGCTGTACGGACTCGCCTGGGGCGCACCCGGCTGGATCGGCAACGGCAACTTCTGGTCCACCGACATGATCAACTATCTGGTCTCGTGGCTCGGCTGCGCCAGACAGCATGGGCTGACCATCGACTACCTCGGCGGGTGGAACGAGCGCGGCTACAACGTCTCCTGGTACCAGCAACTGCGCAGCACGCTCAACTCCAACGGCTACGGCAACGTCAAGATCGTCGCAGCCGACTCGGACTGGGCGGTGGCCAGCGACATCAACTCCAACGCCGCGTTCCGCGCGTCGGTGGACATCATCGGCACGCACTACCCCTGCGGCTACCGTTCCGCACAGACCAACTGCTCCGTGCCGTCGGCCGCCACCTCGTCCGGCAAGCAGCTGTGGGCGAGCGAGAACGGCTCGGACGACTACAACGCGGGCGCGACGGCCGTGGCCCGCGGCATCAACCGCGGATACATCGACGGCCGGATGACCGCGTATCTCAACTGGCCTGTGGTCGCCGCGCTCACGCCCAACCTGCCCTACCCCACCATGGGGCTCGCCCTGGCACCGGAGCCGTGGTCCGGCTACTACGCGATCGGCAAGAACGCCTGGGTGATGGCGCAGACTAGCCAGTTCACCGCCCCGGGGTGGCACTACCTCGACGACTCCAGCGGCTATATCGGCGGCAACCGGAACAACGGCAGCTACGTATCCCTGAAGTCCACGAACAACTCCGACTACTCCACGGTCATCGAGACGATGGACGCCGGCGGTGCCCAGACCCTGAACTTCAACGTCGCCGGAGGGCTGGCCTCGACCGAGACCGTCCACGTCTGGTCGACCGACGTCCGGTCCAACAACACGTCCGACCACTTCGTGCACGCCACGGACATCACCCCGTCCGGCGGCGCCTTCAGCCTGACCGTGCAGCCCGGCCGCGTGTACACCCTCACCACCACGACCGGACAGGGCAAGGGCACCGCCACCGGTCCCGCCCGGGGCACGTTCGGCCTGCCGTACAGCGACTCCTTCGACAGCTACGCCACCGGCACCGAGGCCAAGTACCTCATGGACTGGCAGGGCGCCTTCGAGGTGGCCGGCTGCGGCGGCGGCCGCTCCGGCAAATGCGTACGCCAGATGAGCCCGCAGAAGCCGATCACCTGGGACGTGCTGTCCGATCCGCACGCCCTGCTCGGCGACGTGGGCTGGAGCAACTACACCGTCTCCTCCGACGTGCTGCTCGAACAGTCCGGATACGCCGAGCTGATCGGACGCGCGAACGCGCAGGACTACAGCAGCACCGGCCAGCTGAACGCCTACCACCTGCGGGTGAGCGACACCGGCGCGTGGTCGATCCAGCGCTCGAACACCAACGGCAACGTCACCGCCCTGGCCCAGGGCACGACCGCGGCCCTGGGCACCAACCGGTGGCACACCCTGGGCCTGACCTTCTCCGGCAGCAGCATCACCGCCGTCATCGACGGTACGAAGGTCGGTTCCGTGAACGACAACACCTATGCCGGCGGCCAGGTCGGCTACGCGACCAGCCAGACCGAGACGGCGCAGTTCGACAACCTGTCCCTCACCCCCGGGTCCGGCGGATCCGGCGGCATAACGGCCCCGATCACCGGGACCGGTTCCGGCCGGTGCGTGGACGTGCCGAACCAGTCGCAGACGAACGGCACCCAGGTGGAGCTGTGGGACTGCAACGGCGGCAGCAACCAGCAGTGGACGAGGACCGCGGCAGACGAGCTGCGGGTCTACGGCAGCTCCTGCCTGGACGCCTCGGGCCAGGGCACCAGCCCCGGCACCAAGGTGGACATCTGGTCCTGCGGCGGCGGCGCCAACCAGAAGTGGACGATCCACGACAACGGCACGATCACCGGAGTCCAGTCCGGCCTGTGCCTGGACGCCACCGGCGGCGGAACGGCGAACGGCACCTTGCTGCAGCTGTGGACCTGCAACGGCGGCAGCAATCAGAAGTGGACGCACGGCTGACCTCCTGAATCCACCCGCGCCACTCACGCAGAGAGGCCCCGTATGACTTCCTCTTCCCTTCCGATCAGCCGGCGTCGGCTGATCGCGACGGCGGGCGCGGCCACGGCCTTCGGCCTGCTGCGCTTCGCCCCCGAGGCCGCCGCCACCGACGGCCCGCAGAGCTACACCGCGAGCTGGTCCTCGGTCGACCAGCACCCCCCGGCCCCGGCCTGGTTCCAGGACGCCAAGTTCGGCATCTACTACCACTGGGGCGTCTTCAGCGTCCCCGCGTACGGGAACGAGTGGTATCCGCGCAACATGTACGTCGGCGGCTCGAACGAGAACAAGCACCACATCGCCACCTACGGCGACCCGTCGGCCTGGCCGTACCACAACTTCATCGACGGCGCCCGCGACAAGGCCGGGAACTTCGTCCAGTTCGCCCCCAAACTCGCCTCCCAGGGCGGCAGGTGGGACCCGGACGCCTGGGCGCAGCTGTTCAAGTCCGCGGGCGCGAAGTTCGCCGGCCCGGTCGCCGAACACCACGACGGCTTCTCCATGTGGGACAGCCACGCCAGCCCGTGGAACTCCGTCCAGCGCGGCCCGAAGCTCGACCTCGTCGGGCTGCACGCGAAGGCCATCCGCGGCCAGGGGCTGAAGTTCATGGCCTCGCTGCACCACGCGTACCACTTCACCGGCTACTACGACCACGTGCCGTACCAGTCCGACCCGACGCTGCGCATCCTCTACGGCCAGCAGGGTGCCGCCGCGGAGAACCAGCTCTGGTACCAGAAGCTGATCGAGGTCGTCGACGGCTACCAGCCGGACCTGGTCTGGCAGGACTTCAACCTGGGTCAGGTGCAGGAGTCCTACCGGCTCCAGTTCCTCGCGCACTACTACAACCAGGCGGTCGCCCGGAACAAGGACGTGGCCGCGACCTACAAGGACGGCTTCAACAACAAGGGCGAGGTCTTCGACATCGAGCGCGGCGGCCCGGCCGGGCTGCTCACCCCGTACTGGCTGACCGACGACAGCATCTCCTCCTCCAGCTGGTGCTACACGGTGGGCATCGGCTACTACTCGACGCAGGCCCTGCTGCACGCGCTGATCGACCGTGTCAGCAAGGGCGGCAGCATGCTGCTGAACATCGCCCCGATGGCCGACGGCACCATCCCCTCCGGGCAGCAGTCGATCCTGCTCGCCATGGGTGACTGGCTCGGCCGCTTCGGAGAAGCGATCTACGGCACCCGCTCCTGGACCAGCTACGGCGAGGGCCCCACCCAGATGGGCGGAGGCTCGTTCAGCGGCCCGGTGGCCGGCACGGCGAAGGACATCCGGTTCACCCGCAGCCAGGACAACAAGGTCCTGTACGCCACCGCGCTGGGCTGGCAGGGCGGCACCATGACCATCGCCACGCTGAGCTCGAACCGGATCAACCTCAGCAGCCTGACCGGCGCACAACTGCTGGACAACACCGCAGGCACGTACATCAGCCTGCCCGCACCGACCCAGGACACCTCCGGCCTGCACCTGGCCATGCCCTCGTCGGGCGCGCCGTTCAGCGCCCTGGCGTACACGATCAAGCTCACCTTCTCCGGCCAGATCCCCGTCCTGAACGGCGCGGGCGTTCCCACCAGCTGGGCCGAGATCACCAATGTGGCCAGCGGGCTGGCACTCGACAGCGGGGGCAACGTCGCCTCCGGCTCCAACCTCAAGCAGTGGACCTACGACGGGAGCAGCAACTTGCAGTGGCAGCTGATCGACCTCGGCAACGGCTACTACCGGATCATGAACCGCACCAATGGCATGGCCGCCGACAGCTGGGGCGACGCCGCCAACGGCGCTCCCGCCCGGCAGAGCGCGTGGAACGGCGGCAACAACCAGCAGTGGTCGCTCAAGAGCCTCGGCAACAACCGCTACCAGATCGTCAACCGCGGCACCGGCACCGCCCTCGACGGCGCGGGAAGCACCACGTCCGGCTCGACGACGGTGATGTGGACGCCGAATTCCAGCACCAACAACGCGTGGACCATCGCCGGCGTCTGAGCCGCCTGCGCCCTCGACGGAGAAGGAGAAGGAGAGAGAAGCAGTGAAGAAGAAAAGGTATCTCTTAATGCCCCTTGTGGCCGCGGCACTACTCGTCATGTCCGGTGCCGGTACGGCGCTGGGCCGCAGTCCCGACGCAGGCACGTCGCCCACCAGTGCCAGTGCCGCCGCCGCCAGTGACGGATGCGGCAAGGCTCCGGCGCTGAACAGTGGCACGCACACCATCTCGAGCAGCGGCCAGAGCCGCAGCTACATCCTCAGGGTCCCGGCGAACTACGACAGTACCCGCGCCTACCGGCTGGTCTTCGGATTCCACTGGGTGGGCGGCACCGCCAACGATGTCGATTCGGGCGGAACCGACGGATACAACTGGTCCTATTACGGCCTCAGGCGGCTGGCGGACAGTGCGAACAACGGCACGATCTTCGTGGCGCCCCAGGGCATCAACAACGGCTGGGCCAATTCCGGCGGCCAGGACGTGACCTTCGTCGACGACATGGTCCGGCAGATCGAGGCAGGCCTGTGCGTCGACACGGCGCAGCTGTTCGCCGGCGGCTTCAGCTACGGCGGGGCGATGACGTACGCCCTGGCCTGTTCCCGGGCGACGGTCTTCCGCGCGGTCGCGGTCTACTCCGGCGCGAACCTCAGCGGCTGCGGCGGCGGCACCCAGCCCATCGCGTACATGGGGCTCCACGGCATCAATGACAACGTCCTGCCCATCTCGTCGGGACGGGCGCTGCGCGACACGTTCGTACGGAACGACGGCTGCACTCCGCAGAACCCGCCCGAGCCGTCGTCCGGCAGCCACACGCACATCATCACGGCCTACTCGGGCTGCTCGTCCGGGCATCCCGTCGTATGGGCCGCGTTCGACGGGGGGCACGACCCCGGCCCCATCGACAGCGGCGGCAGCGGCTGGCGGACCTGGACGTCGGGAGAGGTGTGGAAGTTCTTCACCCAGTTCGACTCGACCACCCCGCCCCCGCCCACCGGCCGGCAGATCGTCGGCGGGCAGTCGGGCCGCTGCATCGACATCCCCAACTCCACCACGGCCAACGGCACCCAGGCGCAGCTGTGGGACTGCCACGGCGGCACCAACCAGCGGTGGACCTACACCGCCTCCAAGCAACTCATGATCTACGGCAGCAAGTGCCTGGACGCCTCCGGGCGGGGGACCGGCAACGGCACTGCCGCGATCATCTGGGACTGCAACGGGCAGACGAACCAGCAGTGGAACGTCAACGCCAACGGCACGATCACAGGAGTGCAGTCGGGGTTGTGTCTTGAGGCCGGCGACGCGAGCACCGCCAACGGAACGAAGATCCAACTGTGGAGTTGCTCGGGCGCATCGAACCAGCAGTGGGATCTGAGTGGGCGTTAGGTCCGTTTCTGTTGGCGGCCTCGTCCCTGAGACGGCGGGCCATGTTCGCGGCTCCTGGGAAAGGATGACGACCGGGGGCCCGAACGGTCCCGCGGCCCTGGGCAGACAGCCGGTCAGCGGCCGTCTCGGTGCGCGTGCGCTTCCGCGAGGAGGAGGTAGCTGCTGGCGGTCCAGGTGTAGGCGCGGTCGCGCAGGCCTGTTCCGGTGAGGGCGTCGAAGTTCTCGGCGAAGCCGTGGGCCTCGCACAGGGCGCGGAAGCGGGCGCTGATGTCGTCGGCCAGCCGGTGGTGCCCGGCGCGGCGCAGGCCGTCCTCAACGAGGACGGTGGCGGGAGCCCAGATCGGGCCGCGCCAGTAGCCGTCGGCGAGGTAGTGCGGCGACGTGGTCAGCTCGGTGGCCAGGCCGTGCGACGTCAGGTGGGCCTTGATGCGGTCGGCCAGCGCACTGACCACCTCGTCGGGCAGGTGCTCGCCCAGCACGACGGGCATCAGGTCGAGGAGGCTGGTGCTGCTCCAGGTGTCCCCGGTGCCGACTCCTCGGGCGACGAACCGGTCGCCGGTCCAGAGCTGGTCAAGCAGGGCCGTCTGCATCTCCTCGGCCGTACGCGTCCACCGGTTCGCCTCGTCCGGGCGGCCCAACTCCGTGGCCAGACTGACGAGTTCACGCAGCTGGAGAACGAGGAAGGCGGCCAGGTCAGCGGTGACGACCACCCGTTCGGGGTCGAAGGTGGTGGCGTTGTCCCAGCCGCTGTCGTTGCCGTGCTGGTAGTAGGGCAGTTCGGCCCCGGGGGCACGCCTCGCCGTCAGCCAGAAGTCCGTCCAGCGCTCCAACCGATCATACGTAAAGGCCAGTTCCGCCTGGCTGGGAGGCGTCGGCAGCCGACGGCGCAGGTGGCCGAAGGCCCAGCCGTGGATGGGCGGCTTGACGAAGTTGTGCAGGACCTCGGAGTGGGTGACGGAGTCGGGCAGAGCACCGGCGGCGTCCTGGTGGTCGAAGGGCAGGTGGAACTGGTCCAGGGCCAGTTCCGGTGAACCTGGCGCCAGAGCAAGGGCGTTGAAGCAGTGGTCCCAGCTCCAGACCTTGTCCATCCAGTGCTTGGACATGAGGACTCCAGGTCGGGTGACCAGGCCGGTCGGCCGCACGGTCGCCGACCAGACGACGTAGGCGGCGAGTTCGGCGGCCGGGGTGGCGGCCGAGCGCCATGGGGCGACCGCGTCGACGAAGTCCGCGAACGCGCCCCGTGCGGACTCCACGATGTCGTCGAAGGCGGCCGAGGACGCGTACGGCGGTCGCGCGGTGTCGAGTTCCTCGACCGCGATCTCCCAGGTTCCGTCCGCCTCCGTCCTCGCGGCGACACCGCGGTCGGCGCTGCCCAGTGCCTGGGCTCCGGCAGCCTCGGCGAGTGTTCCGTTCAGCACGGTGACGCGGTACCGGCGTCCCGTCTCGTACGAGGTGAACACGTGCGCGTCCGCCGCCGGGTCGTGGAAGAAGTACGTCCCGCTGAACGGGGTCAGCGTGTGCGCGGCGGCGAAGACGCCGATGCCCAGCCCGTTTCCCCGCAGTCGTACGGTGTCCGGCGACTCGTAGACGAGGTCGATGCGTCCGCTGTCGCCGATCCAGCTGAGCAGGTCCGGTGTCGCCTCGACACGGGTCTCGGCACGGTCGCCCGTCGCGTTGAGGGGGACCAGACGCAGGACGCCGTGCATGCCGTTCTGGTGCGAGACGAGGTGGAGGTCCTCGGCGTACGTCTTCTCCGCGATCACGGGGGATATGTCGAACCAGGATCCGTATGTGCTGAACGGGATGTCGTGGACGGAGAATGCCGGGCCGGGTCGGGCGGCGGTCATGTGGCGTGACTCGTTTCTGGAGCGGGAGACGGCGGCCGGTCGACGCGCGAGAGGGTCGGCCGGCGGGGCAAGGGTGGGCGGCTCAGTCCTTGACGGCGCCGGCGGTCACGCCTGCGGCGACATAGCGCTGGGCGAGGACGAGGATGACCGCGGCCGGCAGGGAGGCGACGACGGCGGTGGCCATGATGGCGTTCCACTGCTGGTTGTTGTTGCCGATGTAGTGGTAGATGCCGAGGGTGATCGGCTCGTGGGCACCGCCGTTGACGAGGGTGCTGGCGAAGACGAAGTCGGACCAGGACCACAGGAACGCGAACAGGGACACCGTGACGACGGCGTTGCGGCTGATCGGCAGGACGATGGACCAGAAGGTGCGCAGCGGCCCGGCGCCGTCGGTCGTCGCGGCCTGGAGCAGTTCGCCGGGGATGCCGGACATGAACGCGGTGAAGATGAGGACGCCGAAGGGGACGGCGAGGGTGGAGTCGGCGACGATCAGGCCGGGTACGGACTGGAGCAGGCCGAGTTGGAGGTAGATGGCGTAGAAGCCCATCGCCATGATGATGCCGGGGATCATCTGGGCGGCCAGCAGGACGAAGTTGAGGATGCCGCCGCCGCGTGGGCGCAGTTTGGCCAGTGCGTAGCCGGCGGGTGCGGACAGGGCGACGGTCAGGACGACGGTGCCCAGGCCGATGACGAGGCTGGTGCCGAGGTAGGGCAGCTGCTCGTCGAGGACGGTGCGGTAGCCGGCCAGGGTGCCGTGGATCGGCAGCAGGTCCGGCGGGCTCTTACGCATGTCCTGGTCGCGGGTGAGCGACACGTTGAGCATCCAGTAGACCGGGAAGAGCATGATCCCGGTCAGCACAACGCCGATCGTGGTCTTTCCCCACGTACGCCTGCGGCTTCGGCTCATCACAGCGACTGCTTTCTCTGTACCCGGACGTAGACCAGACCGAAGACCAGGGCGGCGACCACGAGCAGGTTCCCGACGGCCGCGCCCGGGCCGAAGGCGGGCAGGAGGTTGCCGAAGCCGAGCTGGTAGGACCAGGTGGCGAAGGTGGTGGACGAGTCCGCCGGGCCGCCCTTGGTCATGATCCAGATGATGTCGAAGACCTTGAGCGTGTAGATCAGCCCGAGCAGCAGGGTGATTGCGGAGACCGGGCGCAGCAGGGGGAAGGTGACGCGCCAGAAGCGCTGCCAGGCGTTCGCGCCGTCGATGGCGGCGGCCTCGTACAGGCTCGTGGGGATGGACTGCAGGCCGCTGTAGAGCACGACCAGGTTGAACGGGACGCCGATCCAGATGTTCGCGATGATCACCGAGGTCAGCGCCCAGGAGGGTGAGGTCAGCCAGTTCACCGGCCCGATGCCGATGGCGTGCAGGGCGGCGTTGACGATGCCCGATTCGCTGTTGAGCATCCACGACCAGGTGGAGGCCGAGACGATCAGCGGCAGCAGCCACGGTACGAGGAACAGGGCACGCAGAGTGGCCGACAGCCGGAAGTTCTGGTTGAAGAAGACCGCGAGGGCGAGCCCGATGGCGTACTGGAAGACCAGGCATACGGCGGTGAAGACCGCGGTGTGGAGCAAGGCGGGGGCGAAGGTCGGGTCGTCGAAGACCTTGCGGTAGTTCGCCAGGCCCGTGAAGGGCGCGTCGCCCTGGACGAAGGAGCGGACAGTGTAGTTGCGCAGGCTCAGGTCGAGGTTGCGGTAGAGCGGATAGGCATAGAAGAGGGTGAGATAAAGGGTCACCGGGGCGAGGAAGGCCCAGGCGGCCCACTGTGTGGAGGTGGGCCGGCGGCGTTTCGGGCCGGGGCCCGGGGGCGGGGCGACGGTGGCCGCCCCGTGCCGGACGCCCGCGGACCGGTGGTCCGGCGGATGTGTCGTCTGCTTCATCGCACTCACGTCACTTGGCGGCGGCCTGCGCCGAAGTGAGCGCGTCCTTTGGCGACTTGGACCCGCTGAGAGCGGACTGGACGGCCTTCCACATCTGCTCGGAGATCTTGGGGTACTTGGTGCCCAGGTCGTCACTGGTGCGGCCCTTGGCCGCCTTGGCCGCGTCGACCCACGGCTTCAGATCGGCGTTCGCGGCCACCTGCTTGTCCTGGACCTCGCTGGTGGGGGCCACGTAGGACAGGGTGGTGTCGGTGTTGTATAGGTTGTGGGTGCTGGTCAGGCAGGTGACCAGCTTCTGGGAGGTGGCGTAGCGGCCCGTGTCCTGCTGGACCGGGATGGTGACGAACTCGCCACCGGTCGGGGCCGCGGCGTTGCCGCCGTCGGTGCCGGGGATGGGCAGGACGCCGTAGTCGAAGCCGGCCTTCTTGGCGTTGGCGAGCTGCCAGGTGCCGTTCTCGCTGAACGCGTAGTCACCGCTGGCGAACTCCTGCCAGCTGGTGGTCTGGGTGTTGTTGAGCACCGAGTTCGGGGCGTAGCCGTTCTTCTGCCAGTCCTTCCACAGGGAGAGGGCGGACACGGCCTGGGAGGAATCGAGCTGGGTGAGCTTCGCGCCCGCGCCCCAGAACCACGGCAGGAACTGGAAGCTGCCCTCCTCGGTGCCGATCGCCGAGAACGTGATGCCCTTCTTGCCCGCCTTCTTGACCTTCTCCAGTGCCGCCGTCAGCGAATTCCAGTCCTTGACCGAGGAGATGTCCACCCCGGCCTCCTTCAGCACCTTCTTGTTGTAGTAGAGGGCGAGGGTGTTGGCGCCGATGGGCGTGCCGTAGGTCTTGCCGCCCGACTGGCCGGCCGCGAGCAGGTTGGGGTCCACCTTCGAGGTGTCCAGCTTGTTGTCGTCGGTCGTGGTGAGCACGCCCGCCTCAGCGAGGGTCGACACCACCGGGTTGTCGACGATGAGGAGATCCGGGGAGTTGCCCTGCTGGGCCGCCAGAAGCGTTTTGTTGCCCAGGTCGCTGGTGTCGAAGGCGATCCGCTTGATCTTCACTCCGGCCTTGGTGCCGCACTGGTCCAGCAGCTTCGCCCAGTCCGAGGTCTTGTCGAACTGCGGGTACGGGTCCCAGATGGTGTACGTGCCGCTGCCGGCACCCTTGGTGTCGGTGCTGCCCGAGCTGGAGGAGCAGGCGGTGGCCGTGACGGCCACGGCGAGCGCGGCGATGGCTGCGGCGGTCAGCCGGCGCTGTCTGGAGGAGCTGTTCATCGCGAGGGTTCCTTTGTCTCTGGGCATGCCGGTGCCGAGGGCACGTGGTGGTGAAGGCATGGGACGGTGAAGAACAGTTCGGGCGTTCGGTGAAGTGAAGTCTGGAGAGCTGTGCGGGTGCGGGCAGGGCTTGGTGGTGATCAGGGCGTGGTACCGGTCCCGGCGGGCCCGGTGCTGGCCCGCAGCGAGATCGGGGGCGCGAGGAGGTGGTGCCGGGGCGGCGCTTCGGGGTGGTCCAGCCGCTCCACCAGCAGGTCGACGGCGCGTCGGCCCATCTCCGCCGCCGGTACGTCGGCGGCGGTGAGCTGCGGGGTCACCGTCTCCGCCCACCGGCTGGCGACGACCCCGGTGACGGAGAAGTCGCGCGGCACATGGCGGCCCGCCCGGGCGAGCCCTCGGTAGAGGCCGCCCAGCGCGGCCTCGTTCAGCGTGACCAGGGCCGTCGTGGCCGGGTCGTCGTGCAGGACCCGCTCCAGGCATTCCTGACCCGACGCAGCATCGTCCCCGCAGCAGTACGTCCGTACCGTCAGGCCGCGCTCGGCCGCGGCTTTGGTGAAGCCGTCCAGGCCGCGGTGCGCGGACTCGTATCCGGCCCGCAGCAGCTGCTCGGGGCGGTTGACGAAGGCGACCCTCGTGTGGCCGAGGTCCGCCAGGTGGTGCACGCAGGCCGCCGCGAGCGCGGTGTGGTCCAGGCCCACCCACCAGCCGCCCTCCGGGTGGGCGGTACGGCCGATGGCGACGGAGGGGAAGCCGAGGTCGGCGAGGTGGGCGACCCGGTCGTCCTCCAGCCTGATCTCCATCAGGATCGCGCCGTCGACCCGTCGCTCTCCCAGCAGCCGCTGGAACGAGTGGTCGCTGTCCACGCCGCTCGGTGAGAGCAGTACGTCGTAGTCGTAGGCCGCGGCGGCCTCCACCACACTGCCGATGAAGTCCAGCTGCATGCCGGTGTAGTGGTTGCCGGCCGGCGGGAAGACAAGGCCGATCGTGTTGGTCCGGCCGTTGGCGAGGGCACGGGCGCTGGCGTTCGGGCGGTAGCCCAGTTCGTCGATGACCTGCTGGATCTTCCGGCGCGTGTCGTCCGACACCGGTCGTTTGCCGCTCAGGGCGTAGGACACGGTGCTCCGCGAGACACCGGCCCGCCGGGCGATCTCACCGATGTGCACGGCGACTCCTTGCTCGAACCGGTTCGATGCCCCGGGCGGGACATCGCGTTCAATCGCGTGGATCCTGGGGTGAGGAAAGAACGTCCACCGGCTGTCGAACCGGTTCGCGTGAAAGTGAAGTTAGGAACAAGCCGGGCGGCTGTCAATGCTCGAAACGCCACTTGTTGTAACAGCCCGGAAATCCGGGTACTCCGCCCCGCCCGCTCCCGTCAGGGGTATTGCGGGCGGGATTTCGCCGATGGATAATTTCCTGCGAACCGGTTCGACGAAGCGATCCTTCCGGCAGCCGCATGGCCTGCCTTCTCTGGCCTGCACTTGTTCGAACCCGTCCCACAGAGCGTGCAAGCCGGCCCTCACTCACTGGTAACGGCATGCAGACGAGTAACCGGCCGAGGCGGGCTTGTCGGACCCCGCTACTCAAGGGGGGCGCCGGTCCCGGAGCGGGCCGGGTCGTCCGTGACGTGCCGCAGCCGGTGAGCACTACCACCTTGCGTAACGTCTCCCTGTCGGCCCGCTCAGGCAGGTTGAGTATCGGTTCGGCCGAAGTCATCCGGCAGTGATCGATTCACGCCGCTGTACCGGGCAGCGCAGCACCTCCTCAAACACCCACGAGCGCCGCACCCAGGGGGCAAGACCCCGCGTGAGATCATCCGACGCCTCAGGCGATACGCCGCCCGCGAGGTCTTCAACCTGGTCAGACCGGTTTCCCGCGCACCCGCTTTATAGGGGCGCCCGTGAGACGTGAGAGGGTCTGACGCGTGAGTGAGACACCCCCGAACACCCTGCAATACCGCTTCGACGGGCCAGAAGACGCTCCGGTCCTGATCCTGGGTCCCTCACTGGGTACCACCTGGCACATGTGGGACCGCCAGGTGCCGGAGCTGGCCAAGCAGTGGCGGGTCTTCCGGTTCGATCTGCCCGGTCACGGCGGCGCCCCGGCGCACCCGGCCGGATCGGTCGCCGAGCTCAGCGCCCGGCTGCTGGCGACGCTGGACGCGCTCGGCGTGCAGCGGTTCGGTTACGCGGGCTGCGCGCTGGGCGGTGCGATCGGCATCGAGCTGGCCCTGCGCCACCCCGCGCGGCTCGCCTCCCTCGCCGTGGTCGCGGCCTCGCCCCGGTTCGGCACCGCCGACGAGTTCCGCCAGCGCGGGGTGGTCGTGCGCACCAACGGGCTCGACCCGATCGCCCGGACCGCACCCGACCGCTGGTTCACCGGCGGGTTCGCCGCCGCGCAGCCCGCGATCACCGAGTGGGCCGTGCAGATGGTCCGCACCACCGACCCCGGCTGCTACATCGCCGCCTGCGAGGCCCTGGCCGCCTTCGACGTACGGCCCGAGCTGGGCCGGGTGGGGGTGCCGACGCTGGTGCTGGTCGGCTCCGACGACCAGGTCACCGGCCCGGCCGAGGCCCGCACCCTGGTCGCCGGCATCCCGGACGCCCGGCTCGCGGTCGTCCCCGGCGCCTCCCACCTCGTGCCGGTCGAGCAGCCGGCCGCCGTCACCGACCTGCTCGTCCACCACTTCACCACCGCCTGGCAGCAGCCCTACGACACCGGCCAGACCGCCCTGCCGGGCATGCCGGCCGTCCCGGTCCCGGTCCCGGCCGCCGCGCCGCAGCCCGCACCGGTCGCCGAGATCGCCCCGGCCGCCGTACCGGAGCGGCCCGACGGACAGCCGGACCGGTACCGGACCGGGCTGAAGGTCCGCCGCGAGGTGCTGGGCGACGCCCACGTGGACCGGGCGCTGGCACAGGCCGGCGAGTTCTCCGGGGAGTTCCAGGAGTTCGTGACCCGCTACGCCTGGGGCGAGATCTGGGACCGGCCCGGCCTGGACCGCCGTACCCGCAGCTGCGTCACGCTCACCGCGCTGGTCGCGGGCGGCCACCTGGAGGAGCTGGCCTTCCACACCCGGGCGGCCCTGCGCAACGGGCTCACCCCCGACGAGATCAAGGAAGTGCTGCTCCAGACGGCCGTCTACTGCGGGGTCCCGGCCGCGAACAGTGCGTTCCGGGTGGCCCAGCAGGTGATCCGGGAGGAGACCACGCCCGCCGAGTAGCGCTCCGGGCGGCCGCAGACGGCAGGATGGGGAGACATGAAGCTCACGAAGAAGTCCCATGCCTGCGTCCGCCTGGAGAAAGAGGGGCAGACGCTCGTCATCGACCCGGGCGGGTTCTCCGAGGAGGACGCCGCCCTCGGCGCGGACGCGATCCTGGTCACGCACGAGCACCCGGACCACTTCGACGAGTTCCGGCTGCGGGCCGCCATGGAGAACAACCCGGCCGCCCGCATCTGGACGCTGAAGTCGGTCGCCGACCAGGTCGAGGCGGCCTTCCCGGGCCGGGTGCACACCGTCGGCCACGGCGACACCTTCACCGCCGCCGGCTTCGACGTCCAGGTCCACGGCGAGCTGCACGCGGTGATCCACCCGGACATCCCGCGCATCACCAACGTCGGCTATCTGATCGACGGCGGGAAGGTCTTCCACCCCGGCGACGCCCTCACCGTGCCCGGTGAGGCGGTCGAGACACTGCTGCTGCCGGTGATGGCCCCCTGGAACAAGATCTCGGAAGTGATCGACTACGTCCGCGAGGTGGGCCCGCGGCGCGCCTACGACGTCCACGACGCCCTGCTCACCGACCTCGCCCTGCCGCTCTACGAGGGCCACCTCGGCCGCCTGGGCGGCACCGAGCACCAGCGGCTGCACCCCGGGGCCTGGACCGAGGTCTGAGCGCGCGGAGCGGCGTTGTCGGACCCGCCAGGTAGGTTGTGAAGCATGCGCATCGCTACCTGGAACGTGAACTCGATCACCGCCCGCCTTCCCCGGCTGCTGGCCTGGCTGGAGAGCAGCGGCACCGACGTGCTCTGCCTCCAGGAGGCCAAGGTCGCCGAGGAGCAGTTCCCGTTCGACCAGCTCCGCGAGCTGGGCTACGAGGCCGCGGTGCACGCGACCGGCCGGTGGAACGGCGTGGCGGTGCTCTCCCGCGTCGGCATCGAGGACGTGGTCAAGGGCCTGCCCGGCGACCCGGGCTATGACGGCGTGACCGAGCCGCGCGCCCTCGCGGCGACCTGCGGCCCGGTCCGCGTCTGGTCGGTGTACGTGCCGAACGGCCGCGAGGTCGGCCACCCGCACTTCGCCTACAAGCTCCAGTGGTTCGAGGCGCTGAGGGCGGCCGTGCACGGCGACGCGCAGGGCAGCCGCCCGTTCGCGGTGCTGGGCGACTACAACGTCGCGCCGACGGACGACGACGTCTACGACCCCGCCGCCTTCGAGGGCTCCACCCATGTCACCCCGGCCGAGCGCGCCGCGCTGGCCGCCCTGCGCGAGGCGGGCCTGGACGACGTCGTGCCGCGCCCGCTGAAGTACGACCACCCCTACACCTACTGGGACTACCGCCAGCTCTGCTTCCCGAAGAACCGCGGCATGCGCATCGACCTGGTGTACGGCAACCAGCCGTTCGCGGACGCGGTCAAGGACGCCTACGTCGACCGCGAGGAGCGCAAGGGCAAGGGCGCCTCCGACCACGCGCCGGTGGTGGTCGACCTGGACGTGTGATGCCACGCTGGGTCCATGAACCTTCCGTTCCTGGGCCCCCGGCACGCGAAGAAGGCCGGAGCGGCGCTCCGCGCCGACCCCGAGGCGGTCGCCGCGCTGCTGTCCGAGTGCGAGCTGCTGCGCTCGCAGGCGGCTCGGGCGGGCGTCCTCCTCGACGACACCCCGGCCTCCCTTGAGGCCCTGGACCAGATGGTCCCGCGCTGGCGGGACGACCCGGAGATCCTGCCCTGGCTGGGCCACGACGCCGGGCTGTACCTGGGTACGGTCGTCGTGCGCACCGTACCCGGCGCCGCCTGGCGGATCCGGCCCGACGGCGAGCCCGTCGTACGCCTCGCCTCCGGCCGTGCGGTGGAGGTGGTGCCGGCCGGGGAGGAGTGGGCGGTGAGCGGGGTTCCCGAGCTGTCCCAGCTGTACGCGGAGATCTCCGAGACCTGACGCCCGGGCCGGCGCCGCGCCCCTGTCATCCCGCTCGCCGTCGGCGCACCGCCGCCGCGCGGGCCCGGCAGCACCGATCCCCTCGAACGCGCCCGGGCCGGGGCCCCGTTCGCGCCCGCCGTGCGCGAGCCCCCTACGAGGAGTTCCTCCCCGCGGGGAACCCATCGCCTCCAACCTCGACTACGATTTGCCGTTCATCCCTGTGGTGATGGTGAGGTCGCCGATCCGCATCGGATGTGCGTGCTGCTCTCCCGGTTCGCCGACCGGGTGTCCCGGCGGGAGCGGCGCGGCCCCAGGACCAGGGGACGGCGCACGCCGCTGCCGGGTCCCGGGGGCGCTGCCGTCAGGGGGGCGGCAGTTCAACGGGCCAGGCTCGTCCGGCGGCAGCCGGAGATCACTGCTCGCCGAGCGGGACGGACACGTACGACGGGTCGTCCGGGGGCGAGGAGAAGGTCAGCTGCGCGCCGGACGGGTTGTGCTCGGCGTAGAGCGGGTCGACCGTGTCGACCACCAGCGCGAGGCGGTGCCCGGCGGGGACGTCGTAGGCCGTGGAGTACAGGTCCACGTCGACGGCGAACGGTTCGCCGGGCGTCCGCCCGTGCCAGGTCCAGGGTGCGTGCGTGACGAGCTTGCCGATGCCGAGCGGGCCCACGTCGTACAGGTAGGCGATGAACGTGCCGCTCTCCCCGGTCGGGGTGAGCGTGGTGTGCAGGGTGGCCGTGCCGCGCACCCGCTGGGCGGTGCCGTACCTCTCCGACTGCCACACGGCCGCCCAGCGGCGCGGCAGCAGCGGCACGTAGGCGGTGGGCGGCAGTTGGGCGACCTGGTCCAGGATGCTGGAGAGGAAGACGGTCCCGCCGTCCGCGCCGGAGTCGACGTTCGCGTGGATGGTGGGCGAGCCGGTGAGTGCGACCTCGCGCCGGCTCGCGGTGACCGACTTCCAGTCCCGGTAGCCCTCGTACGCCCCCGCGGTACGGGACGTGAGCCGGACCGGCTGCTCGCGGTCGACGCCGTTGTCGGCGCCCCCGAGGTAGTGGTCGAACCAGCGCCGGGTGTCCGTCCACACGTCGTTGGGCAGTCCGAACAGACCGGTGAGTTCGGGTGTCGCGTGGTCGCCGGGGCGCAGTTCGAGCCGCTTCGGGACGGTCAGCTTCTCGTAGAAGGAGGCGTACTGGTTCACCGGGAACACCGTGTCGCCCCAGGCGTTGGCCAGCATGACGGCGGCGCCGTTCTTGTTGAGCTGGTCCACGTACGTCATGGCGGAACGTTTCCGCCCCCAGTCGATCATCTCCTGTTCCTTCGACAGGTCCGAGGCGTACAAGTTGTCGAAGATGGCGCGCAGTTCGGCGCTCTCGCGGCCGGTGAGGGTGGCCGCGCCGTCCAGCACGGCCGCCGCCTGGAGGTGCTGGGTGCGGCCCGAGTAGATGGAGTCGATCAGGTCGGCCCACCCGCTGAGCGCGGCCACGGCCCGGACACGCTTGTCGTGCGCGGCGGTGAGCAGGCTGATCCCGGCGCCGTACGACACCCCGGCCATGCCGATGTGCTCCGGGTCGGCCGGGGTGTGGGCGAGGGCCCAGTCGATGACCCTGGAGGCGTCCGCCGTGTCGGGCGGGCCGGCCACTTCTATCCGGCCGCCGGACTGCCAGAACCCGCGCACGTTGTAGGTGAGCACCACATAGCCGGAGTCGGCCAGCTCCCGGGCCTGGGCCAGGTACTCCACCTGTGGCAGGCCCCAGCTGGTGGGAAGCACGATGAGCGGGTAGCGGCGTGAGCCGTCGGCGCCCCCGGGGGTGAGGACGTTGGCCTTCAGTACGGTGCCGCCGTCGCCGGCGATGTCGACGAACCGGACGCCGGGGGCGGCCTCGGCGGCCGGTGCCAGACCGACGACCGAGCCGGCGAGCAGGGCCGCCGAGACGGCTGTGGCGGCGGAGGCGCGCAGCGCGGTGCGGCCGTGTCCCATGGGTCACTCCTTCACTCGTGTCCGTGCAAAGTGACCCGACGGTAACCGTGCCCTCTTACCGCAAGTAACCCGTCGGTAAGTTACGTGCGGGTAAAGATTGTTGAAGTGTCACTCGGCGGTGCTGGGAGCGGGCTCCGGCAGCGGTGTCCGTGCCGCCCGCGTCACGTCCGCCACCAGCTCCACCACATCCGGGCCGTACGCCTGGGAGTTGACGACCTTCAGCAGCAACACGAAGGAGCCGCCGCCGTACTTGCGGGCCAGCCGCTCGTGGTGGCGGGCGAGGTAGCGGGTCGCCGCCTGGTTGGTGATCGCCCGTTGGCCGCAGAAGAGGAACACCGGGCGGGTGTCCGGACCGCCGTCCGCGGTGAGCCGGGCGAGCAGCACGTACTCGCTGCGGCCGCCGTCCATGCGGTACTCCTCACCGCCGATCCGGATGGCGCCGACGTCCGGGCCCGTCGCGGCCTCCGCGTTCATCCGCACGCCCGGCAGCAGCGAGGAGAGGTGGGCCTCCATCCGGCGGTTCGAGGCGGGACCGCCGAGGCAGAACTCCGTGCGCTCGCCGAACCCCTGCTGGGCGGCGTCGTGCGCGACCACCCGCGCGTGGGCGTTGCAGTCCTTGATGAGGGCGGACAGTTCCAGCAGGGCGAACACGTCGTGCCGCATCACCGACAGCTCCGGTCCGCCCGCGTTGCGGTTGACCACCAGCAGCGACTCGGCGTGGTCCGGCAGCCCGAAGAAGACCTGCTTGCGGCGCAGCCGGCGCTTCCACAGGTACGTCCGGGCGACCCAGCCCAGCGCGGCCGAGACGCCCGCGGCTATGACTCCGAGGACGATGTTGCGCACGTCGTCGTTCATGGCCGCGCATGGTAGCGGGCCCGGGCGACGGCCACGGTGCGCAGGCGTACTGTCGGTAGTACCGGTTATCCGGTTACGCTGCGCGGACTTGTCCCGACGGGAGGTACGGATGGGTCGTCCAGGCACGCGGAAACTGGCGGTTCTGGCGGTCTCGGCCGCCGTGGTGTCGATGGGGGCGGCCGCGCCGCCCGCCGCCACGGCGGACAGAACGCCGGCGAAGGTCCCCGTGGCCGTCGGCTACGGCGGCGCCGTCGCCAGCGTCGACGCCGACGCATCCGCCGCCGGCATCGAAGTGCTCAAGCACGGCGGCAACGCGGTCGACGCCGCCGTCGCGACCGCCGCCGCGCTCGGCGTCACCGAGCCCTACTCGGCCGGCATCGGCGGAGGCGGCTACTTCGTCTACTACGACGCCAAGTCCCGCACGGTGCACACCATCGACGGACGCGAGACCGCGCCGCTGAGCGCGGACGCCGACCTGTTCACGGAGAACGGCAAGCCGCTCGCCTTCGCCGACGCCGTCAGCAGCGGCCTGAGCGTCGGCACCCCGGGCACGCCCGCCACCTGGCAGCAGGCGCTGGACCAGTGGGGGAGCAAGCGGCTCGGCACCCTGCTGAAGCCCGCCGAGCGCATCGCCCGGGACGGCTTCACGGTGGACGACACCTTCCGTGCGCAGACCGCGTCCAACGAGACCCGGTTCCGCTACTTCCCGGACACCGCCAAGCTGTTCCTGCCGAACGGACGGCTGCCCGTCGTCGGTTCCACGTTCAGGAATCCCGAACTCGCCCGGACCTACGAGCAGCTGGGCCGGCAGGGCGTCGGCGCCGTCTACCGCGGTGACATCGGCGACGACATCGTCAAGACGGTCGAACACCCGCCCGTGGACCCCGCCTCCGGCTGGAACGCCCGCCCCGGCAAGCTGGCCGAGAAGGACTTCGCCGTCTACCGCGCCAAGTTCCAGGCGCCCACCAGGACGTCGTACCGCGGTCTGAACGTGTACTCCATCGCGCCCTCCTCCTCCGGCGGCACCACCGTCGGCGAGGCGCTGAACATCCTGGAGAACACCGACCTGTCGAAGGCGAGCGAGGTGCAGTACCTGCACCACTTCATCGAGGCCAGCCGCATCGCCTTCGCCGACCGCGGGCGCTGGGTCGGCGACCCCGCCTTCGAGAACGTGCCGACGAAGGAGCTGCTGTCCCAGCGGTACGCCGACTCCCGCGCCTGCCTGATCAAGGACGACGCGGTCCTCGCCAGCCCGCTCGCTCCCGGCGACCCCCGGCACCCGGCGTCCTGCGGCCAGGGCGGTACGGCGGCCCCGACGACCTACGAGGGGGAGAACACCACCCACCTCACCGCGGCCGACAAGTGGGGCAACGTCGTCGCCTACACGCTCACCATCGAGCAGACCGGCGGCAGCGGCATCACCGTCCCGGGCCGCGGCTTCCTGCTCAACAACGAGCTGACCGACTTCTCCTTCGCCCCGGCCAACCCGGCCGTGCACGACCCGAACCTGCCCGGCCCGGGCAAGCGGCCGCGCTCCTCCATCTCCCCGACGATCGTCCTGGACCGGCACAACAGGCCGGTCGTGGCGCTCGGTTCACCCGGCGGCGCGACCATCATCACCACCGTGCTGCAGACGCTCACCGGGTTCCTGGACCGGAAACTGCCCCTGGTGGACGCGATCGCCGCACCGCGCGCCAGCCAGCGCAACGCCGCCCGGACCGAGCTGGAACCCGGGCTGTACGACAGTGACCTGCGCAAGCGGCTGGAGGCCATCGGGCACAGCTTCAGCCTCAACCCGGAGATCGGGGCGGCCACGGGCGTGCAGCGGCTGCCGGACGGCAGGTGGCTGGCCGCCGCCGAGAAGGTACGGCGCGGCGGCGGCTCGGCGATGGTGGTCCGCCCGGCGCGCTGACGCCGAGCCGGCCGCGGCGCGCCGGAGGACGTCGTGAGCGGGTTGTCGGGCGGAACCGGGGTGACGCCCCGGAGCCCGGCCGACAGCCCGCCCGGCACGACATCGGCCGGGGTGGATGGTCCCCGGCCGCCGGGTCAGAGTTCGGGCGCGGGCGGCCGGTCCGCTTCCGTGCGGAACTCCAGCCGTCCGTCCCGCGCGTCCACGGTCACCCGGCTGCCCTCGGAGATCGTGCCGTCGAGCAGCAGCCGCGACAGCTGGTTGTCCACCTCCCGCTGGATGGTGCGGCGCAGCGGCCGGGCACCGTACTCGGGCTGGTAGCCGCGCTCGGCGAGCCAGTCGACGGCCGCGCCCGTGAACTCCACCGAGACGCCCTGCCCGTCCAGCAGCCGCCGGGTCGTCTCCAGCAGCAGATCGGTGATCTGCCGCAGCTGCTCGCTCGTCAGCTGCCGGAAGACCACGATCTCGTCGATCCGGTTCAGGAACTCCGGCCGGAAGTGCTCGCGCAGCGGCCGCAGGATCTGCTCGCGCCGCGCCGCCTCGTCGGCCTCCGCACCGCCCGGCCCGAAGCCGATCCCGGCACCGCGCCGGGTGATCGCCTCCGAGCCCAGGTTGCTGGTCATCACGATGACCGTGTTGGTGAAGTCCACGGTCCGGCCCTGCGAGTCGGTGAGCCGGCCGTCGTCGAGCACCTGGAGCAGGATGTTGAACACGTCCGGGTGCGCCTTCTCCACCTCGTCCAGCAGCAGCAGCGAGTACGGGTGCCGGCGCACCACCTCGGTGAGCTGGCCGGCCTCCTCGTGGCCGACGTACCCCGGCGGGGCGCCCACCAGCCGGGAGACGGTGTGCCGCTCCTGGTACTCGCTCATGTCCAGCCGGACCATCCGGTCCTCGCTGCCGAACAGCGCCTCCGCCAGCGCCCGCGCCAGCTCGGTCTTGCCGACGCCGGTCGGGCCGAGGAACAGGAAGCTGCCGATGGGCCGGTTCGGGCTCGCCAGGCCGGCGCGGGAGCGCAGCACCGCCTCGGACACCACGGCGACCGCCTCCTCCTGGCCCACCACCCGCTGGTGCAGGTGCCGCTCCAGGCCGAGCAGCCGTTCCTTCTCCTCCTGGGTGAGCCGGCTGACCGGGATGCCGGTCTGCCGGGACACCACCTCGGCGATGGCCTCCGCCGTCACCTCCAGGTCCTGGCCCTCGTCGGCCTTGGTGCCGCCGGTCACCTGGGCGATCCGCTGCTTCAGCTCGCCGATCCGGTCGCGCAGCTGCTTGGCCTGCTCGTAGTCCTCGTCCGCGACCGCCTGGTCCTTGTCCCGGACCAGCTGCTCGACCTCGCGTTCCAGCGCGCGCACGTCCGTGCCCTTCGTCCGGGCACCGAGCCGGACCCGTGCGCCCGCCTGGTCGATCAGGTCGATCGCCTTGTCCGGCAGCCGCCGGTCGGTGAGGTACCGGTCCGACAGCTCCACGGCGGCGACCAGCGCCTCGTCGGAGTAGCGGACCTGGTGGTGGGCCTCGTACCGGTCGCGCAGCCCGCGCAGGATCTCGATCGTGTCCTCGGGCGTCGGCTCGGGCACCAGGACCGGCTGGAACCGGCGGGCCAGTGCCGCGTCCTTCTCGATCCGGCGGAACTCCTCCAGCGTGGTCGCGCCCACGATGTGCAGCTCGCCCCGGGCGAGCGCGGGCTTGAGGATGTTCCCGGCGTCCAGCGTGCCGCCCTCGCCGCCGGAGCCCGCGCCCACGACGGTGTGCAGCTCGTCGATGAATACGATCAGCCGGTCGGAGTGGGCGCGGATCTCCTCCACGATGTTGTTGAGGCGCTCCTCGAAGTCGCCCCGGTAGCGGGTGCCGGCCACCACCCCGGTGAGGTCCAGGGCCACCACCCGGCGCCCTGCCAGGACGTCCGGGACCTCGCCGTCCGCGATCCGCTGGGCCAGGCCCTCCACGATGGCCGTCTTGCCGACGCCCGCGTCACCGATGAGTACCGGGTTGTTCTTGCCGCGCCGCGACAGCACCTCGATGGTCTGTTCGATCTCCGTCTCCCGGCCGATGACCGGGTCGATCCGGCCCTGCCGGGCCATGTCGGTCAGATCGCGGCCGTACTTGTCCAGGGTCGGCGTGCCGGTGGGCCGCTGGCGCTGCCGCTCCGGGCGGGGCGGCGCGCCCTCCGGCGCCTCGGGCGGCAGGCCGCCCGCCGAGAACCGGGCCGCGTGCAGGATGTGCCCGGCCGCCGAGTCCGGGTTCGCCGCCAGCGCGCTCAGCACGTGCTCCGGGCCGATGTACCCGGCGCCGCTGGCCCGCGCCATGTCGTGCGCGTCCAGCAGGGCGCGCTTGACCGCCGGGGTCAGCGACAGCGAGGTCGGCGGCGGTGCCTCGCCGGGCTGGTGCTGGACGGGGCCCGCCCGGTCGTCGATCTCCGTCGCGAGCGAGTCCGGGTCCGCGCCCGCCCGGCTCAGCAGGCTCCGGGTGGGCTCCGTCGACACGGCCGCGCGCAGCAGGTGCTGGGTGTCCAGATCCCGGCTGCCGTGCTCGGCCGCGTACTGGGCGGCCCCTCTGACCAGCTCCCGGGCCGGCTGGCTGAGAAGGCGGCCGATGTCGATGTGGCGGGGCCCGGGGGCTCCGCCCGAGCCGCCGAAGAAGCGGGCCAGGAATTCACCGAAGGGGTCAGGAGGGTAGCCGTTGGTCATCGCGTGGGTTCCTTCGCTGACGACATGCGGAGCGGCCGGGTAACCCGGGGGCGGGTTGCTCATGCCCACGATGACACGATCCTTGAGGGCGGGCACGTTCGCCCAGCGGAGTGCGGGGCCGGTCCCGCGCGGCGGCCGGAGGCGTGTCGTGACCGCTCGCGCCCGGGGGGCGGGTCCGCGTCCGCGACACGCCCCGCGCCGCTCAGGAAGCCTCGCGGGCCGTCAGGACCCGGGGGCCGTCCTGCGTGATCGCGACCGTGTGCTCGCAGTGGGCCGCGCGGGAGCCGTCGGAGGTGCGCAGGGTCCAGCCGTCGGCCGCCGGGTGGTAGGCGTCGCTGCCGCTCGCGATCACCATGGGCTCGATGGCGAGGACCATCCCCGGGCGCAGCGGAAGGCCGCGGCCGGGGCGGCCCTCGTTCGGGACGTCGGGCTCCTCGTGCATACGGCGGCCCACGCCGTGGCCGCCGAAGCCGTCCGGGATGCCGTAACCGGCCGTACGGCAGACCCGGCCGACGGCGTGCGCGATGTCGCCGACGCGGTTGCCGGCCACCGCCGCCTCGATGCCCGCGGCCAGCGCCCGCTCGGCGGTCTCGATCAGCCGCAGGTCCGCGGGGCGCGGGCTGCCCACCGTGAAGCTGATCGCCGAGTCGCCGGCCCAGCCGTCCAGCAGCGCGCCGCAGTCGACGGAGAGCAGGTCGCCGTCGCGGAGCCGGTACCGGGTGGGGATGCCGTGGACGATCGCGTCGTTCACCGAGGCGCAGATCACCGCGGGGAAGGGGGTCGGCGCGAAGGAGGGGCAGTAGCCGAGGAACGGCGAGGACGCGCCCGCCTCGCGCAGCACCTCCCGGGCCACCTCGTCCAGCTCCAGCAGGGAGACGCCGACGTGCGCGGCCTCCCGTACGGCCGTCAGGGCCCGGCCGACGACCCGGCCCGCCGCGTGCATCGCGTCGATCGACGTGTCCGTCTTCAGTTCCACCATGCCAATTACTATACCGGTATTTGAATGGGTGTAGGGGTGGGGTGGTATTAGAATGGGTCGTATGGTGCGCACCCCCCTCACCCCCGAAGAGCGTGAACGCGGCGAGCGGCTCGGGCAGTTGCTGCGGGCGGCGCGTGGCGGGCGCAGCATGGTCGACGTCGCCGCCGAGGCGGGCGTCTCGGCCGAGACGCTGCGCAAGATCGAGACGGGGCGGGCGCCGACGCCGGCGTTCTTCACCGTGGCCGCGCTGGCACGCGTCCTCGGCCTGTCGATGGACGAGCTGGTCGCCCGGTGCGCCCTGGTGACCGCCTGAAGGGCCCCGTACGGCGGGGCCGGGCGCGCCACGGCCGAGGCCCCGCGACGGGCGCTCGCGCACTGCCGGAAAACTACGGGTAGCGGGCCCGTAACGCCACTGGTGTTGCCTGGTGCGCGGCAGGCGGCCGACCACGTCCGCGTCCGTACTCCCGGCGGGGCCGCCCGGCGGCACCGGGACCCCGGGCACGCGGCGCGTGCCGCCGGGTGCCGCGTGACGGACCGGGGTGGATAGTGTCCCGGTGTGTCACGATCCGTGCCCCGGGGCCGGGCCGGCGGCTCACCCGCAGGGGTGCCAATCGAGATCGACTCAGCGGGTTGGCGGCGATGGTCTTGGCAAGGGCCGCGCGGAGGCTTACTTTCGTCCCTCTACGGCCTGCTCTACGGGCGTAGAGGCTCTGACGTCGTGTCGAAGGAGCAGCTCATGACCAACGTCGTCCGCGCCGCTCTGGTCCAGGCCACCTGGACCGGCGACACCGAGTCCATGATCGCGAAGCACGAGGAGCACGCCCGCGAGGCGGCCCGCCGGGGCGCGCGGATCATCGGGTTCCAGGAGGTCTTCGCCCCCTACTTCTGCCAGGTCCAGGAGCCGGAGCACTACCGCTGGGCCGAGCCCGTGCCCGACGGGCCGACCGTGCGTCGGATGCGGGAACTGGCGCGCGAGACCGGCATGGTGATCGTCGTGCCGGTCTTCGAGGTCGAGCAGTCCGGCTTCTACTACAACACCGCCGCCGTGATCGACGCCGACGGCAGCTACCTCGGCAAGTACCGCAAGCACCACATCCCGCAGGTCAAGGGCTTCTGGGAGAAGTACTACTTCAAGCCCGGCAACCTCGGCTGGCCCGTCTTCGACACCGCCGTCGGCAAGGTCGGCGTCTACATCTGCTACGACCGCCACTTCCCGGAGGGCTGGCGGCAGCTCGGGCTCAACGGCGCCCAGTTGGTCTACAACCCGTCCGCCACCCACCGGGGCCTGTCCGCCTACCTGTGGCAGCTGGAGCAGCCCGCCGCGGCCGTCGCCAACGAGTACTACGTCGCCGCCATCAACCGGGTCGGGCGGGAGGAGTACGGCGACAACGACTTCTACGGGACGTCGTACTTCGTCGATCCGCGCGGACGGTTCGTGGGTGAGGTCGCGAGCGACAAGGGCGAGGAACTCCTCGTCCGGGACCTGGACTTCGACCTCATCGAGGAAGTGCGGCGGCAGTGGGCCTTCTACCGCGACCGCCGCCCCGACGCCTACGAAGGGCTGGTGCAGCCGTGAACGACCTCTACTCCCGCCACCGCAGGGTCCTGCCCGACTGGCTCGCCCTCTACTACGACGACCCGATCGAGATCAGCCACGGCGAGGGACGCCACGTCTGGGACACCGCCGGCCGGCGCTACCTGGACTTCTTCGGCGGCATCCTGACCACGCTGACCGCGCACGCCCTGCCCGAGGTGACCAAGGCGGTCAGCGAGCAGGCCGGCCGGATCATCCACTCCTCGACCCTCTACCTCAACCGGCCGATGGTCGAACTCGCCGAGCGGATCGCCCAGGTGAGCGGCATCCCGGACGCCCGGGTGTTCTTCACGACCTCCGGAACCGAGGCCAACGACACCGCCCTGCTGCTCGCCACCACCTACCGGCGCAGCAACACCGTCCTCGCCATGCGGAACAGCTACCACGGCCGGTCCTTCAGCGCGATCGGCGTCACCGGCAACCGCGGCTGGTCCCCGACCTCCCTCTCCCCGCTCCAGACCCTGTACGTCCACGGCGGCGTGCGCACCCGGGGGCCGTTCGCCCACCTCGACGACCGCGCGTTCATCGACGCCTGTGTCGCCGACCTGAAGGACGTCCTCGGCCACACCCGGCCGCCGGCCGCGCTGATCGCCGAACCCGTCCAGGGCGTCGGCGGGTTCACCTCCCCGCCGGACACCCTCTACGCCGCCTTCCGGGAGGTGCTGAAGGAGCACGGCGTCCTGTGGATCTCCGACGAGGTGCAGACCGGCTGGGGCCGCACCGGAGACCACTTCTGGGGCTGGCAGGCGCACGCCCGCAGCGGCCCGCCGGACATCGTCACCTTCGCCAAGGGCATCGGCAACGGCATGTCCATCGGCGGGGTCATCGCCCGCTCCGAGATCATGAACTGCCTGGACGCCAACAGCATCTCCACCTTCGGCGGCACCCAGATCACCATGGCCGCCGGCCTCGCCAACCTCACCTACCTGCTCGAACACGACCTCCAGGGCAACGCCCGGCGCGTCGGCGGCCTGCTCCTGGAGCGGCTGCGGGCGGTCGGCGCGCAACTGCCCGGGGTGCGGGAGGTGCGCGGCCGGGGGCTGATGATCGGTGTCGAGCTGGTCAGACCGGGCACGGACGACGCCGACCCGCAGGCCGTCGCCGCGGTGCTGGAGGCGGCCCGGGAGGGCGGACTGCTCCTCGGCAAGGGCGGCGGGCACGACACCAGCGCCCTGCGGATCAGCCCGCCGCTGTCGCTGACGGTCGCCGAGGCCGAGGAGGGCGCGGCGATCCTGGAACAGGCGCTGAGGAGCACGTACTAGAGAACAGGTGTACGGCCATGAGCATCACCTCGGAATCCCGGCACGTGCTGGAACCCGCCCTCTCCGTGCGCCAGGTGCTGACCCTGGAGCGCGTGCTCGCCGGGGAGCCCGAGGTGGTGGCCGGCGCCGCGCAGCTCGACCGGCCGGTGCGCTGGGTGCACGTCGCCGAGGCCGCCGACGTCGGCGTCATGCTCAGCGGCGGGGAGATGGTCCTCACCACCGGTGTGCTGCTCGCCGGGGACGAGGCCCGGCAGGCCGAGTACGTCCAGTCCCTGCACCGGGCGGAGGCGGCGGCCGTCGTCCTCGGCCTCGGCCGGGCCTTCCCCGCACCGCCCGAGGTGATGCGCCGGGCCGCCGAGCGCTGCGGGCTGCCCATGGTCGTGCTGCACCGGCCGTTCCCCTTCGCCGAGCTCACCGAGGAGGTCCAGTCCCGGCTCGTGCGGCGCAAGTTCGCCGCGATCAGCCTGTCGGAGAGCGTGCGCACCGCCCTCACCGGGCTGATCACGGCCGGGGCGCCGCTGCAACGGCTGCTCGACGAGGTCGCCCGGCACGCCGGCTGCCCGGTCGTCGTCACCAACCTCGCCCACCGCGTCCTCGGCACGGCGGGGGAGCGGTCCGCGGTGGACGACGTGCTGCGCGACTGGGAGCGGATCGCCCGGCAGGCCGGCGGCGCCGCCGGTGACGGCTGGGTCCGCGCCGAGCTGGGCGGGCGCGGGGAGCGGTGGGGGCGGCTGCTGCTGTGCGGCTACCGGGGCGACGCGGCCACCGGGCGGCTGCTCGCGGACCGGGCCGCCGAGGCACTGGTGCTGCACCGGATGCTCGGCGGGACCCCCGCGCACAGCTGGGAGGAGCAGTCCGCGCAGGGCCTGCTGACCGACCTGGTCTCCGGGGTCGTACCGGCCCGGCAGCTGCTGCCGCGGGCCCGGGCGGCCGGGCTGCCGGTCAACCGCCGCACCTTCGTGCCGCTCGTCGTCCAGGGCCGCACGGCCGGGCAGCTCGACCGGGTGCTGCGTCTGCTGGGGCTGCCCGGCCTCGTCGCCGAGCTCGCCGACGGCGCCGCCACCGTGCTGCTCAGCCTCCCCCGCGACCAGGACGCCGAGGCGCTCACCGCGCACTTCGCGACCCGGCTGCGTGCCGCGTCCCCGGCCGTGGTCGCCGCCGCCGGTGCCCGCACCGCGTGGGACGACGTGCCCGCCGGGCTGCGCGAGGCACGGCACGTCGCCGACGCCGTCGCCGGCTCCGCCGCCGCCCTGGACCTGCCGGCCGTCGTCCGCCTCAAGGACGTCCACCTGCGCGGGCTGATCCGTCTGCTGCGCGACGATCCGCAGGTGCAGTCCTTCGCCGAGCGCGAGCTCGACGGGCTCCTGTGCGACGCCGAACCGGAACTGCTGAACGTCCTGCGGACCTATCTGGCGACGGGCCGCAACAAGTCCCGCACCGCGCAGCTCCACCACGTCTCCCGGCCGGCCCTCTACCGCCGCCTGGAGGCCATACAGGCCCGCCTCGGGATCGACCTGGACGACTTCGAACAGGCGGCCTCCGTGCACATCGCGCTCCTCGCGCACGACGCGCAACAGGGGTGAAACATGCGACGACCTGCGACAACGGCGGTGAAACATGGGACCGGGAACGCGTGACACGGTGGCACGCCGACCACCCGCGGACGTGACACGCTGCCCGTCGAACCGGCCGTCCGGGCTTCCTACGCTCACCGCACACCGAGCTACCGGAGGTCCCGATGAGCCGAGTGATCCGTGCCGCCCTCTTCCAGACCGCATGGACCGGCGACAAGGAGTCCATGATCCAGGTGCACGAGCAGGCGGCCCGCGACGCCGCCGCCCAGGGTGCCCAAGTCCTCTGCTTCCAGGAGCTGTTCTACGGCCCCTACTTCTGCCAGGTCCAAGACAAGGCGTTCTACGAGTACGCCGAACGGATCCCCGAGGGCCCGACCGTCCGGCGCTTCCAGGCCCTCGCCCGCGAGCTGGGCATCGTCCTGGTCCTGCCCATGTACGAGGAGGAGCAGCCCGGCGTCCTGTACAACACGGCCGCCGTGATCGACGCGGACGGCTCCTACCTCGGCAAGTACCGCAAGACCCACATCCCGCAGGTCCAGGGCTTCTGGGAGAAGTTCTACTTCCGCCCCGGCAACAGCGGCTGGCCCGTCTTCGACACCGCCGCCGGCCGGATCGGCGTCTACATCTGCTACGACCGCCACTTCCCGGAGGGCTGGCGGGCGCTCGGCCTCGCCGGCGCCGAGATCGTCTTCAATCCGTCGGCCACCTCGCGCGGCCTGTCCCGCTACCTCTGGCAGCTGGAGCAGCCGGCGGCGGCCGTCGCCAACGAGTACTTCGTCGGCGCGATCAACCGGGTCGGCGTGGAGGACCTGGGCGACAACGACTTCTACGGCACCACCTACTTCGTGGACCCCGAGGCCCGGTTCGTCGGCGAGGTCGCGAGCGACAAGGAGACCGAACTCGTCGTCCGCGACCTGGACCTGGCCAAGCTCCGCGAGGTCCGCGACCGCTGGCAGTTCTACCGGGACCGGGCGCCGGGGGCGTACGACCCGCTGACGGCGCCGTAAGGCACGCCCGGGGCGCGGGGCCGTATCCGACGTGCGGCTCCGCCGCGTGGGCGCCACCAGCCACAGACGACCCGCAGACGGCCACGACAGAGAGGCAGCCCATGACCACGCGCACCGTCATCCGCGGTGGCCTAGTCATCACCGCGTCCGACGAGATCCACGCCGACGTCCTCATCGAGGACTCCCGCGTCGTCGCCCTCGCCGCGCCCGGTTCACAGGACTGGAACGCGGACCGCACGATCGACGCCACCGGGAAGTACGTCATCCCGGGCGGCGTCGACGCCCACACCCACATGGAGCTGCCGTTCGGCGGCACCTTCGCCTCCGACACCTTCGAGACCGGCACCCGCGCCGCCGCCTGGGGCGGTACGACGACCGTCGTGGACTTCGCGGTGCAGAGCGTCGGGCACACCCTGCGCGAGGGCCTGGACACCTGGCACGCCAAGGCCGAGGGCAACTGCGCGATCGACTACGCCTTCCACATGATCGTCTCCGATGTGAACCAGGAGACGCTCAAGGAGATGGACCTGCTGATCGAGGAGGGGGTCACCAGCTTCAAGCAGTTCATGGCCTACCCCGGAGTCTTCTACAGCGACGACGGGCAGATCCTGCGCGCCATGCAGCGCTCCGCCGAGAACGGCGGGCTGATCATGATGCACGCCGAGAACGGCATCGCCATCGACGTCCTGGTCGAACAGGCCCTCGCCCGGGGCGAGACCGACCCGCGTTACCACGGCGAGGTGCGCAAGGCCCTGCTGGAGGCGGAGGCCACCCACCGGGCCATCAAGCTCGCCCAGGTCGCCGGCGCGCCCCTCTACGTCGTCCACGTCTCCGCGATGGAGGCCGTGGCCGAACTGGCGCGGGCCCGCGACGAGGGGCTGAACGTCTTCGGCGAGACCTGCCCGCAGTACCTGTTCCTGTCCACCGACAACCTGGCCGAGCCCGGCTTCGAGGGCGCCAAGTACGTGTGCAGCACGCCCCTGAGGCCGAAGGAGCACCAGGCCAGGCTGTGGCGCGGCCTGCGGACCAACGACCTCCAGGTCGTCTCCACCGACCACTGCCCCTTCTGCTTCACCGGCCAGAAGGAACTCGGCCGCGGCGACTTCTCCAAGATCCCCAACGGCCTGCCGGGCGTGGAGAACCGGATGGACCTGCTCCACCAGGCGGTCGTGGACGGGCACATCTCCCGCCGCCGCTGGATCGAGATCGCCTGCGCCGCCCCGGCCCGGATGTTCGGCCTGTACCCGAAGAAGGGGACCATCACCCCGGGCGCCGACGCGGACATCGTCGTCTACGACCCGCACGCGCAGCAGGTGATGTCCGCCGAGACCCACCACATGAACGTCGACTACTCGGCGTACGAGGGCAAGCGCGTCACCGGCCGCGTCGAGACGGTCCTGTCCCGCGGTGAACTCGTCATCGACCAGCGGGAGTACACCGGACGCGCCGGGCACGGCGTCTTCACCCCGCGCTCCACCTGTCAGTACCTCACCTAGGAGTGGCGCCCATGGACTTCGGACTCGTCCTCCAGACCGACCCGCCCGCCTCCCGGGTCGTCAGCCTGATGAAACGGGCCGAGCGCAACGGCTTCCGCTACGGCTGGACCTTCGACTCCGCCGTGCTCTGGCAGGAACCGTTCGTGATCTACAGCCAGATCCTGGCCAACACACAGAAGCTGAAGGTCGGGCCGATGGTCACCAACCCCGGCACCCGCACCTGGGAGGTCACCGCCTCCACCTTCGCCACCCTCAACGACATGTTCGGCAACCGCACCGTCTGCGGCATCGGCCGCGGCGACTCCGCGATGCGCGTCGCCGGCCGCAAACCCAACACCCTCGCCCGGATCAGCGAGGCCATGAAGGTCATCCGCGCCCTCGGCCGGGGCGAGGAGGCCGACCTCGGCGGCACCAGGATCCGGTTCCCGTGGATCAAGGAGGGCGCCGAACTGCCCGTCTGGATGGCCGCGTACGGACCGAAGGCGCTGAAGATGACCGGTGAGGAGGCCGACGGGTTCATCCTCCAGCTCGCCGACCTCTACCTGACCGAGTACATGGTGAAGGCCGTCAAGGACGCGGCGGCAGCGGCCGGCCGTGACCCGTCCGAGGTGACGATCTGCGTCGCCGCCCCGGCGTACGTCACCGAGGACGCCTCGCCCGAGGCCCTGGCGCACGCCCGCGACCAGTGCCGCTGGTTCGGCGGCATGGTCGGCAACCACGTCGCCGACCTCGTCGCCCGGTACGGCGAGCACTCCGCGCGGGTCCCCGGGGAACTCACCGACTACATCAAGGCCCGGCAGGGCTACGACTACGCCCACCACGGACGCAGCGGCAACCCGGACACCGCGTTCGTGCCCGACGAGATCGTGGACCGGTTCTGCGTCATCGGCCCGGTCGAGAAGCACACCGAGAAACTGACCGCGCTGCGCGCCCTGGGCGTCGACCAGTTCGCGGTGTACGACATGCACGACGCGCAGGAAGCAACCATCGAGGCCTACGGCCACCACGTCATCCCCGCCGTCAACTCCTGACCACCGCCCACGCCTTCCCAGTCCCCCCACGCCCCGCTTGGTCTCCCCTCCCCGCCGTCTTCGGGGAGGGGGCTGGTGCCCGCACGGCCATCCCGATCCGTCTCTCCCGATTGGCCAGCCCATGACCGACACCGCTCCCACGGCCAGACCGATATCCGGCCAGGTCACCCTCCCCGACGGGCGCGTGGAACTCGCCCCCGGCACACCGCCGCCCAGCGGCCCCTACGCCAACCAGGACCTGCTCCCGGTCCCCGTGGCCGGGCGCACCTGGACGACGTACAACTTCTCCGCCCTATGGGTCGGCATGGCCCACAACACCGCCTCCTGGACCCTCGCCTCCGGGCTGATCGCGGTGGGCATGGACTGGAAGCAGGCGGTGTTCACCATCGCCCTCGCCAACCTGATCGTGCTCGTGCCGATGCTGCTGACCGGGCACGCGGGCCCCAAGTACGGCATCCCCTTCCCGGTCTTCGCCCGCGCCTCCTTCGGCGTGCGCGGCGCCAACCTGCCGGCCGTCGTCCGGGCGCTGGTGGCGTGCGGCTGGTTCGGCATCCAGACCTGGATCGGCGGTGAGGCGATCTACTTCCTCGCCGGGAAGCTGATCGGCGACGGCTGGAGGAACGCGGGGCACATCGGCGGCCACGCCTGGACCATGTGGCTGTCCTTCGCCGTCTTCTGGGCGATCCAGGTGGCCATCATCCACCGCGGCATGGAGACCATCCGCCGCTTCGAGAACTGGGCCGCGCCGTTCGTCCTGGTCGGCGCCTTCGTGATGCTGTGGTGGATGAGCGGCAAGGCCGGCGGTGTCGGGCCGCTCTTCGACCAGCCGTCCAAGCTCGGCTGGGGCGGCGACTTCTGGAAGCTGTTCTGGCCCTCCCTCATGGGCATGATCGGCTTCTGGTCGACGCTGTCGCTGAACATCCCCGACTTCACCCGCTACGGCAGGAGCCAGCGCGCGCAGACCTGGGGCCAGGCCCTCGGCCTGCCCACCACCATGACCCTGTTCGCGTTCCTGTCCGTGCTGGTCACCTCCGGCTCGCAGGCCGTGTACGGAGAACCCGTCTGGGACCCGGTGCAGCTCGCGGCGAAGACGGACAACGTGGTCGGCCTGCTGTACGCGCTCGTGACCGTCCTGGTGGCCACACTGTCCGTGAACATCGCCGCCAACCTGGTCTCCCCGGCCTTCGACTTCTCCAACGTCGCGCCCAGGAAGGTCAGTTTCCGCACCGGCGCCCTGATCACCGCCGTCCTCGCCGTACTGATCTGCCCGTGGAAGCTGTACTCCGACCCGCAGGGCTACATCTTCACCTGGCTCGGCCTGGTCGGCGGCCTGCTCGGCACGGTCGCCGGCATCCTCGTCGCCGACTACTGGCTGCTGCGCCGCACCCGTCTGGACCTCGGCGACCTGTACCGCCCGGGCGGCCGGTACTGGTACGCGGGCGGCTGGAACTGGCGGGCGGTCGTCGCCTTCCTGGCGGGCGGTTTCCTCGCGATCGGCGGCGCGAGCCTCAAGCCCCTGGCCGACGGCCGCCCCGTCCCCGCCCTGGCACCCCTCGCGGACTACGGCTGGGCGGTCGGCCTCGGCACCTCCCTGGTGCTGTACCTGGCCCTCACCCTGGCCTCCGGGCGGCGCGCCGGCGGCTGAGCGGACCGGCACCGTCAGGGGCGCGGCGCCCGGGCAGTCGTCGGCCGCGGCCCCGGCCCGGGCCGGCCGCACCGCGCCCTCGCGAACAGCACCGGACGACGTGCCGGGCCATCTGACCGGTGTGCGGCTCAGCCCCGGCCGGTGCCCAGCGCGGCCACCGCGGACTTCGCCGCCTTGATGGCCCCCTTGTTGATCTCGTCCGTACCGGGGGCCTTCTTGCTCTCGAAGTCGCTGCCGTTGTAGGTGACGACGACGAGGGCGTTGGCGGCACGCACCAGCACCACGCCCTCACGGGTCTGCTGGCCGTCCTCCGTGGTGAGGTTGACGACGGAGTAGGCGCCGTCCCCGAGCCCGGGGACGGCCCCGCCGCCGCTCTTCTCGGCGACCCGCTGCTCGTACTCCTTCTTCGCCTGCTGGTCGGACTCGCTGATCTCGAAGGACACGTCGAGCCAGCGGTAGTCGTAGCCCTGGAGCGCGTTCCAGGAGCAGGTGCGGCGCAGTGCGGTGTCCGTGGACGGGATCTCCTTGCCGGCCGTCTTCGCCCCGGGCACCAGGGACTTGACGGTGCCGGCGGGCACGGCGGAGCAGGGGGCGGGCGCGGTGCCGTACGTCTTCGCCGCCGTGGTGGACGACGGGGCGGCGGTGGAGGACCCGGCGGGCGTCTTCTGGGCCGTCGGGTGCCCGGCGGAGGCCGGCGGCGTGGCCGGACCGGACGTCAGCGCCCAGCCGGCACAGGCGAGCACCGCGACCGGCGTCAGACGCGCGGTGAGAGCGAGCGGCAGAGGAAGGGAACGCACGGCGCACTTCTCGTGGGGGAGGGGGTGCGGAAGGGGTCCGCATGGTGGACGGGGACGACAGTCTCACACGACTCCCTGTGCGGCGGAAGGGCCAACTCGCTGCGTACCCACCCGGTCACGGGCGCGCGTTCACGACGTACTGCTCTGCCTGTTATGCACCATCGCCGACGCGGCGCGGGCAGAGCTACGGCACCCTCGCCGTCCACTCCGGCGACGAGAACTTGGTGCGGGCCAGCTCCTCGGCCCGGGCCAGCTCCTCGTCGGTGACCTTGCCCCGCTCCAGGCCGTACCGCGCGCGGAAGGAGGCGATCATCCGGTCGATGACGGCCTCGCGCGCCAGCCCCGTCTGCCGCCGCAGCGGGTCGACCCGCTTCTTCGCGCTCCGGGTCCCCTTGTCGGACAGTTTCTCCCGCCCGATCCGCAGCACCTCGACCATCTTGTCCGCGTCGATGTCGTACGACATGGTCACGTGGTGGAGCACGGCACCCGGGCCGCCGCCGGGGCCGACGATCCGTTTCTGCGCGGCGCCGGCGATCTTGCCCTGGTCGGTCGCGATGTCGTTCAGCGGCTGGTACCAGGCCCGGATGCCCATGTCGCCGAGGGCGCCCAGCACCCAGTCGTCCAGATAGGCGTAGCTGTCCTGGAAGGACAGGCCCTGCACCAGGGACTCGGGCACCGACAGGGAGTAGGTGATCGTGTTGCCCGGCTCCACGAACATCGCGCCGCCGCCGGAGATCCGCCGCACCACCTCGATGCCGTGCCGGGCGGCGCCCTGCGGGTCCACCTCGTTGCGCAGCGACTGGAAGCTGCCGATGATCACCGCCGGCGCGCCCCACTCCCACACCCGCAGCGTCGGCGGCCGCCGGCCCGCGGCCACCTCGGCGGTCAGCACCTCGTCCAGCGCCATGTGCAGGGCGGGCGGCTGCGGGGCCTCGTGGATCAGCTGCCAGTCGTAGTCCGTCCAGTCCGTGGCGTGCGCGAGCGCGCGGCGCACCGCGGTGCCGACGCCCTCCGGCGTCAGCCCGTACATCACCGTCCCCGCCGGCAGCGCCGCCTCGATCCGCGCGGCCAGTCCCGCCGCGTCCGTGTCCGCCGGCGCGCCCTCCAGCGCGCGGTCCACCGCTTCCAGCGCCTCGTCCGGTTCCAGGAAGAAGTCTCCCGCGACGCGCACGTGCCGCAGCACGCCGTCCTCGACGTCCACGTCCACGACGACGAGCTTGCCGCCGGGCACCTTGTACTCACCGTGCACTGCCTGCGCCTCCGTTCCTCCGCGGGGGATCAACGCCGGGTCCGGCCGTGGTGTTCCCCCGCACCGCCGGTCGCGTCCCCCGGCGGTGCGGGAGCTCCTCAGCCGGTCGGCGTCCGCTCAGGGGGAGGGTGGCGGGGGGTGCGGGGGAGAGCCGTTCCCTTCGGGTTCCTCGTAGGGGATGCGGTTCAGGTGGATGATCTTGCCCAGCGTGCCCCACTCGTCGCCCCCGAGCTTGGTGAGGGGCCGCAGCCGCTCGGAGCCGGGCCGGCCGCCGACGATGTACTCCTGCGTCGCGGCGGCGTGCAGCACCCGGCCGAACACGAGGGTGGAGTTGCCCATGCGCAAGGTCGTGTGCGAACGGCATTCCAGCACGACGGGTGAGGCGGCCACCCTGGCCGGGCGGACCCGCAGGCTGGGCTCGCGTTCGATGCCGGCGACGTCGAATTCGCTGACGGTCCGGGGGAAGTCGGTGGCGGTTGCGTTGATCATCCGCAGCAACGGCTCCGAGGAGAAGTTGACGACGAACTCGCCTGTGTCCTCCACGTTGCGCAGCGAGTCCTTGCGGCCGATGGAGGTGAACTGGACGATCGGCGGGTCGGTGCTGGCGATGCTGAAGAAGGAGTGCGGGGCCAGGTTCTCGGTGGTTCCGTCGGGTGTGATCGTGGACACCCAGGCGATCGGGCGTGGGACGACGACGGAGGTCATGAACGTGTAGAAGGCATCGCTGCCCATGACCTCCGGATCGAGTTCGACGCGCATGACGGTGAGTATCCGTGGCAGGCGTGGGCCGGCCCCGCCGAAACGCCGCGGCGTCGGCTCAGCAGTCGCCGACCGGTCCGAGCGCCTGGGGGTTGAGGGCGCCGAGCATGCGCCGGAGGTGGGCACGGACCTGTTCCCGTTCGTCGGGCGCGAACGGCTCCAGAGCCTCCTGTTCGCACGGTTCGACGGCGGCTTCGGCCCGCAGTGCGAGCTCCACGCCGGCGGCCGTGACGGACATCTCGACGATCTTTCCGTGGGTGGGATGGGCCCGCCGTTCGACCAGGCCGCGCTCCACCAGGTCCCGCAGCGCCGTGCCCATGGACTGTGCGGTGATGCCGCAGCGGCGGGCGAGTTCGGCGCTGGACAGGGCCCCGTCCCGGCTCAACCGGACGAGGGCGCTGAACTGTGCCTGGGTCAGCTTGAGCGGGCGCAGCGCCTGGTCCATGCGCTGGACGTACGCCTGCGAGAGCTGCCAGATCAGATAGCCGACGCGCTCGCCGGGGTCCTTCATCGTCATCGACGCCTCCGACGTATCTGTTAACTTATATAAGTTACCTTACACAATCCGAGCGCCGAGGCACCATGTCCGCTACCGCGTCCAGCAGTCGAAGCCATCCCGCCGACACCATGACGGGGCCGGGCCGGCACCGTCACCACCCGGGTCCCCGGACGGACGCGCCCCCCGAGCGCCCGGGTCTGACCGGACCGAAGGCGGTGCTCAAGCCCGTGATCACCGTACTGACCATCGGTCTGGTCTTCGTCAGCGTCTTCCTCGCCGCCTTCCACACCCCCCAGGCGCACCGCCTGCCGGTCGCCGTCGCCGCGTCCGACAAGACCGCGGCACTCTTCGACGTCCGGCTGCAGCGCGTCTCGCCGGACGCCTTCCAGGTCGACCGGTACCCGGACGACGCCTCGGCCCGCCGGGCGGTCGAGCACCGCCGCGCGTACGCCGCGCTGCTGGCCGACGGCGGCAAGCCCGGCATCGTGTACGCGGGTGCCAACGGCCCCGCCGTGTCCGCGCTGGTGGCGCCCCTCGGCAGTCTGTGCGCCCCCGCCTGCCACACCGCGCAGCAGAAGCTGCCCGTGACCGACATCCTTCCCCTGTCGCGGGGGGACAGCCGCGGTCTGTCGGTCTTCTACGCGTCCTTCGGTCTGGTGCTGGCAGGCTTCCTCTTCGGCCAGATGACCTACCAGGTGGCACCGCGCCTGTCCTTCGGGCAACGCCTGTGCAGTCTGACGCTGTTCGCGGTCGTCGGGGGGCTCGCGGCCACACTGATCGCGAGTACGGCCTTCGGCGCCATACCCGGCCCCTTCCTGGGCATCGCGGGACTGGTGGTGCTGATGGCGGGGGCCGTGGCGGCGGCCACCGTGCTCCTGATCCGCGTCTTCGGCCCCGCCGGAGTCCCGGTGGCGTCGATCTTCATGCTGGTCATGGGGAACGCAACGAGCGGTGGGGTGCTCCCGCCCGAGTTCCTGCCGGGCTGGCTGAGGCCCCTCGCCTCGGTGATGCCCGCGGGCGTCGGCGTCCGCGCACTGGACGGGATCGCCTACTTCCACCACGACGGACTGACCAGCGGCGTCCTGGTGCTGTCCGCATGGATCGCGCTGTGCGTCACGGCGCTGTACTTCCTCGACCGGATCGCCGCGTCCGCCGCGATCCTGCACGCCGCGAGACCGTGAGGCACGCCGTCCGGAACAGGACCCGGACGGCGTGCGGAGCGAAACGACCATCCGAGGACGTGCTCACCCTTCCCGGATCTCCCCGCGGACGGTTTTGATGGCGGATATGGCCACCGACGCGCCGACACCGAGGTGAGAGATGCAGTCCACGACCCGGCCCACACTCCAGGGCACCTTCGGCATGGTGTCCTCCACCCACTGGCTCGCCTCCCAGTCGGCGATGGCGGTGCTGGAGGACGGGGGCAACGCGTTCGACGCGGCCGTGGCCGGGGCGTTCGTGCTGCACGTCGTGGAGCCGCACCTCAACGGCCCGGCCGGCGAGGTGCCGATCCTGCTCGCCCCGGCGGGCGGCGCGGTGCGCGTGCTGTGCGGGCAGGGCGTGGCCCCGGCGGGTGCGACGGCGGCCCACTACCGGGGGCTCGGGCTGGACCTCGTACCGGGCACCGGACCGCTCGCCGCCGCCGTGCCCGGTGCCTTCGACGCCTGGCTGCTGCTCCTGCGCGACCACGGCACCAGGTCGCTGGACGACGTCCTGAAGTACGCCATCGGCTACGCCGAGCACGGGCACGCGCCCGTGGAGAACGTCGGCCTGACCGTCGAGAGCGTACGGCGGCTGTTCGAGACCGAGTGGACCTCCTCGGCGGAGCTGTACCTGCCGGGCGGCCGGGCACCCCGTCCCGGCGCCCTGCTGCGCAACCCCGCCCTGGCCGCCACCTGGAAGCGGCTGCTGGCGGAGACCGCCCGCGCGGGCGGCCGGGAGGCCCGGATCGACGCCGCGCGCGAGGTGTGGCGCTCCGGCTTCATCGCCGAGGCCCTGGTACGGCAGTCCCGCCGGCCCACCCTGGACACCAGCGGCGAGCGGCACACCGGCACCCTCACCGAGGCCGACCTCGCCGGCTGGTCGGCGGCCTACGAGACCGCGGTGACGTACGACTGGAACGGCTGGACGGTGTGCAAGGCCGGCCCCTGGAGCCAGGGCCCGGTGCTGCTCCAGCAGCTCGCCCTGCTCCCGCCCGAGCTGCCCGCCTACGGCTCCGCCGACTACGTCCACCTGCTGATCGAGGGCTGCAAGCTCGCCATGGCCGACCGCGAGGCCTGGTACGGGGACGCCGCCGAGGTGCCCCTCGCGGACCTGCTGTCGGACGAGTACAACGCGGCGCGGCGCTCCCTCGTCGGAAAGGAGGCGGACCACGGGCTGCGCCCCGGCAGCCCCGGCGGCCGTGCCCCGCGGCTGCCCGCACAGGCACGCGCGCGCGTGGGGGACGGCGCGGAGCCCGGCTTCGACCCGATGGGCGCCGGCGAGCCGACCGTGGCGCGGCTGCCCGGCGAGCCCGAGGTCGCCGCCGACGGCACGACCCGCGGCGACACCTGCCACCTGGACGTCGTCGACCGCTGGGGCAACATGATCGCGGCCACGCCCAGCGGCGGCTGGCTCCAGTCCAACCCCGTCGTCCCCGAGCTGGGCTTCCCGCTCGGCACCCGCCTGCAGATGACCTGGCTGGAGGAGGGCCTGCCGGGCACCCTCACCCCCGGCCGCCGCCCCCGCACCACCCTCAGCCCGTCCCTCGCGCTGCGCGACGGCGTGCCGGTCATGGCGTTCGGCACGCCCGGCGGGGACCAGCAGGACCAGTGGCAGCTGCACTTCCTCCTGGCCGCCGCCCTGCGCGCCCCCGTCCGCGGCGGCCTCGACCTCCAGGGCGCCATCGACGCCCCCGGCTGGCACAACGACAACCACCCCAGCTCCTTCCACCCGCGCGGCCGGCACGCCGGCGGCGTGACCGTGGAGTCCCGCATGGACGCCGAGGTGATCGAGGAGCTGCGGCGGCGCGGCCACGACGTCACCGTCGGCCCCGCCTGGTCCGAGGGGCGGCTGTGCGCGGTGGCCCGGGACCCGGAGACCGGCGTGCTGTCGGCGGCGGCCAATCCCCGCGGCATGCAGGGGTACGCCGTCGGCCGCTGACGGCCCGGCCCCGCGAACGCCGCCGGTCCCCGCTCTTCATCCCGATTCCACCCCGGGTTCACCGGACGGGGGCGGGGATTGTCAGTGCGACGTGCTCTCATGGGAGGCATGATCGAAGAGACGGAGACCATCGAGGAGTTTCTCGCCCGCTGCTCGGCCGACGTGGAGGAGGCGGTCCGCAAGGCCGCCGCGGCCGAGATCCTGCCCCGCTTCCGCCGCCTCGCCGCGCACGAGGTCGACCAGAAGAGCGGGCCGCACGACCTGGTGACGGACGCCGACCGCCTCGCCGAGCTGCGGCTCACCGAGGACCTCGGCGCCCTGCTGCCCGGCTCGGTCGTCGTCGGCGAGGAGGCGGTGCACGCCGACCCGGCGGTGTACCGGGCACTGCAGGGCGACGTACCGGTGTGGATCGTCGACCCGGTCGACGGCACCCGCCAGTTCGTGCACGGCGACGACGGCTTCTGCACCCTGGTCGCGCTCGCCCGGCGGGGCACCGTGATCGCCTCCTGGACCTACGCGGCGGCACGCGACCAGTTCGCCACCGCCATCCGCGGCCAGGGCGCACACCTCGACGGCGAGCGGCTGTTCGCGGGGCCGCCCACGCCCGGCCGGGACCTCGTCGTCGCCACCTCCCACCCGGACTACACCACCGACGAGCAGAAGCGCGCGCTGCGCTCCCTGTGGACCGAGGGCGTCGCCCCGCGCGCGTGCGGCTCGGCGGGCCTGGAGTACCTCGCCGTGGCCCGGGGCGAGCTGGACGCCGTGGCGTTCTCCTGGGAGGCCGCCTGGGACCACGCGGCCGGCCTGCTCCTGGTCGAGGAGGCGGGCGGCACGCACCTCACCCTGACCGGCGAGCCGTTCCGCGTCACCGGCGGCAACGCCCTGCCGTTCACGGCCGCCCGGGACGCCGCGACCGCCCGCCGGGTGGCGGACCTGCTGCGCACCGGGTCCTGACCTGCCGGGACCACCCGGGCCGGGGCAGTGTCGGACCCCCGGCATATCCTGATCCCGAATGGCCGTCGGCTGACGAAGGGGTCCGAAGGTGCCGTCGATGCTCGATGCGGTCGTGGTGGGTGCGGGACCGAACGGACTGACCGCAGCCGTGGAGCTGGCCCGCCGCGGCTTCTCCGTGGCCCTGTTCGAGGCGAAACCCACCGTCGGCGGCGGCGCCCGCACCGAGGAGCTGACCCTGCCCGGCTTCCGGCACGACCCGTGCTCGGCCGCGCACCCCCTCGGCATCAACTCCCCGGCGTTCCGCGCCCTTCCGCTCGACCGGTACGGCCTTAAATGGCTGCACGCCCCGCTGCCCATGGCCCACCCGTTCCCGGACGGCACCGCGGCCGTGCTCTCCCGCTCGGTCGCCGAGACCGCCGCCTCCTTCGGACCGCGTGACGCGGGCGCGTACCGCAGACTGGTCGAGCCGCTCCTCGCCCACTGGGACACCCTCGTCCGGGACTTCATGTCCCTGCCGCTGACCGCGCTGCCCCGCGACCCCGTCACCCTGGCCCGCTTCGGCCTGGCCGGGCTCCCGCCGTCCACCTGGCTGATGCGCCGCTTCAAGGACGAACGGTTCAAGACGCTCTTCGCCGGGCTGGTCGGCCATGTGATGGCACCGCTGGGCGGCCTGGCCACCAGCGCCATCGGACTCGTCTTCGCCCTCTCCGCGCACGCCCGCGGCTGGCCGGTGCCCCGCGGCGGCTCCCAGGCCATCTCCGACGCCCTCGCCGCCTACCTGACCGACCTCGGCGGCGCCGTGCACACCGACTACGAGGTCAAGCGCCTCGACGACCTGCCGCCCGCGCGCGCGTACGTCTTCGACACCTCGCCCGCCGCGCTCGCCCGGATCGCCGGCTTCGGCGACCACTACGCGCGCTACCGCTACGGCCCCGGCGTCTTCAAGATCGACTACGCGCTGGACGGCCCGGTGCCCTGGACCGCGCCCGAGGCCCGCACCGCCGGCACCGTCCAGATCGGCGCGAGCCACACCGAGATCGGCACCGCCCTGCGCGCCGTCTCCCGCGAGGGCCGCGCCCCCGACCGGCCGTTCATGATCACCGTGCAGCCCAGCCTGGTCGACCCCACCCGCGCCCCCGACGGCAAGCACGTCTTCTGGGCCTACGGCCATGTGCCGAACGGCTGGTCAGGCGACCTCACCGACGCCATAGAACGCCAGCTGGAGCGCTACGCCCCCGGCTTCCGCGACCGTGTGCTCGCCCGCGCCACCGCCGGACCCGCCGAGATGGCCGCCCGCAACGCCAACTACGTCGGCGGCGACATCGCCTGCGGCGCGGCCTCCGGACTCCAGTTGCTGCTGCGCCCCAAGCCGACCCTGTTCCCGTACCACACCCCCCACCCGGCCGTCTTCATCTGCTCCTCGGCCACCCCGCCCGGGCCCGGTGTCCACGGGATGTCCGGACACAACGCGGCCAAGGCGGTCTGGCGGAGACTGAGACAGACCTGACGACCACCAGCCGAGGCAGACATGACCGCCATCACCCTCGTCCAGGGCGACATCACCCGGCAGCACGCCGACGCCATCGTCAACGCGGCCAACTCCTTCCTGCTCGGCGGCGGAGGCGTGGACGGCGCGATCCACCGCCGGGGCGGCCCCGCCATCCTCGAGGAGTGCCGCGCCCTGCGCGCCTCCCGGTACGGAAAGGGCCTCCCCACGGGCCGGGCGGTCGCCACCACGGCGGGCGACCTGGACGCCCGCTGGGTGATCCACACCGTGGGACCCGTCTGGTCCGCCACCGAGGACCGCTCCGGCCTGCTCGCCTCCTGCTACCGCGAGTCCCTGCGCGTCGCCGACGAACTCGGCGCCCGGACCGTCGCCTTCCCGGCCGTCTCCACCGGCGTCTACCGGTGGCCGATGCAGGACGCGGCCCGCATCGCGGTGGAGACCGTACGGAACACGCCGACGGCGGTGGAGGAGGCGCGGTTCGTGCTCTTCGACGAACGGGCGTACGCGGCGTTCGCCCGGCAGGCCGGCTGACGCACGCCGCCGCCGACCGGCTCCGGCCGATCGAGCGATGCCACCCGAACGGCGTATCCCTCGGTGCGCCCGGCGGCTGCCTGGCCAACGCTCGGAGTGCCCACCCGCTCCCCGGGAGCGCGCGGGCATCCGGACGAACGGGGAGGCAGAAAGGACACGCTCATGAGCCAGGCAGCGCAGCCCACCGGACCGACCAGCCCGGGCGGCAAGTGGCCGCCGCGGCAGCCCGGCGCCCGGAGCGGCGCCTGGGCGACCGGCGGCGTGACGTTCGCCGGGGTCCTGATGGTGTGCAGCGGCCTCCTCGCCCTCTTCCAGGGGATCGCCGCCGTCACCGGGGACGCCGTCTACTACCGCATCGGCAGCTACATCTACAAGATGAACCTCACCGGCTGGGGCACGATCCACATCGTCATCGGCGCCCTGGTCCTGGCGACGGGCGTGGGCCTGCTCATGCACATGGCCTGGGCCCGAGCCGTCGGTATGGTCCTCGTCGCGTTCAGCCTCATCACCCAGTTCCTGTTCCTGCCGTACGCGCCCGTGTGGTCACTGATCCTGCTGGCCATCGACGTCTTCGTGCTCTGGGCGCTGGCGTCCGGCCACGAATCCGGTCACGAGGCGGCGGGCTGAGACCCCGCCGGCGTCCGGCCCGCCCCCGTCACCCCAGCTCACGCAGGGTCCTGCCGAGCAGCGCCACGCCCTGCGCCACGACACCCGGCGCGGTGGCCGCGTAACCGAGGACGAGACCGGGCGGTCCGGGCGCCTGCCGGTGCCAGGACAGCGGCTGGCACTTCACACCCCGCGCGAGCGCCGCCGCCGCGAACTCCGTGTCGGGCACGTCGGAGGCGTACGTCACCGTCAGGTGCAGGCCCGCCGCGGCCCCGTGCACCCGCGCCCCCGGAAGGTGCTCGGCGAGCGCGGCGATCATCGCGTCCCTGCGCCTGCGGTGGCGCCCGCGCACCAGCCGCAGGTGCCGCTCCAGCTCCCCGGACCGCATCAGCCGGGCGAGCACCAGCTGCGGCAGCACCGCGTTGCCCAGGTCGTTGAAGCGTTTGGCGTCGGTCAGCGCCGTGCGGTAGCGGGCCGGTGCCACCAGCCAGCCGATCCGCAGCGCAGGCGCGAGCAGTTTCGACACACTGCCCAGGTAGCAGACCCGGTCGGCCAGCAGGGCGCGCAGCGCCGGGACCGGGGGCCGGTCGTAGCGGTGCTCCGCGTCGTAGTCGTCCTCCAGGATCAGCCCGCCGTGCCGCGCCCACTCCAGCAGTTCCCGACGGCGTTCGCCGCTGAGCACCACGCCGGTGGGGAACTGATGGGCGGGCGTGAGCAGGACGGCCCGGGCGCCGGTCGCCCGCAGCGCGTCGACCCGTACGCCCTCCTCGTCGACCGGCACCGGCGGGGTGGCCAGGCCACCGTTGCGCAGGTGCTGGCGGGCCCCCAGCGAGCCGGGCTCCTCCACCGCGACCGCGTGGACGCCGTCCGCCCGCAGCACCGGGTGCAGCAGGGTGAGCGCCTGCGCGGTGCCCGCGACGATCAGCACCGCGTCCGGGTCCACGCGCACTCCCCGCACCCGCGCGAGCCAGTCGGCGACGGCCCGCCGCAGCGGGGACGCGCCGCGCGGGTCGCCGTAGCCGAGCTGCTCGGCGGAGAGTTCGGCCAGCACGGCCCGCTCGGCCCGCAGCCAGGCGGCGCGGGGAAAGGTGGTGAGGTCGGGCCGGCCAGGCGTGAAGTCGACGGCGGCCGGCGCGGCCCGCAAGGCGTCGAACACCTCCGCGCCTGGGTCCCCACCGAACAGCCCGCCGGATCCACCGCCCTCCCCGGGATGCGGCCCGGCGGACCCGCCGACGCGGTCACCGGCGCACGGGCGGGCGGGCCCGTCGTCCGCTCCCTGACCGGCGTACCGCCCTTCCGGCCGGCCGGCACGCTCACGCCCGGACGACCCGGCCAGGTCGCCGGCGTCACCCGGGCGGCCCCGCCCACCGGCGACGCCGGCGCTTGAGGCACCGGCACCGTTCCCGCCGCCCACCCCCCGCACACCCGGCGACCCGCTCGCACCCGCCGCGTCCCCCGTTCGCGGCACGCCCCCGTCCCCGGGCCGCTCACCCGCAGCCGGCGGCGGCACGGTGGCGAACGGCGCCGCCACCACCACCGTGCCGCCGCGGCGGCGGCCCGCCACCTGGCCGTCCTCGGCGAGGCGCCGGTACGCCTCGGTCACCACGCCCCGCGACACGCGCAGTTCCGCGGCGAGCACCCGGGTCGGCGGCAGTCTGCTGCCCACCGTCAGCCGGCCGTCGGCTATGGCCTGCCGCAGCCGTGCGGCCAGCCACTCCGCCTTCCCGCCCGCGGGCACGTCGGTGACCGCCAGTTGCAGGAAGTCCGAGCCGCGTGCCGGCATCTCCACCGTGTCCCGCCCCTCGTCCACCCCGCCCATACTGCCCTCGGCCGGTCAGTCCCCGAAGACGAACTCCGCGGCGGCCGGGGTGAGCACGGCCGCCGCCGTGGTGGCCGCCCAGTGCGCCGCCACCTCCTCCTCGACCGTCTTCAGCACCTCGGCCACGCTCTGCGCGCCGCCCTCGTGCATCGCCTCCGTCACCACCAGCACCCTCCCGGTGTGCGTGCCGACCGCCGAGTGGCCGCTCTGCCGGTGCGTCCAGCGGCGGGCGTGGGCCCGGCCCGCGGAGTCGACGAAGGTCACCTCGCCGGGTGACGGACGCTCGACGGCGCCGCCGAACGCCGTGTACGTCTCGTCCCCGAGGGCCGGGCGCACCTCCAGCAGCGGCCCGGTGATCCGGTCGACGTCGAGGACGGCCACCGGAACGGCGTACGCCACCGAGATCGCGTTGCACAGGTCCACCAGCGGATGGATGCGCGGCAGCGCGCCCTCCTTGCGCAGCCGGCGCAGCAGTGACTCGGAGGCGGACCGGTACTGCGTCGGCTTCAGCCCCATCCGGGCGAAGGCCCGCCGCCAGGCCAGCACCTCGGGGAACTCGCCCTCGGTGGCTCCCGCCAGCCGTGCGACGGCCCGGGCGGTGTACGCGGCGGCGCGGGGCCCGGTGTCCACGGGGGCGCCGACGCCGGCGGCGTACAGCGCACCGGCGGACAGGCCGGGGAAGGCGGCCCGGACCGGTTCGGCATGCCGGAATCGCACGGTCACGCCACCACCGCTCGGGCTGCCGGGTTCGACGAAACGCTCAACGGGACCTCCTCGACGATCGGAACCCCCACCCTGCCCACCCCTTGGCCCGACGACCAGAACCAAACAAGGCCCGTTTCACCGGTCCATAACCCGGCACGGGACGGACATCAGCGTTCCGTCCTCACCGGCCCACCGGCCTCGCCGCGGTCCGCCCGCCCACCAGCCGTCCCCGCCCCCGGCCCACACGAACACCGACCCCGCATGACATCATCGGCCGGGCCCGCACCCCCCGTGGCGGCCGCGGCGCGCCGTGTCGCCGTACGAGGAGCACGAGGAGTACGAGGAGCACGAGGAGCACGATGGACCCCGCGCTGCTGGACGACTTCTCCCTGGAGATGACCGGCAAGGACGTGCCCGGGCTGGAGGAGGCGCGGGACGGCATCCCGCCCGGCACCCGGATCAACATCACGTTCCTGGCCGGCGAGGACACCCCGACCCGGCTGGCCGCCGCCCGGGCGGTCAAACGGCTCGGTTTCGTCCCCGTACCGCACCTCTCCGCCCGCCGCCTGCCCTCCCGGGCCGCCCTGGAGGAGTTCCTCGCCGGGCTCGCGGCCGACGGCACCGCCGGGAACGTGTTCGTCGTCGGCGGCGACCCGGCCCGGCCCGAGGGGCCCTACGAGGACGCCCTCGCCGTCCTGCGCACCGGGCTGCTGCGTCCCCACGGCGTCCGGCACGTGGGGATCGCCGGCTACCCCGAGGGCCACCCCGGCATAGCCGACCGGCTGCTGTGGTCGGCGCTCACGGACAAGGCGGCGGTCCTCGGGGCCGACCGGTTCACGGGCGACGTCATCACCCAGTTCGGCTTCGACGTCGACCCGGTGCTCGCCTGGCTGGAGGCCCTCCGCGCGCGGGGCGTGACCCTGCCCGTCCGCGTCGGCGTCCCCGGACCGGCGGGGGTGCGCCGGCTGCTGCGCTACGCCGGCCGGTTCGGCGTCGGCACCAGTGCCTCCGTGGCCCGCAAGTACGGCCTCTCGCTGACCAACCTGATGGGCACGGCCGGCCCGGACCGCTTCCTGCACGCACTGGCCGACCGCTACGACCCGGCCCGGCACGGCACGGTGAAGGTGCACTTCTACACGTTCGGCGGTCTGCGGGCCACCGCCGACTGGATCACCCGCTTCCGCCACGGAACCGAACACCTGAGTGAGGTGCGAGAGACCGCTCGATCATGAGATAAGCGGCCGGGGGTCCTGGCCAGGCCCACATTGATGTCGGATTCCCGCCAGCGGCCGGGGCGCGCGCCGGGCCATGCTGGACGTATGCAGACAGGGATGCCCCTCGACCGGGAGCACTGCGTACGCGCCGTGCGGTCCAAGGACGCGCGCTTCGACGGATGGTTCTTCACGGCCGTCCTGACCACCCGGATCTACTGCCGGCCGAGCTGCCCGGTCGTGCCGCCCAAGCCGGAGAACATGACGTTCTACCCGAGCGCCGCCGCCTGCCAGAACGCCGGGTTCCGGGCCTGCAAGCGCTGCCGCCCGGACACCAGCCCGGGTTCCCCGGAGTGGAACGCGCGCGCCGACCTCGTCGCCCGGGCCATGCGGCTGATCGCCGACGGGGTCGTGGACCGCGAGGGCGTGCCGGGGCTCGCCGCCCGGCTCGGCTACAGCACCCGGCAGGTGGAGCGCCAGCTCCTCGCCGAGCTGGGCGCCGGCCCCCTCGCACTCGCCCGCGCGCAGCGGGCCCAGACCGCGCGGCTGCTCATCGAGACCACGGCCCTGCCGATGGCCGAGATCGCGTTCGCGGCCGGATTCGCCTCCGTCCGCGCCTTCAACGACACCGTCCGCGAGGTCTTCGCGCTGTCCCCGAGCGAGCTGCGCGCCCGGGCCCCGAAGAGCGGCGCGGGCACCCCCGGCGTGCTCTCCCTGCGGCTGCCCTTCCGCGCCCCGCTGAACCCGTCCAACCTGTTCGGCCACCTCGCCGCCACCGCCGTGCCCGGTGTCGAGGAGTGGCGCGACGGCGCCTACCGCCGCACCCTGCGACTGCCGTACGGCCACGGCATCGCCGCGCTCGCGCCCCGCCCCGACCACATCGCCTGCCGCCTCACCCTGAGCGACCTGCGCGATCTGACCGTGGCCATCAGCCGCTGCCGCCGCCTGCTCGACCTGGACGCCGACCCGCTGGCGGTCGACGGCCATCTGCGCACCGACCCCTCCCTCGCGCCCCTGGTCGACCGGGCCCCGGGCCGCCGGGTGCCGCGCACGGTCGACGAGGCCGAGTTCGCCGTCCGGGCCGTGCTCGGACAGCAGGTCTCCACGGCCGCCGCCCGCACCCACGCGGCCCGCCTGGTCACCGCGCACGGCAAGCCCCTGGACGACCCCGAGGGCGGCCTCACCCACCTGTTCCCCTCACCCGAGGCGCTGGCCGCCGTCGACCCCGAGAGCCTGGCGATGCCCCGGACCCGGCGCACCACCTTCACCACCCTCGTCCGCGAACTCGCCGACGGCGGCCTGCACCTCGGCGTGGAGGCCGACTGGGCCGAGGCCCGGGCCCGGCTGCTCGCGCTGCCCGGCTTCGGGCCCTGGACGGTGGACGTCATCGCCATGCGCGCCCTCGGTGACCCCGACGCCTTCCTCCCCACCGACCTCGGCATCCGGCGCGCCGCGAAGGAGCTGGGCCTGCCGGCCACCCCGGCCGCGCTCACCGCCCGCGCGGAGACGTGGCGGCCCTGGCGGTCGTACGCGGTGCAGTACCTGTGGGCGACGGACAGCCACCCGATCAACTTCCTCCCGGCCTGAAGGGCTCCGATGAACCACCACACCGTGATCGACAGCCCGTACGGGCCGCTCACCCTCGTCGCCGACGCCGACGGCGCCCTGTGCGGCCTGTACATGGTGGACCAGCGGCACCGCCCCGGCGAGGAGCGGTTCGGCCCGCGCGACGACAGCCTGCCCGTCTTCGCCGAGACGGCCGAGCAGCTGACGGCGTACTTCTCGGGCGAGACCAAGGAGTTCACCGTCCGGCTCGGCCTGCACGGCACACCGTTCCAGCGCGACGTCTGGCGGCAGCTGACCGCCATCCCGTACGGCGAGACCCGCACCTACGGCGAACTGGCCGACGCCCTCGGCAACCCCCGGGCCTCCCGCGCCGTGGGCCTCGCCAACGGCCGCAATCCCGTGGGCATCATCGTCCCCTGCCACCGTGTGATCGGCTCCGACGGCAGCCTCACCGGCTACGGCGGCGGCCTGGACCGCAAGCGCCGCCTGCTGGACTTCGAACGGGGATCCGTGCTGTTCTGACCCCGGTCCGGCCCCGCCGACGGCGCCGGCCGGGCGTCCTCAGCCGCTCAGCGTGCGCAGGAGCGCGGGCAGCGCGGTGCCGATCGGTTCCCGGACGACCTCGTCGGCCCGGTCGTCGTAGGGCGTGGGCTCGGCGTTCACGATGACGAGGCGCGCGCCGTGGTCGGCGGCCACGCCGGCGAGGCCGGCGGCGGGCTGCACCTGGAGGCTGCTGCCGACGGCGATGAACACCTGGCAGGCCTTGGTGACCGCCACGGCCTGCCCGAGGACCACCGGGTCCAGCCGCTCGCCGAACATCACCGTCGCCGACTTCAGGATGCCGCCGCACTCCAGGCACGGCGGGTCCGTCTCGCCGGCCTCCACCCGGGCGAGGGCGTCCTCCATCGGCCCCCGGGCCCCGCACCCGGTGCACACCACGCCGCGGGCGCTGCCGTGGAGTTCGAGCACCTTGCGGGCGGGCATACCGGCGAGCTGGTGCAGGCCGTCCACGTTCTGCGTGATGACCCGGACCGGGACGCCGGGCCTCTCCAGCTCGGCGACGGCCCGGTGCGCCGCGTTCGGCCGGGCCTGGAGCGTCCGGTTCTCGCGGCGCATCTGCCAGGAGCGCCGCCGGATCTCCGGGTCCGTCATGTAGTACTCGTACGTCACGAGCTTCTCGGCCTCCGGGTCGCGCCGCCACAGTCCGTTCGGCCCGCGGTAGTCCGGGATGCCGGAGTCGGTGGAGATACCGGCCCCGCTGAGCAGGGCGACGAGGGGCTTGGCCATGGCACCGAGGGTAGGGCGGGCGGCGTGGCCGCCGCGAGCGGATAACCGCGGGCGCCGCACACAGGCGCGGGACGACGCGCGGTGGGCGGCGGGCCGCGCGACACGCGGGGCCGGTCGGCCGTACGGCGGGCCGGACGGTCAGGCCACGCGGTGGCCGTTCTCCAGTTCCGCCGTGCCGGAGCCGTCCGCGAGGACGTCCAGCGCGGCCAGTACGCGGCGGCCCAGCGCCCCGGGCAGATGGGCGGTGAGGTCCTCGCGGGCGACCAGGCGCCAGGAGAGCAGCTCCTCCTCCTGCAGACGGATGGCCTTCAGCTCGTCCCCGGTCAGGACACCGCCGTCGTACAGGTACGCCACCAGCGGCGGCCGGCCCCTGCCGTGCACCCAGTCCACGGCCAGCAGCCGGCCGAGTTCCCGGTCGAGCCCGATCTCCTCCAGCGTCTCCCGGCGGGCACCCTGGCGCGGCGTCTCCCCGTCGTCGGACTCGATGGTCCCGCCCGGAAGGGCCCAGCCGTCACGGTAGTTGGGTTCGACGAGCAGCACCCGCCCCTCGGCGTCCCGGAAGAGGGCGGCGGCCCCGGCGAGGACACGGGGCAGGCTCGCGATGTACGCGGCGAAATCCTGGGTCGTGGTCATTGGGGAAGGGTAACCAGCCGGCCGCCGGCTACGTCCCGCTCGTCGCAAGGCGCAGGGTGCGTTCGGCCAGCGCGCTGATCCGCACGCCGTCGAAGCCGAACACCGCGCTGCGCACCGTGTCCTCCAGCGGGTCCCGCCAGTGCGCCGGAACGGCCTGCGCCCCGGTGAGGACCCCGGCCACCGAACCGGCCGTCGCCCCGTTGGAGTCGGTGTCCAGGCCGCCGCGCACGGTCAGGGCGATGGTCCGGGTGAAGTCGCCGTCGCCGTACAGCAGTCCGGCGGTGAGGACGGCGGCGTTCGGGACCGTGTGGATCCAGCCGAGCCCCGCGGTCTCCGCGGACACCGTGGCCAGGGTCTCCTCCCAGGGCAGCCGCGCCTCGTGCAGGCTCGCCACCCGCCGCACGGTCCGGGCCAGCCGGCTGCTCGCCGGGACGACCGAGAGCGCGGTGTCCAGGGCGTCCCGGACGCCCGGGGCGGTGAACGCGGCCGAGATCAGCGCGGCCGCCCACATCGCGCCGTACACGCCGTTGCCGGTGTGCGAGAGCACCGCGTCCCGGCGGGCCAGACCGGCGGCCCGGACGGGATCGCCGGGACAGGTCCAGCCGTAGACGTCGGCGCGGATCAGCGCGCCGATCCACTCCTGGTAGGGGTTGTCGTACGTCGCCGTCAGCGGCGGTTTCAGCCCGTTGGCGAGGTTGCGGTACGCGGCGCGCTCCGCCGTGAACGTCTGCAGGTACGGCAGCCTGAGCAGCCACAGGTCGCCGACCTGCTCGGTGCTGAAGCCGAAGCCGTGGGTCTCCAGCAGGTGCAGGCCGAGGATCGCGTAGTCGACGTCGTCGTCCCGGCAGCTGCCGTGGATCCGGCCGCGCACGCAGGCGCGCCACTCCGGGCGCAGGACGGCGGCCTCCTCCGCGTCGGCCGGCTCGGGCAGGTAGTCGGTCAGCGGCAGGGCCGCGGCCCGGCGCAGATAGCGGTCGATGCGGTCGCGCGTCCACACCTCGCCCTGCTCGACCGGCTTGCCGAGCATGTTGCCCGCGATCCGGCCGAGCCAGCCGCCGTGGACGCGGTCGGCCAGGTCCGGACCGCTGCGCTGGGTGCTCATGGCAGGGGTGTACCCACTTCGTCCGGCCGTCTCCCAGTGCCTTGACCAGGGTTCGGGCGGGGCATGACGGCGGGGGTGCCCTGCGGTTATGGTCACAGCGGCGCGACTGGCCCCGACGTGCGCGGGGCCCGGAAGCAAGGGGAATGCAAGGTGGCGGACGCTGCAGTGAACGAGACCCGTCGGGTGCTCATCGCCGCGGACAAGTTCAAGGGCTCGCTGACGGCCGTGCAGGTCGCCGAGCGGGTGACGGCCGGGCTGCGCCGGGTCGTGCCGGACCTCCAGGTGGAGGCGCTGCCCGTGGCCGACGGCGGTGACGGGACCGTGGACGCGGCGGTCGCGGCCGGTTTCGAGCGCCGGGAGGTGCGGGTCGCCGGGCCGCTCGGCGATGAGGTCACGGCCGCGTTCGCGCTGCGCGGAGGCACCGCGGTGGTGGAGATGGCCGAGGCGAGCGGCCTGCAACGGCTGCCCGCCGGGGTCTTCGCACCGCTGACCGCCTCGACGTACGGCTCCGGGGAGCTGCTGCGCGCCGCGCTCGACGCGGGCGCGCGGACGATCGTGTTCGGCGTCGGCGGCAGCGCCACGACGGACGGCGGCGCGGGCATGCTGTCCGCGCTGGGCGCGCGGTTCCTGACCGAGGAGGGCGAGCCGGTGCCGCCGGGCGGCGGCGGACTCGCCGGCCTCGCGCGGGCGGACCTGTCCGGCCTGGACCCGCGGCTGTCCTCGGTCGAGCTGGTGCTGGCCAGCGATGTCGACAACCCGCTGACCGGCCCGCAGGGCGCGCCGGCGGTGTACGGCCCGCAGAAGGGGGCCTCGCCGGACGACGTGGCGACGCTGGACGCGGCGCTGGCCCACTTCGCGAAGGTGCTGGAAGCGGAGACCGGGCCGCGGGCCGCCGGGTACGCGGCGGCGCCGGGTGCGGGCGCGGCCGGGGGCATCGGCTACGGCGCCCTGCTGCTCGGTGCGCGGTTCCGCCCCGGCATCGAGGTGATGCTCGACGTGCTGGGCTTCGCGCCGGCCCTGGAGCGGGCCTCGCTGGTGATCACCGGGGAGGGGTCGCTCGACGAGCAGACGCTGCACGGCAAGGCGCCGGCGGGGGTCGCCGCGGCGGCGCGGGCGGCGGGCAAGGAGGTCGTGGCGGTGTGCGGGCGGCTGGCGCTGCCGACGGAGGCGCTGCTGCGGGCCGGCATCGCCCGGGCCTACCCCCTGACGTCCGTCGAGCCCGACGTCGCCAGGTGCATCGCGGACGCGGGGCCGATCCTGGAACGGGTCGCGGCGCGGCTGGCCGAGGACCACCTGAGCTGAGCCCCCGGGGCGCAGCCCTCGGAGCTCCGGTCCGCCCACCGTTCGGCTCGGTGGGCCGAGCGGGGGCGCAGCCCCCAGGGTGCGCGAGCACGAGCGAGGGGCCCCTGCCCACCCGGGTAGGGGCCCCTCGTCGTACACCTGCCCGTGCCGCTACGGCAACTGCGCCGCCCGGGCCTCGCGACGGTTGTCGCGGAAGTTGTTCACCCGCCGCGCGGTGGCGAACAGCGGAATCACCGCGCCCATCACCAGCTGCAGCGCGCAGCCCGTCTGGAGGAGCAGCTGTCCGCTGGGCGCGTCGAAGGCCCACGCCGCCAGCAGCCCCATCGACAGCACGATCCAGGAGAGCATCGCGCCCGCGAGACGCCCCCGCGGCTTCGGGTACTCCACCCGGCTCACCATCAGCCACGCGGTCCCGAGGATCGCCAGCAGCGTCGCGACGAACGGCAGCTCCAGCAGCACGATCGAGACGACCGTCAGCGCGCCGAACGGCGAGGGCATGCCCTGGAACATGCCGTCCTTCATGGTCACGCAGCTGAAGCGGGCCAGTCTCAGCACCACGGCGAGCAGCACCACGATCGCGCCCACCGCCGCCACCCGCTGGTGCGCGTCGTCCGCGACCATGCCGTAGACGAGGACGAAGTACGCGGGGGCCAGTCCGAAGCTGATCAGGTCGGACAGGTTGTCCAGCTCCGCGCCCATCGGGGACGAGCGCAGCTTGCGGGCCACCAGCCCGTCGAACAGGTCGAAGACCGCCGCGCAGAGCATCAGGATGACCGCCGTGGCCGCGCTGTGGCGGGCCATGCCGGACTCCTGGCTGCCGGTGAGGTGCGGGATCAGGATGCCGGTGGTGGTGAAGTACACCGCCATGAAGCCGCACGTGGCGTTGCCCAGCGTCAGGGTGTCCGCTATCGACAGGCGGAGGGAAAGAGGCATCTCCTCCTCGTCGTCCACCCCGTCCGCCTCGGGCACCCAGCCCGCCTGGGTCTCCGGATCAATCACGGTCAATGCGAGTCACCCCAGCCACGGTCTTCTGGCCGACCTCGACCGCGACCTCCACGCCCTCGGGCAGGTAGAGGTCGACACGCGAGCCGAAGCGGATCAGACCGATACGGTCGCCCTGCTCGACCTTCGTGCCCTGGGGGAGGTAGGGCACGATGCGACGGGCCACCGCGCCGGCGATCTGGATCATCTCGATGTCGCCGAGTTCGGTGTCGAAATGCCAGACTACGCGCTCGTTGTTCTCGCTCTCCTTGTTGAAAGCCGGAACAAAGCCGCCGGGGATGTGCTCGACGGACGTCACGGTGCCCGCGAGGGGCGCGCGGTTGACGTGCACGTTGAGCGGGCTCATGAAGATGGCGACGCGGGTACGCCCGTCCTTCCACGGCATGATGCTCTGCACCACACCGTCGGCGGGCGAGATGACCCGGCCCGGGGCGATCTCGCGCTCGGGGTCGCGGAAGAACCACAGCATGCCCGCCGCGAGCGCGGTGGCGGGCACGGCGACGGCCTTGGCGACGCCCGAGCGGCGAGCGCGGGCCAGGCTGAGGGCTGCGGTGGCGACGGTCGGGAGAAGCCACGGCGATGCTCCGCGCGCGAGGCGTACGCCGGCTCGGCTGTCGCGAGGTGCAGAGGTTTGGCTGTGGGGCATGGATGACCTTCGTAGCGGATGATGCCGCGCTCTGACGGGGGACGGCGGCTTTCCCGGGATCGTACCGGTCGCGGGCCACAACTGGGCAAGCCAGGAAGCCGAGTCGGCGGCCGAAGAGTGTCTACGGGGTGTGATCTTCTTCTCGAAGAAAACACCCCGTACCCGGACAATCAGCCCTGGAACCGATACTCTTCGAGCAGCCTGCGCCCGATGATCATTTTCTGGATCTCGGCGGTACCTTCACCGATGAGCAGCATCGGCGCCTCGCGGTAGAGGCGCTCGATCTCGTACTCCTTGGAGAAGCCGTAGCCGCCGTGGATCCGGAAGGCGTCCTCCACGACCTCCTTGCAGTACTCGGAGGCGAGGTACTTCGCCATCCCCGCTTCGAGGTCGTTTCGTTCCCCGGAATCCTTTTTGCGTGCCGCGTTGACCATCATCGCATGCGCGGCCTCGACCTTGGTCGCCATTTCCGCAAGCTTGAACTGGATGGCCTGGTGCTGGGCGATCGGCTTGCCGAACGTGTGCCGCTGCTGGGCGTACCGGACCCCCAGTTCGAAGGCGCGCTGAGCGACGCCGCAGCCACGCGCCGCCACATTGACGCGGCCCACCTCGACGCCGTCCATCATTTGGTAAAAACCTCGGCCGGTGACCCCGCCGAGCACCCGATCGGCCGGAACGCGCAGTCCGTCCATGATCAGCTCGGTGGTGTCGACGCCCTTGTAGCCCATCTTGTCGATCTTGCCGGGGATGGTGAGGCCCGGGCGGACCTCGCCGAAGCCCGGCTCCTTCTCGACCAGGAAGGTCGTCATCGACTTGTGCGGCGCCGTGCCCTCGGGGTGTCCTTCGTCACTGCGGACCAGCACGGCCACGAGCGAGGAGGTGCCGCCGTTCGTCAGCCACATCTTCTGGCCGTTCAGGACGTACTCGTCGCCGTCCCTGACCGCCTTCGACGTGATCGCCGACACGTCCGAGCCCAGCCCGGGCTCCGACATCGAGAAGGCGCCCCGGACGTCGCCGGCCGCCATCCTCGGCAGGAAGTGGTCCTTCTGCTCCTGCGTGCCGTGCTGCTTGAGCATGTACGCGACGATGAAGTGGGTGTTGATGATGCCGGACACCGACATCCAGCCGCGGGCGATCTCCTCCACGCACAGCGCGTAGGTGAGCAGCGACTCGCCCAGGCCGCCGTACTCCTCGGGGATCATCAGACCGAAGAGGCCGAGCTCCTTCAGGCCGTCCACGATCTGCTGCGGGTACTCGTCGCGGTGCTCCAGCTCGGTCGCGACCGGGATGATCTCTTTGTCGACAAAGTCCCGGACGGTGGAGAGGATCTCCTGCTGGACGTCGGTCAGACCGGCGGTCTGGGCGAGACGGGCCATGGCTACTTCTCCTGCTCCTTGAGCTCGGGGCGGCCCGGCTGCTCGCCGCCGCGCTCCTTGATGTACGTCTCGGTGGGCACCATCACCTTGCGGCGGAAGACGCACACCAGGGTGCCGTCCTGCTTGTAGCCCTTGGTCTCGACGTAGACGATCCCGCGGTCGTCCTTCGACTTCGACGGCCACTTGTCCAGCACGGTCGTCTCGCCGTAGACCGTGTCGCCGTGGAAGGTCGGCGCCACGTGCCTGAGCGACTCGATCTCCAGGTTGGCGATCGCCTTGCCGGAGACGTCCGGGACGGACATGCCGAGCAGCAGGGAGTAGATGTAGTTCCCGACCACCACGTTCTTGCCGAAGTCGGTCGTCTTCTCGGCGTAGTTGGTGTCCATGTGGAGCGGGTGGTGGTTCATGGTGAGGAGACAGAACAGGTGGTCGTCGTACTCCGTGACCGTCTTGCCCGGCCAGTGCTTGTACGTCGCCCCGACCTCGAACTCCTCGTACGTGCGTCCGAACTGCATCGCCGTCACGCCTCCGGGATCTCGAACGTGCTGGTGCGCCGCATGCCGGCGGCGCGGCCCTTGCCGGCGATGACCAGGGCCATCTTGCGGCTGGCCTCGTCGATCATCTCGTCGCCGAGCATCGCGGAGCCCTTCTTGCCGCCCGCCTCGGACGTGTAGTAGTCGTACGCGTCCAGGATCAGCTCGGCGTGGTCGTAGTCCTCCTGCGACGGCGAGAAGACCTCGTTGGCGGCGTCGACCTGTCCCGGGTGCAGCACCCACTTGCCGTCGAAGCCCAGCGCGGCGGCGCGGCCGGCGACCTCGCGGAAGCCGTCGACGTTGCGGATCTGCAGGTAGGGGCCGTCGATCGCCTGGAGGTCGTTGGCGCGGGCGGCCATCAGGATCTTCATCAGGATGTAGTGGTAGGCGTCCGCCGGGTAGCCGGGCGGCTGCTCGCCCACGACCAGGGACTTCATGTTGATGGAGGCCATGAAGTCGGCCGGGCCGAAGATGATCGTCTCGACGCGCGGGGAGGCCTGCGCGATCTCGTTGACGTTGTTCAGGCCCTGCGCGTTCTCGATCTGGGCCTCGATGCCGATCCGGCCGACCTCGAAGCCCATCGTCTTCTCGATCTGCGTCAGCAGCAGGTCCAGGGCGACGACCTGTTGGGCGTTCTGCACCTTCGGCAGCATGATGCAGTCCAGGTTCGGACCCGCGCCCTCCACCACCGTGACGACGTCCCGGTACGTCCATTCGGTCGTCCAGTCGTTCACCCGGACCACACGCGTCTTGCCCGTCCAGTCGCCCTCGTTGAGGAACTTGACGATGGTGTGCCGCGCCTCGGGCTTGGCGAGCGGCGCGCACGCGTCCTCCAGGTCCAGGAAGACCTGGTCCGCGGGGAGGCCCTGCGCCTTCTCCAGGAAGCGCGGGTTGCTGCCCGGTACGGCCAGGCAGGAACGCCGCGGGCGAAGGCGGTTGACGGGGGTGGTCATGCGGGGACCTCCAGGGGGTCGAGCTTGTTCGCTGTGCGGATCTCGTCGACGATGCGGCCGATGATCCCGGTGATGTCGAAGTCCTTCGGGGTGAAGACGGCGGCCACGCCGGCTTCCCTCAGCTGCTCGGCGTCACCGTTGGGGATGATGCCACCGGCGATCACCGGTATATCTGTGGCACCGGCCACACGCAGCCGCTGGAGCACATCGGGGACCAGCCGGGCGTGTGAACCCGACAGGATCGACAGGCCCACGGCGTGCACGTCCTCGGCCAGGGCCGCGTCCACTATCTGCTCGGGCGTCAGCCGGATGCCCTGGTACACCACCTCGAAGCCGGCGTCCCGCGCGCGGACGGCGATCTGCTCGGCGCCGTTGGAGTGCCCGTCCAGACCCGGCTTGCCGACCAGGAAGCGCAAGCGGGCGACGCCCAGCTCACGGGCGGTGGCGTCCACCCTGGCGCGGACCTCGGCGAGCGCCGAGCCCGCCTCGACGGCGACGGCCACCGGCGCGGAGGAGACCCCGGTGGGCGCCCGGTACTCGCCGAACACCTCGCGCAGGGCGCCCGCCCACTCGCCGGTGGTGACCCCGGCGCGGGCGCACTCCAGGGTCGCCTCCATCAGGTTGTCGGTGCCCTTGGCGGCCTCCTTCAGCCGCTCCAGCGCCTTGCAGGGACGCGGGTGGTTGAAGGGCGGCTGGTAGCGGGTGTCCCGCCAGTGCCGGAGGGACTCGACGACGCGGGCCTCGACCGCCGGGTCGACCGTCATGATGGCCGTGTCCAGGTCGGCGGTGAGCGGGTTGGGCTCGGTGCCCTCGAAGATGTTGACGCCGACGATCTTCTCCTCGCCGGACTCGATCCGCGCCCGGCGCTCGGCGTGCGAGGCCACCAGCTGCGACTTGAGGTAGCCGGACTCCACGGCGGCCAGCGCGCCGCCCATCTCCTGGATGCGGCCGATCTCCGCCAGGGTGTCCTCGACCAGCTGGTCCACCTTGGCCTCGACCACCTTCGAGCCCTCGAAGATGTCGTCGTACTCCAGCAGGTCGCTCTCGTAGGCGAGGACCTGCTGGATGCGCAGGCTCCACTGCTGGTCCCAGGGCCGGGGCAGGCCCAGCGCCTCGTTCCAGGCGGGAAGCTGCACGGCACGCGCGCGTGCGTCCTTGGAGAGCGTCACCGCCAGCATCTCCAGCACGATCCGCTGGACGTTGTTCTCGGGCTGCGCCTCCGTCAGGCCGAGCGAGTTGACCTGGACGCCGTACCGGAACCGGCGCTGCCTGGGGTCCTCGATGCCGTACCGCTCACGGGTGACCTTGTCCCAGATGCGGCCGAAGGCGCGCATCTTGCACATCTCCTCGATGAAGCGGACGCCCGCGTTCACGAAGAAGGAGATACGGGCGACGACGTCCCCCATGCGCTCCGGCGGCACCTGGCCGGAGTCGCGCACGGCGTCGAGGACGGCGATGGCGGTGGACATCGCGTACGCGATCTCCTGCACCGGCGTGGCCCCGGCCTCCTGCAGGTGGTAGCTGCAGATGTTGATCGGGTTCCACTTCGGGATGTGGGAGACCGTGTACGCGATCATGTCCGTCGTCAGCCGGAGCGAGGGTCCCGGCGGGAAGACGTGGGTGCCCCGGGACAGGTACTCCTTGACGATGTCGTTCTGGGTCGTGCCCTGGAGCTTGGTGATGTCCGCGCCCTGCTCCTCCGCGACGACCTGGTAGAGCGCCAGCAGCCACATGGCGGTGGCGTTGATGGTCATCGAGGTGTTCATCTGCTCCAGGGGGATGTCCTGGAACAGCCGGCGCATGTCACCGAGGTGCGCGACGGGCACGCCCACCCGGCCGACCTCGCCGCGCGCGAGGATGTGGTCGGGGTCGTAGCCGGTCTGCGTCGGCAGGTCGAACGCCACCGACAGACCGGTCTGGCCCTTCGCCAGGTTGCGCCGGTACAGCTCGTTGGACGCCTCCGCCGTGGAGTGACCGGCGTACGTCCGCATCAGCCACGGCCGGTCCTTTTCCTTCCGCGCGGCAGGCGCTGTCTGACGCTCTGTCATCTGTGACCTCCCGGCTCTCAGACGTTCCGGAAGCGGTGGATGGCGTCGATGTGCTTGGCGCGCATCTCCTCGTCGCGCACGCCCAGGCCTTCCTCGGGGGCGAGGCAGAGCACGCCGACCTTGCCCTGGTGCAGGTTGCGGTGCACGTCGTAGGCCGCCTGGCCGGTCTCCTCCAGGGAGTACGT